>NZ_JBHTHQ010000012.1:0-217362 GCF_042676605.1 Alloscardovia venturai | reverse complement strand
CCTGCTTCACCTCAGCGAGCGTCTCCTGCGAAAAATCAGACAACGACACCATAACACACCAAACCTTTCTTATCTGCGCTTTTCAGCGCTCTGTCATTATTGCTTATTTGGTACTTTTGCACACCTTACCGTGCAGAAAATTATGCAGCAACCGGAGTAACTGGTTCCTGTTCAAGTCCAACCTTGTCAAATAAATCGTCAAAGAATTTCTTCGCCTTACGTACCTCATCAAGCGGGTTTTCCAGCTGTGCTGTCCACATCTCGATGGTCATAGCGCCTGTATACTCCAAACGCTTCAGAGTCTTGAGGCACCCCTCGAAGTCAACCGTCCCTTCGCCAAAGAGCAAGTCACGGAACTGACCTTTACTTGTAGGAGAGACTGGTCTCGTATCCTTCAAGTGAATAGACACGATATTATCTATACCCAGCTCAAGCTCCTCAGCTACATTGTTTTCAGGCCATGCTGTGAGGTTTCCCAGGTCTGGATATGCCTGCAACCATGGGCTATGAATCTGTGTTTTAAGATAGTTGACTTTTTGGATAGAGTTCAAGAACGGGTCATCCATCGTTTCAATATCCAGCATGACCTGTCGTGAAGCGGCATACTCTACACACTTCTTTAAGTTTTCGACGAAATACTCGCGAGACTGCAAAGTTTTTGACTCATAGTAGACGTCATAGCCAGCCATCTGGATATTACGAATGCCTAAATCGTACGCTAAGTCGACAGCCTTATACAGCATCTCTATGCTCTTTTCACGCACGGCCGGATCCGCTGAACCTAATGGGAAGCGGCGATGTCCGCTGAGCATAAGCGTATGGATACGCGTGCCAGTATCCCATGCTGCGTCGCGAAGCTCCTTGCGCTGTGCACGAGTCCAGTCTAGGCGCGCTAGCCGTTCATCACTTTCATCAACGGAAAATTCCAAGAAGTTAAAGCCTAAATCGTGTACAAGCTGGAGAGTGTCATGCCAGTTTTCCACTGGTGGAAGTGCTTTCTCATAGATACCTAATGAAATCATCATGTCTCCTTATATGTTTGTGTGAATTATTTTTCGCAGAGGAACTGCTTAGATGCCCGTTTGCCTTACTGCAACCGCTCCCACGCGCCATCCATAGCGCTGAGGAATGCTTGATACGCGCCATATTTACGCTCGTATACCGCCTGCTGCTCTTCCCGCGGCTCATATACAGCGCCGACCTGAGTCATCGCAGCGATAGCAGCATCGAGACTGTCATAGAACCCTGTAGCATAAGCAGCTAAAATAGCGCCGCCTAAGCCTGAAATCTCTTCGCTTTCGAGAATCTCTACACGCATTCCAGTGATATCTGCAAACATCTGCATCCATGCTGGCGAGTGCGATGCTCCTCCGCAGATACGCAGCGTTTGCGGAGCGGCGTCCTGTACGCCCTGTACGTTTCTCAGAGCTTCAAGCAAGTCATTGATATGCTGCTTATGAGCAAATGCAATGCCTTCGTAAACGGCACGCATCATCTCAAGTCGAGACGTTGACTCGGTCAGTCCCACGAATGCACCGCGCGCATATGGATCCGCATTGCTGCCGTAGAGGAATGGCGTGTAGATCACTCGCGTGGTATCAGCATTTGTAGAAGCCATGTAATTTTCTAATGTGCGGTACACCTCAGGAGCATCATTTTCCAACTCTTCCGGCATGATGATGCGCAGCATCTTATCCACATTTCCTGCAGACGTTGGACTCGATGCTTCTACGAGAGTCTTACCATTCAAGAAGAGCGAATTCATGATTCCACGCGAGCGATCCACAGGAGCATCAGCTACATATGTGTTGATATTCCATGTACCTGCGATAACGGACAACGATTTTCCATCGACCGTTCCCGAACCGATAGCACCTGCATCGATATCGAAAAGCCCCGCAACGACAGGCGTTCCCGCTATAAGGCCCGTCTTTTCAGCGGTCTTTACACTCACCACAGACGAAGCATCATAAGCTTCAATAAGTGCTGGCAGAGCGTCACGCATTTCGAAGATGCCGAAAAAGTCAAGGAGCTTACTGTCCCACTGCCTCGTGTGAAGATTGACGAGATTATTGCTCGATGCATCTCCTATTTCTTGACGAATATTGCCCGTCAGCGCATAACGCACAAAATCTTTGGCGCTCAGAATCGCACCAATGTGAGCGTAATCCTCTGGCTCATTATCTTTGAGCCAACGTAGCAGGAGAGGAGCTTGGCTTGGCATCACATGCTGTGCACTTAAGGCGTAGATTTCTTCCTCGCGCTGTGCAAACTGCGTCGCGAGCGCGGTAGCGCGATTATCTGTGGAGAGGATAGCATTGCGGAAAATTTTTCCGTCGCCATCGAGCATGTATAAGCCTTTGCCATGTCCCACACACGTTATCGCAGCGATGTCGCGCGCATCAATGTCAGGAGAAGCAAGAACGTCTTTAATCGCGGAAAAAAGCGCAGCTACGAGTCCTTCAAGGTTAATTTCGCGCTTGCCATCACCGCTTTGTTCCCACAGAGTGGGGAAAGAGGAAACAGCACGCTGGTGACCTTGAACGTCGAAAACAAGCGCTTTTGTGTTCGTTCCACCATTATCGAGAACGATAAAGAGCGGGGTGCTAGCGGCAGTTGGACTATTCATCGTCCTCACTCCTCTACCGTGTAGAGAGCGACTTCATTGATTTCGCGGTTTGCGCTAAGAAGGTAGTTGACACCGTTCTTCTCATACACCACGACGTTGCTTGGACCAGTTCTCCGCGCAATCGTTTCAAACTGCATAGCGCCATCACGCTCAGTAATCTTGAGTAAATCTTGCTGACCTGCACGGAACCCAAAGAGGAAGAATGGCTGACCAAACAGCTCATATGCCTCAATCGCGTGACCGAATGGTGACCCGCTCTCAGCCGCATCCATTGTGGAGAAATTCGAGTCATACAAGCGCAAGTGATCCCCATGGAACCCCTGAATAGCAAGGTATTCCGGAAGACCGTCCTTATTGATATCAATGACAGCAACATCGCTTGTCTCTTCATCAGCTACATGCTCAAGTTTCCAGTTACTTGGAACTGCATCAGCGCCAGGCTCTGGGTAGTGCAATCGGAAAATACCCTGCTCGCCGGTAATGAGAGAAGTGGTAGCGGTTTCACGACGATATCCATGGTTCTTCGTGATACGTACATCGAGCTCGCGTACATCCGTCAGTTCGTCACGTTCAGCGTCATAATTGCCGACAAACACTTTGCCAGGGTCAGACCAGTCATCAGTAAATTGTTTAGAGTTCGCGATGGAGCATCCGATATACCAGAAGCCACCATCGTGTTCAATGACGTCAAAACGATGTATATATGGCGTTGATGCTACTTCCGTAATATCCCAATCACGACCATTGAAATGTGCGTGAACGATACGGCACGTCGCAGAATTAAATCCTGGGTAGAAGCGTTGCGTTGCTAAAAAGTCAAGTGTGCCCGGCAACTGCACCATGGTCATCGTTCCGCCAACGTCTGGCCATACGGTGATACGTTCGTAATTATTGTCTAAGTCGTAGGCGTAGCACGGCTGATTTTCTTCTGATGCGATAACGGCAAAATCTCGTCCCTGAGTTTGCAGGCGCATTACAGCATATCCGTGATCAAGCTGATCAGAAAAGCATTGTGTAAACTTCATTGGTCTTTCTCCAACATATGTGAGGATGTATGTAGAGCGATATGAAACTGAGCATGCCCATCGCGAGCGCAAGAGGAGGTGCTTGCGTTGGCACAGAATGGCGATATCACAGGGACGAGCATGCTCAAGTATGGTTCTATGAGTTACTTATTGACGACGTTGATTGGTTCGCCATCAAAGAAGCTAACAATATTGTGAGCAGCCTCTGCTGCCAGCGCCGCACGTCCTTCAATTGTGCCTGTACCTGCGTGAGGAGACATGATGACATTGGACATAGCACGCAGCTTACTGGAGACAGTTGGCTCGAATTCGAAGACGTCAAGACCTGCACCAGCGATTTGCCCATTTTCGAGAGCATCCACCAATGCCTGCTCTTCAATGATGACACCGCGCGCAGCATTGACGATGATGGCATCATGCTTCATCTTGGCAAACGTTTCAGCATTAAACAAACCGCGTGTAGAGTCAAGAGCTGGAGCATGAATGGTAACGATATCGCTGCGCTTGACAAGCTCGTCAAAGCTCACAAATTCGTAGCCCTTATCCTTTTCTACGCTCTCATCTAAGCGGTATGCATCGTTATAGATAATCTTCATGCCGAAGGCTTTACCAAAGTCGGCGACTGTGCGACCGATACGTCCCATACCGAAGACACCAAGAGTCAAACCTTCGAGGGTGCGTCCCTGAAGACGACGCTCGGATACGTCCATCCAGTCTCCACGGCGGACCACACTGTCGTAGAAGTACAAACGCTTTGCTGCTGCCAGAATCAAGCTAAAAGTCAACTCTGCTGTCGGCACACGCACTGCCTGAGGGCTGTTGCACACGGCGATGCCCTTTTCCTTCGCGTAAGCAGTGTCTACATGATCGAAGCCAACGGCATTCAAAGAGATAATCTTCAAATTTGTAAAAGCGTCAATGAATTCACGGTCACCTTTTTGAGCCATTAAAATCATGCCATCATACTCAGGCGCATGCTCAAGCACCCATTCACGGCTAAACGGCTCACCGTCAGAGTACGTTACATCGAAACGGTCAAAGAGTTCATCGAGACCTTCACGAGGTACGATGCCGGTTACGAGAATTTTTTCAGTCATTGTTATCACTTTTCTTTCTTGTGTTTTGCTTGATGTTTAAGATTTGCGCTGCGTTCGATATCTTCGAGGACAAGTGCGGCAGCCTTTGGCTCATATACATGCATGAAAAGTACGTCATACACGTTTGGCGAATAGTCCAAACCAAGCCACTCCTTGGTGAAAGCCATCGCAGCTATCTCGCTCAAGGATGCTGGAGTCGCCTTCAGCTTGAGTGGACCTAATTTATGCGTCACCACAGTGAAATTACGAGTAACGATGCTGCCGCGGTCACGGTATTCAAGGAAATGGAAGAGCTCATGCCCCACAAGCACAGCGTGAGCTTTATGTACGCTGATGTCGTGAGTCTTGTCTTTCACGAATGCAGATTTTGCATATCGGTCAAGTACATCGGTGAAAACCGTCAGCTTGTTTGGCTCGACATACTGTGCAAAAAATACGCGCTCTGCCGTGTCTGGCTTGGTTTGTTCACGGTAATCGATGTCAAAGTACCTCATCGCTTGGCGCCATGTCAGATTGAGCTGCGATATCTCGCGCGCGTACTGACGCCCAACTTCTACACCTATACGAATTATCTCGTCGATATCCTTGTGTGAGTATCGCTCAAATACCGGGTCGTTATGCATCATGTGTATCTGAAATGCACGTTCACCCGTCGCAAATACTCGACGCATAAGCACATCAACCGGTATGTCTTGTGTACCTTCACGTTGTGGGATATCGGAAAGTCGAGGCTTACCCGAAAAACTCGCCTTGAGGTCAGAAGTAAGGTTCTGCCATGGGTTACTCATTGCCATCACTCGCCTTGAAAATTGCTAGATCGTGTTCTTTGCAGCTACGATGATGATCTTCTGGTCTGGGTCGGCGTCCATCAGCTCGATGTCCATGAGCATGAGGAGCTGATCGTAGTCCATGCTGCTACCGTCGAAATCGAGGACTCTCGCGCCAACGCACACGTAGTAGTTTGGACGCAAAATCGCATCAGCCGTGTACACAGCCAAGCCGTCGTAGAGGTCTTGAACGACATTCTTATAGTTTTCAGCAGTTGTCGTCTCTACCTGAGCGTTGTTGACTTGGACCTTGATGAAGCCCTTCTTGTCTACGATGCGTACAGCTTTGACGTCGTTCTTCATCGCTGTGAAGACCTTAATCATGTCCGTTGATGCTTCTAAATCAACCTGACTTGGGTCGAGACGCAAATCTTCAGAAGCAATCTGCTTGAGCTCTTCATCACTTGCTGCTGCGAGCAAATCTTGCGACTGTACCTCTGTGGAACCGGTTGCGATTGCAGTAATCTTGGATTCCTGAGTGTTGATATCGATGTGAACTTCGATAGTGTCTGCAGAAGCACCTGACTCGATAGCCTTTTGTGTCGCTTCTTGACGAATAGCGCGAATGTCTTCAGCCGATGGAGTCGGTACCACACGTTCTACAACGTCACGCACCATAGACAGTGCCACACCGATAGAGGAGATAACCTCAGCATTCTCCGGAATCATGTACTTGACATCCATCTTCTTTGCTGAGTAACGAAGCAGCGAAGCCGCACCGCCACCGCAGCCGACTAAGGAAATCTGCTCATGCGAGAGCTTGTACTTCTCAGCGAGAGTATTGATGCACTCTTCAATCTTTTCGTAGGACTTTGCAAGGATTTGCTCACACAGCTCTTCCACCGTAATGCCACAGTATGCTGCAACCGGTTCCATAGCCTTGCGTGCTGCTTCAGCATTACCACGGGAGTAGTCGCCTTCTTGCACGTAGCCAAGTACATTCGCAGCACACGAGTTCGTGATGGTCACTGCTTCGCCGTTCTCTAAGCGCACGCGCACATAGTCAGACGGATCGCCTTCCTTTGGCTGGCAAAGCTCAAGCTGTGGGTTCGCGATCTCATCTGGGTCAGTAAAGACCGCATATGGAAGACCTGCAATGTGAGCGGAGCGAGGACCGACATCTACGACTCCTTGCTTGTTGATACGCACCATAGATCCACCTGCTACAGCAAGTACTCGCACATCCAAAGAGCTGACATATGTCTCGTGACCGCCCACTACGGAGTAATCAATCGCAGGACGTCCGTTCTTGATAACACCAATATTTGTCGTCGTGCCGCCCACTTCGAAGTACATACCGTTGGAAGCGCGCAGATACATGAGCGAACCCATTACAGATGCAGCAGGACCGGAAAGCATCGTGAGTACTGGACGCTTGCGCATTTCGTCGATGTCCATCACGCCACCATCGCCACGCATGATCATCAGAGGCACATTGACACCGGCGGCACGAACGGATGACTCTGTCTTGCTCGCAGTATCCAGCATCTTTGGAAGGATACTTGCGTTAATCGCTGCAGTTCGGGTACGGCGAGACAGACCATAGAGCTTAGTAATCTCCGATGCTCGGGTTGCAGAAATACCCATGTCTTCAGCAACCTTTGCAATCTGTGCTTCAGGTCCATCTTCATCTACGCCGAAAGCGCTCGTGGAGACGACGACTTGTACACCCTTATTTGTCAATGATTCAATCGCTTCACGAATATGTTCATCCGTAAGTTTCTTCCCGTCGATGAACTCATCGTCGATAGCAATCTCGCGGCCGGTCCCTAAGTCAATATTGTCCAAGTGAAGCTGACGCTTAGACAAAAGGCTTGATAACCATCCCTTCGCAGTCCCTACAATGCCAACGTGTGCGACATCGCCTTCTAGGAGTGCATTCGTCGCCTGCGTTGTGGAGTGAGCCACGAATACTACTTCATCTGGCGAAATGTTGTTTTCTTCCATGCACTTTTGGAAGCATGCTACTACGCCAGCTGCCACGCCTAACTCGTGGTCGTGAGAAGTAAATACAGAAGCTTTACCAATAATTTCATGGGTATTGTTATCGATGGCGACGCACTTCGTGTTTGTACCACCGACATCGATGCCCATACGTACTAATCGCTTAGCCATTGTAAAAGTCTTTCTCAAAATAAACGTATACTGAACGAACTGTTGTGGGAGCGGTCCCACAAAGTGATATTTATATCCTCACAGTCCCTTATGGGATACCGCCCCACGTATTTTTATGTTTTATGAACTTTGCATGCAACTTTGCCTGCACGTGTTCATCTGTGTTCTTGCTCTGGCGATGCTCACTATCCGTAGATGAAGAAGGTCAGCATGCTCAAGATGGCGGTAATAATCCAACCTGTCACAGCAGAGCTCTTCAGGTAATCGTTGGTTTCCACCTTCGTGTAGTTGATACCCCATACAATCCAAGACTGCGTGATGCAGCTGGAGATGTTCATAGTGACAGTAGGAGCATACATGAGCGCGAAGAGGAAGTTGTTGGTAAAGCTCAAGGACTTCAAGATACCCAGAGTTGCCGCACCAGCACCCGCGAGGGTAAATGGACCGCGGAACAAACCAAGAGGCGCCAAGACAGCGAACGCAATAGCGATAATCAATGTAGAGTTTGGAATTACACCACCGAGAAGTGCCTGGAAGTAAGGTACCGCAAGGTTAGATGCTGCATTGAACATAGGAATAATCAACATGAAGCCCATCAAAGGTGCAGTATCGATGACGCCATCATAGAAAGTCTTGTTAAAGACTTCAGCAGTACCCTTCCACGTACGCATGTATCCGCATACCGCCAGAGCGAAGAACCCTGCGATCAAGAAGCCGAGGATGACTGGAACTTTGAGACCAATAGCCAAAACGACTGGGACAACCGGGGTAATCAGTGCGATACCTGGTACACGATTTGCCTCAGCGGTGGTGTTCTGTGGGATAGGAGAAGCCCACGCATGTACCTGACGCTTCTTACGAGAGAAGATGATGGTAAAGATGATAGCCACGACAAGCTGAATGGCCATTGCTGCAAAGCCCCACTTGAGATAGGTACCATCGTAAGATACCGTCTCGCGACCTTGAGAATCAAGGAAGAACATCTTGTACTGAGAGAAGATGACTGGGTTGATGTACAAGCCAGCACCCACGGAGAGCATGAAAGAGACCAGTGCTGTCTTCTTTGGAATGCCCAAGGAGAGCAAAATTGGGAAGACAATGACACCGATTGCTACGACAGCGCCTGCACCGAACATAGAAGTGAAGACCAGTACAGTCACGATGGACAGCAAAATCGAGGTAATCACAGGCTTATCACCGCCAAGCTCCACAGTAAGCTTGATGATCTTGGAAGCGATACCCGTCTTGAGCATAACGCGACCAAACCATGCACCAAAGATGAAGTTGACCAGGGTTGGACCCCATCCTTCTGGACCACTCTGGAATACTGCCTTGAGATGGTCTGGCAACGATGTCTCGACTTGAGCTTTATTTGCCGCCAAGAATGCAGGATCCTTGATAATCATGAAACCTACGATAGATAGAGTTGCCCAAATGATAGCCATAACGAGCATACCCATCATCAGGTTTCCGCCCTTAAAGGCGTAATATACGAGTCCCGCAAAAGCGATGAGTAGCAGGACACCGATAATCAGCTGAATCATTGTCTCTCCTCTTTGAAAGATAGTGTTTTCGTCTATGAATATGAAAATATGAATCAGTAATCGAGTTGTTATATAGCTTGAGTTTTAGAGCACAGAAATCTTGACGACAATCTTGCGATTGTGGCTTACCTTACCGTCTACATTTCCATGAGCCGCATGCATATCCTCTGGATACACAAGTACGTAATGGTGATCAGTAAGCAACGCACGATTGTGACGTGGAGGATGAGGATAGAAGATGATATCTTCTACTTCGTCGTACTCGGTATTTGGTTCTACTGTGCCCTTATCCCACCAACGAACATACTCTTGACCAGAAATCATATAGTGTAAGTCGATGTGGTCACGGTGAGTCTCGTAGCTCATCGTGTCATATTCACGAGTGTCATAGCTCTGCACACGTACTTCGATGCCCTCATCGAGCGGATACTTGCCAACTTCCTTCGTCAGCAGCTCCTCTTCATGCGTCGTCAAATATGCCAATGCCTTGTCGATACGTGCACGCACTTTTGGATCTGTGCGATAATTTGTGCCGAGACCGTTTTCCATTTTTTCTCCTTTGAATATATGAATGTGAATATAAATTTCGGTAAATGGTATCTTTCTCACCATTTTGGGACCGGTACCATTTTTTGACAAAATTTTTAGTGCTTCATTTTCAGCACAATTTTTTTCACGGGTACAGGACTTGCTACTACACCATTCGTCCTATGCGGCTCGTTCATGCCGATGATGAGCATGTCTTCTTTACTCATGTGGACCCGCGAAAATGACTTAGGCTTTTCTACCCACGCCAAGTCGCGCTCCTCAAGATACTGAGTTTCCCGCGGTTTATCAGTACTTACTTCGATAATCTCCTCTCCCTCCACCATATAGTGGATGTCTAAACGATGGTGATGTATTTCAAAATCTGACTGCTCAATATCTTGTGTTGTATATTCCAACACTTGCGCATTAAAATCGTCGTTAATTTCGTATCTGCCTACTTCCAGGACAGTCCAGTCCGTCGTAGTCAGGATAGAAATCGCTTCTTCGATTTTTTCATAGTCGCGTTTGTCATATCGAGCGAGTCTTGTCTGTAGCATCGTTGCTCCTTTCTTTTATCTCGAATTTCTAGTTTTGAGTCATCGCGCCACCACTGAATCGCGCTCGATGAGTGTCGATTTAATAATTTCGATGCCCTGGTTTTCTTCCCTCGATAAATCTTGCTCAAGCAACTCCTTCGCTGCTGTATACCCGATAGAGTAGGAGTCCTGCTTCACAGCGGTAATAGCCGGATTAAGTAACTCCATCCAGTCCCAATCTTCGAAGGAAATAACGCTTAAATCTGTACCAACTTTTAAGTCTCTTCTCTTCGCAAAGCGTAAGAAAGCCTTCAATGCTTCGCCATTTGATGTGAATATGCCATGCGGCGCATCCACGCTTGCGAAGAGTTTCGTCAGCTGAGAGATTGCTGCACGGTCTGTGTCAAATGACACCACGAGAGGCTCTTGGATTCCCTTAATCGCATCAAGGTATGCTTGCAGTCGAATTTCACGAGTCGTTATATATTCCGAATACCTCGTCAAAAATGCAATAGGCGTGCATCCTCTGCTTGCCAGATAAGTAATGGCATTAAAGGTGCTCTCATAATTATCTGACGTCACTGTGTGGAAACGCCTCTGCCTGAGTGGACGGTCGACGATAACGGTTTTCTCAGGATTGAGAGTGGAAAGGAATTCTTCATTATTTCCGCATGTTTGAATGACAAGTCGATCGATATTAAACGAGAGTAAATCTTTGATATTGCTGCGCTCTCTACTTGCAGAGCCTTCAGAGATAGCAGACGACATGCTATAGCCCAGTTCTGCGCACGCATCAAATACGCCTTTGATGACGACTGAGGAGAATGGGTTTGTAATGTCTGACACCACGACGCCGACCATAGGAAGCTGCTGACGAGATAGTCCGACAGCGACTCTATTAGGACGATAGTCAAGCTCTTCAACTACTCGCGCGATGGCTTGACGCGACTTTTCGGAGACTTTATGATCTTTATCCTTGAGATACCGAGACACTGTGGACTTCGATACTCCTGCTCTCTGAGCAATGTCACGGATAGTGTAGACCATAATAGTTCTCCTCCCTTCGCGCCTTCATTGAGCGAAATCGTTACCGCTTCGTGCATCAGCAAAACAGCAACATTGTCATTTTGCTTGATTCTTTGAAGTGGGACCGTTCCCACTTCTGTGTGCTGAAATAACAGTTCGAGTATACCCACAGCGTGGCGCGAATCACAAATTGAGACACGCCGCGGACTTCTTTAGATTTCTTTCCAGTGGGCGCTTCCCAACTCAAAAACCCCTGCGCTAAGCGAGTAGCCTTATGCTCCACTCACTTACCACCTTTCGTTTCAATCACAGTGGATACTTCTGCCCAGCTTCAGATACAAGCTAGACAGGTAACTGGACGTTATCCGTGATGGACAATGCGCTTAAGGCTGCGAAGAAGAATGCGGAGTAACCGTTTAAAACTGGAGCACGAGTGGACAGGCGCAGAGACTGCGATGACGTGCTTGCGAGCGCGGTTTTCATAGACCAACATCGAGAGAGAATTGCCAAGCTGAGCCGCTACGTCGAGGATTTTCTACTTATAGCCTGCGGCAACCTTATGCTTGCCGGAGAAGGTGTAGGAAACCGTGCTCACGGAGACTTCGGCGAGCTCGGCAATTTCGGGGTCTGGGCGTAGCGAGTTGGGGTGGAAGGAGGTACTTCTCTCGGACGAGGTGGCGTTTTCAGACATGCTCACACCAAAATTAGTAACGCTCCTCTGTATTTCCTGTACTATGCTCATTCACCCTCGAAGTAGTAAAAACAATCTCTCACACGACTACGTGTTATATGGGATAAGTGTAGCAGGGTAAGAAATTACATTCATCTAACCTAAGCATCACTTATTCAGTATGCGAATCTAAAGAAATGCTTAGCGTAGAAGCAATCCACACTAAACGCCATGAGCGGAATCCAGATTGATTACCATCCCTTCTTTTCTTTCAGCTTAAGCATCCATTTAATCGAGCACTCAACTTCCTCCATCGTTGGACGTCTACGCTCCATACCATCAACCAATTTTGGATCTGGCCCTGGATGGTCAAAATAGTTTCGAATATAGGATGGCCACGTCTTATCAGTGTACTTTCCATGTTTATTCGTATGTCGGCTATCTACTTCTTGCGCACCCTCTCGAGCAAACCACTCATCGACGCTTGAAATGGACTTACCTACATCCCCCCATGCTCTTTGATGAAGATAACCAAACAATTCAATATGGAATTCAATGCTTGGAATTCCAAAAGCAACATAGTTAATTTCACCCCAGGTTGGACTAAGCCCTGGGAACATATTAATTTGTGCGGTCTTCTTTATAATTGGTTCTCCAACTCGTCGACTAAAAATCGTTAACACATCATTATCCGCATTAAAATTCCGCAATAGATAAGGTGAATGCGTAGTAATAAAAATTTGTGATTGTTTTGAGAGCTTTCTTAACGCGCCAATTAATTTTGTTTGTGCTTTTGGATGGAGAAATGTCTCAGGTTCGTCGAGGAAGAACAATAACGGTTTATTATCTTTTTTCGTCGCATCACTTACCCTTTGCGCATATACCTGAATCAAACTAAGCGCTAGAGCGCGCTGCATACCAGTACCCTTATCAGAAGCTATCGTACTTATGCCGTTATCCTCAAGATAAATATTGCCAGCTTGGAAGAAGCTCTCAATTGTGGGGAGATCGAATCGGAAGTCAACCTTTGTATCTCCATATTCTTCTGCCATTATGCCAGATATTTGATCCTTCAGTTCTGAAAGAGTCTTTCTAAAGCCTTCTTCCCCGAACGCATTCTTATGTGCTTGTTTAAATTCTTCCCATTCTTTTGAATTCTGAAAGCTGGAAGCTATACCACTCAACAATTTTCCAAGAATCTTAGTCTTTTTCAAATCCTGATAATCATTATTATTAAGATCAGAATAAACAAATTGTGCGTCAAATAACGCAGAAATTGTTTTATCAATTCCTGTTGGATTTTCAAATACTTCAGTTTCAGGGTTTCAAAAAGCTACATTTTTTATTGTTATTTTCTTTTCTTTCCCTTTATCATCCTCCCAAGAAGTTTCTTCTGAGCTTCGACGAATCCTGAACGTCGAATCATTTATCAAATATTTCTTATACTTTTTCAAGTCATCGTTATCCACGACGTATTCTCCAAGATTGTCGCCAGTAAAGTCAATTTCAACCGTAACGTCCTCACCCTGATGATTTTGATTTATTACTTGATCTTTTGCACCACCTAACTGAATAAATTCAATCGCTCTGAGAACTGTTGTTTTGCCGCAATTATTATTACCAACCAGAAAATTAATTCCACGGTTAAATTGAAATTCTTGGTCTTCAAAGCACCGAAAATTAACTAAATGAATTCGAGAAATATGCATTTTATGTACTCCTCTGCACTTACTGTACATGCCTGTCAGTCACATTTATGTTCAGGCCAGTAGTATTACCAACCCAAATCTCAGTAGCCCCTCGCGCTATACTCAACTCTATGAGCATTTCTTCGAAGCAGTTGAATATCGTCGAAGTCCCTTATAAAGAATACTCCACCGACGATGACCTCCTCGATGCAATCAACGGCGATTTGCCAGACGACGAGAAGTTCTCACACCTTGAGGGGCAAACTGCTGAGCAACTCAAGGAGCAATTCACCCAGTTTCCTGTGGTCTATGTCATCCACGACGACCCTAAAGAAAAAGCAAAGAACTACGACCACCCTATTTACGAGCAATACACCGTTTATGTTGGCGAGACTAATGGTATTCAGAGCCGTACGAATCAGCACGTTGTATCAGATGTGAAGTCCGAGGAAAAGAAGAATCTTGCCGATGAGGATAGAAAATGGCTCAACTTCAAGAAGTCTAAGAATGTAAAACAGCTAATTATCAGTCACCCGCATTTCAATAAATCCTTGACTCTCGATGTAGAAAACCGACTTATTCAGCACCTTGTTAGTACCGATTCCGTAAAGACCGTTAACGGCCGAGGAAACCCACAGGGTAACTATTACACTGCTGACGAGTTCGATAAGATTTTCACTCAGATTTGGCGTGGACTTCATTCTCGCGATAGCAAGCTGTTCCCCGCTGAAGGCCTGATTCGTGATTCCGCTGTTTTTAAAGCATCCCCATTCCATACTCTCACTAGAGAGCAGCTTGTAGCAGAAAACGAAATCTTAAATCGAATCAGCGATGCACTGGCATCTGACTCAGATCAGCCTCATATCATCTTTGTGCAAGGTGCAGCAGGTACTGGTAAGACCGTGCTTCTCAGCCATATGTTCAATAAGATTCTGACTGATATTGATGACTCTAACAATGGACTTACCGCTCATTTCATCGTTAACCATGATCAGCAGGAAACTATATACAAGCAAATCCTCAACCGCCTTGGTCGCGACCCAGAATTGGCTTCAAAGTCTATTCGATTCCTTAACGAGCACAGCGGCAAGAAAGACGACAGCCCAAAGCGAGCTGATCCAAATAAACCAATCAATCCAACAGATATCGTTACCATTGATGAGGCGCATCTGCTCCTTACCAATGGTAACCAGGGTTGGAGTGGCAAGAATCAGCTCTTCGATATTGCACGTCGTGCACGGGTAGTTGTGGCAGTCTTCGACCCTGCTCAGATTCTCGAGTCTCGCCAGCAGTGGGACGAAGCAACCATGAACGCATTCTTCCCTGCAAAGATTGAAAACGGCGAGCGCGAAGCTGAACTTCAGGGTTCGAAGTACTTGCTTAGCAATGTTGTACTTACAAATCAAATGCGTATGGATGCTCCACCTGAAATCCTCGAGTGGATTAATGCGTTCGTCACGGGCAAGGAGCTTGGTCCGATTCCAACTGATACTCGCACATCTAAGAAAAATGATTTTGTGCCTTACACCATCGAGATTGCAGACTCTCCAATTGAGTTGTTTAACTCAATTCGTGAGCTCAACAACCGCGAAGACCACACTGATAAGGCACTAAGCCGCGGTTTATCTCGCACTATTGCAACGTACGATTGGGACTTCGCAGGTGCAAAAGATTGCCCGGACTTACCTGACGAAAATAATGGCAAGTGGAACGTCATCATGTACGAGCGTAATAGTGAATGGGAATATTGCAAGTCACTGCTCGACATTCCTTCAGATGCCGAGAATACTTTTATTCAGCCTTGGAACTATCAGCAGGCAAAGGGCAAGGAAACGAAACGCGGCCGTCGAAAACAAAAGTTCTGCTGGGCTGAAGATCCTAATAATGAAAATGAGATTGGATCAACTTACTCTATTCAGGGATTTGATTTGAACTATGTCGGAGTAATTCTGGGACCTTCTGTTACTTGGGACGAAGAAAACCAATGCGTAAGGCTCGACCCATCAAAGTCGAAGTACATGGACGCAACCGATAAACGTCATTTTGAAAACGGCAAACGCGTAGATTTCTCTATGAAAAATTTGCGCAATCAGCTCAATGTACTTATGACTCGTGGTGTGCATGGAATGAAGATTTTTGCAGTAGATAAGAGACTTCAAGAAAAGTTGAAGGAGCTATCTACATTCATCGCAAATAGCAAATAAATTTTGCTAAATAGCAAGATACCGTTTCGGTGTTAACTGTCGAAAGAAACAAGATTCCGAATCGTCATGGCAATCGTTATGCAGGAACCTTAGGCTAGCCATCCTTCACGCCCTACATTCATGCTCATTTTCAGTTTCTGTTTCAAAACACGAACGAACACTCTGTTGAAATTCTGAAATATCCCCGGCAGCACAAAGATACTTCAGAAGCGTACTCAGGAAGAATTTCCAGCCGAGATATCGCCTACTAATTTATGCATTTATTAATTCTGACCATTACTTGGCGTTATACGGGCATTCCAAACGATTCAAAGCCACGCACTACACAGAGCATGTTTAGCACCGACAGCACAAATATACGCTACTCCCCATACACCCCCGTCTTAGAGAGCTGATCCATCAGCCAGTTACTCTGAGCGAGCGGTCGAGCCACCAAGAGTCCGATGAGCAGCGCAGGCACGAGGAATAGCGCCAGCTGCCCCATGGCGCGCCAGTACTCCATACCGTATGAGCCAGCAATTGCAGCATGCATTGCGGTCAGCGCATACGGGAATGGAAGCATTGGGTATACGTGCTGGAAGAACGGTGGCAGAAGCTCCACAGGGAATGTGCCTCCAGAGCCCGCAATCTGCATCACCATGATAATGACGGCAATTGCCTTGCCCACAGCTCCAAACGCCAAAGTAAGCGCATACATGATGGTGGAAAAGACTATGCTTGCCAGCCACGCAATGAAGAAGAAATGCCATACACTCACATGCTGCACCCTGAGGTACCACATATCTCCCATGGCGAGCAGCCCTGACTGGAGCAATGACACGGTAAGGAATGTCAAGTATCGTCCCCAGTACTCCGAACCAAGACCAATGCCCAAAGACGCAGCATTTGCCGCGGTCTCAGGCTTAAATCCTTCCCCTACAGCCGTTGCAAGTCCGTCCGCTGATCCAAGTCCAAGTACGTGAGCTTTCTCTTCATCGGAAATGGAAATTTTCATCATCGCCACGAGGAAGATGCTCCCCACCCAAATCGCAAGGATAGTGTAGAACGCCGCCATTTGCGAACCATAATTTGCGATAGGGTATATAGCATTACGCTTGAGTTTGACCGGAGATGAGAGTTTTGCCGCAAGCGTGAGCGCATCCTTGTCTCTGCCTGTCAGCTTCGATACCGCCGACGTTCCAGCTCCCACACCCTGAGCAAGCTTTTGCGCGAGGTCACGCATGGATGATGCTGTATCAGAGAGCGAGGTTTGCGTATCCTTCATCGCAGCGGTCACGCTGCTTACCGTATTTTCTGCACTATTGCCAGAACTACGCAAAGTATTGAGCACAGTTCGCACAGAGTTGGAAGCTGCTTCAGCCTGCTGAGCCGTAGCATTCATCTGAGTGTTTAACTGTGAAATCTCTGGTTTGACAGAAGTTTCGTAATCCGACTTTACAGAAGTCAGACTTTTCTTTGCAGCATCAATCTGGTTCTTCAGCGACGCCTTCTCTTGAGAGATGTTCTGCTGGGCTGTTTGGGCATCGCTCACAGCTTGAGAAATGTGCTGCCCTATCTGACTTACATCAGATGAAAGAGCATTGAGTTCATTGATTTGTGCGTCTAATTTCCCTGATACGCGCGACTGTACGGTAGGACTCAACGCAGTAGAACTATCTACATCAGATTTCACAGACTGCAATGCACGAGCTACATTCGCGTATCCTTGCGCGGAAGAGCTGATATTGCCTCCTAGCGTAGATGCCCGCTGTTCGATATCAGCCATAGGGGAAGACACGTTTGACGTCATCGAGTCAAGCTGAGAAGACACAGAATCAAGCGACTTCCCCGCTGCACTCAACGCCGCTGTCACTGAGCCAGCAGAACTATGTGCGGCGCTCACGAGAGATTTCACATTCTTCATAGTGTCAGTCAATTCACCGCGAACATCACTCGTACCGGACGTCGCCGTTGACACGATATTTTGCGCAGAATTGGCGAGACCCGAAGCAGCAGAGAGAAGCTCAGCATAAGAATTAAGCTGGCGACCAGTAGCATCCAAATCATCCGCCACTGAATTAAGCCGTTTGACAGCAGTATTAACGTACTCCGTACCCTTATCCGATGTAGCAAAGTCACTAACGTGCCCTGCCAAATCTAACGCAACAGTCGCAATCGTTTCCGAGAAAGCACTCGACACTTGAGTGACAACTGTATCAGCTGCTTTTTCCGTAATCTTCGGCGCAATCGCATTCGACTTTTCGTTGATGTAATACTGTATCTTCGCTTGGCTTGTCGCCGACGAGAAGAGAGTCATCATCTTTGCAGAGAAATTCTTGGGAATGACGATAGCCGCGTAATATTTCCCTGAGTACACGCCGTCAACCGCTTTGTCACGCGAAGTAAACTGCCAGTCGAGCTTATCGGACTTGCGCAGCGTGGATTCCACAGTATTGCCTACATTGATAGGAATTGAGACGAGGTCTGACGTGTATCCGGCATCTTCATTTGCAACGGCAACTTTGAGCTGACTTGTAGAGCCATATGGATCCCAGCTTGCAGCGATGTTAAACCACGCATACATAGACGGAACGATAACGAGTCCCATAAGTACGACGATGCCGATGACGTTTTGAGTCAAGTGACGAATGTCGTAGAGGTAAATCTTCAGGACGTTCTTAAGAGGATACTGCTTATGCTTTTTAACTTTACTCACGCTACTCATGTGTATCCTCCTCTCCATCAGACTGCTCGCGATTCCATCGGCGCGCCAAGCGTTCCAATACCTGAGCGCGCAAAGCCGACTCTGACAGTTCACTCATGCCAAGTTCACGGGCATACACCTCACGCAGGTATTCAAGCGTGATGAGGTAGAAGTCGATGATAACTACCGAGATAAGCCAGAGCATGAGGAAGACAAGCTTTGCCTCCACAGTAAAGAGCAAGACGAGGAACACAAGCGGGACGACCACGATAGCAGCGATGCCCCATGCCACCATACGTGGGTACAATGCAGCAAACCGTGCAGCACGACGACGAA
This sequence comes from Alloscardovia venturai, assembly GCF_042676605.1. Taxonomy (NCBI): domain Bacteria; kingdom Bacillati; phylum Actinomycetota; class Actinomycetes; order Bifidobacteriales; family Bifidobacteriaceae; genus Alloscardovia; species Alloscardovia venturai. Next base: position 198,454 of record NZ_JBHTHQ010000012.1, on the reverse strand, counting down.
TGTCACGCCCAAATTCGTCATGGCGCATAAAGCTTTGCATGACAGAACTTAAGCGGAATCTCGAGTGGTCTTCCTGCGCTCGCTCGCCTACAAGCAAATCAGTCTCAGCCAAACGCCTGTCAAACAGAGCGTTGAGATTCAAGAGATACGGGCGCACCACCAGCCCCAGCACCATAGCAAAGGCAAAAATTAACGCCATAAATCCGAGGTTTTTCGCATAGTAACCGTCATAGTACCCACCAATCGTTTCGCGCATCGCGTTGATACCATAGGTAAACGGCAGCCACGGCTCGAGAGCTCGGAAGAATGGAGGCATGATTTCAATAGGATACGTACCCGACGAACCAGGTACCTGCATAATGACGAGAATCACTGCCAACGCCTTACCAATGTGCTTGAATGTCGCCGCGAGCGCGTAAATCAAGCTCACATACACCATGTTGATGATGATACCTGCGACGACAAAGGCAAGCGGGTGCTTCATCTGGATACCGATGATGATGTCCCCCACCGTGACGATAAGACCTTGGAACGCGCCCATGATGACAAAAAGGAGCCAACGACCTAGATATGCTTCGCGGTCGCGTATACGTCCTTTCTCATGTGCACCGCCTGCTCGCTTGCGGTCCACCTCTATCTTCATCACCGCGATGAGGACAAAACCGCCTACCCACATCGCGATATTTGTAAAGAACGGCGCGACTGAGGAGCCATAGTTTGCGACTGGATATACACGTTTTTGCTCAAGCTCTACAGGAGACTGCATGAAGTCACCGAGTGCTGTGGCATTGATATTCGTGCCACGCAGTGCTTCTACGAGTTGAGAAGAATCAAGCACAGCCATATCTGTCCGCACAGAATTTAATTGACTTATCAAAGAGTCGAGAGTACTCTCTGTCGTTTTCATTGTGTCTACGCTGGAGTTAAGAAGAGACTTGAGCTGTCCGAGGACAGTCTGCGACTGCGCAAGTGATGTACCAAGTTGTGTAAGCGACGTACTTGCGGCTTGTGAGAGAGTGGCAGCTGAGTTAAGAGTAGAAGTCGTAGCGTTCCCTAGAGGTCCTGATAGTGCGCTCGAAGCCGAGCTCAGGGCATTCGATGATGAGCCTGATGCAGAACCAAGAGCTGAGGAGAGGGAAGCAGCATTACTCTGAGCAGTCGCGAGCTGACTTTGAGTGCGAGAGTTAAACGTGTCTGTAGCTGTGCGTTGCTTGTCATTTACCGCTTGAAGCGTTTGGATCTGTCTGTTTAAGTTATCGTACAGAGCGTCACCGGCATGCAAACCTGTGGAGTCTAGCGCACCCTGAAGCTGTGAGATAGTGCTATCGTGCCGAGCGTTAATACCCGATAGAAGTCCTGATACGTTTGCCACATCGTTGGATACATTCCCTAGATTGCGCGAGATATCTGTCCCTGCTTGTCCTACTTCGACACCGAGCAGCGACATCTGCGCGGACGAGTCGCTCAAGGTATGTGCAGCAGACGAATTAAACTTCTGCGCGGCTCCAGCAGCTGTGCGAGCTGTACGAGATGCTCGATTCGCCGTAGAGGCTGCCGAGTTTACTACGTTTTGCGTGGCAGAGAGTGCGCTTTGAGCATCATCGATGGTGCGTGCTGCAGATGAGAGCTGACTACGGGCAGATTCTAGCTTGCCCTTCATCTGCGTCACATTGTCGATAGCATTATCGACCTTTACGATAGCATCTGCATGAGCACCTTCGACGAGTTTCTTTGCTTGCTCGGTGGAGACATTCAGTTTTTCGGAAACCGTTTTTGTTACGACTCCAACGAACGTGGCATTAATCTGCTGATCTAAAGTCGCAGCACCCGTGTCTGTGATTTTCGGTGCGACGGCATTAAGTTTTTCATTCACATAATACTCAAGCTCAGGCTGATCTGAACCTTTGACTACCATGTCTATAAGCTTTTGCGAAAAGTCATTACTGACGACGATGGAAGCATAGTATTTCCCCGACTTGACGCCATCTATCGCCTTCTGCCTCGACGATACAAATTTCCAGCCTAACTGATGATTAGTTTCAAGCTTCTTTGTGAGCTGCTTGCCTACGTTGACCGGACCAGTGATGTCAGAAGATCCTCCGCGGTCTAGATTTGCTACGGCAATAGACAGCGACGATGTATTCGCATAAGGGTCCCAATTCGAAATGATATTGAGCCATGCATAAGCAGAGGGCAAAATCATGATAGCTATGGTGACGATCATAGCCACTGGGTTTACTGCGATACGCAACGCATCTGATTTAAATACTCGCCACATAATTCCTTTAACTTACCCGACAAAGCAAAGCCCGCGAAATAGCGCGGGCTAAACGTTCTCATTCTCTGCGCAATTTGCGTGACATACTACGCTAAAAAGTCAAGAATATCATCGACCATACCGTGCAAAATCTCCGGTTTTTCACTCTCAAGTTCATGACGAGCTCCCTTCATGACGATTTTTGTAACGGGAGCACCCTCGTCTTTCGCGAGCGCTACAAATTCATCCTGCTTATCCGTGCGCACCCACTTGTCATTTTCCGACTGAATAAGAAGCATAGGGTCACTGATGCGTTTCACATGACGAGGCTCGAGAATATCATCCGTCATCTTCATAGCTTGCTGTGCCCAACGGTTTGAAGCAACATACATTTGATTCGTTTTCGCCGCTAAACGTTGAGTATGAAGCCACAGTGCGCGACTGTGATTTAAGCCTCGAGCACCCTCTTCGTTGAACTGAGTATTGAATTCTTTTTGATTGATACTGACTGGAATCTTTGTCTTTCCTGCCACTGTACCAAGGAATCCTGTAGCCAGACGAGCCACCCAGTCGGGCATACCAGCAATCGGTGCAATCATTGGCGCGGAAAGAACGTACTTATTCACTAGACCTGGAGTATGCTCAGCCATAAGAGTCGCCACGCCACCACCCATAGAATGGGCATACACATAAACAGAAGCATCCTTACCAAAGGAAGTTGCAGCGTGTGGACGTACTACGTCGCGAATCAACTTCTCAGCATCGGCGACGTAACGGCGATAGTCATCAATCCAAATCATGCCCATATCGTTGACATCGCGCGGAGACCGCCCATGCCCACGATGCTCGAGTATCCACACATCAAAGCCAGCTTGCCAGAAGTAGTAACTCATCTCCTCCATGTGCTCAGCCATCTCTGTAAAACCGGTAATCATCACAATGGATTGAGTACCAGCATCAGGCAATTTTGCATTGATATGTACGTAGTGAAGTTTATCTCCATTTTCGGCAACTACTGGTGTAGGAGCAGCAGTGAACTTCTCAAAGTTGAGCTGAGCATCGCGCGGAGAAGCTGGTTCAAACCACCCATCTGAGGTAAATGCATCCAACAGCGCATGCACACCCTTCATACCAGTGAAATACACTTCATCTGAAGAATCGTCAAGGAACGTCACGCCGTAAGCGGCTGCACGCTCATCGAGTTGCACCATGATTCCACGTCCTTTACTCTTCTTTTCTTTGACGTTTTCACGTCTCTCGTCCTTATCCTACTCGCGCGTGCGCCAACTCCTTTACACATTCACAAACTCAAACGAAACTAAGGAAAGAATGACGAGAAATGTACACGTCGCAAGAGATAGCCATGAGACAGTTGTGTATGGCATGTGCAAATGCTTGTAAAAACAGTCAAAGATGAGATGGATTGCACTACAAATAAGAAAAGCATTGGTAGGCGTTTCTTCGCGCCACGCGCGCAATAAACGTAATGAAAGGTGAGGGAAAGCATGGGATTCCTCGATCGTCTTGAAAAGAGTGTAGAAGGCGCTGTAGAAGGCGCTTTCTCCCGCTTTGGTTCTAAAGATTTGCAGCCTGTAGATCTTTCCAGCGCATTGGAACGCGAGATTGACTCTCAGACCATGAGCGTAGGTCGCGATCGCACTGTGGCGCCTAATGAGTATCGCATCAAACTGTCTACCCCAGACTTTGACAATATTGAGAAGTGGGGTAGCGAGGCACTTGCAAACGAACTCGCAGATAATCTCACCAAGTATGCTGAAAGCCAGCACTATGCTTTTGTCGGTCCAGTTGTCGTGATTTTTGAGGAAGATTTAGACCTTGAGCGCGGGGACTTCCGCTTGAGTTCAGAATCTGTGCAAGGCAATGCCGCTCCTGTCACGTCATCGACGACGAAGGACTGCCCAGTCTTGGAAATCAATGGTCGCCAATATCTTTTAACTGCTGAAAAGACCATTATTGGTCGTGGTTCTACCTCCGATATCGTCATAGATGACCCTGGGATTTCCCGCAACCATCTCGAAATCGATATCACCGAAAACGGCGTCATTGCTCGCGATATGGGCTCTACTAACGGAACGTATGTCGAAGGTCACCAAACTCCAGCAGCCACACTTCTCGACGGGAACACTATTACTATCGGTCGTACACGTATTTTGTTCTGGGCAAGCGCACAAGCTCAGTAAATAACGCGTACAGACTCGCGCGAAGCTGTAAGGCGTAGAGCACAGACGCGCAATATGACGTCCACAATGCATATGTGTCTGCGGTAAATACGGCTTGAAAAGTATAGTCGTAAGTGAGTATTATGACAGATTTAACTTTCGCCATTTTGAAGTACGGGCTCTTAGCTGCCTTATGGATTTTTGTGTGGCTTGCGGTCCGCGCCATTAACCGCGACGTAGAGGCTTTAGCTCCACGCAAATCTCACCGCGCGCGTGCACGTCGCGAGCGTGAGAATCATATGGTTGTCATCGGCGACGCAGCCCCTGTGCATTCAGTAAATTCGACCGCCAGCTCAGCGACGCATCCAGCGGCATCGAGCCACATATCCCATGCACAGGCACAGACTGCAGGAAGCAATGCGAGCGTTAATGGACACGTGCCTGCCATACTTACTATCATCGACGGTCCGCTATCTGGCACTACCATGCAATTAGGCACCGGCGCTATCTCGCTAGGGCGCGCGGCAAATAACAATCTTGTCCTCGATGATGAATTTGTCTCCTCTCATCATGCTCGCGTATTTTTGGATGCAGCAAGCGGTCAGTGGGCAGTAGAAGATTTAGGTTCCACGAACGGCACAAAAGTCGCCGGTCAGCCTATTCATGGAGCATGCTTCCTTCCTGCGGGAGTTCCAGTCCGCATTGGCGCTACAACATTTGAGCTGAGGTGACACAAGTGCTGACGATGACTTCCACCACCGTGTCAGACATCGGTTTGGTACGTAAGAACAATCAAGACTCCGCATTTGCAGGTATTCGTCTCATAGCCGTATGCGATGGTATGGGCGGTCACGCCGGAGGCGATACTGCTTCGACCATTGCCATCCGCTCATTAGCCCACATTGAAACGCATCAATTGTCGACAAATAAATCGCGAGCTGTCGACGAAGTGGCTTCCATGCTGTCCACGTCTGTCATCGCAGCCCATGATGCAATCGTTGGCAAAGCAGACCGTGAAAAGCAGCTCGCGGGTATGGGTACCACTGTCACTGCTGTCGTGCTCGTCAACGGATACTGGATAGCCGCTCACATCGGGGACTCACGTGCGTATATGGTACGCGAAGGCGAAATTATCCGCGTAACTAAAGATCATTCGTATGTTCAGCATCTCATCGATACGGGGCGCATCACTGAGGAGGAAGCTCATTCACATCCTCAACGCAATGTAGTCATGCGCGTACTCGGTGATTTTGATATCGATCCACGCCCTGACATCACTGTTCGCAAAGCCCAAGCAGGCGACCGCTGGATGCTGTGTTCAGACGGTCTGTGCGGTGTGCTCTCTGATGACACAATACGTGAAACTCTCATGACTCATCCTCACATGCAGGAGTGCGCACAAACCTTAGTCGGTATGGCGCTCAAGGGTGGTTCCACGGATAACGTAACCGTAGCAATTGCTGACTGCTACGACTTAGATGCACAGGATGCCCCTATTTCTTTGGCAAATGCATCGGCGAAGATGAGCCTCGTAGCAGGTGCCGCGAGTGCCGACCCTCAGCCTCTTGCTAACGTTCTCAATACATTAGTAGCTGTGGCTCCCGCATTTGAATATGACGATACATTAAATTCTCCTGCTCTACGCGCCGCACAATTGACTAACCAAGCCACCGGTCATATGGTAGCAAACCAAATAGCAGACCAAACGGCAGATCAAACGCTAAATCAAGCTGCCGCTATTTCGACAGATGGCGGGCAAAGTTACGACCAAGAACCTGCTCAGATACACAATGCACAGCAGGATGGGTCGTCGGTTTCAAGTTCGCAAGATTTTGATACGAGCGCCGATACTCTCGAGGAACTTCTAGAAGGCAGCAAAAACAGTCGTAACGCCAGCGATGAGCACGATGACGAACGCTTTGAAATCCAGCGTGTCGTACGTCCTGCCAGCGCTGACGTGGATATCCATGACGATGTCATGGCAGTAGCACCGACAGGCGAAATTCCTATAGTTCGCAAAGCCACTGGTGAGGTTAGCGATGACCCTCATGACCCCGATGTAGCACAAGCTTTGCGTATCAAACGCGCAGAAGATGCGCGCAAAGCTCGTAAGCGCCGTAAACGCACTATCGCGATTAATTCTGCGATTAGTGCAGCAATTATTGCAATTTTGTGTGTCATCGGATGGCAAACATACTCGTGGAGCCAATCACAGTACTATGTCAGCGATTCAGACGGGTACGTGGCGATTTATCAAGGCGTCAATACAAATATCTTCCATTGGAATTTGAGTCATAAAATAGAAGATACCGACACGAAGATGAGTGATTTGCCACAAGGCTGGCAGAACCGTATCAAAAACGGAATCACTGTCAAGGACTACCCTCAAGCTCGTCGTTATGTGAAAACTATTGAAAGTCAAGCGCATAACGACTCTTCGACCAAGGACAGTGGTCAGAAGTGACACGTACAGGAGTAGTTGCAGGGGTAGTAAAGACGCGGCTGCGCCAGTTTGGTATGCTCGCTCTCGTCGCCGTTATCGCAAGCGTCGCGCTTTTCCAGATGTTCTTTAAGCTGACCAATAGTTTCCCTCAGCATTATGCTGGCGTATGTATAGCAATTGCAGCATTCATCGTCGGCGTATGGATTGTACTGTGCTTCGCGCAGCAATGGGCCTCACAAACCGTATTCTTCTCTGTCACGACGCTAAGCCTGATCGGGCTTGTAGAAATCATACGTATAGACTATGAAAACCAAGGTCTTGGACGCTCTTCAGGTGCTGGTTTTAACCAAGCAGTGTGGCTCACCTTAGCGTTAGTTCTCACAGGTATCGCTCTGATAGCGGTGCGTGACTATCGAGTCTTCCGCAAATTCAGCTATATCTTCATGATTATTGGCTTGATTTTGCTCTTTTCTCCTATGATTCCAGGGCTCGGCGTGACGATAAACGGTTCGCGCATTTGGATCAACATCGCGGGACGTAGTCTCCAACCTGCTGAATTTGCAAAGATTTTCATGGCAATTTTCTTTGCATCCTATCTTTTTGACCACCGCGATCAGTTGGCAGTTGGCGGAAAGAAAATCGGAAAAATGCATCTGCCTCGTCTGCGGGATCTCGGTCCTATCATCGTAGTGTGGGCTGCATGTATGGCGGTGCTCGTGCTACAGAAAGATTTAGGAACGGGTCTGCTCTTCTTCGCCATGTTCGTTTGCATGCTCTACGTCGCAACGGGACGTACAAGCTGGATACTCATCGGTCTGCTCTTCTTCATCGCAGCAGCAGTTCTTGCAGCTTCTACCTTCCCTCATGTCCAAAACCGTGTGCACGCATGGATGCACCCATTCGATAATCAGACGTACCAAGCCATCGGCGGTTCTCAGCAACTTGTCACAGGTATCTTCGGCTTGGCAGCGGGTGGCATACTCGGTACAGGACTTGGTCAAGGCTACCCAGCACTCACTCCCCTAGCAAACTCCGATTTCATCTTCTCTTCTCTGGGGGAAGAGCTCGGACTTGCTGGTATATTTGCCATTCTCACTATTTATGCCATCATCGTTGGCTCGGCGATTGTGACTGCTATCAAGGTCAAGGACGGATTTGGTAAACTTCTCGCTTCCGGTCTCGCCTTTACTATGGCATTCCAAGTGTTTACTGTCATCGGTGGCATTACGCTCGTCATCCCCCTAACAGGTCTCACGCTGCCATATATGGCTGCTGGCGGTTCCAGTCTCCTTGCAAATTGGGCTGTAGCCACTCTTCTGCTCATTATCTCTAACCAGGCAAATAAGCCTGAAGCCGACATTGACTCCGACACCTTTGCCATGGCGGCGATGGAAGTTATCAACGAGAAGAAAGCTCAGGAGGAACGTCATGAAAAGCACGCTCATCGTGAGCCACGCGCGATTACTTCAGATGCGATTCCAGTGGTTTCCAACGATGTTACTACGGTCATACCAGCGCTTACGTCTGAAAGTGAAATTCTTGAGGATGAAAACCCTGAAAGCGATAACCACGAAAGTTCTGAAAGTAGCTCCGAAAGTAGCCTTGGAAGTAGTTCTGGAGACGCATTACCAGGAAACATACACGACAACCAAGTAAAACCCGCACAAGAAAGTACTGTGGAAGATACGCAAGAGACGCCTCACGTGCGCTTAGAGGAAGGAGAAGACGATGAATAGATCTCTGCGTCACATCTTTTACGTAGTCATTTCACTCTTCGTAATTCTTGGCATTTCCTCGAGTCTTCTCATGGTTGTGACGAGTGAACAGCTTAATTCGGATACTCGTAATACTCGTTCTTTATACAAAGAGTATTCTCGTCCGCGCGGCTCAATTTTGGCAAGTGACGGTACTATTCTCGCAAGTTCTGCCCCAAGCAATGACTTCTTCCACTATCAACGCTCTTATACAGATGGAGCAGTGTATGCTCCTGTGACCGGCTACTTCTCTGTAACCGTCCGCGCTGACCGCGGTGTGGAAGCATCACGCAATTCGCAGCTTTCTGGTCAGGCTTCTGGCTTGTGGATTTCCCGCTTGAAGAACCTTTTGACGGGAAATACTGATTCCGGCGCTGTCATTACTACTTCTATCGATACGAAACTCCAAAAACTCGCTTACCAGTTGCTTACAACTCACGGTTATGATGGGGCAGTTGTCGCGATGGAGCCTTCTACTGGACGTATCTTAGCGATGGCATCCACACCAAGCTATGACCCAAATGCGCTTGCTTCGCATGATACTGAGGCAGTAGCGCAGACTTATTCAGACCTTGCTCACGACTCAAATTCTGTACTTATCAATCGTGCTACGAACCAGCTCTACTCCCCAGGCTCAACGTTCAAGGTAGTGGTAGCTGCCGCCGCACTTGAAACGGGAAATTACTCACCCGATACACAAATTCCAGCAGGCGCTACATACCGTTTACCTGGCACAGCTACTGACTTGCCAAATTCAACGTCAATCGCAAATGGCACAAATGGTCAGATTTCACTGGAAAATGCGCTAGCATACTCCTCAAACACCGCTTTCGCACAGCTAGGAGTTACGTTAGGCGAAAGCAAAATAAGCGATATGGCGAAGAAGCTTGGTTTTGGCAGCACTATTACTATTGATGGATCAAATAATATCGGCGTTCCTATGACCGCGGTTGCTTCAAATTTCCCTACAAACCAGACTGCAGATAAACTCGCGTTGAGCTCCATTGGGCAAGGCGACGTCACGGAGACTCCGCTTCTCAATGCGATGATTGCATCGACCGTAGCAAACGGTGGTGTCATGGTAAAACCTACGCTGGTCGACACTGTACGCGCAAATGACTTGTCCTTGATATCGCAGCGCTCCACGCAAACTCTCTCCACCGCGTTTAGCTCTTCGACAGCGAGCGCGCTCAACCAAATGATGCAAGCCGTTGTGTCGAAAGATGCTCCTGGAGCAGCACCATCAGGGGTAAAAGTCGCAGCGAAGACAGGCACAGCACAGCTTGGCAATAGTACAAACAATGGGTGGCTTATGGGATTTGCTCCAGCAGATAATCCTAAGATTGCTATCAGCATCGTTCTCCACGGCATTAGTGGTTACGGTATACAGGAGGCAGGTCCTATCATGCGTTCCCTCATTCAGGAGTATCTGCAATGAGATTAGTTGAAGGTCAGTTAATTCACCGCCGATACCGCCTCGATAAGCGTCTTGCTCAAGGTGGTATGGGCGAAGTATGGCGCGGTCAGGATATGGAAATTAACCGCACAGTGGCGATTAAAGCGCTGCGCGGAGATTTAGCAGCAGATGATTCAAAACTTCGTCGTCTACGTGCTGAGGCGCGCAATTCCGCCAACCTAGCACACCCTAATATCGCTGCGCTCTTCGAATACTACGAAAAAGATGGCATCGGATTCCTCATCATGGAGTATGTCCCGTCTCCGTCTCTCTCTGAAATTTATAAACGTCGCGGAGCTCTTCCTGCCACCGAGCTTTTGCCTATCCTTATTCAGACTGCGCGTGGTCTTTTCGTAGCACATAGTCATGGCATCATTCACCGCGACGTCAAACCTGCAAATATCATGGTCTCTCAAACTGGTGAAGTTAAAATCACTGACTTCGGCGTATCATACTCCACTGATCAGGGTCAGATTACACAAGATGGAATGGTCGTAGGAACGGCTCAGTACATTTCCCCTGAGCAAGCCCAAGGTGAGCAAGCTACTCCTCAGTCAGATTTGTATTCACTGGGCGTCGTGGCGTATGAAGGCTTGTGCGGACACCGACCATTTACAGGGAAAACGCCAGTAGACATCGCTGCAGCGCATGTAAATGAGGCAGCGCCTCCATTGCCTGACTTTATCGACTGGCAGCTATCAGAATTCGTCATGAGTATGCTCGCGAAAAACCCTGCCGATCGTCCGGAAAATGCTCTGGTCATCTCGCGCACATTAGCCAAAATTGAGCGAAGACTTCTTGACAAAGAAGCACTGGAAGCGTCAAGATATCACAACCACGCGCAAGATCCTACTCAGCTACTTACTCCTGCGCAGATACGCCATGAGAGACGACTGCAACGGGCCACGGATCCGACGGGGAAACCGATACCGAGAGTTATCCGTAGCGCAAATCATTACCCACGTTATATTTACACAGCAAACGCAAAGGAAGGTGCACGATGAGCATATTCACACCATCGACTCTCTCCCACGGTCGCTATACCGTCGGAGAGCTCATCGGTCACGGCGGCATGGCGGAAGTACGCAAGGGCATTGATACTCGCTTAGGACGTACCGTTGCTATAAAAATTATGCGTTCTGACCTGGCGACAGATGAGACGTTCCTCAAGCGTTTCCGCCTTGAGGCGCGCTCCATTGCTCTGCTCAACAATCCAAACATCGTATCCATCTTCGACACCGATGAGGAAGAGATTACCGACACAGACACAGGAAACACCGTCCGCGTGCCGTTCATCGTCATGGAGTATGTCAAGGGGCAGACTCTGCGTGACATACTCAAAGTCAATGGCGCGCTCTCTCAGCGGGATGCTGGTCAAATCATGCTCGGTATGCTTAATGCTTTGGAATACTCACACCGCATGGGCATCATTCACCGCGATATCAAGCCAGGAAATATCATGATTTCCGAGCAGGGTGCAGTGAAGGTCATGGACTTCGGCATCGCGCGTATGCTTGATGACTCTGCTGCCACATTGACCCAGAATCAAGGTGTCGTAGGGACAGCCCAGTATTTAAGTCCTGAGCAGGCGCGTGGTGAAATCGTAGACACTCGCTCTGACTTATACTCCGCTGGTTGCGTCCTCTATGAAATGCTCACGGGACGCCCGCCATTTACCGGAGACTCCGCAGTAGCTATCGCCTATCAGCATGTCTCTGAGCACGCAGTCAAGCCAACGGACATCGTGCCTACGCTCGACCCAATCTGGGATGCAGTGTGCGCGAAAGCTATGGCGAAGGATCGCACTCAACGTTACGGTACTGCAGCTCAGTTCCGCAAAGATATCGCGACCATCGCAGCAGGCGGCACTCCTATCATCAATCAAGAGACGGTTGTTCCGATAGCATCTACCACGGATACTTCGGTTGGAGACACACGTGCGGTGCAGACTCAGACGCTCCCTGTGGAGGCTACGCAGTCGATGGACTCCATCGATTACGGGGACCAGGGTGTAGCAAATCTTGCAGCAGCGACCTCACAGGCAACTCCTGCAAACTCACGTGCTCAGCAGCGTGCGCAAGCGCTTGAGGAGAAGAAGAAAAAGCGTAAACGTCTCGCTTTGTGGTCTTCTGTAGTAGTGCTCCTTGTGCTTGTAGCAGCCTTTGCTGGATGGTGGTTCTTCGGACGCAGCGCAAACCAAACAGCCACCGTCCCGACGATTACTACAGCGATGACACAGGCTCAAGCTCAGGAAGCAGTGGAGCAAGCAGGATTTGTCTTCAAGGCTCAGACTGATTCAAGCTCAACTGCTGATGAGGGTACATTTACCAAGCAAGATCCTGCTGGTGGTGCTACTGCGCAAAAGGGCTCAACGGTAACGGTATGGTTCTCCGCAGGCCCGCAGCAGGTAGCCGTGCCTGACGTCTCAGGACGCAGCCAAGACGAAGCGCGCTCAATTCTCGAAAAAGCTGGCTTCAAGGTAGGATCTGTCTCGACCGAGAATTCCGATTCTGTAGAGAAAGACCAAGTCACCCGCACTGACCCTACAGCGGGCTCCAATGCAGCAAAAGGTTCTACTATCAAACTCTATATAGCTTCCGGTAATGCAACTATCCCTACGGGTCTCGTCGGGCAGACTCAGGATGCAGCGACGAAGATTTTGACTGAGCATGGGTTCTCTGCTGTGGTTAAAGATGGAGACTACTCCTCGACAATTCCAGCAGGATCGGTTATGAGCGTCGAGCCTTCCGAGGGGTCCACTGTCTCGCGTGGATCATCCGTAACGCTTACTATTTCCAAGGGCGAGAAGCCTACTGAGAAAGTCAATATCGACCCGTCGACGTATATCGGGCAGAATTATTCCAGCGTCAAATTCGCTTTGACACAGCTGGGTCTCCAAGCGTCTGCTCAGAGCGGCGAAAGTCCAGCAGACGATGCCACCGTTACTCATATTTATGTCGATGGGCAGGAGATTACCTCTGCTACCGATGTCGACAAGACAGCAACGGTGACGCTAAGCGTGCAATAGCTTTATTGCATTAACACGTTATAGCGCCAAGAGCTCGTCAGCTCGGGAAAACTCAGGGAAAGCTCAAAGCCCATTTAAGAAGACCGTAACACTCTTTCTCAGGAGTGCTACGGTCTTTCTCGTTTATGTGACCAGATACGCAGTCAAATATGTGATTAAATAGTCAGAGTCTGCTCGAGTTACTCCCCTACATAACACTTACATAGATGTACTTTCACGTAGTCTTATCGCTGGCGGGGTTAATTCACCGCAACGTAGTTAGACGATACCTGCAAGTAAGGGATATGCAGACTTGCCCATGGATACCCCCACTTAAACATGAAGACTGCCACAATGAGGAAGAGTAGCACTACAAGCACGATTCGTACCGGCTTAATTCCTGACTGCATGCGCATGAGCCACCCATAGAAGCTAAATATGCGACGTTCAGCTGGTCGTTGTGCATATTCACGCATCGCAGGCCAACGCCATGCTATCGCGCCTGCTACATAGATAACGAGATAGATGACGATGAGCCACAGTACCACTGTAGATAACTCTGGTATGCGCGAGCTTAAGGAGTGCGTGGTATCGCTGGTAAACGTGACACGGCCACTGGTAGTCTTCTGCGCAAGCATACTTGGTACACCGTCAGAGACTGATGACCAACTGACGAGTTTACCGTGGACAATGAGTCGGTGCGTTGCCTCGGCATACTTAGGTTCGCACGTCGTTAACGTGATATACCGCTCGGTTGCTTTTTCTCCTGTATGCCCCGGAACTGGAGCTACGACATCGTACCTATCAGGGGTCACAATCTCAGTGCTGCTGTACTGATAGACATACCAGTAATTCTGCGTACGAACGATGATGTAGTCGCCTTTGGCGATTTTGTCAGCGTTGCCCAATGGCTCACCATATCCAGCGCGATGCCCAGCTACCGCAAAGTTACCAACTTCGCCTGGCTTTTGTGTATCGTGATAGTGCCCCAGCCCGTGACGATTCAGCTGAGCGCTATCCGTTCCTTCGACGATGGTGCGCATCCAATTCTGACCAAAGCGAGGAATGTAAATCTTGCCTATAGTGTCACCATAATTCCACGTACCACTTTCTATCGGAGCGGTATCTGCTGATTTTGCTTGAGCTACTTTCGTCTGGCCGTCATTGGATGCAGGAGCGCTCCACGATGAGGTGGTCTTATCCGATATCTGAGTTTTTTCTGCTTCAACTCCAGTCCACCACAATTGCCATACGATATATAAAGCACACAAAACCGCTAATGTAATCAGCACTTCGCCGATGACATTTAACGCGGTATTAAGCACACGATGATTTGCCTGCGTAGCGTGCGCCGGTTTTTTCGATTTTTTACGTTCCCTATCACTCATTTATTGTCCTTATCCTCTACAACCGTTGCATATTTCATCGGTTGAGGTGAGATAGATACTTCTTTAAAGTGTAGCAACTGGCTTGTGTCTAACTGCCAACCTAAGCCGTCAGCATCAACATATTGTTTGTAGATTTTTACAGCTTCAGAATCATCAAGTGAATTTTTCATTAACTTTGTATCGCCGATTGCTGCGATGACATACGGAGGAGCATACTGTTTCCCATTGAGGAGCAAGACGTTTCCTACACATTTGATAGCCGATGTCGGAAGCAATCTCTCTCCCTGAATTGTGACGGCTTCAGCACCGCCTGCCCATAGTGCTGCTACCACTGCTTCGATATCTTGCTGGTGAACCACGTAATCATTCGGATTGACGTCTGCATCTTTTGCGACTTGATTCCACTTCTGCGAATCAGATAGTGTAACGGTGACACCCGGTCCTTCAACTGCCTTTATCGTGGTTGATGACGAGTCAGCATTAGACGAATCTTGATTATCTTTTGTGTTACCTACAACCGTTTGCAAAGTTTCAATCTGCTTTGCTTGAGAATTAATACTTTTCTGCAGTTCAAAGATACGCTCACGGCGGCTTCGAATGATATCGACTGTATTGGAATGGTAGCTGAGAAAACGGGTATTTTGTATATTTGCGACTGCTATCCAACCGACGAGGGCAAAGGAGACAAAAGTAGCCACAGCCCCTACAAAACTCTTCTTCTTACGATGGCGACCTTGATTACCTTTGACTTTGCGAGTGAAAGGCTCACGTACAAAACCTACCATATACGTCACTTCCTCGATAGCCTCGGCAGCCAGAGCGCCTTTGTTTTTGGATTACACTACTATATCTATTAGTGTAATCCAACAAGGAGAGGCTTTCATGGCTGAAATCGAAGAAACACAGGAGACTCTCGAGCGCGATCTCGACCAGATCTCTATTGAAGAATCTCAGACAGCGCACGATGACAGTGCATCGCAGGAAGATACAACCACTCACGAGGATGAATCGGGCGAAGAGCTCAGTGCCGAAGAGGCCGCTGGAGTTCGTGCTGCACAAGCTTTGAAGAAAGTTCTCGATAATCCTGATGGTTTGAGTGCTAACGCTCAGCGTGCAGTGAAGCGCACTGAGGAAGAAACCAAACGTGTGGAAAAAGCCATCGAAGGCACGAAGTCTAATCCTGTATGGTTTGTAGCTCTCTTCAGCTTCTTCCTTGTTCTTGGTCTCGTATGGGTTATTGCATACTATATCAAGCAAAATTCCCCAATTCCAGGCATTGGCTTCTGGAATCTCGTCATCGGTTTTGCCATCATGATGGTCGGTTTCATCATGATGATGTGGTGGCGTTAAACCTAAGACACGCTCATTTCTTCGGAGCAAATACTGTAATAGTAAAAATGGTGTCACTGTTTGTGCGCAGTGGTGCCATTTTTTACTTTATGATGCTTACCCAGCGAGCAATCCATAAAAGTATAAGCACAACGCTCATCCCTGAGCCATATATCCACATACGTACACCAATGTTCTTGCTACGCAGTGCCACCACCCCATGAGTCATCAATGATGCAAGAATACATCCGAATATAAAACCGCCAATGTGCGCTTGCCACGCCACATTCCCAAAGAATGAAGGTACAAACATGAGCAAGAAGAACAGGATGATTTGTGTGCGTGACTGACTTTGAATACTGTTATACGCTACAAATAACGCCCCAAAAAGCCCGTAAATTGCGCCAGAGGCACCCATTGCTATGGGATTGACGGCAGAACCATACCACAGGACGTACGTGACGGAGCTTCCTAGCGCAGATACCATGTAAAGCCCTAAGAACGGCCAGTGTCCAAGCAAACGTTCGAGCTCACGCCCTACAGCGTACAAAGCGAGCATATTGAGAAGGATATGAATAAATCCTACATGCATAAAAGCATTCGTCAGCAATGTCCACGGATGTATAAACGACAGTCCAGCACTTAACGCACCATAGGCAGACAATGCGGAATCGAACTGTGGGATAAAGCGCGCAACCATTTGCACGATAAAAACTACTATATTTACCGCTATTAGCGACGACGTTACCACGGGTCCGTCATTTCGCCAGTCGTACTGCCACCGTCTCTTCATACGACGTATGCGCTCTGACAGAGAAACAGAACTGTCAGAGCCAGTTCCACGCGTGAAAGGATTACCAGAATTTGCCATACGTTTATCCTAATAGACAAGCTTGAGGAGTTTGCACTATATAGCCGATCATTTGCCTAGAGATAAAAACTCGCCAGAATTCAAAACCACACACAAAACGCACAATTGCACGCTAGAATAGAAAGCATAAAGCCACCATGAAGGTGGTCAGTGAACGAAAGGAGCACCATATGGAGAACAATCGTTCTGGTAGTGGCTGGAAGTTCTTCGCACTCCTCTTTGGCGCATTGCTCGCAGGCGTTGTAGGTCTGTACATCTATAGGCAGCAGAACCCAGAGTACGATCCATGGGAAGAGCCATGGGAGAACTCGTCTTCTCCTGTTGATTTAGGCAACGGCAGTGCAGCTAAGAAAGTTAAGGCTGCAGATGATGAAGAAGTTGCAGAAGCAAAGGATACAGACGAAGAGTAGTCAGCGAGTCTAGCTACTACTGTAGTTCGGTAAAATAGAGGAACCGCGCAACGTACGCGCTTGTTGAGTCGTTAGTAATCAACCGCGAAAGTTGCCCACATAAGTCAAACGGCGACTGAAGTTTTACCCCAGTCTAGTTTTTAGACATAACGGCCGTGAGGTCATATTGGGCAGTGTGCGAGCACTGCCCTTTTTGTATTTGTACAACAAAATTACTTCTTAAATAAAAAGGTTTGCCTGCAAATTTTGCAGGCAAACCGCATAAGCATAATACGATGCTTGGATTGAATGTCTTACGAGGTAGGAATCTCTAGAATCTTACCTCGTAAGGATCATCTACTTCTTATAAATCTTCTTTTGGAAGATAAGGAAGAAGACAAGACCTACCACGACGATGACACCGCAGATAAGCAGCAAGTTAGCAAATCCTGCGGCAGCCCCGGTAGCGCCTGCTACAAGGCTGGAGCCTTGCAAAGATGGAGCACCGATAAGACCACCGATGATAGAGATACCGATGGAAGCAGTGACGTTCATCATCAAATCGTTCATGCCCACACCGCGACCAGACTCATCAGCTGGAAGTGTGTCAAGCACAGTGGAAACCACTGGAGAGTACATCAAACCGCAACCAGCGTAGTACAATGCAGCAAAAATAGTAAGCACAACGAAGCCTGCGTTGATGGCAAAGGCAGCACCAACAAAGCCGACAATCATCAAGATTGCTGCGGTAACGATGGCAGGAGTACGGCCAATCTTGTCGACAATGGCACCAGAAGTAGTACCGACGACAGCAGCCACGACGAATGCCCATACGATGTACATGGACACTTCAGACGTACTCATCTTGTAAATAGAGCCACCAATTGCGTTGAAGATAGGGGAAATGCAGTAATTCACGAAATAGAACAAGATGATGAGCATGATACCCATAATCCAGCGAGTATTCTTGAAGAACGTTGGCGTAACAAATGGATTCTGTGCGCGATTGATATAGACAGCAAATGCCACATACAGCACCACCGCAGCCACAATCATAATCCATGCCCAGCTCTCCGAGGTATAAGTGAAGAACAGAGTCAAGAACGCAGTAGCCAAGCCGAAGATAGCAAAGCCCCAACCGTCGACCTTGTCACCGCTACCATTCTTGTCCGGAAGATTCTTGAGAAGCAATGGGAGGAAGAGGATGGTGACAGAAGGAATGAGGAAGAGATACTGCCAGCTAATAGCGCTGAGCATACCTGCCGCGAAGACACCGATGGATGCAGAAAGCTGATATCCTGCAGTAAACAGTCCGAAGAAGACAACCTTCAACGACGGCTTCAAGTACTTTGTAGCAATAACAAGGTATGCCGAACCCGCTACCTGCTCACCCGCTGTCTGAAGTATACGAGCAGCGATGACGGTCCACAGGTTTGGCGTGAACATGAAGTTTGCCACAAAGCCAAAGACAGAGCCGATGAGCAAGGTTACTAAGCCAATAGTGACAAGTTTCTTCAGGGAAACGAAATCTCCCAAAGATCCGTAGATAAAGCACACGATACCAAGCACGATACTCGGCAAAGCAGTAATCAACGGAGCCTGAGCTTCAGCGCCGACATCTTTACCTACTTGTGTGAATACAAGGTTAAATCCCTGCAAGCACAGCGTACCTAAAATAAACGTGATAAGCAGCGGAATAAGCGCACGAACTGCCATAGCATTCGTTTTTTCATCTACGCCACCGTCTGCGGTTTGTACATCCGCAGCCTGCACTTCTACAGTCTGTGTATTCTCAGCCATGGTTGTTATACCTCCTTAGCCAGGCGAGTGATGCGGCCCATAAATTCATCAAGGAAACGGTCTACGTCCACGCCAACTGCCACCTTCATGGTCTTTACAGGGTCATTCAAACGGGTATTGTCTCCAATAGTACGACCGCGCGTAGCCCCCTCGGTGTCCACTTGCATGTTGATATCAAGTGTCGTGACGAGGGTTGGGTCTACTGCCACGCCTACTGCGAGCGGATCATGCAGACCACAGCCACCCAAATGTGGAGAAGTCGTTTCATACGCCTTGATGTAGTAGTCTGTCATATCAGCAAGGAACGTACCCGCTGGAGTGTTCAGATCACGCCATGTTTGTGTGTGTTTGTACGTCAGCAAGGTTTGCAGTGTGACATCAAGACCAATCATGGTCGCTGGAATGCCAGAGCGGAAGACGTAATCTGCAGCATCAGGGTCCTGAGAGATATTCGCTTCACTCCATGCGCTGACATTTCCCTGTACAGTCAAAGCACCACCCATGAGAACTACTTGACCGATTTCATCCTTGATTTCTGGAGCCTTCTTCAAAGCAGCAGCAAGATTCGTCAAAGGACCGGTTGGCACGTAAACCAAGTCTTTGCCATAAGTCTTTACTGCATCAATGATGAAGTCTACGGCAGACTGTGTCTCGACAGATCGAGAGGAGTCTGGAATTTCTGCATCGCCAATGCCGTTCTTTCCATGGATAAACTCAGAAATCTCTAATACTTTAAATGAGTCAGTCGTGCTTGAGTGGCTTAAGCCCTTGTATACTGGCACCGGCGTACCGAGCAAGTCTGTGATAGCGAGCGCGTTGCGCACGCCCTGCTCTACAAGCACATTTCCATATGTACCTGTGATACCGATAAGCTCTACCTCAGGACTACCTAATGCGTAGGAGATAGCAAGAGCATCATCTACACCAGTGTCAAGGTCAAGAATCATCTTTTTCATAATTATTCTTCTTCCTCGAAGATTTCGAAAATAATTTTCGACTCTGCCGTTGTTATCAGCCGCCTGGAGACTCTCTCCCAACTGCCTCAAACATTAATTCTTAACTATGGTAAAACGCTTTACCAAAATATGTCAAATGAGTCAGGTGTTGAGCTTTATATGCAACGTGCTCTTGTACAATGAAACCATGCCTGTTATCAAACCACACGATATTCTTGCCGGAGAAACAGCTCTACGACAGTGGGCGCAGTTAGCACGAGTTCAAGCAAATGATGTCGCTAGCGCGGACGACCTGCTAGCTATCTCCCCTCGGCTTTCTCGGCGAGATATGGCTATGGCAGTGCGATACTCACTTTATATGCTTCAACTTCGAGCGCCCGGTCCTGGCGTAGAAGTTCGCATAGCTCCATTTGCCGCAGTCAAGATTTTAGAAGGTCCCAAGTCTGACCCGCACAATCTCACTCCACCTGATGTCATCGAACTCGACCCTGATGTATGGCTGCGCATGGCATGTGGCATCACAAGTTGGCATCAAGAAAAAGAGGCTGGGCACATCAGTGCCGTCGGCGAGCGCGATGACCTAAGCCATTTACTTCCATTGCCTATTGACTAAGCTCTTCGGTGGGTATCACAGGAGGCGTCATGTGTCCGTCAGGAAATGTCGTGTGTCTGCCGCGGCCACAGAAAGAGCGAGAAACGTGCCGTGACGAACATGAATACTACAAAAATTAAGCAGCTGTGCGAAAGCCGTGGCTGGACGCAGCAGCACCCTTTCCGACCTCGCTGGCTTAACGGTAAGGACTATTCAGCGTCTTGAAGCTGGAGAGTCTATGAGTCTTGAAACGCTCCGTCTCACGGCAGACAGTTTCGGAGTATCCGTAAGTTCACTCTTCGACGATGTTTCTGAAGATCCAAAAGCAAATAAAATTGAACAGCTTGACCAGGAACGTAGCCTTCAAATTCAGCATCGCAAAGATGAAAACATTTTATTCCGCAAAATTACCTGGGCAATTTTTATAACTATTGCTGTCATCATAGCTACGATCTTTGGCTATCTTGAGCAAACAGGTGCACTCTCTCACAACGATATCTGGGAGTACATCTTCGTATCTGCTTGGGTGATCATCTGAGCGGTAGGCTGGCCGCTTATGAGCGCACTTCGCAAGATTTGGTTCAGCAAAAAGCTTGAAAGAAATATCCACTCACCGTCGGCGTGAATATCGGTAAGTAGCTGGAATCAACATCAGAACTTTGTTCACTATAACTGACACAAGTGTATAAATTCAGAAAAGCAGCTTAAAGAAGACTCTTCGGGCATGATTGTGGGTCAGAAATGCCTGTAAATGCTGGGAACAAGCTACTCTGCGGATGGTAGGTTTCTGTTGGGAAGTGGTATCCGCACGTTGGAACATACCAGATAGACCATATCCATCATGTTCTGTATGTTCCGGAAGCCATAAGCCTTACGGATGATCAGCTTGATCTTATTGTTGGTTGCTTCAATCCTGGCATTGCTGAGTCCAAAACGGATCGTGTTAAGGATATGTTCCTTATGCCGCTTGATCTTCTTGTATAACTCTTTGAACGCTGGTATCCTGCTGTGACTGGTCCAGAAGAGCCAGTGCTTCAGCTCCTTCTCAGCCTGATTAACGTCCTGAATCTTTAACAGAAGACGCAGGGATTCCTTCAGACTATAGGCACGCAACAGCTGCAGATCCTTCGCCTGAATCAGATCCAGGCGAACCTGCTGTCGATTGGTTAGATGCTCAGGCGCCTTGCCCAGGGAATACGTAGAGTCCTTGATCTCTGATGCTTTGTCACAGGCAGCCTTAATAGCAGCAGCGACTCTGTCAGCAGACTTCGGACGGCCACGCTTCTGCGGATTCTCCTTAGCGAGTTTGCTGGCTTCCTCGTAGGCTTTATGCCAGCGCTCTTTGCGGACTTCATCGAGTGCATCCATTGCCCACTCGACGACGTGGAAGGGATCTACGCAGCGTTCACAGTCAGGAGTGAATTCATTGACACAGTCAGTGATCCACCTAGCTCCATCACCGGTGACTACCTTGATACTGCTGAGCTGTTCCGGTGTTAGCCCCTTGTAGAACTGTTCCAGAACGCTCTTACCATGACCATGTGCGACCCATACGACCTCGTTGGTGTCGTGATTCACGATGAGCGTGATGTACTTATGACCCTTGCGGTAGCTGGTCTCATCAATGCCGATGTTGACAAGCCCGTTAAGCCTGCGGGAACGTTCCGGTTCAAGATCGTGCAGGCTGCGTGAAATACAGTTACCGACAGTCTCCCAGTCGATGCGCATGTAGTTGGATACCGCGCTCCTGGGGAGATACTTCGCCAGCCAAGCAACGGCCAGATCGAAGTCCTTGGTGAAACTGCTGCCGGGATACGCCCAGGGTACATCAGCAGTTACGATACCGTGTTCCGGGCATCTCACCCGATGGGTGCTGTACTCGATCTCCACCAGGATGCCGCCGAAGTCCACTGCTCGCCAGACCTTGGGGTGCTTGGCTGCAGTATCGTAACCGGGCAGTCTGCGGTGGCAGAAGGGGCAGTCATTCAGGTGCCACGCGTTGGGGCGGGCAGCACCCGGAGGTGTTTTACACCATTGGCGTCATCGTAGAATCGGTGGGATTCAGCAACCATGCCATTGACATTAAACATCTTCTTCAATAAAGTATCAGCAGAAGCCACTCCGGTTTTCTCCTTTATCGTTGATGTTTGGTCGCTGATACTTTACAGGAGCCGGAATGACTTTTACAATATTCAGTTTTAGTAGTTTGGCAGAGGACTGTTACCCACAATCATGCCCGAAGCCTCATAAAATTCTTCATTTTTCTCCTTCACCTTTGAAGATGTACGTTGACAACACATTATAATCTCGAAATAGCCTTATCGAGAGTAGCAACTTGCTCCTTGACCTTTTTCTTCACAGATTTTTCAGCTTCACCTTTCCACGTTTCATCAAAAAGATTTGAAACTGCTTGAAGTCTTTCTCTCTCAGCACGCAAGGCTGAAACAACAGCAGCCCTGTAATCGGCGATAAGAAGATCCCGCTGTTGGATAAGAATCTGTGCGTAGTGATTATTCACAAAGCCCAGAGCAGCTTGACGTTCGCTCTGCTTTGCCAAACTGTAATCATCAAAATGATTTTGAGACGTATAATCTCCTGTATACGCATTTTCTCTCTTATTCGTCATACTCACCTTCCACGCGAGCTAATCATCTAGCTCATCAATTTCGTCCTGCAAACGATACTGTGCTTGTTTGAAGTAAGAAGTCATTTCATCTCGTACAGATTCAATTTCCGCAAACAAAGAAAAGTATGGTATTTCAATCCTAGGATCCAAATTGCGAAGATAAGAACGAGCTTCTTCACTGAAATCATCTAAGCCACGGTTCGCACGATGAAAATCATCACAAAGAAGATCCAACTGATTTTCAATCTGTCTGCGTCGTACAGTAATTTCACTCATATTTCATTCCTTTTAACCGCCAATTTTGTCATTTTGTATCATTACTAGTAAGTGCCATTGCGGGTGTAAGCAACCGAGCAAGTTCGACATCTTTTTGCAATAATTTTTCCGCAGCCACTTTCACATCATGATGCAATTTCTCCATTGCACTATTAACGTCTCGAACAGTACGCAAATTTTCCGCAGCCTCTGTCCCTACTATGTCCACCATAGAATGGTGTGTCACGCCGACAGCGGCTAACAAATCATAGATTTCGTCACTCGAAAGACTCTTCAAAAACCGAGGCGGATACCGATATGCATTTCTATACAGCTCTTCAAGATCGCGAGAAAGCTTCTGAGTTAGCGTATTAATTTCTTCACTGGAAGACTCGCTAATATGACACAGATTCGTCGCTACAGCTTCTGATTGAACGCTATCAAAAACCAACCCGTCCGTGTCAGAAAGTTTCCCTACACGTGAACCACGCTTTTGGCTATCAGCATCAGACAGATACGAACGCAATACACTCAAGTTAGCAAATGCTTTATCATAAAGACTTCCAAGCTCTCTAACATACCCCTCATTATCAAAATCATATTGGTCAAGACCATGATTTTTAAGAAACGAAGGTGATTTTCGAGCGTTACCGCTCCAGTGAGTAATACCTAAATCATACGAAGAATTAAAGGCATCAAAATTACCAATTATGTCGTTATTCGTTCGATAATTTTGATAATCCTTTGAATGCGATTTAATCCACCGTTTAATACTCTCACTCATAACACGACCCGGAGCGGGAGCATTCCAACCAACAGAAGGCTTATGATTCTCCGCACCAACGTTAATAGCTAAAAACCCACCTAAGGAATGCCCCGTGAACTGATAACTAGCATGCGGGTACTTCTTAAGAATTTTCTGAGCAAAAGTACGTGCTTGGTCTAGCTGATTCGGATACTCCTCTATACCTATCTCTGGAGCCGGATTCCCCGTAGTAGCTACACCCGTTTTAGGGTTTGCTGAGTCATAGCAAAAACGCTTTAACTCACTTGAATCACCTGAAATAATAAGCTGCATATCTGTATGAATATCTGCCATGTCAAGCGGATACGTTCCTGCATAGACAACAGCAACATGCTTAGGAGGATTTTCTCCTAAAGGAGCCACAGCCATAGCCTGAAAACCATTAGATGAGTTACTGCAATAGTCAAGTGTATGAAAATATCCCAAACGCTGATTCTTGTCATTAAGAGGATAGCTTTTCGTTAAACTTGCGTATCTGCCATCCTTAAGACTATAAACATCACCAGCTAATGCATTCAGTTGTTGTGGAGTAAAACTCATTGTTCCATACTCCATAAGTATTTTACCTTTACGTGACTCATATCTATTTTTCCAGTTAATGGGACTACTCGTTTAAGAGATGCAAAATCCTCAATAGGTCCAAGTGCAGCTGATTCTTTGGGGTTAAGAGTCATTGCTTTAGAATAGCTCAAAACGCCCCTATACTTATCATTATCATTTAACTTGAAGTTAATTGTATACATTTCAGGTCCAACGCAACTACTTTCAGTAAATTCGATTGAATTTACCTTGTAGCCTCTAACTATATTCATTGCCATAATGCGTTGAGCCGACTCTGGAACTGGGGAGCCGAAACTCACGATACCGCATGAGTGTAGAGTAAACACGACAAGAGAAATAACTGCTACACAGACTAAAACTACACGAATATACCTTCTACGGATTCGCTTTTCCCCTTGCACACTTTCCATAAACTCCGCTTCCCCTTACTCCATCACCACAACGCACTACACAAGTACAGCAAAACACACTCGCCTAATACACCATACCCATAGCCTCACGCACTTCATCAAGGGTTTGGTTTGCAATCTCATTTGCACGCTTATTCCCGTCATGGAGTACATCACGCACATAGTCCATATCTTTTGCGAGTTCTGCACGGCGTTCACGATGCTCTGCCAAGAAGCTATTTACAGATTCAATAACGTATGCTTTCAGGGCTCCTGCCCCCGCCGCACCGATTTCTGCCGCAATGTCTTGTGGCTCACGACCAGAGGTGAGACCTGCCGTAGTAAGCAATGCAGATACTTGTGGACGATTTACAGGATCAAAAGTAATGGTACGTTCAGAATCGGTCGGACTCTTCTTAATAAGTTTTGCAGTCTCCTCAGCAGTTGCCCCAAGCATGATGGAGTTGCCGTAGGATTTGCTCATCTTACGACCGTCAAGACCAGGAATTTCAGGAGCTTCAGACAAGATTGCTGCTGGCTGAGGGAACACAGGATTCTTCTTCGCATAGCGTTCATTGAAGCGACGGGCGATAGTGCGGGTAATTTCCACGTGTGGAAGGTTATCCTTACCAATTGGCACAACGTTTGCCTTACAGAAGAGGATGTCACACGCTTGATGCACAGGATATGTCAAAAGGAGCCCGGTCAAGGCATGACCGGAAGCTTCCATTTCAGCCTTTACCGTTGGATTGCGGTGAAGCTCAGCCTCAGTGACAAGAGAGAGGAATGGAAGCATAAGCTGATTTTCAGCAGCTACAGCTGAGTGCGTGAAAATCATAGTCTTTGATGGGTCTATACCAGCAGCCATATAGTCGAGGACAAGGTTCAAGACATTATCCTGAATATTTGCAGTAGTGTCGCGATCTGTAATGACCTGATAGTCTGCGATGATGATATTTGTATTCACACCTTCATTTTGAAGACGCACACGTTCCTTGATGGAACCAAAATAGTGGCCTAAATGCAGACGTCCCGTAGGTCGATCACCCGTAAGCATCGTGAACTTCTCTGGATGCACTGCAAGCTTAGCAGCGGTTTTCTCAGAACGCTCTTTTGCAGCGAGGAAACTTGCGCTCATCTCATTGCCCGCTGCTGTCATCTGCTGATTTACCTGCTGCTCGTCACTCATCATCACTCCAGTCGCCATTCGTGTGAAAACTTTTCTGATAAAATCAGCCGAAAATAGCGATTTTATTCAGTTCTTAGCCATATTTTGATGTTTTTAGTCTAAATGTTTTAACCGACATTAAGGGGTAGTGGTAACCTATGAGAGATGATTTAGATGAACCGCGCTTTTTATGCGCATATTGAGCATGCTAAGGGGGTCAGATGGGCCGCGGACGCCAGAAGGCAAAACAGACAAAGATTGCCCGTAAGCTCAAATATCTGACAACTGATACAGATTACGACGAACTCGAAAAAGAACTTCGTCATCATGATGACGAAGAAGTAATGACTGAAACAGTTGAGGTGGACGAGAATATCGCAGACAGCGACATAGCAGTAGATACTGTGGCGCAAGAGTCAACTCCGCAGGACTTGGACGACTACGCCGCATGGGCTGCAGAGGCAGCGAAACGTGCTGAAGAGCAAAAGCCTGCCACAAAGGCTCCAGTGCACAAGCCGTTCCCTAAAATGCCAATTCCTGGTATAAAGCCACATCCTAAAGCACCTAAGACGCAAGACTAGCAACTCTAGCCACACATTTAGCTGCATCAAGTAGCCTGGGAGCTTGAAGAGCGACGTCCTTCTTTTGGAAGGCATCGCTCTTTGGTTTTTCTTTGCTTGGTTTCGTAAAGGGGGCTGTCGCCCTCCGTGCTACTATCTCGTTTCACCTATAAATAGCGCAAATCTCAGGCATAAATTTCGACGATGTTTGTCATAAGC
Source organism: Alloscardovia venturai (assembly GCF_042676605.1). NCBI lineage: Bacteria > Bacillati > Actinomycetota > Actinomycetes > Bifidobacteriales > Bifidobacteriaceae > Alloscardovia > Alloscardovia venturai. Next base: position 171,449 of record NZ_JBHTHQ010000012.1, on the reverse strand, counting down.
ATAATGCTCTTCACACACTCGCAGTTTCTGTACGATTATGCATATGACTACTCATATCGCCCTTGATGTCCTCGTCATCGGATGGGGCAAAGCCGGAAAGACTCTTGCCGCAAAGCTCAGCGCCACTCGTAAAGTCGGCCTCGTGGAACAATATGCCACTATGTATGGCGGCACATGCATCAACATCGGTTGCGTACCGACGAAAGCACTCATTACTAGTGCTTCTCGTCACGTTGATTCAAGCAGCACAGATGCCGATTATTTCGAAAAATCCGTGGCTCATCGTAATGCATTAATCGAGAAAATGCGAGCGAAAAATCACTCTATGCTTGAGGGTAAAGTCCTTCTCATCGACGGTAAAGCACGCTTTAGCGGTCCTCACAGCGTTGTCATTGAACCGTCTAACGCTGACGATTCTTCTCGCTCTACTCACGATTCTATAGATGAATCTGCAGCCGAGTCTATAACAGTCAGTGCGCCTATCATTATCATCAACACCGGCGCAGTGACTCGAATCCCAGATATTCCTGGCACTGACCTTCCTCACGTTTACACATCGACAAGTATCCAGCACGCGCAACCATTTCCTCAGTCTCTTACCATCATCGGAGGAGGCTTCATCGGTCTCGAGTTTGCTACGATGATGAATGATTTTGGTTCTCATGTCACCATTCTCGACTCGTCTGACGTGTTCCTTTCTCGACTCGACCGTGACGTTGCCGATAAATTGTATGACACCATGACCGCTCAAGGTATTGAGATTATTTCTCGTGCACGAGTAGAGAAAATTTCTCAAGCCGACAACGGTCAGCTGACTGTGTATACATCTGCAGATGCATTTACCAGTGACGCAGTGCTTCTCGCAACGGGTCGCACAGCTGCCACTGCCAACCTCAATCTTGATGCCGCAGGAATAGAAGTGGATAGTCGTGGCAGTATCGTCGTTGACGATCATTTACGCACCAACGTTGAAGGCGTGTATGCCGTAGGTGATGTCAATGGCGGGCCACAGTTTACCTACATTTCATTTGACGATCATCGCATCGTACTGGATGACATCATTGGCAATGGCACACGTGTGCGCTCTGACCGCGTGGCTGTGCCGACAGCTTCTTTCGTCCGTCCTCCGTTGTCAAGTGTCGGTATGACCGAAGATGAGGCGCGCGCAGCTGGTCGCAATATTGTGGTGAAGAAAGCAGATATAGCTGATATTGCTGTCATGCCGCGTCCAAAGATTATAGGCAGTCCTGAAGGCATGGCAAAGTTCATTCTTGATGCAGACACTGACGAAATCCTTGGTGCGGTGTTGTACTGTGTGGATTCTCAGGAACTTATCAACACTGTGGCTCTTGCAATGCGCCTGCACGCTCCAGCATCTATGCTCCGTGACGGGATTTGGACACATCCAGCCTCCACAGAAGTATTTAACGGGGTGCTCTAAATGAGTATTCTCTATTTCTACTGTCAGGAGGGATTCTGGCGATGAATCACCGGAGCCCCTCCTGCGTACAAGAAACGAATAATCTTTAGACCAGCGCCGCCTGATCTACTTCATGCTGAAAATCAGCCTGTGAAGTATCATCCTGAGGCATGTCGTCAAGGGCAGCTCTGACATCCTCATCAGTACTAGCCATCGTGAGTAAATCCTCTTTGCGGAACTGCCTAATAGGTTTCTTTGGAGCAAGTTTCTTCGCACGCATAGGCGTTGCCGGAGCCATTTCTTCAGGACACGGCAAGGAGAAGATGTGCGTAGGGTGATTTGCAGCTTCTACCTTTTTGCCATTCTCATCCCAAATGTCATCTTCCACCATGAGCACATAAGGCTCTTGACCTGGACGCACGAATTCTATTGGCTTGCCTGGGATAATCTTGTTCTTCGCTTTGAAAGTAACGCGACCATCATTCCAAGAGATGACATCACCTACCATCTGCCAATCGTTGATATAGCCGCCCTTTTCTGTCTCTTGTCCAGCTTTCTTCTCATAGTAGAACGCCGTGCAGTACGGGCGGTGAACCACTTTGTACGGCTCATCTTTCAGCCACTGCGGAAGCTCAAGATGGCTGAAATCTCCCGCTTCGCGCTTCTCCACATACATATTTGTCGCCATCTTATAGGCATTCGTTACGACAGCCGAGTAGAGAGCCGACTTTGCACGTCCCTCAATCTTGAGAGAAGTGGCCCCCGCATCAATGAGATCATCAATGTGCTCAAGCATGTTCATATCCTGCGAATTGAACAGATACGCCCCATGCTCCGTCTGCTCGATTGGGTAGAACTCGTTTGGTCGTCGTTCCTCTACCACGCTCCACTTCCAACGGCATGACTGTGCACAATCACCATGATTTGCATCACGACCGGTCATGTTCTGAGAGATTAGACAACGACCTGAGAATGCCATACACATGGAACCATGCACAAAGCACTCGATATCAAGGTCGCGAGGCGTATTTTTACGAATGTCTCGCACAGCTTCAAGACTTAACTCGCGAGCTAACACCACGCGCTTTGCACCAAGTTCATACAACGCATTTGCTGCAAGATAATTGACAACGCCTGCCTGAGTAGAGATATGAATCTCTAAATGTGGAGCAATACGGTGTGCCATCATCATCACACCGATATCGGAGACTATTACAGCATCCACGCCGATTTCAGCAAGCTCACCGATATACTGCTCAATTCCTGTGATTTCAGGGTTTGTGGGGAGTACATTGCACGTGATAAAAATACGTGCGTTACGCGCATGCGCGTAGCGAACCGCTTCTTCAAGTTCTTCATGCGAGAGATTCTTTGGTGCAGTGCGCATGCCAAACATTTTTCCTGCACAATATACAGCATCTGCACCGTAATCAATCGCAAGTTTAACCGTCTGGAGATTGCCTGCAGGTGCCAAAACTTCAGGTCGATGACGACGCATCATAGGGTGGTCAAGCGCGTACGGAGGTTGCGTATCCATAATAGTTTCCGTAATGCGCGGGGTATCATCGCCGAAGTAATCAAGATTTACTAAGCCTTTAATATCCTCCCTCTGGGAGGGCTTTGCAGTAATGGAATCAGTCATAGTCTCATTATGCACGAAGGTGTCAATTTCTCTTTCACAATATTGCAGTTTTTTGAAAGATATTCAATATCTTCAATTTCGTTTATTTCGTCTATACTATTCACTACAAGTTTCGTTTATTTCGATTGGAGCAAAAATGAGCACGGCAGTACTAGAAAGACCAATGGCAGTCACCCTGAAGCCAGAAGACTTTAAAGACAGCACATTAGAAAAACTTACACAAGCATTTGTGGACGAACAGATTCTTGCAGAGGTAGAAAGGCGCGAGATGCGAGTAAGCCTGACTCTCAACAAAGATAAGACTGTTGAAATTCCTCAAAAGCTCGCAGTTACCATACTCGACATGCTGCAGCATATTTCTCGTAAAGAGCAGGTAACTGTCGAGTCTCCAACCTCGCTCTTTACCACACAGCAAGTGGCAGATCTGCTCAGCTTGAGTCGACCAACCGTCGTGAAAATGATCGACTCCGGGGAACTTCCAGCCATTAAGGTCGGCACACATCGTCGTGTGACAGCGGAGGCTATCCGCGATTTGCGTTTAAAACGTCACGAGGAATTCCTTCAAAGAATGCGCGAGATTGCTCAGACAGAGGATCCGCGCTGGACACTAGACAACCCACTCATTAAGTGACCATAGTCGTGACTAAACATATTTTTCTTGACACATGCGTGCTCTATAGCGAAACTCTGACTGATATCATCCTGCGGCTAGCAGACAATGGAATCGTTACACCTCGTTGGTCACAGAAGGTACTCGACGAGCTAGCTAAAAATCTTACGAAAGCAATGACTCCTACCCATATCAACTACCGTATAAGGCAAATGAGTCTTAGCTTTCCTGATGCACTCATTGAAAATTACGAAACGTCTATCCCTCTAGTTCACAGTTCTATCGAGGATAAACACGTCATGGCAGCGGTGCTCTCTACTCCAGAAAGGAATCTCATTACATTTAACCTCAAAGATTTCCCTACTCATGAATACCCTGACTGTAAAGTACACGTTTATCATCCAGATGATTTTCTTGTGGAAATGTTCGAAGCTCATGCTAATGACATGACCACCTTATGCCTTACAGCTCTGTCTGAGTACAAAGAATTTCCTAAAACTATAGATGAATTCATTTTCGTGTTAGAAAAGTCTCGAGTACCACTCTTCGCGCAAGCAATTAAGTCTATTCTTTAGAGCAAATACTACTTCCATAGAAGTGCCTTGCTTCACTTACACATCGAATCGCCACGACTTATCCGTAAGAATGCGCGCGAGTGCAAGACCGATAGGCAAGCCTACTATGGCAAGCATCGCCCTGAAAATCCAGTCTAAAGCATTAACTGTCTGGAGGTTGCCCAACTCATACACAGCGCGATACATATACAATCCCGGCACCATGATGACAATCGCTGGAACCGTCAGCGAAATGCGAGGAAATCCTAGCGAGGCAGGTAAATATCCTCGCCGCACCGATATGCGCCACAGTGATGCAAGAAGTCCCGCGATAAGAGCGCCGATAAAAGCGCCAAGCTCTAAGGAGACGTGGAAATAATTTGTCAAGACGAGACGGCACGTATCTGCTATAGCACCAATGAAAGCTGCGACGAGTGCCATTTTTGTAGGTGAGTTAAAGAGTACAGAGAAACCCCATACACCACCAATTGCGAAAATAAACAGAAGAGGAATGTTGAGCCACCACACGATATGAGGAGTTACAAACCCACTTGGGCTAAGCCCCACTCCGGTAGCCACCAACCACGCCGCAAGCGTTCCTACGCCGACAATGCACAAGAAGTATGTAATACGCTGGATACCCGAGGGAAAGTCGAGCTTTGCCAAATCAAGCCCACCGGTAATGAGCGGGAATCCCGGCACGATAAAGAGAATAGCGCCAATATATGCAGTATCATGCCCAAGCGCTGCCGGGTCGATAAGACCAATAATGCGCAAAGTAGCAATCGTCGTTAGAGCCGCGACAATCACCCCTACTCCCACACCTGCGAACTGATTGAGACGCTTACCGTTCAGACGCGAACGAACATACTGCCCTAGTCCCGCACCTACGAACGCGCCAATCATGTCATACGGGGCACCACCGAGGAGAAACACGAAGGAAGCACACGCCACAGCAGCTCCCAGCGCATGCATAAGCGGACCATACAAATGCTTTCGTCTCTCAATCGCATCCAACCGGGTATGCACCTCACGGACCGTGATATCGCGCCCACCGCTACGAGAGTGACGAGCCTGGCTAGCCTGAGCAGACGAACGATCATCAAAACCATAGTCAGCTACATCAGCTTGAGTAAGAGATGCCTCTGTGTGATAAACGCCCTCATGCCCCAGAGACACCGTGAGCCAGTCTGCGAAATGCTCCATTTGCCATATACGCTCGGTATTCACTCCAACTGATGGTAAATCTACCACCTCAGTGACGCGCTCTTTACCATCAGAGCAAGAGGCTTCAATAGACGTAAGGTTAACTTCAGCGCGAACATATACACCCAGCGCATAACCGATACGGTTCATTATCTCTTTAACTCGATAGCTACCCGTACCTGCCGCAAGGTCTAAGTATCCGGTACGCACAATTACACTTGCTTTAGCTGCCAAGCCTGCATCGACGATAGGCTTGTCCATGTCCGCCTTGATATCGTCCATATCCAGCGGAATGGAATGGCGATGATGTGCCGCCACAGTATTTGGCTTCGTTTGCTCATTTACTCGTGATAATGATGTCGTTGATACCGATGCTGCCATTGTCGTACTCTCTATACCGCTCACACTTTCACTCACGCTCTCTATGTTTTCGCGCAGCCTTGACAGAACGCTCAGCGGTCAAATCAGAAAGGAAGAGAGGCATTAGCAACTTATCTTATGCACGTTACCCATTTATATTTATACTTTGCTCGATTCTTGTTTCTTGCGGCACAACTCATAAAGCAGAAACATTACACACATGCATCCATAACATTCACCACATTGTGAAACAAACCTAGGAGAAAAGCCACACACAGACCTCGTTCAAGCGTAGACTGAAAATTGTCAGATTAAATCAGTACCCGATTGGCTTTGGGCTTGCAACGTTTAGCTCATCATAACTGAGGAGGAGCCTCAGAAGGCTAAAAGACCGAGCAACCATGAGGGTGGGATGGAGATTTCTATGACAGAACGAAATCTGCCAGAACGCCTCCAGCACGATCTTGATACGTGTTTGGATGTATTGCGTCAGGTAATTGGTGAGTATAGTACCGACTTGTTAGCTCAGTTCGACGAGCTACGCGATGACGTTATCGTGGCAAGTAACATTGAAAATGAAGATGGCGCAGATGAGCGTGCTATCGCTGCAAAGGGACTTGAAGAGGCAGACCGCCTGCTCAACGAGTCGTCATTGCCAGATGCGACTATGCTCTCGCGTGCGTTTACAACGTACTTCCATTTGGCAAATCTTTGTGAGGAAAATTACCGCGTCTCCGTGCTTCAAAAGCGCGAAGAAAAGGTCGACATTCACTCTGCTACCGACCCTGTCAATGAATTAACAGTGGCATACAAGCAGCTTATCGATGAGGTCGGGCTGGCGGGCGCAAATGAACTTTTGGACAAGCTAGAATTCCATCCAGTATTTACCGCTCACCCTACAGAAGCTCGCCGCAAGGCAGTCGAGGGGAAGATTCGCCGTATCGCCGTCCTCTTGGAAGAGCGTGAACTAACTGGCGGTTCAGCACGTGCAGAACTCGATCGTCAGATGTTCGCAGAAGTTGATTCGCTCTTCCGCACATCGCCGATTGGTCTCAAGAAGCCAACACCTGTAGAGGAAGCAAACACCGTTATAGATGTGTTTGACACTACACTTTTCGACATGATTCCATCTGTGTATCGTCGCTTTGACGACTGGATTCTTGGGGCTAAGGCAGGCACGGTTCAACCGGTGTGCCCAGCGTTCTTCCACCCTGGAAGTTGGGTAGGCTCTGATCGTGATGGAAATCCAAACGTCACAGCTAAAGTCTCTCGTACTGTCGCACGCAAGTTCTACGACCATATGGTCACAAAGCTGGAGCACGCTACACGAGAAGTCGGCACGCGCATGACATTGGAGGCAAAGACCACGCCAGCGAACGCGGAAATGCTAGCACTCTGGAGCCGCCAGAAAGAAATGAGCGAAACTCTCACAGGTCGCGCAGCCGTGATTTCCTCGCAGGAACCTCACCGCGCAGCTATGCTTGTCATGGCTGACAGACTGGCAGCAACCGTTGAGCGCGACTATGACTTGATGTATCACAGCGCGGATGATTTCCTTGCGGATTTGCATGTCGTTCAGAACTCACTGGCAGAGGCCGGGGCAAAGCGCACTGCGTATGGCGACATTCAAAAGCTTATTTGGCAGGTCGAAACCTTCGGTTTCCACATGGTAGAGATGGAATTCCGCCAGCACTCCGTCGTCCATGCGCGCGCATTGGAAGACATCCGCGAACATGGTTTGCATGGCGAGCGCGGCGAACTCCAGCCTATGACACATGAAGTTCTCGATACGTTCCGCGCTGTCGGAGCTATCCAACGTCGTCATGGCCGCAAGGCTGCAGGTCGTTACATCATTTCCTTCTCTAAATCTGCTCAGAATGTCCGCGACGTCTACGAGCTCAATCGCATGGCATTTGCAAATCCTGCCGACGCCCCAGTTTTGGACGTTATTCCACTCTTTGAGCAGTTGGAAGATTTGGAGAATTCTGTCGATGTTCTCGAAGACATCATCAAGATTCCTGAAGTTCAAAAGCGGCTCAAGGAAACCGGTCGCAAGATGGAAGTCATGCTCGGCTACTCCGACTCATCGAAGGATGCTGGACCAACTTCTGCAACTCTTGCTTTGCACCGCGCTCAAGAGCGTATAGCTCAGTGGGCAAAGAAGCATGAGATTGACCTCACGCTCTTCCACGGTCGCGGTGGGGCTGTAGGTCGCGGTGGTGGTCCTGCAAACCGCGCAGTCTTGGCACAACCTGTTGGTTCTGTAAATTGCCGATTCAAGCTCACTGAGCAAGGTGAAGTCATCTTTGCACGCTATGGAAATCCAGTGTTGGCCACTCGCCACGTGGAATCTGTGGCTGCTGCGACTTTGCTTCAGTCTGCGCCGTCCGTTGAGAAAATCAACACAGAGATGACTGAGAAGTTTGCAGATATGTCCCAAGCATTGGATGAAGCTTCTCATGAGCGGTTCTTGGATTTACTTGAGTCTGAAGATTTCGCCCCGTGGTTCTCCATAGTGACACCACTAACTGAGGTCGGTTTGCTCCCTATCGGGTCCCGTCCGGCAAAGCGCGGTCTTGGAGCAAAGTCGCTGGATGATTTGCGTACTATCCCGTGGGTCTTCTCATGGTCTCAGGCACGTATCAATCTCGCAGCATGGTATGGTCTTGGTACCGCATGTGAAAAGTTTGGCGATTTAGACACTCTGCGCGATGCGTATAAGACATGGCCATTGTTTAGTACGTTTATCGATAACATCGAGATGTCCATCGCGAAGACGGACGAGCGTATCGCACGCATGTACTTAAGCATGGGGGACCGTGAGGATCTCAACGCTAAGATACTCGACGAGATGGCACTGACTCGCAAATGGGTGCTTGCTATCAAGGATGAGGACTGGCCACTTCAGCATTCACGCACGCTAGGAATGGTCGTTCGTCTGCGCTCGCCATATGTGGATGCGCTTTCTATCGCTCAAGTGCGCGCTTTGAAGACTCTGCGCCGCCGCGTAGATAACGAAGAACTCAGCCAAGGCATGATTGAGAACTATATCTACCTTGTGATGTGCACTGTAAGCGGCGTTTCTGCAGGCTTGCAAAATACTGGCTGATGTTTGCATATTCTTTTGCCAACAGGAGCTCTGTTATGTTTCACGTGAAACATAACAGAGCTCCATCACATATTGATAAAATCCCTTTACCTACTCTTCAGGAGATCTTGCTAATTCTCCTCTCCCCCCCCTACTCCCTCACTCGTACAGATACTTCAGAAATACCAAAGGAACTTGCATAAGCAGAATCTTTGGTTCTCAACCCATCGATATGAAGTGACAAATTATCCTTGATATGAGCTCCAAGCGGATCTAGTACGAAATCTATACCCTCTCTTCGCGCAAGTTTTGCTGCAGGCACAAAATCACTGTCACCAGCAATTAAAACAATTGCATCAACCTGTCTCTTAAAGGCTAAAGAAGCAATATCAAGACCAATCCTCATATCCACACCCTTTTGCTGCATATTAAGCATAAAATCAGACTCATCAAGCTTCGTTACTAATTTTTCACCATTAAGAACTTTGCGAAGGCTTCTGTCTTTCAGAGAATAGTGGATACTGTTTTCGCTAATCTCACCTAAGCGCAAAGCAACTTTCCTCTTATGTGCAAGCTCATTAAAAAATTCTTCAGTCCATTTTTTGTATCGGTCTTACTAAAATCAATTTATTTCCGCAACCCTGGGTGATAAATAATCTTATCAATCGGGGGACAATCATAGTAAAAGATTCGATAAAGATCATGACGAATTTCTCGTTTATCAATTTTCTCCGTTAGATGTCGAAAACAATATGTATACAGACGATCTGCTGTTACCCTAGAATCTTCTATTCCAAAAGTCTTTGCTGTGCGTTTACGGTAATATCCACCATCAACTAAAATGGCTACTTTCATGTGCGTCCTTGCTTGAAAAGAGATAAAACCCCTCGATTTCGGCAGTTCCCTTATGATGGGACGTCTACTCTCGAAGGGTGAATTAGTAGCAATCCTACCAGCTTACGCATGATTGTGCAACTGTCACGCCACAGCAATCACAGCGTACGCTCACCCTAGTAGACTTGAATCTTATGACCCAAGAGACCGTAAGCGACATTAATTACGCAGATGAAAATCAAGCAAACTCCGTATGGACTCGCATGCTTGAAGGAAACAAACGCTTCGCACGCGGCGAGGCAGCACACCCGTGGCAGGATCAAGCTACTCGCGAATCACTGCTCGAGGGTCAAAACCCAAGTGCAGCAGTCCTCACATGTGCCGACTCCCGCGTGGCGCCTGAAATCATCTTTGACGAAGGTTTAGGCGACCTCTTTACCGTGCGTTCTGCCGGTGGAGTGCTCGACCAAGCCATATTAAACTCCTTGGAGTACGCCGTATCCCAACTTCACGTGAGCGTACTCGTCGTGATGAGTCATGAAAAGTGCGGGCTCCTTGAAGCAGCTCTCACTAGCGCAAAGACAGGCAAAGCTCCAAAGTCATTGGAATATGCGATTAGCCAAACGCACAGCACCGTTGAAGCAGCTCAAGATGCCGATTCACAGGCAGACGTCGAGCGGATTCATATTTCTACTCTTATCATGCAACTTGTGGAGCGTAGCGAAATCATCGCTGAAGCTCTTGCAAAAGAGGAACTTAAAATCGTGGGTGCTCGCTATATCATGAGCAACGGTTTAGTCGAAGTTTTGAGCTTCTAAAGCGCCACATAGACGACGACGGAGGAGATTTGAGGAATGCCAGTTTGGCTTAATATCGTTTTCATCTTTATCTTTATGCTCATCGGTAGCATTTTCTCCGGTACCGAAATGGCATTGGTTTCTTTGCGTTCCAGCCAATTGGAACGTATGGAGCAAGAAGATGAACGTGGCGCTCACGTTGCAAAAGTTGCACGAGACCCTAATAGGTTCCTTTCCGCATTGCAGCTTGGCGTCACTCTCGCAGGATTCCTCTCCGCGTCCTTCGGTGCGAGCTCACTGTCTCCACATATTGTCCCATTACTCACCAAAGCGGGCATGAGCGAGAACGTCGCTGGCGGACTTACTATGGTAGTCCTCACTATTATTATTTCTTATTTCTCCATCGTAATTTCCGAACTCGTTCCTAAACGCATCGCTCTCCAGCAAGGCGAAAATATTGCACGCTCCATGGTGCCAGCAATTGACGTGTTTGCCACTATCATGACGCCAATTATTTGGCTGATTGGAAAGAACACCAACGGATTTGTGCGACTGCTCGGCTTTGATCCTAACGAGGTGGAAAGCGAAGTTTCTAACGATGAGCTTCGTGTACTCGTATCCTCTAACAATCGCCTCAGCAATGACGAGCGTGAAATTCTCTCCGACGTCTTTGGCGCAGAGCAGACCATTGTGGCAGAAGTTATGCGACCGCGTGCAGATGTGGTCTTCCTTGACGGCACCATGAGCCTACTTGCGGCAGCAGCTTTTGTACGCGACCAGCCTTACTCTCGATTCCCAGTCATGGGCGAGAGCTTTGATGACATTTTGGGCTTTGTACACGTGCGCGACTTGCTTGATGTACGCGATCCTCACGCCACGACAGTAGCAGATGTGACACGTGACATTATCCAACTTCCAGGTACGTCAAAGATTCTGCCAAGCATGAGTCTCATGCGCAAGCGCGGCATTCATCTCGCCGTTGTCATTGACGAATACGGCGGCACTGACGGAATCGTCACTCTCGAAGACATCACCGAGGAACTCGTCGGCGACATTCACGATGAATATGACCTCCCTGAAGAGACCGAGAACCAGCACAATGCTTTCGTAAACGGCATCTTAACTATTGACGGCGGTATGACTCTCGAAGACTTTGCAGAGGCATCTGGCATCGAGTTGGAAGATGGACCTTATGAGACGGTAGCTGGCTACTTTATAGCCCACACCGGTGAGCTAGGCTATGAGGGACAGACCCTCAGTGATGACGACGGCTACGACATGACCGTTACTGAGGTAGAAGGTCGCCGCATACAGACTATCGAAGTTCACAAGCATGAAGAGGACAAAGTCAACGAAGATGAACAGAGCGATGAGTCTACTCTAGAAAAGAACTCAGCACAAGACTAAACCACTCTCAAGTAGGTAAATGTGAGTAAGGCGACATATGGGGAACTATGTCGCCTTTTGCATTGTTAAAGGTGGTGAATGCAAAACACTAAAAGTAAGGAATATCATGTCTCTGAATTACATCATTCCAACGCTAAACGAAGAGTCAAGTGAGAAGATTATTTCCATTCTTCAGAATCGTTTAAGTCAGGAGCAAGAAGCAGCGCTCGTTTTGAAGCACGCACATTGGAATGTGAGCGGACCTAACTTCATCGCTGTCCATGAGATGATTGACCCTCAAGTGGAGGTCGCGCTCAGCCAAGCAGACGAATCTGCAGAGCGCATTTCTCAGCTAGGAGGTAGCCCTGACGGTCGCGCAGACGCCATCGAACGCAACCGCGACTGGGCAGAATTTAGCCTGACAGGAACGGCTCATACCGAGGATTATTTGAAGGCTTTAATTGCATACTATGACGAGTTCATCGCTGCTGACCGTCGCGCAATTGCTGAGCTAGACAACCTCGATGTCATCAGCTCGAACATTATGCAGGATCACGTACAAGAGCTTGAAAAGTTCCAGTGGTTCATGCGCGCGCATTTGGCGTAATTTGGCTGGGATTTGAGCAGTTCAGAAGTCCAAGATAGAGTGGCTTAAACGAAAGAGTAACAGATTGTTACGCTGTAGTAGTTTGTCTAGAATCTTGGACTTCAGTGCTACAAACTGGAAGGCGCTAAGATACCATAAGCCCAAATGAAGCCCGGCTGCGGCGACCAATCTAGCAAACTAGATGTTATTATCTAGATTAAACAAACAACCGCCATCTGACTGCCCGCTGGATTTTGTCCCCACTTAGCCTTTTACCGCTAAGGATTATGTTTCATTCCAATCCTCTCAATCTTCTCTCCCCATTGGGCGTACTACCCAAATCGTGCCAAGACTACCTTCTTAGACTTTCTAACGGTATTACCGTGATGTGTCTCGAATACCAAGTACCTGAAAAACAAAACAAATAAACGCAATAGTTTTGAAGAATCTTAAGCCGTAGCCAATAAAGTTGGACCGGAAACGAACATTAAAAATGTGAGAAAAAGAGCCAAGAAGAGTATAATCATTAACAAGTTTTTACACAATAAGACGTGTAAAAACTACTTTCAGAGGAGAAAGGAAGAAAGATGAAAACTATATCTTTTAAAGATAGGCTTTTTGCGATTGTAGTATCTATCATCACGGTAATAGCACTCTCCATGATGTGTTTACCAGCACATGCTACAGAAGATTTGATTGATAGTGTGCCGGCGGAACAGATTCCAGCGGCACTAGGAGGAAAGTTACACGGGGTGAAAATAGAAAAAGAAACTGTTAAAGGTTATGGAACAATATTGGTGACGCTCAATTATGATACTGGCAAAATGCTTGTTAGAAGATTCGATGGATCTATATACAGAACCAATATTGTAGATGTAGTTAACAAGGCAGCAGAAACTCTTAAGAATGCAACCCCCGAGCAACAAAGGTATGTAGAAGCGCTCAGTGAAGAGCGTATATCTGCTCACGATGTATGCCCTTACCTCGTAGGAGTGATTGGCGCTGCTCACGGTTTGGCATGGGGAAAAGTGTTAGCTCTTGCAGCAGTACACCCAGCTATAGCTGTTCTGGAAGCACTGGGAGAGTCAGTATTCTGGACATGGGTAGGTAGTCATTGTTAGTAATTAAGCCCATCCAAATCATTGCGGGAATTATTATTTTTATAGTCAGTTTTGGTAGCTACCTTTGGTTTAAAAGACATCCATAACTGGGTTAGTAATAAGGAACCTGCAATAGCAGACTTCATCATTTTGATCGCATCTCGCTGCTCCTGACAACTACAATTGCGCATCCAAGAGAGAGTGCGCGACACAAAACTTGTGCCGTACACTCTCTCTTTCTTTATGCGTAGGCTAGTTTTCTGCGTATGTATTCGCTGCGAGAGACGTGGTAGCGTTTGGCATGCTCATCGAGTGTCTTGACGAGGCTGCGAGGCATTTTAAGACTAACAGTTACTTGGGGGTTCTTCTTGTTGAAGGTGAAATCCGTAGTAAGTCTCATCGAGGATGATTATCGTCTTGCGTTTCGTCTTCTACCCGTTTCGCGTCTTGTTCTACCCATTGCGGAGTTAGTCCTACGAGTTTGAGTGCTTCGATATCGCGTGTGCTCATGCTCATTATCGTCTCCTTAAAGGTTAGGTTCTAGTGTTGTTCGCGTTGTTTTATTTCTGTTAATAATTTTTTGTTGGTGGTGTAAAAGCGTGATAGATGACGATACAGTCATCGCCACCCATGCAATGTCCATTGCAGGATTCCCCTCGTGGAGGAACTGCGACACAGTAAATGGTAGGGCAAAACCAACTACTGCTTGTGCTATTGCAAGCCAAAACGTCACTTGAAAATATTTGTAGAAACTGGAATTGTTAAGTTTCGTAAAGCCCATAGTAAAACGCCAAACGGTATAAACTATCCGCACAGCAAAGGGAATTGGTATAAATCCAAGAAGGCACACAACTGGCGTATGTATCCACGCATACTCAGGAAATTGCGAAAACTCCTCCTCTATGATGTCGAATCCAGCCCACATGACGCCCACGAGCGTAAGAAGAGCAAGAATCGCACAGAGAACGGTAAAAATGTACGCCGCAACTCTTTTGCCTCTTTTACCACACACCATACCTCCACGCTTATTTTCACATAAATGTGCACACCATATTAAGTTAAGTAAGTCGTTACCAATTGAGAAAAATTGGTAAAAAAGTTATACGCGGAAATCATGTAAAGCGCTGCTGTTTCAAACTAGCTTTTATAGACTTCACACAATAGTTCCACTGTCCACATCGTTAGTTTGAAATCTTACAAAAAAATAGCGCTATTCCATGTCATGAAACGAACATCAGAAATCTGTATCAGCTCCCGATACCCCCACATGACTGACAACTCCCATTGCTATTATCTATATAACTATTCTTTGAAAGGAGAATGAGATGAGTACAGTACCTATCATCATCCTTGTCGTCATCGCGCTTATCATCGTCGCTAGCTGCGCGTACGTCGTGCCGCAACAGCAGGCATACATCATTGAGCGATTTGGTAAGTTCCAAACCGTTGCATTTGCGGGATTGCATTTCAAAATTCCATTTGTAGACCGTATCGCGCACAAGACTGGTTTGCGTGTCAACCAGCTTATGGTCAAAGTGGAGACGAAGACTTTGGATAACGTCTTTGTCAATGTCGTTGTTTCCACTCAGTTCCGCGTCAATCCTGAGAACGTTTCTACTGCATACTACGAGCTCGGCGATCCTGCTGGTCAGCTTCGCTCGTACATGGAAGATGCATTGCGTTCCGCCATTCCTCAGCTTTCTCTCGACGATGCGTTCGCGCGCAAAGACGATGTGGCTCGCGACGTGCAGGAAACCGTTGGCGGCGAAATGTCTCATTACGGTTTCACTGTCATCAAGTCTTTGATTACAGCAATCGACCCATCCGAGCAGGTCAAGGCCGCGATGGACTCCATCAACGCAGCACAGCGCGAGAAGGAAGCTACCCGCGAGCGCGCTGAGGCGAACCGTATTTCCATCGAAGCGCAAGCTACGGCAGAAGCAGAAAAGACTCGTCTGCAGGGTGAGGGTCAGGCAAATTACCGTCGCGAAATCGCAAACGGTATCGTTGACCAGATTAAGAGCTTGCAGAATGTCGGTATGAAGATTGACGATGTCAATAATGTCGTTCTCTTCAACCAGTATCTCGACGTAATGCGTTCACTTTCCGAGTCTAATAACGCTAAGACAGTGGTCCTGCCTGCAGCTACACCTGGCGGATATCAGGAACTCTTTAGCCAGATGACACAGGCTATCACTACTGCACAAGAAACAAAAAAGTAGTAGAATAGAACTGTTTTGAACGTGGTTAAGGGAAAATTCAAAAAGGACTTTACCCGTCCCCTGAAATAGGCGAGTAGTTTCCCACCTCCTTCTATTCGCCGCATGACGAGCACTCGCCGCGCTTTCTCTCTCGCGCGGTTAATAACTCCCGTAGGAGTTGAGTGCTCGTCTTTTATTTTTCCAGTCAGGAAGGTAGCGGCTTATACGCGTCTGGAATCCAACTCCATGACCACGCTCATATAGGTGTGTAAGCTCATGGACTAGTACGTACTCCAGCAACTCTTCTGGCACAAAAGCGAGTGCTAAATTAAGACGAATCCTTCCCGTTTTGGGCGTGCAGGAACCCCATCGAGTTTTCATCACTCGCAGAGTAATGTGCGACGCTTGGCGGTCAATGATACGCGACCACTTGTCGATAAGTGGCGGAAGTCGATCCTCTAAGATGGCTCTTGCCTCTTTTTCGCGTTGAGGAGTCCACCCTCTCAGGACATTACCCTGACCTCGTGCGCCTCTTTGAGATTGATCCTTATCACGCAGTCCATCGCTGATGATTCCTTCCGTCACAGCAATGCGATCCCGCGCTTGATCTATCCACTCAGCACGGTCACGAATCAATTTCACGATGTCACTTTGATGTACGTAGTACGGCGCTGTGACCTCTACATGTCCTTCTGGTGGCTTGACACGCACATACATATTCTTGATACTTTTGAGTGTCACAGTAACATTGAAACCATCAATGTCGAGTTCATACACTTGAGGCATAGCACTAGTGTGCCACGCGCATTGCATATATGAAGAACATACACGGAGCATGTAGATTTATTGTTTTCTTACTTCTACTCAGCTACAGCGAGCACTCGATCGAGCAAACACTCCTGCGACACGCGCAATTTCAGCGTTTGACTTTACTTATGAAATGCCCTATAGTTTTCTTTTGTTGTGGCCTATGCCACTAACGAAAATTTAAGATGGGCCCGTAGCTCAGCAGGTTAGAGCGCATCCCTGATAAGGATGAGGTCGAAGGTTCGAGTCCCTCCGGGCCCACGTCGGAAACGGCGTGTCATTGTCACAGACAATGTGCTAAGCTCAAGTTTCGACGGGGGTATGGCGCAGCTGGTAGCGCATCTGCTTTGCAAGCAGAGGGTCAGGGGTTCGAGTCCCCTTACCTCCACAGATTAACAGCCCAAGTCTTCAGACTTGGGCTATATTGTATGCAAAGTTTATTCGACCACCGACAGTATCTTTCAGCTCAGAGATATTCCTTTTCATCCAACGCTTCCTTTCCCCCCACCACTTCCCGAAATTTGATTTAATTACCGCAAACAGAAGGTTAATGCTCAAAAAGCGTGTATAGCCTCGTTCATTTAATGAGACATGCCACACGCTAACAAACACAAAATGTAACAAGCATTCTCATACACACCTTTTGAGCATTAACCCCATTCTTTCCTATTCAGTGCAAAGTACAATGGAAAGCCCGTTAGTAACACAACGACACACGGAAAAGCCCATACGAAATCTGCATTATAGAATGGGACCCCCATAACAATAGGTATTCTGTCAAAGGTAGCTAGCCATCCGAGTACACAAGCGATAATGACCGTGCCAATAAACGGAAAAATAGTACCACTCATTGCAATAATACGTAACTTTTGCGAAGCACCGTAAATTTCGAAAGTATCACGGAGAATCTTCTGATCTGCCAGAGTAATTTCAGACAAGGTAAAAAGTACAATTACACTAACAATTATCGCAACGACG
The DNA here is from genome assembly GCF_042676605.1 of Alloscardovia venturai. Taxonomy (NCBI): domain Bacteria; kingdom Bacillati; phylum Actinomycetota; class Actinomycetes; order Bifidobacteriales; family Bifidobacteriaceae; genus Alloscardovia; species Alloscardovia venturai. Next base: position 153,880 of record NZ_JBHTHQ010000012.1, on the reverse strand, counting down.
ACCCATAATATTGCTTTCATCACTGCTTCTTTATATTCTTCTGAATCTGATTCGTTAATCTGTGCATAGGGAGACTGCTCAAAAAGCATACCTCTAAAAGATTGTTTAATATCATCTGAGAAATTCCCAAAATTTGGAATGTATATATCACTTTTATTTGATTCTTCCATCCCTAATTCTTGCGCCTGAGGAGACCCCTCGAGAAGAATCAGACCAGGCACATAGTCACTTCCCAGTTCAGAACGGGATGTAATCCCATCTACTTGCTTATACTCAATAACATGGGAAGTTCCAGAAATATACACAATGATATCTACTGTATTCTTCCTGATAGCACTGCTCTCACTTATAGTATTTGCATAACGCGCTGCCAAACTACCACGTTTAACGATTGAGATACTTGTCAGTACGTTCGGTACGCAGTCTGGGCTATCATCTCCCTGCGTCTTAATGCACTTCACGAAATCTTCATCCGTGACGCGAAATATTTTCTTTGCTTCTAGAGGTCGTTCAAAAACATACGCAGTTTTCATAACCTCCGGAAAACGCATCTCCAGATTACGGATCGTATCATCACTTACCGTTTGAGCGTTGAAAAAGCTTTTCGGATTATCCGATAAAGATTTTGTAGCATTGATACTTGTTGTAACTGCGGAAACATTGAAACTACTGTAAAAACAAATGAGAAAGACAACCATAAGGCTAAAATAGCGAATCCATACCGCATGCTTAACAACGCTATCAATAACAGCACCGTATCTGCCGTATTTTATTGCCATAAAGAATGCTGGAAACGCTAGAGATCCACAAATCATGGCGTACCACTGTCCATGCGGAATGATAAGAAGTTGACGTAATCCCACAAAGATTAAAGTTAATACTACTCCTACAAGACCACTAATAAACCATAATTTTCTGCTCTTCATCGATTCAAGATTACTGAAACGTAGGTTTCTTTTTATACCAAGAAGGACAATGCTAATAAACAAAAAGAAAAGAATGACGGCTACGCATATGAGCGATGCAATTGGTAAATTTCTCCAGGCAATGCTCTCCCATCTTTGCTCGTAAATCGTACTGATAAAAGAGCCACCCATACTAAATATAATTATGACGTTTGCTGTCCCCACAATAAATCCACATAAAGAAGAAATAATGATTCCGCAAGAAACTGTATATAATGCTAATGCGGTTTTATCTCCTAAAACGATAAGAATTTCATATTGCTTTCGTAAAAAGTACCTATTCGCAAAGAATACTAAGCAAACGAGTGCAGCAGTAATACAAATACTGATAATTCTTACCAAAGGCGCAAAGGAGAGCATTCGTGTCCTCACTCGCAATTCGGCATCTCTTCTCAATTGCTTATAAGAACTAGTGACGATTTCCCCCGCCGATTCTCCTTGTAACAAGGATTTATCGTTCAGCTCAACATTAGTCAGCCACGTCGTATCCCCAGGATTCATTTTGTCAATCGGTTTACTTGCATAAATGGATTTATCAAAAACATGTGCTGAATCAATAAAAATACCAGTAACAGTAAGATTGAGTATCTCTTCCCTATCCTGTATATCTTGAATCGTAATTTTTTCCCCTACGCGTGCACCAATCTGGTCAGCCAAATACTTACTAATGATAACTTCATCATTGTTACGCGCATATCTTCCTTCTTTAATTTTAAAAATGTGTAAAGGTACAGACGAAAAGCCAATATTTATTACGTCCGCTTTCCCGTGTTTCTCAGCCAAAGCTGTACCAGTTTTGTACTCAAGAAGAACTGCTTTCCCCTGTTTTTCAAGAGAACCCATGTAACTGTTATAGGCTTCTCCTGAACCAGATACCTTATACTTATATCCTGCAAGACTTTGCTCTGTACTGTTGATAGCAACATCAATAACTTGGTCGCTTAAAATTCCTATTCCGATAAATCCGCCTACAGAAATCATGACTCCCAATATGAGGAGAATATTCGAGAATAGTAATTTTCGTGCTATTTTTCGCGCCATTGCAAAGTGAATCTTACCCATTGTTATCCGCCTATGATGGAATAATCCTCAATACGATATTTTTTATCTGCGATATCCGCAATTGCTAGGTCATGTGTAGCAACTATGACTATGATGCCACGATTGTGTGCGAGTTGATGTAATTTTTCTCCTACAAGAAGCGAGTTCTCCTTATCAAGAGCTCCTGTGGGTTCATCTGCGAGTAATACCTGCGGATTTAACATAAGTGCACGAGCAATAGATACGCGCTGCTGCTCTCCTCCGGACAAATCACTTACGAGAGTATCATACTTGTCTTCAATATCCAGTTCGGCGAGTAATTCCTTTGCACGCTCCTCATCACTATGTCTTACTTTGAGTTCTGCAATTTCTACACTCAAGAGAAGATTCTCTCTCACAGTCATGTAAGGTATCAGACTATAGTCTTGATATACTTGAGAAATAATTTCTTGCCGTAATTTTTGTATAGAAAAATCATTTATCGAGTGTGAATCGAATTTTATTTCGCCATTGTGAAATTGCAGTTGTCTCGCGAGGAGTTTAAATAACGTAGTTTTTCCTACGCCGCTTACACCCGTGATTGCATACATATCTCCACTTTGGAATTCTGCATTTACTTGAGCAAAAATGCATCTTTCTTGATGAGTATTTTTATTTTCGTATGAGAAATCAAGATTCTGAATAGAAATTTTCATAATAGTCTGCTTCTATAGAAAATGAATAGAAGGTTTTAGAGAGCACCTATTAGAGTACTCTCTAAAAGCTGTATCAGCGATATCCGTAATCTATACGGCTACCGCGTACCCAACCGTAATTCATTGCCGCAGACCACTGAGGAGTATCATAATTATATTTGAGCCGCGTAAACCATACTGAATGAAAATCGGGACGACCACTAATGTCAAGAGTTACTTGAGCCTTTGTATCTTTATTAAGCGCCTTACAATTTCCACGACCATGCGTATACCCCACTCCATTTACGAGCCAAGCAGTGCAATTACCACCTAAAGCCTGAGCCTCATTCGGCATAAAGCCTATTGAAAGCGCCCATAACGCCATAAAAGCTATGATTACTGCTGGAATCCTTTTAACCATTCTTTTCATTTTTTTCTCCTTAAAATGAGAGTACTCCTATCATCTTCGACAAAAGTACCCTCATTTTAACTCTGAAAATTAACATTATTCCACTAAATTCCAACAAGTATAGTTACCTCTGAATTACCAGTTTAATCGTTACAGTTTGGTGTGAGAAATGTGTCATTGATATCCCGCGAAATAACCATATTTCCCCATTTTGCCAAATTAATCGTTACAGTCAGATTGTGAAAGAAATAGGGTCATTGATTTTCCTCCTTCTGAGAATGCGGTAGTTCCTCAGAATATCAATGACCTATCTTTTACAGCCGTATGCAACGATTAAACTGACAATTCAGATTCACTAAGCGGTTCGGTATGCAGGCTAATGCGCGACACCGCAACCGCATTATGCAGCTTGATGAAAATGAGGCAATCAAGGATCCCCGCATTTTTAAGCAAAGTATTGTGATGATTGTACTGACTGCTGTTGGTTTCGCCGTTCATGGTACTTTGGGTTTAGAATCTTCTACTATCGCGTTGGCTGCTGCAGCGATTTTGATACTTATTAGTCATTGCAATGTTGAAAAAACCATACTCGGCGTGGAATGGACTACTATCGGATTCTTTATAGCACTTTTTGTGATTGTCGGAGCTCTTTCTGAAACTGGCTTAATTTCAACGGTTGCAACTTGGCTCACGTATGCGACTGCTGGAAATACGATGATTACCATGATTGTGTTGTTATGGGCTAGCGCTCTTATCAGCTCGATTTTGGACAACATTCCATCTGTTGCAACGCTTATCCCAATCATTAGTGCTATGCAGATGCAAGGAATTGATATAATCCCTCTATGATGGGCAATATCTTTAGGCGCATGTTTAGGCGGTAACGGAACCTTAATCGGTGCATCAGCAAACGTAATACTTTCTGAAATCAGTACAAGAGCAGGATATCCTATCACATTTAAATCATTTACTCAGTATGGATTCCCACTCGTGCTAGTAAGCATTACGATTGCAACAGTTTATTTATTGCTTCGCTTCGCTTTGTGAAGTCTTAAATTTAATCTGCACCTAGCAGGGGAATACATCTATGCATGGCTCTATTCCCCTTACTCTTCATAATTTGCAGGCTCTAGGTGCCCCTGATTTGGCACACGATCCAAGCCACGGCGATGGTCAGGCTCTACCCAAATTTGTAGCGTGTACTGAGGAAATGCCTCGTATAGTTTCTTCTCTATGCCGTTGATGACGTCTTCTATGAAGAAATCATTGTCCGATGCATCTTGCAAAACCTTATCGACCTCCACTTTGAAAGACGGATGTATAAAGTCCTCAGACTTGTGAGTTATCTCATAGGATATAACTGATTTCACTCCAGGATACGTCGCCACGATATTGAGCATTTTCTCGATAATGTGACGGTGTGGCGCTTCTTCATTGAGCATAGAAGCAATTTTCACAGCCAGCGCTATACCGCCGATAGCAATGAACGCACCATCAGCTGCGCCGCCGATGGCATCATACAGCTCATTGCCCGTTATACGCGCGATGAGTAAGCCAATTCCAGCGATGATAAGACCTGCTATCGCTAAACTATCTTCCGTCATCACCGTAGCAAGCTCCGCAGCTTTCGTCTTTTTCCAGAACTGGAACATAGTCAAGCCTTCAAGCCCTTCAAGTTTCATCTGCGCGCGAGCTTCTTTGAACGAGACTGACAGTGAAATTCCCTCTACGATAAGCGCGAAAACGATTGCTGCGGCACCAAGCCAGAATCCCGTGTCATCAAGCGGAGAAAAACCGCCGTGAGCTATGATTTCCTCAATCTTTGCCGCAGAATTCATGACGGAGTATAGTCCACCCACGAAGAAGAGTAGCAATGCCACGATTAGACTCGACACATTGCGGAAATTTGCCCAGCCTTGAGGGTGACGTTCATCCGGATCACTGCGCTGGCTGAACCATTTGCCAAAAATCAGCATGGCTTCATTACCGCAGTCCGAGAAGGAGTGCACAGATTCAGCGAGCAATGCTGACGACTTGCCGATGAGGGCAGCGATGAGTTTAAAGAGAAATACCAAGAAGTTAACAATCAAAGCCGCGATGACTGAAGAACCGCCATGCTCATTCTTTTCAGTCGCCTTGACGATATTCCGTGCGTTCAGCTCTGACTCTTCCACTAGGGAAGCGCTCTGCTTCTCATTTGCCGGATTAAGATTGGTTACATTCTGCTTTTCTGAGACTGAACTCGTGACATCTGCGGAAATACTCATATCTCAAGACTACTCAAACCGAAAGCCCTCCGCGACATTTTGCGAAGGGCTTTACAAGTTTCAAGCAGTTCAAGCAGTTGCAAGTAGCTTCAGGTAGTTAAGGAAAGTACCGCGGGTATTTAATGTGTGCTTGAACTTCACACTACACGCACCTTCTACTCGCTCAGTCGCTCACACCTCACTCACTCATCTACACGCTCGGCACCGTAGTCTGCTCTGTTAATTCACTGCAGATAGGCTTACCGATCCACTGCGCGAGCTCTTGTCCACGTAAACCCTGTGAAAGAAGAAATACGATTTTGGCATATACTGCTTCGAGCACCATATCTGCCGTACCCACGGCGCCAACTTTTTCAAGCGCATCGCCCGTTTCGTAGTGTCCGAGAAGGACTTCCGCCTGCTGACACTGAGAAGCTACCACCACGGGTACACCAGAATCGATAGTCTCTTTGATGACGTCTACCAAGCCTGGCTCGTCTGATGGAATATTTCCCACGCCAAAAGCGCGAATCATCACTGCTTCGGGCAATGGTGTCAGCATAGCTTTCAGACGCTGTGCCGTGATGCCCGGCACCATATCGATGACGGCGATATCGTGACGTTCATATGGTTTCGGATCTTTCCACCCACAGCCATTTTTCTCGAGAGGGAACCAATGCCACGGTGTACCCGTCTTTGCTAGAGGACCAGTCGATGGAGAAGAGAATCCTTCAAATGCCCACGATGAGGACTTCGTTACGCGATTTCCCGCGAAGAGGTGATGTCCAAAGAACAGTCCTACTCCTGCTGTACGCAAAGAAAGTGCTGCATTTAAGGCACCGGTCACGTTTGCTGTAGCATCCGTTTCTACAGTACCAAGTGGATGTTGAGAGCCAGTTAAGATGACAGGCTTCCCAAACTCTGTAAGCGCATAAGAGAGTGCCGCAGCAGAGTAACTCATCGTGTCTGTACCATGAAGGACCACAAAAGCATCTGCATCGTCACGATGAGCCCATAAATCGTCAATGATAGCTTGCCAATTATCAGGAGTCGCATTCGACGAGTCAATAAGTGGATCCAACTCCGTGATGGACACTCGACCATTATCTAAGCGAGTACCTTCAAGCAAGTGATACAGCCAGCCTTTAAGATCTGCTCCCGGCACAAGCCCATGCTCAGACTGAACCATGCCAATAGTGCCACCGGTATAGGTCACATGAATTCGCATTATCTCGCTCCTTGCTGCTCTGGCTCAAGCACGTCTGCCACACCGTCATTATCAGAGTCAAGCATAGTATCCATAAGGTCGCCGTTGATACGCCCTCGTACGTAGAACCAGCCTGCCACCATCGCGAGCACAACGACAGCAAACAACGCTAGCGTCTTTTGACCTGCAGGGTCGAAAAGATTGGAGAGCACAACGACAGCAAAGAATGCGATAGAAATGTAATTTGACCATGGAGCCCACGGCATGTGATAGCTCGGACGAGTTTCTTCACCCTTCTTCACCTTATTTATAAATGCCACATGCGTGACAAGTATCATAATCCATGTGCCTGCGATACCGATACCCGCAAGGTTCATAATAATGTCGAATGCATCTGCAGGAACCACAGCGTTTACGATAACGCCGATGATACCGAGTACAGCAGTAATCATAATGCCACCATATGGCACTTTGTTCTTGTTCATGCGAGCGGCAAACTTTGGACCAGAACCTGCAATTGCCATAGAGCGAAGAGTACGACCTGTAGCATACAGACCCGCATTCAGCGAAGAGAGAGACGCCGTCAGTACGACGACTTGGATGATGTCGCCAGCGCCCGGCACGCCAAGTCCCTTGAAGAATGTGACGAATGGAGATTCATTCGAGGAGTAAGCGGTGTAAGGAAGCACCAAAGCCATCAGGATGACAGAGCCTACATAGAAGACGAAGATACGCAAAATCATGGAGTTGATAGCCTTCGGAAGCACTTTCTGCGCATCCTGAGTCTCGCCAGCTGCTACACCGACCATCTCAGTACCGCCAAATGCGTACACGACGCCAAGCGTAAGTGAGAAGACTATAGTCAGTCCCTTAGGAAGGAGACCACCGTAGTTAGTGATGTTTTCAAATCCTGCATGGACAGCTTGCCCACTCACAGTGCTTGTCTTTGCGTGAAGAATGATAGCAACAATAGCTACTACCATGAAGATTACGATGGTCGCCACTTTGATAGCAGCAAACCAGAACTCCGCTTCGCCAAACATTTTGACACTCAGCATATTAAGCGCGAAAACAAGCGCGAGCGCAATGAGGGCTAACACCCACTGCGGTATAGGCTGGAACAAAGACCAATAGTGCAGATACAACGCTACAGCGGTGATATCCGCCATCACAGTCGTAGCCCAGTCAAGGAAGAAGAACCATCCGGTAATGTATGCGCCCTTTTCGCCTAGGAACTCACGCGAATACGACACAAACGCTCCAGAGCTTGGACGACGGATAGCGAGCTCGCCGAGAGCACGAACCATGAGGAATGCGAAAATGCCGCAGATAGCATAGGCAATCGTCAGTCCTGCTCCACCTTGTGCTAAGCGTCCACCGGCGCCGAGGAACAGTCCCGTACCGATAGACCCACCGATAGCAATCATCTGAATGTGACGAGCCTTCAGACCCTTGTCATAATCAGCATCACCGTGGTCGTGACTAGCCGGCAGCTTCTTTTCTTCTTCTTGAGTATGAGTATCTTGTGCCACTAATTTTGCTCCTTTAGCCAAGCGCGAATGCGCTGTACAGATTCTTGAAGATTTTCCATGCTCGCCGCATAGCTCGCACGCACCCATCGTGAGTTTGGATTTCCAAATGCGGCGCCTGGGATAACTGCCACTTTTGCTTCCTTCGCAAGCTTTGTGCAGAACTCAAGACCTGTACCTTCAAACCATTGCGGCATTTGGATGAAGAGATAGAACGCACCATCCGGATATGCCACAGTTAAGCCAAGATTTGTTAGAGCAGTATAGAGGAAATCTTTGCGAGCGCGATAAGCCTCTACCATGCGTTCGATGTCTTCGTCGCCATGACGATAGCCTTCTTCAGCGGCATCCATAGTGAATGTAGCTCCTGTGGCTACATTGGACTGATGTACCTTGACGAATTGATCTGCAAGCTCTGCAGGAGCTGCTATATAGCCCACACGCCAGCCTGTCATAGCGAACGTCTTTGACGCAGAGTCAATGAGGATGGTGTGTTTAGGCGCATAGCGAGCGATGGAATCTGCACGGCCCTCGCCGTAATACACTTCCGCGTACACTTCATCTGACACCACGATGACGTCATGCTTGATGACAACCTGCGCCAGCGCCTTCAGCTCTTCAGAATTTAATGCTACACCCGTTGGGTTATTAGGATAATTGATGATGAGAACTGGCTTTTTCTGGGCGTTATGAGCACGCTCAATCGCAGCTTCAAGTTGGTCTGGAGTTAACTTAAATCCGGTTTCTGTCGTGTCAATAAGGTCTAAAGCCCCACCCGCAAGAAGGGTCTGCGTCTTGTACGCGCCAAATGCCGGGATAGGAATGATGGACTGCGTCTCTTCGCTCAGGATGGAGCCCAGTACAGAAGACAGAGCCTCCGAGCCACCTACTGTCGCGACAATATTGTCAACGCTGTAATGAAGGTCGCGACGTCGCTGCAAGTAGTCGACGACTGCCTGCCGAAATCCCATCGTTCCAGCATTTGGAGCATAGTGCGTACGTCCAGCCTGGAGTGCTTTAATGCCAGCTTCTGTTACGCGGTTAGGAGTAGGAAAATCAGGCTCACCAAGAGTTAGTTTAATAATCCCCGGAATATCGGAAATGTCAGCATCAAAAGAGCGGATGAGCGAACCGCGGATATCGCGTACAGGTTCACGTACTGTGTCGTTTACTACGTGGTCTGCCACTCTTAGTTTAGATTCATTAGTCATAAAATCCCGCCTTTTCAGTTCAATTGCAGGGGTTCTGAGCCCCACTTTACTCGCTCACTTCGAATAGCAGTATATCTTTAGGCTGTTTTATCTCATTTCCGAAATTTGCTAAGAGAAGTTAGGGTCATTAAAAATTGCTCACTGTCTCTTCCAGCAAAGCGCTGACTCAAGTATTGAACCAAACTTTCTGGCAAAACAATTTCTGCATTCTCTCGCAAATCCTCAATGGATGTCACACCGAGAATCGTCATAATATTTGCGATGTGCCCATCCCACTCTTGTATCAAATCAACTGTGCGAGATACAGCGTCCCGCGCAGAGTCAGAATCGGAAGAGCCGCCAGTGACAGAATGGAGAAACGGAGCTGAAAGTCCTACTGCATCTGCCCCCAGAGCAAGATATTTCACGATATCTAATGGATTTTGCACGCCTCCACTCGCGATGATTTCCGCATCAATCTGCATATCACGACATGCGAAGAGAGCTTCCGACAGAGAGCGCAGAGTACTGATGCCCCAACCTTCGAGATAGTCATAATCGTGTTCAGCATTACGAGCGTTCTCAATTTGGATGAAGTTTGTGCCACCACGGCCGGCGATATCGACTGTCATTACGCCAATGTCAAGAAGTTTTGCCACCGTGGCATAGCTCATGCCGAAGCCGACCTCTTTAACGATGACCGGCACACCAAGTTCGGAAACAAACTGGGAGATATGGTCTATCCAGCCTGTAAAATCACGCTCACCCTCCGGCATGACAATTTCCTGAGCAGCGTTGAGATGGATTTGAAGTGCCGAAGCACCGATGAGGTCTGTAACAAGCCCCGCCGATTCCAGAGTATGCTCGGCCCCAAGATTTGCAATGAAACACACATCAGGAAAATCTTGGCGAAGAGCTTTGTACGCATCGCGCGTTTGAGCGTTTTTTACAGCAATGCTCATTGAGCCTAGTGCGAGTGGAATGCCCGTTTTCTGCGCTACAGCAGCAAGACGACGGTTGACCTCATTTGTCTTTTCTGTACCGCCCGTCATCGCATTAATGAAAAATGGGCGGTCTACGTGTATGCCAGCAAACGATGTTTCACGTGAAACATCTGCACGATTTGTCTCTGGAAGTGAGTTATGAATGAACTGTACATCATCAATCTCTCTGTGCTCAGACCGTCCTATCTGCTCTGTCTGCCGCGAGTGGGCAGCCGCATAAAACTGCCCAGCAAGGCGCAGATGGTCATCTTTGCGAGAGGAAATGTGCGTGTCCATATCGATTTCTACCTTAGCCTTACTTCAACTTCCAGTCTGTCATTACCATTATCCCAGCAGCCTGCCACCGTCGAGTGAGCTCTGCAGCCTCATTGAAAGTCTGACTTTCTCGGCCTGCATTACTTACCCCATCTACGGCTTTCATCGCTATGAGGCAGTCACCACCACCCGCACCAGAAGGCTTTGCTGCATATCCGATGCTCTCTGCGATTTCACGCGCATTCGCCAATTTTTCGGTTTCAATATAACCACCGGTAACAAGTGAAAGCTCAGTAATATTCTTTGACTGCTGCCTGTAACTATCCACAAAATCCTCAGCATTATACCGTTCAAGTGCTGACCACATTTGGCGAGTAATCTCAGACGACCGCTGGCAAAAGCTGCGATATGCCTCGTTCTGATTCGACTTGTATGCCGCCATGCGTTGTACAAAATCAGCAGAACTTGCAGGCTCTCCAGTCCAGCCTATAACGACGTGTAGTTTCTCTGCTACAAGTCTTTCCAAAGCGTTGTTTGAATGAATTTCTAGCCCATCCCAATGCGCAGAAACAAGATCATGAAAAGTAGCAGAGCTATCTCGCATCTTTGAGCTCAGGTACTCCAAACAAGAGAGTGAAGGACGGCGATAAGAAATCACTCTTCCCGTAGAAGCGCTGGCGAGATCACCGAAAGAGCCATTGTCTTTGACAAGGAGTTCAGCCAAAACCGCGAGTTTATACACCATTACGCTGTTGTAATCCACCGCACACCAGTCTAAATACGCCTCAATCACTGCTACTGTCACCGCGCCGGACGAGCCGAGACCATATTTGCGACCGTTACCATCGACGAGCGTGGATATGATATCCACCGTGAGATGCTGTCCAGACTGTAAAGTCGGTCTGCGATTACTCTCAGCACAGTAGCGCGCAGCTACGTATGACGCTGCTTTGACATATCTATCACGGTCATTCACATCAAACGTAGGTGCTGCATCCTCATCCACAAGGATACGTGGGTCACGCTCGCCTGAAACAGTAAAATGAGCCGCGAGCGAGCGCGTATACATTGAGGAGATTATGGCAGCTGCACCATCGACCACTGCATACTCTCCAGATAGATAAAGTTTGCCATTAGCCATATATTCCACCGTACATCTGAGCCCACTTATCCTTACTCAACGTCTCTGGGCCACTCCCAGGGAGGGCATCGAAGAGAGTAATTTCAGGGAAGCGTTCAGCAAGCTTATCATGCACGAACTGCTGCTCACTTGCGCGACAGAGAATTTTTACATTCGGACCAGCATCCATCGTGAAGTAGACACTCAAGCCGCTGTCACGCATTTCATGAACGAATTCGATGACCCGCCAGCTGCGACTCGTGAGATAAGTAAACGGAGGATTTGCAGCAAACATCGTAGCGTGGAACTTCATGCAGTTTGCCTCCATAGCTGCCCCGATTTTGTCAATATCTCGCTCTCTAATTCCTTCTCGCACCGTAGCGAGATCTTGCTCAGAAGCCTCACGCCAGAGAGAGTAGAAGGATGAGGTTTCTGCAGTATGTTTCATTCCATAAGTACTTGAAATTTTCTTGTGCTGTGTAGAGATTGCCGCAAGAACCATCGCCACATCCCAGCGAGCATCATCGACAGGGATAGCGCACGAATCGTTAGAGCCAGTACCATACGACCACTCCACGAAACCACCAAAAATACTGCGCGTAGCAGAACCTGAACCACGGCGCGCAAACGTAGAGAGTTCCCGATCATCCATAGCCACAGTCTGAGGGAAAGCCGACTCAAAAGCATCTCTAAGTGCCCAAGCGAGAGCTGCAAATCCACTCGACGAGCTTGCCAGCCCTGCAGCAGTAGGCACATGATTGACACTTTCCACTCGCATTCGAGGAGTCTGTTCTGGCACACTATACCTAGCTCGGAAAAGATCGATGACACGCGTAATCTTTACTGTCGATTTATCATCCTGCTTCTCGCCCGCGAGCCAAAGCTCATCACTGCTCAACTTTGGGTCAAACCGCACCCGAGTGTCCGTGTACAGAGAGTCAAGAGTCAGTGAAAGGCTCGGCGATGTCGGCAAGAAAAGCTTTTCATCACGCTTTCCCCAGTACTTAATAAGCGCGATATTTGTATGTGCGCGAGCGACGCTCCATGTGTTTACTTCTTGTTTATCCACTGTCATCCCTGCCTCCTCACTTGCTCGGTGATGTAAGGTTTACAGTCCATGTGCGTACAGCGCCAGCACTTTCCAAAGCAGTAATGATGCTGTGCGCGTGCGCTTTATCTCGCGCTAATGCAATCATGCATCCGCCTCGGCCACCGCCAGTAAGCTTTGCTCCCAGCGCTCCTGCACCTCGCGCCGTTTGAATCAGACTATCAAGCTCTCCGCTGGACACAGTCAGAGTAGAGAGAATTTCTTGAGCTTCATTCATATGTGCGCCAAGAGACGTCATATCGTTCTCCTGCAATGCCCGTTTAGCCGCTATCGATAAGTCAGCAAGTCTCTCTATATCGCGATGCGCACGATTTCTTACGACATCATCATCTTCGTATAGCAAACGATGTACATCGCTGACTGCTTCTTTCGTTGCGCCTGTAACTCCCGTATCAGCCGCTACAAGCACAGCAGGAGTGGAAAAATGTAAAGTAGATACTTCTTCCCCCTGCTGGAACCATATCGCGCTCTCCGCCGAGACCGCAACAGCGTCCATCCCTGAAGCATGAGCATGCGCAATATTTTCAGAAATTTGCGTGTAGTGGAAAAGTTCATCTGGTGTTAAAGAATAATGCGCATACGCCGCACACGCGCGAATAATTGCCACTGCGACAGCTGCCGACGATCCCATACCGCGTTCTCGTGGGATGCTTGATGTAATACTGATGCTTATCCCGCCGTCAATAGAAAAATCATTGCGTAGCACCACCACAAGTTCTTGAATGTTCCGCAAATTTTCTGGAGCTTTACTCAGCTTGCCAACATAATACTCGCAGTCAAGTCGCACACCCGAAGAATCGAGACATTCTGTCTCCATATCTGTCACCGTGGCGGTAATTGATGCTTCAGATAGTGGGAGTACAATTGCCGGCTTTGCATAGACAGCGGAATGCTCTCCCATGAGGATAATTTTGCCGTGAGCACTGCCCCTATACACTCTGTCTGAATTACTTCGAGAGCTCTCCTGCTGTGCACACGCTACTTCATTCATAGGCACTACTGTAAATGTTTCACGTGAAACATTCCGCACTGAAAAACTCTCCTATACAAGAAAAACACTCGCTTGCTAAGAAACAAGCCATCCGCACTATCTCACTCACTGTCACGCACGTAAAAGCAAGCACACACGCATACACATTCCTATGTCGCTCCTATCACTCGCTGACATGGAAGACACCATGTGCTCCTTTCGCAGCATACGCAGCAATGTGATTCATAAACGCATACGTACCCGAATGCTCGAAAGCAAATTCTACAAAAGCACCAGCAGTCGGGGCAACATTCACAGTCTGAGAACCCGTCTGCGCAGACATTGACACATCTAAAGTACGCTCCGCGGTGATATTGTAGCGACGCGCTGCCATGCCTACGTTATCGAGAACAGTGTATTCGCCTTCAGCCCACACAGTTGAGAACTGAACACCAACGATATGAAATGCGAGGTCTACATTTGGTCCAGCATTGACAATCCATATGCGTACTCTGTCTCCAACCTTCGCCTCGATAGGATGAGCGACATACTGGAATGCGCGACCATTGAACGCCACAAAATCAGGGCGGAGGTCGTTAAGACGATGAACATCCGCACTCTGCCCGTTATCCCCGCAGTAAATCTCATGCTGCATGAGGATAATTTCATGATTGACATCTACCAAACCATTTTCAGGCTCGATAATGACAGCTCCTAGCATACCATTTGCCATGTGCTCTCCCATGGGAACACACGAGCAGTGATACAGCCAAATCCCCGTGCGCTTGGCAGTAAACGTATACTCATGAGTCTCGCTAGGCATAATTGGCTTCATCAAATCGTCTGGACTTCCATCAATGCCTGCGTGGAAATCAATGTTGTGAGCGATATCAGAACTGTTATGAACGACGACATGAAAAGTGTCACCAACCCGTCCACGAAGTGTCGGCGCAGGAATACTGCCGTTATATACCCATACGGTCTGCGTAAAATCGTCAGTAAGTTTCATGATTTCATGAGTGATATCCAATTCAATCCGCCGCTCATGGGAAGAAATTTCCTGCGTATAGTGGGGGATATATGGATCAACACGATCAACTTTATGCACGAACTCATGCAATTCTTCAGGAGTAGGTCTCATATGGTTTAGTTTATGCTGTGCGCTCTAGAAGAAGCGCAACAAATCTTGAGTAGTTTTCTTAGGATATGAAAATGTTGAGACAGCACATATGTATGTTCACTTTGATAACGACTATCTCTGTGAAGTAACTGTCACGTACAGCTTACCTAAACTAAAGAAAAATAACACTATCGCTCCTGCTCACACTACACTTACTATGAATATGTTCCTCTAACATTCGCACATTTATCACATGCCAAATTAGCTCTATCATATTTGAGTTATCCATACTTAACGTATAGAACTATACGATTACACGGTTAGGAGAAACTAACGACACAGCAAGTTTTGCATGATTATGATCCTATGCTTTATGACATTATGCGCGAAACAGCTAATAGACTCGCAGGAGAATTTATTTACTTGTCCCGTCAAGCACAGAATCCAATAGAAAAACAGGCTTTTCTTGAAGCGAATTATGGAGTAATGCAAGAGACAAATACAGTCGATATTTCTAGCAAGGAAGCCGTAGAAGCTAAAACACGGGAATTCGCACAGCGGTTAAAGCATATTGAAAACGTTCAAAATAAAGTAGAAGCATGACTGAATACTCGCTACTTGAAGCTGAACTTGAACAGATTTTTGATACTGAAATTGCTCCAGAGATTCCACTTTCTAACTCAGATAGTGTTCCAACTATTATTCTTGTTGGCACACAGCCAGATGCCGGTAAAACACAAGCAGTAAATGCAGCGAGCAGAGAACATAATAATGCGTATCAAGTCGTTGGCGATGACTTACGTAAATATCATCCTGCTTATCGTCAACTTATGGATACTGACCCATTAGCCATGCCTGATGCTACCGCTCAAGCATCGGACACATGGGTAGAAATGAGTCTAGACTATCTTAAAACTCATAAGCAAAGTCTTATCCTCGAGACAACAATGCGCCATAAAAATGCTGTACAAAAGACTTTGGAAGAGTTCAAACAAGCAGGCTACAAGACCGAAGTAGTTATCGTATCAACTCCGCCACAAGTTAGCCTGATGAGTACGCTTACTCGCTATATTGGTCAAGTAGAGCAGTTTGGTGCAGGCCGTTTTGTCAATCCTAAAATTCACGACGAGGCTGTAAAAAACTTGGAAACAACAATTGTCAATCAAACATGTAACGGAAATATTGACATACTCACAATCACTAACCGTCCCGGTGAATTACATACCTTTGACCTACACTAGTAATAATAAGATACAACAACTCCAATCTGCTTTGAGACAACTTGGAATTGGTCAAAAAATTTCTTCTCTCACTGAGAAACAGAAAGACAGTATACTCACGACCAAAAACATATCCAAGACTTTATAAATAAACATCCAGAAGAAAAAGATGTTAGACAAATCTTTGAAAAATTCCGCGGGTAACTAAGCATCTGCTCACGAAGAAAACAGTCAAATAACTTCGTACTCAATTCACATGGATTGTTATTAATCGTTATAAGCCTAGCTTTAATAACTAATTTGAAAATTCCAGAAGATTCTAAAATCTGCGAGAGATGCTCTTATAACACACATTTGATAGTCTTAGCACATGGCAACTGACGCATCTATTCACACACGGTCTCGTGTACTCGCTCTCCTCAATACTCCTGAAAATGCCTATACTGCACAGCAAATCGCTCAGATACTTGACATTCACCCCACGACCGCACGTTTTCATCTAGAAAATCTTGTTAAAGAAAAAATTGTCGAACGTATCAATCGCCTCGACAAGTCTCCCACAGCATCTTCAACCTCGCTTGCAGAAAAAGCATCGCGCAGTCCATCTCGTGGCCGGCCTCACACATACTATCGTCGTCTCGAATCTACACCTGCATACATCACCATGATTCAAATCCTCGCTACAGCATTCAAATATGCACCTGAATCAGGTCGTGAGTACATCATTCGTGCCGGATATGAAGTCGGTTTACAGATAGCGCGCGAGCATAAGTATGTCTTTACAAGCGAAGACCCTGAAGCAATTATCAGAGTTCTGACTACTTTTGGATTTAATGTACGCCCCTACCAGCGCGTTAATGGGAAGATAACATCTATCGAAATCCTCAGTTGCCCGTTAGGCTCTCTTACCAAGCAGTATGCTGCGCTGTACTACGCCTATCAGGGTATGATTCGAGGAATTCTTCAACTTCCACTGCAAACCACACCAAAGCTGGAAAACATTATGACGAAAAATTCCATCATTTTAAGCCTCAGCCAATTAAAAAATCTGAGTCAACTCAATCGACGGAAATCGTTTTAATGAAAAGCCTTCAGTTACTTAGCTATTAAACCCCACAGCTTTATTTGCGATAGCATATCCGTACTTGACAAGGAGCTGCCCAAACTTGCCTGGTACATTGACGAAACGCACAGGCAGCTCTTGATCATACATATCTTTGTACATGCGTGGATTGTAGTCACGGAAACGTTTCCACATCTCATCACGCTGAGATGCACAGTGTGAGTCTTCGGCAAGTGTGAGGAATACTGATGTCACAACAAATTGGGAAGCCAAATAGTGGATCATGTACTTGTACAAACCGTCAGGCACAGTGCCGCGTTCCGGCTGCGCATGCATCATGATGTCGTTGACCCGAAGAAGCTGATCCACGCGCTTAATCATAATGTCCTTTTGGACGCTTTGCCCTTCGCGGCCAATGAAGTAACGGTAGAAGTCAATATTGAGGTATGTCAAGGTCTTCACATAAGGAAGCGGCTGGAATGAGAATATAAAGTCCACGTAGAAAGTATGTTCCGGCAACTTCAATCCCGCTTGACGAAGCACTTCCGAACGGAAGGTGAGAGTGTGCATAAGCAAATACTGACTCATGTGATATTTACCAATATTATCCCATGTCAGACGTTTGTTGGATTCAAAGACAGAGTTATATCGAATCACTTGCTTATGACGCTTTGTCACATTTTCATATACATAATTGCTCACCAGCAAATCTACAGGATCTGAAGTAAGTGACTGCGAGCGCAAAAAAGTTAAGTACGTGACATATGCTGCTTTGTCTATCCAATCGTCTGCATCGACGATTTTAATGTACTGCCCCGTGGCTGCTGCAATTCCTGCATTACATGCACCACCATGACCAGCATTAGCCTGATGAATTACGCGAACTACGTCCGGATGAGCATCCGCGTAACTATCAGCGACGTGAGCTGTGCCATCCTTGGAACCATCATCCACGATAACTACCTCGACATCTGACGTATCTGCAGTATCAAGTAAAGAATCGACACAGCGACCGAGGTAATCTTCCACATTGTAGGAAGGCACCACGAAAGAGATAGTCTTAGCAGTCATGGAAATCTTCTCCTTAACACAAATGTGTCTGGCGCACGCACCAGACACACTCATTGTATCAAAACTGTATCAAAAACGAGGTGAATCTAGGCAATCTTGGAACTACTGAAAATACTAGAAACCCGCAAGTCGCCAAGACGATGAGAAGGCTTCCCCCCTCGTGCTCTGTGATTTACTGAGCTGTTTCGGTAACTTCTTCAGTAGCGTTAGACTCAGTGCCAGTATCAGCTTCATTCTCAGTCGAATTATCGGTTTCAGCCTTTGCCTTCTTGCTCTTTGGCATGATCCAGAACTTGAGAAGAGGATAAGACACGACGACAGCCATCAACGTATTGAAGCAAGCAACTAACGTGGATGCAGCGCCACCCCAACCGATGGAATTAGCCCAAGCATTGATGTACTGAGGTGCGTAACCAGAGATGATGATAATGATAACGGCGAGGATGATGTATTTCCACGCAGAGTTCTTGAAGGAGGAGTCAGACTTAAACACCCACTTCATCTGAACGAAGAAGTTCACGGTCTGAGCCGCAATTTCTGCGATTAGTGTCGCAAGGAACGCACCACGACCGCCAGCCTGCGTACTGAAGTTATAAAACAGCCATTGGAATGGCATAGTCAAATGCAACGCATTCACAAACAGTGGTGTCAAACACCAAAGCAAGATGAATCGCGTAGCGGTAGAGACGTTTGACAAAACGTTAAAGACAATGAACTCCCACAAATCAGGATGCTCGTTTGCCCATTTCTTGATTGAATTAATCACGGGTAATCTCCTCAAGGGTCTTCTTGTTAGCTTTCTTATTGCGGAAGTACTCTGCAATCACGTGACCGAGACCCTTCCAGAAGTGCTTATTTGCGATAGTTACGATACCGTCCACCATCTCTGGGGAAATGAGACCGCCGGTCATCTTTGCCATTGCGCGTGGTGGCATGTTGAGCACAAATAGTGAGTTTAAATCAGGGGAGCCTGTGCGAGCCATCGCTTTGTCCCCCTGCTTTATCAAGGTATTCGCTACTGTGCGAGCTACCCATGAGCCAGAATCTACCCATGTGGAAATAGCGTCGTTAGGACCAAAGACTCCGTGGGTATCGTAAACTTCCGGTTTCTTACCGTATAGCGCTTCAAACTCTTCATTGGTCACATGCTTGACGTCGCCAGTCCAGTAGTGTCCCAGAGCCTCATCGCGCGACTGTGGCTCCATAGTGCCCTTGACCACGTGAGTTGCTGAGAGAGGAGCGTGCTCCACACTGTCTCCTACGAAGATTTCCCAAGCTCCTGACTCTGTCTGCCACGAGTTAGTCGCCACATCGAAGTGGCGGAATGTATACTCGTCAAACTCAATGCGCACCTGCTTAGACTCGCCAGCTTCGAGCTCTACACGCTGGAATCCCTTGAGCTCGCGAGCTGCGCGCAGAACGCTAGAATTTGCGTGATGGACGTAAAGCTGTGCTACGTCAGCACCTGCGACATTCGACGTGTTTGTCACTGTGAAAGTAACGCCCAAATCGTCTACCGACAACGCCGAATATTCGAAAGTGGAGTAGCTCAAACCAAAACCAAATGGGAAACGTACAGGCACATTCTGAGTGGTGTAGTAGCGATAGCCTACAAACGGACCTTCACGATAGATGGAGTCACGCTCAGCTACTGGGTAGAACTCAGCGTTTGGAACATCTTCATAGTGGACAGGCCATGTCTCAGCCAAATGACCTGAAGGATTAACAGCACCGGTAAGGACATCAACGGTTGCAAGCGCCCCCGCCTGACCAGATAGACCTACGTAGAGGATAGCGTCCACATCGTTGACAAATGGAACTTCTACCGCAGAACCAGCTACGAGCACGACAACAATTTTTTTGCCTGTCTTTACAAGCGCATTCAACGCATCAAGCTGAACTTGTGGGATGCGCATATGAGAGCGATCAAGACCTTCAGACTCAGAACGCTCATCCAAACCAATGCACGCCACGACAACGTCAGCATCTACAGACTTAACAGTGTTTACTGCTTCATCAATGAGAGCTGGATTGGCAGCACCTTGGCGGTCATATGCCTGAGCATAACCCGCTACTTCCACACCTTCTGTGTTCTTCAATGTGTCTAGCAAATTATCTACACGATACGCATTGACCTTAGAAGAGCCAGAGCCTTGATAGCGCGCAGTAGCTGCCATGTCGCCAACGACGACAACCTTTGCTCCACTTGTCAACGGCAGAACCGCATTGTCATTCTTCAAGAGCACTGCAGTCTTCTGCGCGATACGGCGTGCTACTTCGTGATGATTCTTCTTTTGCTCATCCGTGAGGAAACCATCACCAGAAGGCTTGGTATTGCAAGTCTTTTCAACGATATTAACGATATCTTGCGCCGCGGCAGTAAGGTCATCTTCAGACAATCGTCCTTCTTCTACGGCTTTGACGAGCTGACGAGCAGAAGCCAAACCTGCCGCTGGCATCTCCAAAGCCGCACCTACGCGCGCGGACTCAACGATGTCATTTGAACCACCCCAGTCAGAGATGACGATACCGTCATAGCCCCACTCGCCCTTCAAAATGTCTTTGATGAGGTGCTTATTTTCGTGAGCATATGTGCCATTGACCATGTTGTACGACGACATAATGGTCCACGGTTTAGCCTGTTTGATAGCAATTTCAAATGCTGTGAGGTAGTACTCGCGCAGAGTACGCTCATCGACGATAGAGTTTGATGCCTGACGGCGAAGCTCTTGAGAATTTACAGCGAAATGTTTAGGACACGCACCCACACCATTTGACTGGATACCTTCGATAAATCCTGCTGCAAGACGTCCTGCGAGCTGCGGATCTTCAGAATAATACTCAAAGTTTCGTCCGCACAAAGGATTGCGCTTCATATTGATACCAGGACCAAGAAGCACCTGCACGCCCAAATCCTTAGCTTCCTCGCCAAGAGCAGTACCCATTGCCTTTGCTTCTTGAGGATCCCACGAATTCGCTACAGTACCTGCCGTAGGGAAGCAGGTAGCTGGCTTAGACTCACCCAAACCAAGGTGATCTCCAGCGCCAGTTTGGCGTCGAACACCATTAGGACCATCACTCATCACAAACGATGGCAAGTCGTATTGCTTGAGCTCGCGGCTCTCCCACTCAGACTGGCCAGAAAGCAATGAAGCACGCTCAGTAAGCGTCATATCCTTTGCATTCACCATATGTCAATCTTTCCTTCGAAATGCAAGCTTCCTTGCATACATTCTCTCTATACGAGTTGCGACTGTCTTAGTTTAGCGAACGGGTTCTATAAAATTGTGTCACTGAGCACGAAATGTCGTATTTAATGCATGAACTGACCTAAAGCAGTGAGTGTGAGAGATGGGTTGGTGGGTGAGCTGGTAGGAGATAGTTTCTACGAGCGCGGACTTTAAGCTCTTTTTAAGACTTAAGAGTGTACTGAAAGATCAGGGAATACCGTAATGGATAGCATGTAATTCTGTTTAACTATACTGGTTGAGCTAGCAGCATTCTTATAGTATTACAGGTAGCCTAGTTTCGCGTTTCTCCTAGTGTAGCAGCAATCTTATCAATGCTTTCAGGCAATCAGGAATACCCAAGTCCTAGTTTACAGAAAATAGAGTATAATAATTTGCAAGTTTTTATTGCAATGGTGCGGTAAAAAGTGGCTTTCAGCGTTGAAAAGATCAAAAAAAGAAAAGACATATAAATCGCTATTTAGCACTTGTCATAGCTTTTATCATTTCACTTGGTGCGCTTTCTTCGGTTAATGAGAGCTATGCTGCAACGATTGAGAAGCCATTAGAACAGAGTGTGATTGATAAAGCAACACCGTATATTTCTCTTGCTGGGTATTCTTATATTCTTGACGCATCTGCTTCTAAAGTTCTTACAGAACAAGAGATGCAAGCAGTACAAGAACAGATAAAACAGACTAATGCGGCAATTCGTCAAGCAATTCAAGAAACAGCATCAGAAGAAATACAAGTTACTCGAACAACAGATAAAGTCATTTTCACTGATGTTTCCACGGAAACGGCAAACCGCCCGATACCTCTTACTCGTGCTGGTACGCGTTATAAAGAAGGAGCGACAAAAGTAGAATTCGGATGGTATTGGTTTGCGAATTTATGTATCAAAAACTGATATCAATCAGCTCGGTAGTTTAGTGCTTGGAAATAGTATCAAGCTCCCAGCGGGTGCAGGGCAGGTAGTTGCAGCAGCATTGGAATTCGCAGCTGGGCGATTACCTGGCGGAGTAGTTTTTGAATCCACTCTTCCTGATCTTGTTTTCTTACGTATCACAAATATACGTTTCCAATGAGGCGGTGTAGCATGAAATTCTTAAAAAATACGCATAGCCTTACAGTAATAGACAACGTTATCTCAACGGTACTCTTAGCATTGTGCATTTTTTACCGGCAAAATTGGCACTGTTACGATGGATCACATTGATTCTGTTCTTATGCCTTTTCCCTATATTTATTTATGTCCGAAAAGATAAGTCTAAGGTAGAACTTTTTTCACAAGGTGGTGCCTATATAATTATCTGTTGCGTAATGGCTCTAAGAATCTTAAATGTGGATTTTTCATGGCTCAGCCAACAAAAAACTATTAGCAGTAGTTGTGATTCTTCTGATAGTTGCGGCTACACCTAGTGTTCGAAAACCACCAGTAAAAGACACCAATGGCTGATAAATCAGTTAAGAGATTACTTGCATATGAGGGGTGTATCTCATACGCATGAAGTGCGAGATATACCCCTCATAGTTTAAGGAAAATAAGAATCAAACCTATTAGATAACGTCTCCATAGAAGAGAAAAGGAACATTAATTTGACAAATTAGGATTATTTATCAATATCTAACAAACTCGATGAAATGGATAATCATTGTACTTCGGCTGAAATTTACACTACCCGTGAAATTTATATGCACTGATAGTATAGAAATACACTTAGTAGAATGTGCTTAGTGTTTGTATTAAGAGGGGAGTTGGCATGGCAAAAGTTCAAGACGTAGCACGTTATATACTAGAAAAACGTAGCGATCAGGGTCATGCGACAACAACATTCGCTCTGCAAAAGTTTTTGTATTATAGCCAAGCATGGATGCTTGTTTCACGAAGTATTCCACTTTTCAATGATGAAATATCAGCGTGGGAACATGGCCCCGTTGTGAGATCTATTTGGAATTACTGCAGAAACCGTCGCTACATTTCGCCGCGCGATATTCCGGATGGGGATACCGATGCTTTATTGCCCAATGAAGAAATTCTCATTACCCGTATCCTTAATTTATATGCGGATATACCGGATGCATGTTTAGGAGACGAGTTGGAAAAAGCAAGTCATCTTGATAAACCATGGCAAGATGCATATTGCAACAACAATAAAGTAATCACCCAAAACGTTATTCATGATTACTATGCTTCACTACAGGCAGACCCAAGCATTGCACATGGCGCGCGTATTCCTATGCTTGCAGATATTTCTAATGTAACTTATATCAGTGATGAAGATTCTGCATTCTTAGATAACCTGCTCGCTAGGTAGAAATCGTGGTATCACCATGTGCGAGCAAATGTACGCCTGGGAACGGATAGAGCGACTTAATGAAAATCATCGAGTTGAGTATTTCCAATGCCGAGAAGTGGAACTTAACATTTTTATTCATGATCAGGCACTTATTATGCAGGAAGCAGGTAGTTGCGCTGTATATGTAGCAATTGCCCCTAATAATGACGTAGTAGGTTTTTATACCATTTCTCCGCATCATCTTCAACACAATGTCGTTAGCAAGACCGGCGTCGCCGATGATGTCCAAGGAACATATACAGCCCTCCTTCTAGGGAGAATGGCAATTGATAATAATTACTCTGGAAAATCTTGGCGAAGTGCTGGAAATTCCAGACAAGGCCCACTTTTGCTGCATGCAGCAATACTCCATGCAGCACAACTTTCTCGTGAGGTCGGAGCTCGACTACTTTATGTAGAAGCTAAGAATGATAGACTCATTGACTGGTATTCAAGTCAAGGTTTCATCCCTTTCCCATCTAAATGTAACGTGAGACAAAAGAAACTCATCCTTGATTTGCATAAGGTAGATATCGAGTAATCATCTATTTCAAACTTTCCTCAGTCAGATAAATATCCCGCTCAGTTTTGCACCGGCATCCACATAAAAATTCAAAAATTCAATAGTGGATATCTGCGAAAACTGAACGAGATATTTTTACTGGTTACATATGAAAGTTACGTTTATTTAGTAGTAACCGCATTTTCTATATGTGTATCTACCACCTGAGTGCTTTCCGCAGTAGTCTTTTCAGCCTTACGACGCTTAACAAAACGACGAATCGCTACGACTTCCGCGAGAAGAAGAAGCACAGCAAGGACTGCAACTACCGCATAGTAGATGTATTGCCATGCAGGAGTCTTAACCTTTGGCGCACCATCCTTGTACACCCAACTATTTACTGCAGTGTAGAGGATATTATGAGTAGATTCGCGCATCGCATTGACGATTTGCGCATCATCCGTGTGAGTGATGTGGTTGGTGGTTGGGAAAGTTGCAAGCATCGCATCGGTACCACCGAGCATTGCGCGATTTCCAATCATATAATTTCCACCAAAGTAATCAGTCTCCACAAATCCACGGAATCCCCATTCTCCACGAAGTACGTTCTTCTGCAATGGCGCATACGCACCAGACCATTCGTTACCGATGTAGTTATATGACGACATCACAGCTTGTGCACCGCCTTGCTGGACAGATGCTTGGAATGGCTTGAGATAGATTTCGCGAATAGCCTGCTCGTTAGACCACGTCAAAAGCTGACCGTTACGGTTTGTCTCTTGATCGTTCAAAGCGAAGTGCTTCATGAAGGAGTACACACCATATTCCTTTGCACCAGCGATTTGATTCGCAGCCATCTGACCTGCGAGATAACCATCTTCAGAGAAATACTCAAAATTACGACCCGCAAATGGAGAACGATGAGTATTCATAGCTGGCGCATACCAACCAGTAACCTTCATCTCTTGAGCCATCTTACCCATGAGTTCACCATACTTCTTAGCAAGCTCAGTGTTAAAGGTATTAGATACCGCTACTGATGCTGGGAAACCAATGGACCCCTGCTTCGTAAAGTTATTATTCAGTGCAGCTGGACCATCCACATCAGTCTGACGTACCTTACCGATAGAGGAAATCTCAGCATTGTTATATCCAGCGTTTGCGATGAGATTATCCATATCAGCGATAGTGAGTTCGTTAAGGAGCTTATCCCACATCTTATCGTCATACTTCTTACCATAGAGCTGATAAAGTTTGACATTATTCTTCGCACCAAGAGTTGGCATCTTCGTAGAATAATTCTGACCCTTGAGGTAATTGTCATCCTTGTAGTTCTTCTCACCCGTAAAGGTCTTCTTGTACTGCTCTGGAAGAACTGTAGATGCCGGTTTTGCGGTCGCTTGTGCAAGGTTTGCGAAGTGATTTGCACGCGACAAGTATGTAATATCGCCCTTTGCAGAAGTGAACTCATTCTTCGCAGCAGTCTTGTCAATCGAGCGCTTGTTTGTACCCGAGTATGTGATGGTGGAGTTTACACTCAACGTCTTAGAATTAAGCTGATGATGAGAATCAGCATTAATAGAAATCTGATACTCGCCGGCATCAAGCTTATACGCACCTTTACCAGATTCATCGTAAGAAGCCATATCCTCAGCATTAAAAGTAATCTTGACGCTCTGAGATTCACCCGACTTGAGTTCCTTAGTCTTTGCAAACTTGACGAGGTTCACAGTGGACTTTTCCACACCGCCGTTGACATAAGGAGGGTTGTAGTAGACCTCGATAGGAGTCTTACCTGCTACATCACCAGTATTCGTCACAGTTACATCGAAGGAAACCTTACCATTTGCATAAGTAATGTCACCCATCTTCTGCTCAAAAGTGGTGTAAGACAAACCATAACCAAATGGATACTGGACAGCCTCATCATAATTGATAGCACCCTCTGCTGCAGCTGTTTCAAAGAACTTGTAACCTACGTAGATACCTTCAACATAGTTGACAAAGGATGGTTTCTGAGTACCAAACATATTGGTAATAGTGAACTCATTCATGTTTGTGTAGTTATGCAGACCAATGTTGTTGTACCAAGGAGCCTTCGTAAAGTCCTTAATGAAGGTATCTGTCGTCTT
This sequence comes from Alloscardovia venturai, assembly GCF_042676605.1. NCBI lineage: Bacteria > Bacillati > Actinomycetota > Actinomycetes > Bifidobacteriales > Bifidobacteriaceae > Alloscardovia > Alloscardovia venturai. Next base: position 127,488 of record NZ_JBHTHQ010000012.1, on the reverse strand, counting down.
AGCAGAAGGATTGACAGTCCCTGCCAGCACCTGACCAAGAGCCTCAAAACCTGTCTGACCCGCAGGAGGGCACCACAGTACCGACTTGATATTGGAATATTCATCTACGAAACCGAGGTTCATAGCATTTGCGCCATTGTAAACGACAGTCACATCATCAAAGTTCTTGTTGACCATATCGAGCATATTTTTCTCAGTCTGAGTCAAGTCAAGATAGCTTTCGCCCGCTTTGTAGTCATTATAATCAGCGGAATTATTGATGTAATTGGAACCGGTAGCCTGACCCCACTTGCCAGAGGAAAGTTTCGTCCCCTTCTTATTCATCTTGACTTGAGACATATCATTAGGCAAGTCAGCACCCTCACCGCCAGAGCGTGAAAGTACAACGATTGCACGATTCGAGAATGACTTCGCCTTGGTCAATTCGCTTCCGTATGTGTTTGCAGGAGGCTCTGGAAGAGTCCACTCCTGACCCCACATACCTACAACTGGACGGTCTGCACGATACTTGGTGTAGAAGTTTGATAACGAAGTATTGGTCTTAAAACCTGCATCCTTCAGTCCGCCAAGCAACGATGTAGTCTTATAGTTTTCATTCATAGCACCAGAACCGGTACCACCATAAATAGGATTTGTGGAAGCCCAACCAAATACATTGACATTCTTCGTGTCTGTCATAGGAAGCGAATTACTTTGATTCTTGAGGAGAACCACTGCTTCCTTCTCAATCTGCTGACCCAAATCACTCGCCTGCTGAGCAGTCCGAGTAGTGAGCTTACCATCCCCCGACATTAAGTTCAGCGTAGTGCTCAATGGACCAAAAAGTATCATAGTCACAGCTACGATAGCTGCGATAGCTGCCGCAATCCATGTTTCACTGTGAATAAGTTTACGAGTAGCCTTATTCTTCACAGTCCACTTATTTATGAGGATTGTCAGTACGATTGCCACAATAAGAGCAATTCCTATAATCCATAACTGATGAGTCATAGACTGAAGGATCTTCTTCACATCATCAAGATTGATGCTCAGCATGTCTCTTCCTTTCTTTTCTTCTTTCTGCATACACTTGCATCATTGCAAAACGAGCCGCCTGTCAATCATCATTGACTACGCTGCTCGTCATTGTCTATAAGACAAGGCACGCATTCTTTCTCTACAGGAATTCTTACAGAGTAAATTTCCGCATGTGAAGTATAGGAACATTAATTACCATTTCGTAAGTTAATGTGACAAAATTCTAACAACGTATACAAAACATGGCATATTTAATCTTTTACTCGCTCTCACTAGATTCTAGCGAGAGTGTTTCTCTTGCAATATTTGCAATGTCACGATAAAACCCTGATCACACAAGTCAAGACAGCATTTCTTATAACTATTCCAGCTCTACTGCTTTATACCCACGCAATATCAGGACTATAAAATAATGTACGATTCTATGTAAAATGTTTCCGATATATACACATGTACCTTACTTAAACTAACAAATCAGAAAAATTCCAAATAAAAAGGTTACACTTTCGGCTTTGTCCCTTCATATGTAACCTTTTAGGCGTTTACTTTTATGCATGTGTAAGCGCTTGCGTACTTGCATTACGAATCCAATCGTCTACACTCATGTTTTTCCTATCTGCATCTTGCTCGATAAGCTTCCATAAGCTATCTGCAATGCGAATAGTATGAGGTCTAGATACTTCTTTTTTAATTTCCCACGCGCGTGGAGCTACTGGGGTAACTTCAAGCCCTGCGTCTGCAAAATTATTTTCAGCTTCTTGTGCCCAGCGATTAATATCCGCATCGGTAAATTGCGCACCATTACTTGCCTTATATGTATTCATATCTAATGCCCCTTTCGTATCTCGCTAATGAATCCTTTAGTAGCTTTGTTTGCATGGAAAATAAGAATACCTTCTTCGAGTTTAACGAAGACAAGTTCTATAAGAGCACCATTCTGATCAAAGCCTATACATGCCCATCTAGGGGGTTCAGTATCAGCACTGGTCTTGGAAGAAAATACTAGGTAAGAATGGTGCTGTTCAATCGATGAGTCGTAAGGGTAACTGTTGGGATAACAGTGTCATGGAAAACTTCTTCGGACTATTAAAGACTGAAATGTTTTACGGGAACACATTTGCTAGTATTCACGAGCTTGCGACCGAGGTTAGAGCTTATATTGATTGGTATAACACGGAAAGGATTCAAGAACGGTTTGAGGGTATGAGCCCGATAGAATACCGGGCCCATACCCTCAAACTCGTGGGATAGAATTAAACCAGTCCAACAAACACGGACCAATACAATTCGAGAGAGGTTTTTCTATGAGTGACACGTAGATGGCGCGTAAGGTTTTTAGAACCTACATTTCTTCGCAACTCTTACGATATGCAAAGATACCGAGGGTGGCCATTGGAATCGTAATTGCTGCAATAAGAGCCAGGTTTACGCCCGTTTGAGGCAACGTGCCCTTGGTGGTCTTGTAGCACGCTTGTTCGTGGTAGGAACCACGGTATTATTCTGAGGCGCAATCTTAACTGTTGTTGCCTGCTTTGCTTCCACGCTAGGCTCGGTTACAGGAACTATCCGGTCATATATAAACACTCCGGCTATCTAAGTAATAACTTTATTATCCTTATACACGGTTTTCTGTTCTCTCTACTTACTTAGAATCTTGTTTTTCGTTAGTACTTGGCAAATCTTTCGATGCATCATTTAGATACATCAAAACCGCCGTTATAACAGAGAATCCCAAAACCCCAATTACCCCCTTATAACTGGCAAGCACATGTATACCAAATACTATTCCTACGAAAATCGATTGCAAAACAGCAAGCAAAACAACATTTCTCAATACACTTATCCACCGCATTTTATTAACTCCCCTAATTAAGGAATTGCGCATCAGATTGGATTCCAAATAAGACCGCCAATTAGACCAGTCAACGCTCCCGCTGCAGCTCCTCCTGGTCCACCAAAAGCGCCGATAGCGCCACCAATAGCAGCACCTCCCAAAGTATTACCTGAGATGCAGCGCACATACTTGCCCTTGTTAGATTTGTTTGTTGAGTATCGCTTAAATCTCAGCATATTATTCTGCTTCGGAAGAGCTTCCAACTGGGAAGAATTAATCTTCTTATATGTAATTGACTTACCTTCATAAGATGTTTGAAGTGTTGCTACCACAGTTCCCTGAGTGTTAATAATATTTGCAGTTCCATTATCCTGTATGGAGAATGTTCCATTCTGCAAAGTCATTAGAGCACCGGCATCAGTTTTCTCAATCGTATATGTCACTTCTGATCTGGCTTCTGCTGCAACAGCATGTGGTATCGAAGTAACACCAACAGCCAGTACAATTAGAGCACTCAGAGTAAGGAGAGCTAATCTGTTAAGACTTTTCATCTTTCTTCCTTTCTTCTCTGAAAGTGGTTTTTACACGTCTTATTGTGTAAAAACTTGTTAGTGATTGTACTCTTCTTGGCTCTTTTTCTCAAATTCCGCAGGTTCTGGTTTGAAGTTCAATCTTTCATTTCGTAGTGGTGGTAGTAAAAAAAGAAAGATACCACTACAAGTAACAGAAAGAATTGTACTTCAAACCAGAATCTAGGAAGCGTTTTGTCTATATTCGCAAGATTCAGAAAGTTGATAATAAACGAATCACATTCAACAAAGTTCTTCAAAAAGATTCCGCTGGACGTGTCCTTCTCGATAAGAATGGTCGGGAACTTTTCCATAAGAAGTATACAAAAATCTATCAGCTTGATAGCATCGATTTAGTACTGCTCAGAGATAAAACTAAAACTGTCATACGGTTTGCTTAACAAAGCGCAACATGAGCAAGAAAACCATTAAAGATCTTACATACGCATAAAGAAACCCGCTTAGTTTCATATGGTCTTCCAAAGTTGGAAATTCAAGGAAACGTAAGCGGGTTATTTTCTTCACTGAATTGTGACTCAATTATGCAGTGCTCATTGCTTAGAAATATTGCTCTACTAAGCAGTGGACACTACTTAATCATTATTCAGCACTTTCAGTCTTAGCGCCTTCAGTACCTTCGGTCGCCTCAGTAGACTCACCGTCAGCACCCTCAGCTTCAGCAGGCTGAGCCTCTTCCAAAGCAGCCTTCTCATCCTTGCGACGCTTAATGAAACGACGAATAGAGACGATAGCTGCGAGGAGGAGCAAGAGCGCGATTACTGCTACGACAACGTAGTAAATCCACTGCCATGTAGCAACCGATGCCTTAGGAGCACCGTTTGCATAGAGGTAAGTGTTTACTGCTGCGTAGAGTACTCCGTGTGCTGCCTCACGCAAATGAGATACGGTAGCTGCAGAGTCATCGCTTACTTCATTTGTGGTCTTAACGGTCGCAAGCATACCAGTGCCACCATTGTAGATGGACTCGGTAGCATCCATGTAGCCATAACCACCGAAGTAATCGGTGAGCACGAAACCGTTGAAGCCCCATTCGTTACGAAGCACGTTCACGAGGAGGTTCTTGTTTGCACCTGCCCATGTGTTGCCTACATAGTTGAATGCAGACATGGTAGCGCGTGCGCCGCCGTCCTTTACAGACATCTCGAATGGCTTGAGATAAATTTCACGCATTGCCTGCTCGTTAGACCACGTGTGCATCTGAGCCAAACGACCGTCTTCTTCATCATTCATAGCGAAGTGCTTCATGAATGCGTAGATACCGTGTGCCTGAGCGTTCTTGATTTCCAAGGAAGCCATGGTACCGGAAACGAGTGGATCTTCAGAGAAGTACTCGAAGTTACGACCTGCGTACTGAGAGCGATGAATGTTCTGTGCTGGTGCGTACCAACCCGTTACACCCATATCCTTAGCCATCTGACCGATAATATCGCCAAATTCCTTAGCGAGATTCTTGTTCCATGTGGAAGCAACAGATACGGAGGATGGCAAACCGATAGAACCCTGCTTGGTGAAGTTGTTGTTCAAAGCTGCTGGACCATCGACGTCGGTCTGACGTACCTTGCCGATGGACTCCACCGCACCGTTACCATAACCGTCATACTCAATGAGGGAGCGCATTTCCTTGACAGTAAGCTGGTCAAGGAGCTTATCCCACATCTTGTCGTCATACTTCTTGCCGTAAAGCTGATAGAGCTGTACGCCGTTCTTTGCACCAGTTGTAGGCATCTTCACATCAGAGTCAGCCTTCTTAGCCTTTTCAAGCCACTGAGATACATTTGTGGAATTAACGAACTCGTCCTTGTACTTGTCAGCCAATTCGGTATTCGTTGGCTTTGCAGTAGCTTCAGCATAGTTCGCAAAGTGATTTGCACGGGAAAGGTAAGTGATACCTTCACCTGCTACATCTGCAAACTGGTTCTTTGCTGCAGTCTTGTCACCATTGTGAGTGTTGGAAGCATCATACTTGATAGTCGATGTAACATTAACGCTCTTAGTATCAATCTTGGTGTGAGAGTCGGAGTTGATGGATACCTTGTACTCACCAGCTTCGAGCACGTAACCGCCGTTACCGTTGGTGTCATAGGAAGCCATGTCAGAATCCTTGAAGGAAACCTTGACAGTCTGAGATTCGCCTGGCTTGAGTTCCTTTGTCTTCTCAAATGCTACGAGGTTTGCAGTTGCCTTTTCGATACCGCCTTCAGTGTAAGGAGGGTTGTAGTAAACCTCGACAGGAGTCTTGCCCTCTACATCACCTGTGTTTGTCACGGTTACATCGAAGGAAACCTTGCCATTTGCATAAGTGACGTCACCCATCTTCTGTTCAAAGGTGGTGTAAGACAAACCATAACCAAATGGATACTGTACGACATCGTTGTAATTGATAAGACCTTCATCAGATGCAGTTTCGAAGAAACGGTAACCTACGTAGATACCTTCTACATAGTTGACGAAGGATGGGGTAGTGGACTGTGCAGTAGGAGCAAACTCCTTCATATTGGTATAGTCAGTGTGACCGAAGTTATTCCACCATGCAGTCTGAGTGAAGTCCTTGACGAAGGTGTCAGCAGTCTTTCCAGAAGGATTGACCTTGCCCGCAAGTACAGAACCAAGGGAATCGAAACCAGTCTGACCAGCAGGAGGGCACCAGAGCACAGACTTAATCTGAGAGTACTGGTCTACCCAACTCATGTCCATTGCATTTGCACCGTTGTAGACAACAGTAACATCGTTGTAGTTAGAGGTTACGAGCTTAACAAGGTCCTGCTCAGTCTTGGAAAGAGTAAGGAAGCCTTGACCATCCTCGAAGTCCTGATAGTCCTTGGAATTATTAACGTAATAAGAACCAGGAGTACCGCCAAATGCCTGAATCTTGACCTTCGTACCTGCTGGCTTAGTCTGGATATTCTTCGCGTGCATGTTCGTAGGAAGATCTGCACCTTCACCACCAGAACGGCCGATAACGACGACAGCCTTATCAGAGTAATTCTTTTCCTGAGAAATATCGGAAGAAGTATACTGTGCTGCAGGAACTTCTGGAAGAGTCCAGTCCTGAGACATCATTCCTACCAATGGGCGATCTGCACGATAGTTGGTATACTTCTTGGAAAGCTTGTCGTTAGGCTGCAAACCAGCGTGCTTCAAGCCTTCAAGGAGGGAAGTAGTTGGATAGTTAGCGTTCATAGAGCCAGAACCGGTACCACCATAAATAGGGTTAGTAGAAGCCCAGCCGTATACGTTAACCTTGGAATTTGCCTTCAGAGGCAGGTTCGCATCATTATTCTTCAGAAGAGTAATGCCCTCATTCTGAATGTCAGTAGCAAGCTTTTCAGCCTTCGCCTTAGAAGTAGCGGACAATGTACCAGAACCACTCATCAAGTCGAGTGTGGTCTTCATCGGTCCGAAGAGGATCATAGATACTGCTACGAGAGCTGCAATAGCCGCCACAATCCATGTCCACGAGTGGACAAGCTTTCGTGTGCCTTTGGACTTAATCCAAAGCTTATTTACTGCAATTGTCAGAACAACTGCGCAAACGAGAATCACGCCGATGGCATTGAGCTGAGTCTGCATAGACTTCACTACTGCCAAAACATCATCTATATTGATGCCGAGCATACTCGCCTACCTTTCTTTCTTTTCTCACATCTCGTCTCCGAGATAACCGTCACTCTCTAGGCATAATTGACCGAGAACAACTTACTTGACTAGCGTATTAAAACGGTTCGATAAATGTGAGACACGAGATGGAGGTGTGTACATATTAGGCACAGTTACAAGAAGTCTTCATAATGCCATTACACACATGAATACATCTCCTCCAATAAGTAAAAGTCTGAATCTTCATAAAGAAGATTCAGACTTTTACTTATTGGAGGAGAGAGAACGATGAGTTCTTATTAGCCCTTCTTACGCTTCGACAGCAAGTCAACTGCGACAGCACCGAGAAGAACCAAGCCTTTAATTGTCTTTACAATCGCTGTATCTACACCCATAATGGACAGACCCTGATTGATAACACCCATAACGAATGCACCAATTACTGCACCTGGAATAGTACCGATACCACCAGTAACAGCTGTACCACCGATGAAGCACGCTGCGATTGCATCCATCTCAAATTCCATACCAGCTTGTGCAGTTGCAGATGCAAGACGAGAAAGCATGCACACTGCTGCTACTGCAGATAGGAAGCCCATATGAACGAAGAGGAAGAAGTCAACCTTGCGATCGTCAATACCGGAAAGACGAGCCGCCTTACGATTACCACCTACTGCGTATACATGACGGCCAAAGACAGTGCGAGTCAAAATGAAGTTGTAGACAACTACTAGCACGCCCACAATTACGAGCATGATAGGAATACCACCTTCATCTCCAGAACCAGACTGTGCAAGAAGGAAGGTTACGAAACCAATGACTAGTGCAGCTACAATAACTTTAATCCAAGTCATACTAATTGGCTCGGCTTCAAGTCCAGCCTTGATAACCTTTGCACGACTAGTAAATTGAGACCATACAAACCAAGCGAAGATTAAGAGACCTACGACGATAGTCAAGCCCGAGAACGGTCCCCACCAACCAAGGAAATTAGGAATGTAATTTGCAGCGATTCCACGGAACTCACGAGAAGTAATAGGTACAGATTCACCCACGATAACAGTTGCGAGACCACGGAAAATTAGCATGCCTGCAAGAGTTGTGATAAAGCCAGGAATACGAACATAAGCTACCCAGAAACCATTCCATACACCGATTACTAAACCGAGGAGAATGGAAATCACAATTGCAAGCATCCAGTTCATTCCTGCATGTTCCATAAGCAGTGCACACACACCACCAATGAAAGCAACCAAAGAACCGACTGACAAATCAATATGGGTAGCAATAATGACCATTACCATACCGATTGCCAAAATAATTACATATGCATTCTGTTGAATCAACGACACGAAGGAATTCGGCTTAAGCAAAACTCCACCGGTCAAAATTTGGAATGCCACAACGATAATAATTAACGCTCCGACAATACCATATTGACGCAAATTTCCTGTAATAGTGGACAACAATGTATTGTCCTTTTCATTTTTAGCCGCTTTTTCAGTGACTGTAGTAGCTGGAGTTGCCATTTAAATCTCCTCCTTTTCCTTCGTCATGCAGCGCATGAGATATTCCTGAGTGAATCCTTCTTTGGAAACATCAGCAGTAATAACACCCTGGTTAACTGTATAAATACGATCACAGATACCAATCAGCTCTGGCAGTTCAGATGAAATAACAACCACTGCTTTCCCAGCATCTGCCATACGATCGATAATTTCGTAAATCTCGTATTTAGCACCAACATCGATACCTCGAGTTGGCTCGTCAAGAATTAAAATGTCCGGATCAGAAATAACCCATTTTGCGAGTACGACTTTCTGCTGATTACCACCGGAAAGAGTTCCTACATTTACATCAATATTCTGACATTTAATGTTGAACCCTGTACGATACTCTTGAACAGATTTACGTTCAATATTGTCATCCATTACACCACCCTTACTCATCTTTGTCAGAGAAGCAAGCGCAGCATTTTCACGAATATTTTGAAGCAAATTCAGACCATAGGATTTACGATCTTCAGTTGCATAGGCCATTCCAGCATCAATAGCTTGTTGAACGTTGTGAATATTCTGTTTTTTACCGTGAATATACAAGTCTCCAGAGATGCCAACACCGTAAGACTTGCCAAAAATACTCATGGCCATTTCAGTACGACCAGCACCCATCAAGCCTGCAAATCCGACAATCTCTCCAGCATGAACGTTGAAGTTTGCATTGTCCACAATGACACGGTTTGCATCGAGTGGGGAATGAACTGTCCAATTCTCTACACGCATAATCTCTTCGCCTATTTTGCTTTCATGCGTTGGATAGAGATTTGTCAGTGGACGTCCCACCATCTTACGAATGAGTTCATCCTGGTCCAACGGCGTTTCATCATCAATATACATCACACCAACAGTGGAACCATCACGAATAATAGTGACATTATCAGCAATATCCGCAATTTCGTTGAGCTTGTGAGAGATGATGATACTTGTCACACCATGATTATCACGCAAATCACGAATAAGACTAAGCAGGTGAGCAGAGTCTTCATCATTCAGTGCAGCAGTTGGCTCATCAAGAATTAAGAGTTTAACATCTTTTGTTAGAGCTTTAGCAATCTCTACAAGCTGCTGCTTTCCTACACCAATATCCATAATCTTGGTATCAGGATCTTCAGGCAGACCTACGCGATTAAGGAGTTCTTGTGCCTGAGCACGTGTCTTGCTCCAATCCACAACTCCATTTTTTCCGCATTCATTTCCCAAGAAAATATTTTCTGCGATAGACAGGTAAGGAATCAGTGCAAGTTCCTGATGAATGATAACGATGCCATCAGCTTCAGAATCCTTAATATTCTTATATTTGCAAACCTTTCCTTCAAATTCAATATCGCCGCTATACGTTCCATACGGGTATACACCTGAAAGAACGTTCATCAATGTGGATTTACCAGCACCATTCTCTCCGCAGATTGCGTGAATTTCACCACGATCGACGCTCAAATTAACATCAGTCAAAGCCTTAACTGGACCAAACGTCTTGGTGATATTACGCATGCGCAGAATAGTCTCTGCCTCTGCCATATTCACTCCTTCAGACACTTCATCGTGTACAAGTTGGGTCGTACATGCCGTACCACATATACGACCCAAATTTTATAGACTACTCAAGTTGTTACTTGGTCAGCTGATCAAATCGAGCTTGAGTAATGTAATTTGCCTTGACCAAATCAGTCAGATTATCCTTCGTAATGCTTACTGGATCAAGCAACTTAGATGCAACATCAATCTGTCCATTATTGAACTTTCCATTGATGCCAGAGACCTTCTTACCTTCAGCAATTTCAAGAACCATGTCATAAACTGCATCACCAAGTTTATTTACATCCTTGAAAACAGTCTCGCCCTGAAGGTCCTTCGCAATATTCGCAATTGCAATCTCCATTGCGTCTTGACCTGTCATGACTGGCCAAGAATCAGTACCAGGCTTCATATCTGGACGCTTTGTCTGAATAGCGTTGATAACACCCTGTGTAATACCATCATATGGGGAAAGAACAGCATCAAGTTTCTTACCATGAGCATATGTAGAATCAAGAATAGATTCCATATCAGTCTGAGCCTGTGCAGTCTTCCATGACTGAACAGAAATCTTTTGCCACGTATTGTCTACAGTATTTGCGGCTGTAATACCGCCACCATGCTTAGATGGGGATACAAGCGCACCAGACTTGAAGTAAGGCTGAAGAAGTTCCCAAGCACCCTTGAAGAAGTACTTCGCATTATTATCATCTGGAGACCCAGTGAAGAGTTCAATATTGAATGGTCCTTTAGCACCCTGATCAAGCTTCAACTTATTAATAATATACTTTGCTTCAAGAACTCCAACCTGTTCAAGCTGGAAGGTTGCATAGTAATCAACTGCTTTAGTATTCATAATAAGACGGTCATATGCAATAACCTTTGCACCAGCTTCGTGTGCCTTCTCTACTGCAGGTCCTACCGCAGTGCCATCTTTAGATGCAACAACAACAATTTTTGCATTGTTGTTTACCATATTTTCAATATCCGCATTCTGCTGAGCAGGCTTATCATCTGCGAAAGAAAGAATAACCTTATATCCAGCCTTTTCAAGCTTTGCTTTAAGATTATTACCGTCTTTATTCCAGCGCTCTTCCGACTTTGTTGGCATAGAAATACCAATAGTTGCACCTTTATCAAGTTTCTCAGATGCTCCATTTGTGCCACCACGAGATGACGAACAAGCACCGAGACCAACAACCATTACTGCAGCTGCAAATAACGCAGCTAACTTTTTAGTTGCCTTCATTTCCTTCTCCTTCGTAGGAATGAGAAATATCAATGAACAGAATCATCATTGATATCTATCCAGCACTACCGAGTATATATGCTTGTGTTTTAGAAATCAACTCAATAAACAATATTTTTATCCATTGTCTTTATTCGTAAAATACAATCTTCTATATTTATTGATTTATACTGTGAAAATCTTTTATTTTTACTTGAAAAATTGGATATTTATATTTACTCTAAAACGTATGAATAGTCCTGTAACCGGCTCTCAAACATCATTACGAGAAGCAAATATGACATTAATCTTTAATGCCATTACTAAATACGGGGCTATGACTCAAGTAGAGATTGCAGAAAATACCGGTTTATCTACAGCCACGGTTTCAATTCTAGTTCGAAAAATGGTCGACGACGGCACTCTAACCACCTCAGAGACCATTCGTTCAGGTCGCCGTGCTCTTCAGGTAGCTATCGCACGACAAGTAGGCATCGGGATAGGTATTCATATCGGTATCAAAATATTACAAATCTGTATTACTGATTTTTCCCAAAAAATACTAGCAGAACATGATTATCCATTGCCACTTAATCATAAACCTGATGTTACTATCCCCGAAGCTATTCGCCTTATTCAAGAATCTATAGATTCAATCGGTGCCTCTCGTTCTGAGATTGCGTCAATTGTAATTGCACTAGCTTGTCCAGTAGATTGGAAGCATCAACAAATTGGTATTCCTGGAATACTACGTGGTTAGGATGATACAGATATAATCTCATCTTTTAAAATTGCCTTTGACTGTCCGATATTAATTGATAATGATGCAAATTCTGCAGCTATAGCTGAATCCCGCCAAGGTGCTGGACAAGGGTGTTCAAACTTTTTGTATATTCAAACTGGAGATGGAACTGGCTCTGCTCTCGTAGTAAATGGTTCACTCTATAGAGGTTCTCTAGGTCTAGCTGGTGAAATTGGACATCAACAAGTTGATCCACTTGGCGATATCTGTTCATGTGGAAACCGCGGTTGTCTCAACACCGTAATTAATGAAGAACGATTGACCTCTGTGCTCCAAGTAACACATGGATCTATGTCTTATGCAGATTTGATTCAAGGATGTATAGATGGAGATCCAGGATGCCGACGAGTCATTTCCGATGCAGCTATACGCATTGGAACTGTGGTGGCTTCTAGTTGTATTGCAGTGGATCCAGGAAAAATTATCGTAGGTGGACTATTAAGTAAATCAGGAGATATTTTCATTGAACCGTTCCGAGAATCTATTCAACGGCTATTATTCCCGAGTGCTGTAACTCCAATAGAAGTAATAGCCTCACCAATCCCAGAAAAAAATGTTCCTCTCGGAGCAGCATTGTCCGCTATTGAAAATTCTAAACTAGAACTTGCAAAATAACATTAGAATTTTCTAACTGTTATACTAAATACGAAATATAAGAAACTTCAAGCAAAGGTGATTTCAACGATGACATCGCAGATACATACTCCCTTACTGAAAGTAGAGGATGTTTGTGTCACTTTTGGATACATCGAAGCATTAAAAGATGTCTCTTTGACAGTTAATTCGCACGAAATCCTTGCTATCGTAGGAGACAATGGAGCAGGTAAGTCGACACTACTTAAAGCAATTTCTGGTTTACAACCTCCTGATACTGGAACATTCATATGGAAAGATAATGAAGTCTCTATATCATCGGTTAAAGCCGCAAACGATATTGGTATCTCAGCAACATTCCAAAGTGCTGACTTTTGCGACAACTTGGATATCGCAGCAAATATTTTCTTAGGAAACGAACTTCACACGTTCTTTGGAAATCGTGATGATAACACTATGCATATCAAATCACGAAAACTTCTTCATAAGCTCACTTCACCTCTCAGTACATACCGTTCAATGCACGGACTTTCTATGGGAGAGAGACAGACAGTATCCATTGCGCGTTCTCTACTTACTAATCCGGAACTTATTCTTATGGACGAGCCGACAGCATCTCTATCTATTATTCAAACTGCTCAAGTTTTGTCCTATATAAAAGAGCTGCGCAATCACGGAAGAACTATCGTCCTTGTATGTCATAATTTACCTGATATTTTTGCCATAGCCGATCGTATAGCTGTTATGCGTGCAGGACAAATTACAGCAGTACACAAAATTAGCGAAACAAGTTATGAACAGATTGTTGCTGAAATTGCGGGAGCACGAACAGTTAATGAAGAATTTATAAATGTAGACACCATGACTGTTCCACGTAAAATTATTAACCGATATAACTAATTCAAGGAGGAATCATTATGCAAATTGCAATTTGTATTGCACTCGGCATTGTCGGAATTCTCATTGGCGGAATGTATGGTGGTTTTCCTCTTAAAACTACCGAAATGACTCGCAAACAAGAAAGTTATGGTTCAACGTTAGGTGTAATAGCACTCGGTATTACAGTCTTACTTATATTACTCGGTATGAATTTAGAATCTTACATATTTATTGCAGCCGTTATTATCGGCTTTGTTATAACTAAAATTCCGCCAATCCACTTATGGTTAATTTCAAAATTTAAAATATTTACTCCAAAAAAGTCGAAGAAAACACGCAAATAGAAAATTATTCTTCATCTTCTTGCTCATTCCTATCATTCTGAGAATGAGCTTTTTTGTGAAAACGCCATCCCTGTATACCTGTATAGATAGCGACTACAGTTATACAAAGAGCAAAAATCCATGTCGCCAATGATGTAATCGTTCCATCTTGCGCAGATTTATATAAGCTCTGTATTAACCAGACAACACACGCAATTGACGTAAGAAAATAAAGACGCGACTGTGCAATTTCATTCATAGTCTCTAGTGTAGCAAAAAGCCCGCATGCCGCAGCACACGGGCTCATGTTTCACGTGAAACATCACATCTATAGACTATTAAAGCCCTGAGTTACTATACAAATCTACTCTTGCATAGCGCACAATTTCAGTCTTAATAGCGCGCGTCTTCTTTAGTCATCACCAAGCGTGACATGAATACCTCCTACCAAGGAGCTCACAATGTTATAAAGGAAAGCACCGATAGCGGCAAGAACTGTGCCTATCACGATTTCAAATACTGCGATAATAGTGAAGATAGACACCACACGACCGAGACTCAAGAAGGACGAGATATCAAAGCCACCTGAGCTCAATCCAGCAGAAGATACAATGGAAGTCAACGAAGAGAACAACCCTGCCGCATCAAGCACAAAGTAGAGGAAGATGACAGCGACGAGTTGAATGAGCCCTACAGCAATCAGCAACATGAAAGAGACTTTCGTCACAGACCATGGATCTACCTGAGTTAAGCTTAACTTCATACGACGAGCACGTGGTACCGCATTCTTCTTCTCATGATTTTCATGATTCTTATGAAGAGAGTCGTGAGAAGATTCGCGCTCTGTTCCATATGTAGACGCGTGAGTATGAGTCTGCGAAGCAATACTAGATACACTTGCAGCAGCGCCAGCTACACGACGCTCAGCATCACGCTTAGCATCTAAGTCAGTGCTTTCACTCGTTTTTTCATCATTCGCATTATTGGTATTATTCGCACCATTTGTCGGAATCAAGTTCGGAACTGTCTGAGCAGAAGCCTGAACAGAGTCTCTTACTTCATCCTTGATTGCTTCAATAGTCTGGGTTGCAGCCTCATCTACTGGATTAGTTGCATCAGCCATGTTCCTATATCTTTCTCTTACCTAACTATCGTGTGTGATGTTTCACGTGAAACATCACACACTTTTCTGTCTTTCAGACTAACAAATACCGAAGGATTATTCTTTAGTCTCTTCAGTTTCTGTTACTGCCTCTTCACTAACAGATGAGACTGAAACAGAAGCTGAAGTATCCGGATTTACTGAATCTGACTTAGCTACGTTCTCTTCATCAGAGTCTTGCTCTGTTTCCTTTTCTGCGTTGCGGGCAATAGAAATAATCTCATCACCTTTATCAGGCTTAGCGAGTGTAACGCCTTGCGTAGTTCGACCAGTTCTGCGTAACTCATTGACGTTAGAACGGATGACCTTACCAGACTTCATGATAGCCATAATTTGATCGTCTTCTTCTACGACAACCGCACCGACGAGTTCACCACGACCTTCCACCATCGTGATAGCCTTTACACCGTAACCGTTTCGGCCCTGAAGTCGATATTCAGACAACGCTGTGCGCTTTGCGAAGCCTTCCGATGTTACAACGAGCAAATCAGATGGCGAATTTGCAGGAACGACATCCATAGAGAGTAAGTAATCCTCGCCAGGTGCACCCTTGAATTTCATCGCCTGCACACCAGCAGTCTGACGACCCATTGGACGCAAAGTTTCGTCATCAGCAGCAAACTTCACAGACATACCAGAGTGGGAAACCACAATGATTTCATCATCTGAGTTGCACAGTGCTGCGCCAATAAGCTCATCATTTGCAGGAATCTCATTACCTTCGCCATCAGTAATAGTCTTTCCTTCAAGCTCCATCAAACGAACTGCTATCAAGCCTCCCTGTCGAGTCGAATCATACTCAGGTAAGCGAGTCTTCTTAATCTTTCCAGACTTCGTAGCAAGGACAAGATATTCAGCTGCATCATAATCCTTGATAGATAGAATTTGCTGAATCTGCTCCTGCGGTCCGAGCTGTAGCAAGTTTGCCACGTGTTGCCCCTTGGAATCGCGTGAACCTTCAGGGAGTTCATACCCCTTCAGACGATAAACGCGACCTTCATTTGTGAAGAAGAGCAACCAGTTATGAGTGGATGTCGCGAAGAAGTGATCGACGATGTCATCTTCACGAAGCTTGGCACCCTTGATACCTTTACCTCCACGATGCTGTGCACGGTATTCATCAGCCTTCGTACGCTTGATATATCCAGAATGGGTGACAGTTACAACCACATTTTCTTCAGCAATGAGGTCTTCTACATTCATCTCTCCAGAGAATGGAAGAATCTGTGTACGGCGCTCGTCACCATACTTTTCGATGATTTCATCCATTTCATCGCCGACGATCTTACGACGACGGTCAGGATTAGACAAAATATCGTTATAGTCAGCGATACGACGCATGAGTTCTTCGTGCTCGTCAAGAATCTTCTGACGTTCCAATGCTGCAAGTCGACGAAGCTGCATAGCAAGAATTGCATCAGCTTGTACTTGATCGACGTCCAACAGCTCCATCAAGCCTGTACGCGCCTGATCGACATCTGGAGAGCGACGAATCAGAGCGATAACTTCGTCAATCATATCGAGAGCCTTCAAGTAGCCCTGCAAGATATGGTCACGCTCTTCAGCTTCTCGCTTCAAATACTGTGTACGGCGATAAATTACGTCTAGCTGATGGTCTATCCAGTGGCGGATAAACGCATCCAAGCTCAGTGTCCGTGGGACACCATCGACAAGCGCAAGCATATTTGCCCCGAAGGTCTGCTGCAGCTGAGTGTGCTTATAAAGATTATTCAGGACAACCTTTGGCACAGCATCACGCTTCAAAACGAGAACGAGACGCTGACCTGTACGTCCAGAGGTCTCATCTCGCATGTCTGCGATGCCCTGAATCTTACCGTCGCGCACTCCTTCACGGATAGAGGAAGCAAGGCGGTCAGGATTGACCTGATATGGAAGCTCGGTCACGACAAGGCACAAGCGACCGTTAATCTCTTCGGTGTTTACTACTGCGCGCATCGTGATGAGACCGCGACCAGTACGATATGCCTGCTCAATACCGTTATGCCCCAAAATGGTTGCACCAGTAGGGAAGTCTGGTCCCTTGATGATGGCTATCAAATTATTCAAAAGCTCTTCTTTGGAAGCTTCTGGATGGTCGAGAGCCCAGTGCACGCCTTGTGCTACCTCACGCATGTTGTGAGGTGGAATGTTCGTCGCCATACCAACAGCGATGCCAGAGGAACCATTAACCAAAAGATTTGGGAAGCGCGACGGGAGAACCGTAGGCTCTTGAGTCTTACCATCATAATTTGGCACAAAGTCAACGGTCTCTTTATCGATATCGCGTACAAGTTCCATCGCGAGAGGTGCCATACGGCACTCGGTATAACGCATTGCTGCTGCAGGGTCATCGCCTGGGGAGCCAAAGTTACCTTGACCATCGACAAGCATGTAGCGCATAGACCAACTTTGAGCCATACGCACTAATGTGTCATAGATAGCTGCATCGCCATGAGGATGATATTTACCCATGACGTCACCCACTACACGAGAGCACTTGTTGTACCCACGATCTGGGCGATATCCACCGTCGTACATCGCATATACGACACGGCGATGTACCGGCTTCATACCGTCGCGTACATCTGGAAGTGCTCGTTCTACGATAACGGATAATGCATATGCAAGGTAGGATTCACGCATTTCCTGCTGCAAATCAGTTTTCTGCACACGCTGACCAGTCATTAAGCCGAAGTCTTTGCCATCAGCCTGAGGACTTGCTGGCTCCAAGCCGTGCTCTTCAGCTTCAAATTCGTCTGCCATTTTTAACCTTTAACCTTGAAAATTTTTGATATCAATTCACATACTTCTGCACATATACGCCTAAGTAGCGTTTATGCGTCAATGAAACGAGCATCATGTGCATTGCGCTGAATGAACAGACGACGTGGCTCCACGTCATCGCCCATAAGCATGGAGAATGTCTCGTCTGCCTGTGCTGCATCTTCAATGTGAATTTGCTTCAAGATACGGTGGTGAGGATCCATCGTGGTTTCCCACAATTCCTGATAGCTCATCTCACCCAGACCTTTATAACGCTGGATACCTTCGCCCTTAGGAAGCTGACGACCAGCTGCCTTACCTTCTGCAAGCACACGGTCACGCTCAGCATCGGTGTAGACGAAGTCATGATTTCCCTTCGTCCACTTCAAACGATACAGAGGTGGCATAGCTACATAGACATAGCCAGCGTTGATAAGAGGACGCATATAGCGGAACATCAGCGTGAGATTAAGCGTTGCAATATGAGCACCATCTACATCTGCATCAGCCATGATGATGATCTTGTGATAACGCACTTTGTTGATATCAAATTCCTCGCCATAACCGCCACCGATAGCCGTGATAAGCGACTCAATAGTATCTGACTTCATCATACGGTCAAGGCTTGCACGCTCTGTGTTCAAAATCTTCCCGCGCAATGGAAGAATAGCCTGAGTGATTGGGTTGCGTCCCTGGATAGCAGAACCGCCTGCGGAATCACCCTCTACGATGAAGAGTTCACACTCTTCAGGATTATTTGACTGGCAATCCTTAAGCTTGTCTGGCATACCTGCCGATTCGAAGATAGACTTTCGGCGAGTATTTTCACGAGCCTTCTTTGCGGCTAATCGCGCACGAGCAGCTTCCTGTCCCTTTTGCACAATCATCTTTGCCTCAGCAGGATGCTCTCCTAGCCAGTCTGACAGCTTCTCCGTCACAACGCGCTGTACGAAAGTCTTTGCGATGGAATTTCCCAGCTTCGTCTTTGTCTGACCTTCAAACTGTGGAACGGTCAGCTTTACAGACACAACAGCTGTCAAGCCTTCGCGTACATCGTCACCAGAAAGATTTTCGTCTTTTTCCTTGAGTAGGCCCTTTTCACGCGCATAGCGGTTGATTAAACCTGTCAATGCAGAGCGGAAGCCCTCCTCATGAGTACCGCCCTCGGTCGTAGTGATGGTATTTGCAAAGGAATGAATAGACTCAGAGTATGCACGGGTCCATTGCATAGCAATTTCTACAGAAATGCCCTGCTCTAAATCTTCCGACTCGAAGTCGATGACTTCATCCTCTACTGGTTGAACTTTCTTGCCCTTGACGAGGTAGTCGACATAGTCCTTGATACCGTTTGGATATTGATAGGTCACAGACTGATGCTGCTGTCCTGCGCCTTCTTCTTCGCCCGCGACCTCGTCACCTGCATAGTCATATGTACGCTCATCAGTCAGAGTGATTTTCAATCCCTTGTTGAGGAACGCCATTTGCTGGAAGCGTGCACGAAGTGTTTCGTAGTCATACTCCGTCACTTCAAAAATCTGAGGATCAGCCCAGAAAGTAACGGATGTACCAGTTTCCTCACCTTCTTCAAGCTCGCGATCCTTTATCAAAGGCGTTACAGCCTGCTGATTTTCGAAGTTCTGATGGTAGAGCGCTCCCTGTCGGCGTACTTCTACGTTGATGCCCGTCGATAAAGCGTTGACGACAGAAATACCCACACCGTGCAAACCGCCAGACACGGCATATCCGCCGCCTCCAAACTTGCCGCCTGCGTGGAGCTTTGTCAGTACGACTTCCACGCCAGACTTTCCTTCGCCTGGAACCTCGTCTACTGGGATACCACGACCGTTATCAACCACACGAACACCGCCGTCTTCGAGCAGTGTCACTTCGATGTGTGATGCATAACCAGCCAATGCCTCATCTACGGAGTTGTCGACAATTTCGTACACCAAGTGATGCAAACCGCGAGGACCAGTAGAGCCGATATACATACCTGGACGCACACGAACTGCTTCAAGACCCTCAAGTACTCGAAGATCACTCGCATCATAATGCTCAGGGGACATTGTGTCATCGAGTTGAACGGAATTATTGTTGTCGTCCGCCACTGACGTTCCTTCCCAATTAAACCTTAAAGTCAGAGCTCAAAACTTCTATAAATTCCATTTTGGAGCTCATTTTTTCTTTATCTATGTGTAAAAGACACAAAAAAGGGTCTTCTACGCGTTTTTACTCTTTACTAATAGGGTACTAAAAAAGGGGGACGTCTTGGCTAGAAATTGGCGCAAATTCACTTAATATCTTTTCCGCTTAAAAGGCTCAGGTTGTGGTCCTGTGATACGAATTTCTTGGATATCAAGAGAAGGAATAACTTCTTTAATTTTTGTTTTAATAGGCTCCGTCATATAACTCAGCTGAGTAGCCCATGCAGGAGACTGCGCTTGGATAGTAAGGATACCACTCATATAGGAGGAAACCCGAGAATTTCTAGCAAAATTTTCTCCCACGATATCTGACCATTTGCCAAAGAGTTTTGCCGTCGTCATTTTTTCTCGCCACAAAGGATTTCCTGTGATAGCTTCAAGAGCAATTCCTAAAGCGAGTGGTTCTCTGCCCGGCTGTCCAAAGCTCAGAGCAGCTTTGTCATTTCGGTCATCATAATCAGGTCGAGGAGCAAAGCGAAATGCGTATGGTTTAAAAAGGGTATCTGCGAGAGCTGCCTGATTGAGATGACATGTTTCAGTTACAGGAGGAGTCACTGAGTTTCCTCCTGTTTCTCTGATTGTCTCATAAATTCATCCAAGTCAGGCACGTCACTAAGCACTCTTTCTGTTGCACGCAGAGCTTCAACATCCACAAAATGTACGCGATCTTTCATATTCTCACTGAGTAACTGCTCAGGGACATCATCCTTTGCAGCTACCGTGATGAGAACCTGCTGTAGGTTAGAAGCAAAGTCTATGATTTGTGAGCGACGAGAGTTATCTAGCTGTGCAAAAACATCATCAAGGATGAGCAAAGGCTGCACTTCATTTTCGCGACTTTCGCGAGAAATTACCTCATACAGAGCCATTTTCAAAGCTAATGCGAGTGACCACATTTCACCGTTGGACGCGTATTCCCGTGCATTCATTTCATTGAGATGAAAGACGACATCATCTCGGTGCGGACCGATGAGATTTCGAGCCTGAGCTACTTCGCCTTCATATATACGCTGATAGTGGTTGATGATATCGTCGTATGCAGAATTTTTATCACTTTGCCCTTGTACAAGAATCTCCTCATAGGACGGCACATATTCTAGGTCGACGCGATTATGAGTACCAGCGATATGCTGATAAATTCGCTCAAATGGTTTTCTCAATTTCTCTGTCACAGACAAACGTGCCTGAGTAAGTTCTATACCCGTCGTGACAAGCTGAGAAGTCCAAATCTCCAAACCTGTAAAGATTTGACTCAAATCTGCAGATGCTGTCTGTCCATTTGCACGCATCTGTGCCACGTTTTTGAGTAGTGCAACGCGCTGCTTAGCGATGTGATTGTAGCGTTGCAAAAGTTCATAATATCCTGGAACAAGTGAGACAGCCGCACTATCCAAGAAGTGCCGACGTACAGACGGATCTGAAGAAATAAGCTGCTGATCTTCTGGAGCGAAAGTAACACTTGGAATTTCGCCTACTATGTCTCTCAGATAAAGCGAATTACCATTATTGATACGCGCGCGATGTCCGCCACGACTTGAAAGGGTGAGTGAATATGTAGTTTCATTCGTCTGTACATTGTCAGAGGAAGTAACCACATTTGCACGAATATGTGCACTCGATTGCCCTGCCTGAATGAGTGGCTTTGCAGAATGAGTGCGATGAGATAATCCCGTTGAGAGAAATTCAACAGCCTCAACGATATTAGTTTTACCTAAACCGTTATTTCCGTAGAAAATTGTAATCCCAGGAGCAAGGTCTAAAAGGCACTGCTCCCAGGATCGAAAGTGATCAAGAGCAAGTCTTGAGATATACATCAATCAGCATTCACCACACGTTTTGTCAAAATTGTCAGGTCTATTCGCATACGCCACATTAGCTACTAATTTACTAGTCAAATGGACTGCTAAATTAGGCTAGTCAATGAAGCGCATAGGAACAAGTAGATAGCGATAGTCTAATGACTCATCACCATCAAGTTCTTGCTGACCATTAAATTCTACAGCACGAGCAGCATTCACCATTTTCATACGAACAAACGGCTCATCGATAGCGCTGAGGCCTTCCTTGAGATATGAAGGATTAAATGCCACAGTAATTTCTTCGCCGTCGAGTTGTGCATCAATGGTCTCGTTTGCCTGAGATTCATCGGCAGTACCAGCAGAAAGTTTCACTTCATTGTTTGAAAAGACCATACGTATAGGTGCATTTCGTTCTGCCACAAGCGCTACACGAGAAATTGCACTAATCAATTCATGACGGTTTATCACTGCATGAATTGGATATTCATCAGCAAAGAGACGATCTACTGCAGGAAACTCACCATCGATGAGCTGTGTTGTAGAAGATCGTCCTGCATTGACAAAGCTCATAAGCGTCGGCTTTTCCATATCAAATCCAAGAACCACGTTGCTTGTTGTGTCGAGACTACGTGCCACATCTTTGAGGAGCTGACCATCGACCAGTGTCGTTGTAGAAACATCAGAATTTGCAGGTGTCCATGAGAAAGTAGTGCGTGCCAAGCGGAAACGATCTGTAGACGTCATCGTGACCTTGTCACCATCAAAGTTCATACGCACGCCTTTGAGAACAATGCGATTTTCTTCGCGTGCTACCGCCACAGTTGCCTTAGCAATAGAGCGAGAAAAAGTGTCTGCATCTACCTGACCTAAGTCAGGAGGAAGTTGTGGAAGTTGTGGATAGTCGTTCTCTGGCATGAGCTGAAGAGAAAATTGAGACTTACTTCCTGAAATAGTGACACGTGTATTGTTTGTTTGAAGAAGAATTTTGCCTTCAGGAAGTGCTTTTGCAATGTCAGCAAGCAATTTTCCTAGAACAACGATAGTTCCAGCTTCATCTACTCCTGCCTCGATTTGATTGCGAGCAGACTTTTCATAGTCGAAAGTAGACAAGGATAAAATGCCATCAGCTGCCTCAAGCTTGATACCTGCCAAAATAGGTGTGGATGGGCGTACTGGAATGATGCGCGTAGCCCATGCTACTGCATCTGCAAAAGCAGCAGAATCTACTTCGATTTTCATAATTGTCTCCTCGGTAAAAACTCTTGTTCTATCATAGCGAAAGTTTTCTACCTGATTTTTCGTCTTTCGAATCAGCAAATTATTATGACGAAGATTTTAAGAAAGATTTATAGGATAGTAGTAATAAGGGTTGTGGAAACTGTGGATAACTTTGAGGAGAGCTTGAAATAATTGACTTCTCAAGAAAATTTCAACTGTGGATAACTTGTAGATAAAATGTGGATAACTATAACACTTATTCACAGGCATCTGATGACCCTTGTACTTTCAACATTTTGAGGATATTTGTACACGGCTTATACACGCGTTTTCCACTGAGATAATGGCTTAATGTGGAAAACAATGTGGATAACTTTTTCTCTACTAAGGTAGTCTATCGGCGTGGCGAAGCTTAAAAATGACAACTCCGGAAGAATTATGCTCTCACAGAATGGTTCTATGAGAGCATAAGAATGGAAAAAAATGAGAGACCGTGCTAGCGGGCAGCGTATTCTCCATTTTGCTTCAAATGAGCAGTGAGCTCTTTGACGGCATTAAATGTTTCCATGTTTTCAGACATTTCTGATACAATCTTGCGGCATGCATGCATCACAGTAGAGTGATCGCGACCACCGAATATAGCGCCGATGTCAACGAGCGACATGGACGTTAATTCACGTGACATATACATCGCGACCTGACGAGCCTGAGCGACATTTTTAGTACGAGACGAACCGACCACGTCATCAAAGGTAAGTTTATAGTAATTTGCCACGGATGTGATGATATTTGCCGGTGTAATTTCAATCGTGGTATTAGTATAGTCAGACAGAGTTTGTTCTGCTAAAGATTTAGTAATTTGCTTGTTATTTAAGCTTGACATGGCTACGACACGGGTGAGAGCACCTTCAAGCTCACGGACATTATCAGTAACCTTCTCAGCGATGAGATCGAGTACATCCATAGGAATATCGACGTGCTGAGTCTTTGCTTTCATCCGTAAAATAGCCACGCGAAGCTCATGCGCTGGTGGGTCAATATTGACAGGTAGACCTTGATTAAAGCGGGAAATCAAACGATCTGGAAGGCCTTTTAAATTCTTTGGAGCGACATCAGATACGATAGCGATTTGTTTACCGTTTTCGTAGAGTTCATTAAAAGTATTAAAGAACCATTCAACGGTGGCATCGCGGCCAGCAATGAATTGGATATCGTCTACGAGCAAGATATCGACGTCACGATATCGGTGGTTAAAGTCATTCATAACCGTGTTGGTGTGGCGGCTTTGCTCCAATGCATAGACGAACTCGTTCGTCATCTCCTCGGAATTGGTATAACGCACACGCAAATGTGGATTCATCAGTAGAGCATGGTTGCCAATTGCATTGAGCAAGTGAGTCTTTCCTAATCCGGAAGCACCATATATAAAGAGAGGGTTATATTCTAAGCCAGGTCGCTCAGCTGCTGCCAGGGCAATATTCTTCGCAAATTTATTTGAATCACCCGGTACGAAGTTGTCGAAACGAGCATTTTTATTGAGATGGGTAGCCTCATCACGATAGCTCATCGTCGTGGTTGGAGTTATCGTCATGTCTCCTTTTGCATCTGCTGCTTCAACTATGGGTAGGGAAGTAGTCGTCGTTACAGGAGCAGGCTCCTCTGCAAAGTCAAAGCTGTCGCGCGTTACTACGGGACTCTGCGCTGTGATAACAGGAAATTGTGACGTCGAAGTATGTTCCGCAGAAACTCGTGGTAGTGTCTGCGTAGTCGTCGCACTCTGGCGAGCAAGGACATCGGGATCAATTTGAATAACGAAAGTAATAGTCTGTCCAGTTACCTGTGCAAAAGCGGCAGTAAGGGATGCATGTAGTTTTTTTTCGATAACAGTTCGAGTAAATTCATTAGAAACGGTGAGCACTATCATCGTGCCAAACATATTTGTGGCACTGATATCTGTCAGACATGCTGCTTCGCGAGGAGTCAATTCAAGTGGCTGATCGAGCAATAATTGATAGGTTTTATCCCATATCTCTTGCGCACTCATTGGCTCGGACATACATCCCTCCTCGACACCATCTCACTATCGTTGTGCTCTTCCTCTTTTATATAACGAATACTGTTTTACACTATCCACAGTAAGTTATCCACAATGTAGCGTGTTGAAATTACACGAATGTGAATAACACTCATGTAATTTGTGGATAAGTAGATAAAGTTATACACATAGTTATCCGCTTATTCACAACGTTCAATGTGGATAACTACATGCGTGTAATTTGAAATGTGAATTGTGAAGAGCAAGTTATGCACATGGTGGATAAGTAGTGGATAACCTGTGGATGAGAGGTGGATAAAGGTTAAAAAAGAATAAAAGGCAAAGCAAGATTTGCTCAAGTACACCGTTTCGAGTATGGTTGTAGAGATTGACTTGAAGGAAGCTGTGCTCACAAAGGATGCATGGCTACACATGGGAGCGTTAAATATGAAGCGTACATTCCAGCCAAACAACCGTCGTCGTCATATGAAGCACGGTTTCCGTTTGCGCATGCGTACCCGTTCGGGTCGCGCTGTAATTAATCGTCGTCGTGCAAAGGGTCGTAAGTCCCTCTCTGCATAAGACAGTAGCGCAAGAAAAGCGCCTGACGTGGAGCGGTTAAAAAGTCACCAAGACTTTACTGCTGTATTGAGGAAACGTAAGAAAGTTTCCAGTAAAGATATAGTCGTCCATTTTATCGTTCGTCCTTCATATGAGGAAAACGATCAAAGGGGCGGCTTAGTCAGTTCTAAGGGCAGTGTGCGTTTAGGACTTGCAGTGACAAAGTCTGTAGGAAATGCGGTTAAGCGAAATGCGGTTAAGCGCCGTTTTCGTGTACTCGCAAGGAGATATGAGCATCTCCTCCCTGATGGCATTTTTCTTGACCTTGTGATGAGAGCGAAGCCGGGTATATATGATGTTCCTTCTCGCGAGCTTGATCCACAGGTAGAGAAGATTTTCACGAAGATAGCAGCTCTTACGACGAAATCATCTGAAGTTACGACGTTAATTTCTCACGATGATATAGCGACTGGTACGGCTCGATTATGAATGTAGCACAGAAAGCAGCAGTGTCTGCTATTCACTGGTATCAGCGTGAAATTTCATCGCGTACATCAGCAACGTGCAAGTATTATCCGACATGCTCGATGTATGCAGATACAGCAGTCAAGCGTTTTGGGTTTGTTCGCGGTATCATACTTGCTGCTTTGAGACTGATGAGGTGCCGACCGTGGTCCCGTGGAGGAATTGACGATGTTCCCCAGGTATTCTCGCTCTTTTATAGGTTTTCGTGGTCTTCGGCGCATGAAGAACCAAGCGTAGAACCTCAGTATTACACACGTGATACTACGTTTACACACACAGAAAGTTAAGATATGACTCTCGATCAAGGTTTCTTTGGATGGATCTATAAGATTCTGTATCCACTTGAGTGGCTTATGACGCAGGTCACAGTACTTTTGCATAAGCTTTTTACTCTTATCGGCATGCAGGATGGTCCAGGTTATGCATGGATTTGGGCAATAGTCTTCCTGACCGTCGTTGTGAGACTCATAGTTCTCCCATTCTTTGTGCGTCAGATGAATTCGATGTCGCGTATGCAGGCATTGCAGCCAAAGCTTCAGAAGATTCAGAACAAATATAAGGGTAAGAATGATCCAGCTTCTCGTGAGGCGATGAGTCGCGAGACGATGAAACTATATCAGGATAATAACGTTAATCCTATGGGATCGTGTGTGCCATCTTTGATTCAGGCACCTGTCTTTATGGCATTGTTCTATATTTTGACTGCCGTGAAATACATAGACAATGGGCAAAAGGGTGATTTGGGTGGCTTTACTAAGACAGTGGCTACGCAGATTATGAATACAGAACTTTTTGGTACAAAGATTTCTGAAACTTTTACCACTGCAACTGGTTCAGGTAAAGCTATCATCGGCTTGTTTGTGGCATATATGTGCTTGACTTTGTTCCTCACACAGTACTACAGCCTTCGTCGTAATATGCCAAAAGAATCCATCGGCACTCAGCAATATAAGACTCAGCGCATGATGGCATTCATCTTCCCTGTGATGTATATCTTCTCTGGTATTGCATTCCCATTTGCAGTGTTGATTTACTGGGCTACAAACAACACGTGGACTCTAGCTCAGACTATATTCCAGATTGAGAATTTCCCAACTCCAGGCTCTGCAGCATTTGAAACGAAGAAGAAGCGTGATTATAAGCATGAGGCTGCTCGACGTGAACGTCTGGGCCTTCCAACTATTGAAGAAGAGCAATTAGAAAACGCTCGTAAAGCTCAAGAAGAGATGAAGGCTTCTGGAAATCAGCGTCATCAGCCAAGTCGAAAGAAATCTAAAAAGCGCTAGAGCTATGTTCTGTACATATCTTCTATAGCAACCGAAGAGAGTTATAAGTGTGGAATGTTTCACGTGAAACATTCCACACTTTGTTTTCTTTCTTACACTGTACTGAACAGACTACAGATAAACGTAAAACGTTAACGCAAAACGTGACATGTGTGCCACATACGCACTCACCGTTACACTTGAAATAAGTAAAAGGAGCATTATGAATCAGAACTTAGAAGTAAACCTCGACCAGCTCAATGATGAGGCTGACATCGCGGCAGATTATCTCGAAGGATTCTTAGATATTGCTGATGTTGATGGCGATATCGAAGTGGGAGTCCGTCAGGGGCGCCCGATGGTGCAGATTGTAGCTGAAGAAGATGAAGATTTATCTCAGCTCATCGGTCGTGACGGACAAGTGGTGAGCGCTTTGCAGCATTTGACTCGTTTGGCTGTACAAGAGTCAACGGGTGAACGTTCGCGCGTTATTGTGGATGTAGATGGTTATCTGAAGAAGAAGCGCGAGAAGATTGTTCAAGCTGCATTGGATGCTGTTCAAGAAGTATTGGATACAGGGGAGTCGGTGAATTTGCGACCGATGAACTCGTATGAGCGCAAGATAGTTCATGATGTCATTCGTGATGAGGGATTGAAGTCACGCTCACATGGCATTGATCCGAAGCGTTATGTTACGGTATATCAGAAGCAAGTAATTTCAGAGGATGATATCGAGTCTGAAGATTTTGACACGGAAGATGAAGAATAATTTCCTATGACAGATCAGCTTGCACATTCTGACCTTCCACGTGAGATACTCGGCGATGCCTATGAAAAGCTTGCTCTCTTCCACAAAAAGTTAGAAGAGGAAGGCGAGCCGCGCGGAATTATTGGTCCCCGCGATGTGGATATTATTTGGGAACGTCACATTCTTAACTCTGCAGCTCTCGTTCCATTCCTTCTTGAGGAGATGGATGACGTCCGCTCGGTAAAGCCAATTATCGGAGATATTGGTTCAGGTGGAGGATTCCCCGGAATTATTGTTGCGGCATGTCTGCCGGATGTTCCTCTCTATCTTGTAGAGCCAATGGAACGACGTGTGGAATGGCTTCATGAAGTTGTCGATGAGCTTGACTTAAAGAATGTAACTCTTGTGCGTGCTCGTGCGCAGGAAGTTGTGCCTGGTAAAGTCGCAGAACATATCAAGTCTCTCCTGCCGAAGCATTTCAAAGGCTTTGACATTGTGACATGCAGAGCAGTAGCACCAATGACAAAACTCACAGGAATGGTGTTCCCGTTGATAGCCCCAAGTGGTAAATTAGTAACACTCAAAGGCAGAAGTGTGGAAACTGAATTGGAGAAAGCAGCGAAGGAAATGAAAAAGTATGGCGCTGTATCTCCTGTAGTTTATGAAGCTCCTGTCGGCGGGGATTTAGAATCAACGCGCGTGCTTGTTGTAGAGAAAAAATAGACCGTATATATCAATATAGAAGATATACCACTATAGAAGTGCACTCTCAGATATGAGAAGGAGGAAAAATCATGAGTGATGTTTCACGTGAAACATTGAATGATGAGCCTCAATTTGAAACTGCTACCGATGTTATTAATCGTATCTTTAGTAGTACATCGAAGGACTCAGCATCTGTAGGTGCATCTATAGCTGATGAAAAAAATCGTTTAGAGAATCTAGCGCATGAGAATTTTGCTCGCCCAGCGCGTACCCGCTACCTTGCCGTGGCGAATCAAAAGGGCGGTGTAGGCAAGACGACCTCATCGGTAAATCTTGCTGCTGCATTTGCTGAGGCTGGAATGAACGTGCTTGTGCTCGATATGGATCCTCAGGGTAATGCTTCTACGGCATTGGGAGCTGAGCATGGTGCCGATACCCTATCGCTCTATGACGTGATTGAGGGACGTGCGCAGATTTCCGAGGCAATTCAGGTATGCCCCGATTTTGATAATCTCGATGTCGTACCTTCAACGATTGATTTGTCCGGCGCTGAGCTAGAAATTGCTGGTTTAGATAATCGCGTATATCTGCTTCGTGACCAATTGCAAAAATTTATCGCTGAGTCAGAAAAGCATTACGATTACGTCATTATCGACTGCCCACCAAGTCTAGGTTTGCTTGTGTTAAATTCTTTGTGTGCTGTACACGAGGTTATTATTCCTATTCAAGCTGAATACTATGCGTTAGAGGGATTAGGGCAACTCCTTCGCACTATTCAGCTAGTGCAGAAGAGTATGAATAGGCAGCTCGTGATTTCAGCCATTGTGATTACGATGTATGACCGTCGCACGCTCTTGAGCCAAGAGGTATATCAGGAAGTAGAACAGCATTATGCATCGCTTTTGCTGAAGACCACTATTCCTCGCGCAGTGCGTATTTCCGAAGCGCCAAGTTTCGCGCAATCCGTAATTGCCTACGATTCGCGTGGTGCAGGTGCTATCGCATATCGTGAAGCGGCGTTAGAAATCAACAAGAAGAGCAACAATATCTTTAAGTTACTCGATCGATTGAAGAAGGAGCAGTAAAATGCCAGGACGTTCTCGACTCGGTAAGGGTCTCGGCGCATTGTTCCCAACTATTGACGAAGATTTAACTGAGGTTGCCGAGGAAAATTCTGCTCAGGAAATCATTGAAAATGCAGTAGTAAATTCAGCTCACAAGCTAGGGACACCGACACCTCAGCGACGCAAAGCTGAGAAGCGTGCCACGATGCCAGCGATTAATTTTGGTACATCGACTCAGAGTAGTTCCTCCTCAAAAGGTGAGGAAGAAGAGGAACGTCCTGCTATTCCTTCTATGGCAGACTCTATCCCAAGCTACAAATCATCTGCTGGACTTGATGCTTTGCTTTCTTCCACGGAAGGTGCATCGGTCATCGCAGGATTGAAACCAGTCAAAGGTGCATACCTAACTGAGGTCAAGCTTGACGATATCGTGGCAAATGAGTATCAGCCTCGAACGGTCTTCGATGAAGATAACTTAAAAGAGCTATCTGACTCCATTAAAGAAGTAGGAGTCTTGCAGCCTATCGTTGTACGCGAAGTTAACCCTGACGCTCATGATGGTCATCATTATGAGCTCATCATGGGAGAGCGCCGTACTCGCGCAAGTCGTATGGCACAGCTTGAAAAAATTCCAGCGATTGTCAAGACAACGCACGATGATGATATGCTTCGCGATGCTTTACTCGAGAATTTGCATCGAGTAGCGCTTAATCCGTTGGAAGAAGCGGCCGCATATCAGCAAATGCTTAAAGAATTTGGTTTGACTCAAGAGCAGCTTGCGAAGAGCGTGTCAAAGTCTCGACCACAGATTACGAATACACTACGCCTTTTACAGCTCCCAGGTACAGTACAGAAAAAGGTTGCTGCTGGAGTACTTTCAGCTGGTCACGCTCGCGCATTACTGTCCTTAAAATCTCAGGACGATATGGAGACTCTTGCACAGCGCATCGTAGCAGAAGGACTTTCTGTCCGCTCAACGGAAGAGCTTGTAGCGCTGAAGAATGGTGCAAACCCTAAAAAGAAAGAGCGTAAGGCTCGCACAAATCCTTGGGCTAATTCTACTCTCGTCTCTCAGCTGGAAAATCGCTTTGATACGCGCGTGGCAATAAAAGGTTCAGCAAAACGCGGTCGTATTGAGATAACCTTTACTTCTCAAGAAGACTTGGATCGCATTCTTGCTGTACTCAATTCTGGCGATGAGTTCAATGAGTCAAAAGACACAAACGAAGGCTGGGTATAGGTTAGGGGCGTAAAGTCTCTTTGTGCGTCTACATCCCGAGTTCAGCGAGGTAAGCTTGTGCGTCGAGAGCAGCTCGGCATCCCATACCCGCTGCCGAGATTGCCTGTCGATACACTTTATCGACGACATCACCTGCGGCAAATACTCCTGGAGTAGACGTTCGAGTGCTCGACCTGTCGACAAGGATATATCCGTCATCGTCAAGAGCTAATGCGTCTTTGAGAAAACCAGTTTGTGGTACATGCCCCACTGCGATGAAAAGACCATTAACATCGAGAGATGATGTGGTATCGTCAAGGACGTTCCGAACGGTAACCGATGTGACACCTGTATCATCACCGTTAATTTCCTCAACGACAGTGTTTGTGACAAGAGTAATTTTGTCATTTTTCTTCACGCGGTCAAGCATAATGTGAGATGCGCGGAAGGCGTCACGACGGTGAATCACTGTGACACTGGAACCGTATCGTGCGAGGAACTGAGCTTCTTCCATAGCGGAGTCACCACCGCCTACCACGATGATAGGTTTATCCTTGAAGAAGAAGCCGTCACACGTCGCACAGTAAGATACTCCGCGACCTGCAAATTCTTCTTCTCCTGGCACATGGAGATGGCGATATGAGGAACCGGTAGTGACAATAACGGTGCGTGCCTGATACGTCTCGCCAGAATCGGTAGTGACACTTTTAATTTCTCCATTTAAATTCACAGATACAACATCGTCATACTCGATATGTGCGCCAAACTTTTCTGCCTGCTTACGCATATTGTCCATAAGATCAGGTCCTAGAATCCCATCAGGGAAACCTGGGAAATTCTCAACTTCTGTAGTGTTGACGAGTTGCCCGCCAGGAGTAAGCGCACCTGCGATGACCAGTGGTTGATACCCCGCACGAGCAAGATACAATGCAGCAGTATATCCAGCAGGACCAGAACCGATGATAAGGGCAGGATAAACAGTCACAGAAAGCTCCTTACAACGAGTTATATGTGTAGTAAAACTATGTATATAACTCGAAGGAATGCAAACTTATTCCGTGTAGGGAACGTTGCGATGCTGTGAGAGGACAGATTGTGCGATGCGCGAATATAATTCCGTTAAATCATAGCCGGCTGCCACAGCCTGGCGAGGAAGGATAGATACATCTGTCATACCGGGGGTGACATTGGCCTCAAGGAATTGTGCTGTGCCGTGTGTGTCCACAATGAAGTCCATACGAGCAATATCGCGCATCCCAAGTACTTGATACGCGGTCAGGGCATTATCTTTGACCGCGACAAGCACATCATCATCTAATCGTGCAGGAATGATGAACTCAGTGGCACCAGGAGTATAGCGTTCTGAGTAATCATATGTGCTACTTGGGGTGTTGATCTCCATTGGAGGCAAAGCAATGACTTCGTCACCTGTGTCGAGGATGGATACAGATACTTCTGTACCCTCTACAAAACGTTCAATAAGAGCGGTTGAACCGTAGGCAAAGCAGTCGACGAGTGCCTGAGGCAGTTGTGAGGAATCGCGTACTACAGTGCATCCTAACGCTGAACCTCCCATAGTTGGTTTGACGATGACCGGCATACCCAGTGAACCTACGACGGTGTTGATAATCGGCTGGACGCCAAGCTCGCGGAACATTGCTTCAGGAAGCGTGACAGAGTGTGGAGTGTGGAGACCACCGATTTTGCGCACGATATTTTTAGCAATAGGCTTGTTCCACGCAAGCATAGATGCTTTTGCACGAGAACCGATGTAAGGAAGTCCTAGCATTTCGAGCACGTCGCGGATAGAACCGTCTTCGCCATATGAACCATGGAGAAGAGGCCATACGAGATCTGGACGATACGTGGAATCATTGAGTGAATTGATTAAAGTGCTATCGACATCGCGGATATCGACATCCCATGTGCCACTTTCTTCAAGGAATCCCGCCACGCGGTGACCAGAATTGAGCGATACGTCACGTTCGTGACTCAAGCCCCCACATAGGATAAGGATTCGTGGATTCATCATAGCCTCAATTCGATAATCGATGTGATAATTTAAGAGTTCTGTCCGTCGTATAGCCTACGTCGGCTGAATTTTTAATGTTTCTTCAATGTTTCTCAATACTTGTCGTGCCGAATAGTTGAGCAGTGGAAAGTTCGTCATCAACGACGGTAGAGAGACGTCGGATGCCTTCGCGAATTTCGTCCTCGGTCGGATAGCAGAAGCTCAGCCGCATGTGATCAGCACCCTGACCGTTATCGTAGAATGCTGTCCCTGATACGTATGCCACGCGAGCAGTGACAGCGCGAGGGAGCATGGCTTTCGCATCGAGTCCGTCTGGAATTTTTACCCACATATAGAAGCCGCCTCGTGGCTTATTCCACTGGCAGTATGGCATATAGGTATGAAGTGCATCATCCATTGCGTCGCACCGTGATTTATACATGCCACGATATTCCTTGATTTGCTGCTTCCAGTCGAAATTGTCGAGGTACGTAGAAATGGTCATTTGACTCATATTTGGAGGGCACAAAATCGCAGATTCGTTGCCCAATACGAGCTTTTGGCGGATACCCGGAGGGGCTATCATCCATGCTACGCGCATACCTGGAGCAATAATTTTTGAAAAACTACTGAGATATACCACGTTGTCTGCATCGTATGAGCGCAGTGCGGGGTATGTTTTATCCTCAAAACTGAGCAAACCGTATGGATTATCTTCCACAACGAGTACATGGTACTTGCGTGCAATCTCCAAAATTTGCGGTCTGCGCTCCACGCTCATCGTCACGCCTGCAGGATTATGAAAATTTGGAACAGTGTAGAGGAATTTTACATGCTTTCCTTGGGCAATGCTTGTCTTAATCGCCTCTTCAAAAGACTGCGGAATGAGCCCATCCGCATCCATGTGTGCATTGACAACTTCGGTTTGAAAGCTTCGAAATACGCCCAAAGCACCCACATAGTTAGGGTCTTCAGCAATGATGACGTCGCCAGGATTACACATAATGCGCGTGATGAGGTCAAGACCCGACTGTGAACCATTAGTGATGACGACATCGTCAGCTTGTGCATCGGTAATGTGCTCGAGACGGATAATGTCGAGAATGCGTTCGCGTAGGTGTGGGTCACCTTGCGCAGAACCGTACTGCCACGCTTTAGTGCCCTGTTCGCGCAGCATTTTTGCTACAAGTTCAGAAAGCTCATCGAAGGGAAGATAGTCGAGATAAGGCATGCCGCCGGCAAGTGAAACGACTTCTGGTCGACTCGCCACAGCAAAGAGAGCACGAATCTCCGAAGCACGCATTCCTTCTGCTCTGGATGCATACGAACCAAACCATGGGTCGTTTTTAATGACCTGCGATTTATTCTCAGTCATGAGTCTCCCTTGCGCTGAATTTTAGTAGAATGCGTAGCTCTTTAAACGAATAACTGAAGGCAGTGTCGTTGCATCCTTACCGTCTAACCATACAACGAAGTGTGTGGCTGTCGTCGGCTTTTTCAGGATAATGGACGTCACCTGACCGTTATCAGCGAAGGTAAATGTGCCCACCTGCTGACCAGAAGCGGGATCATCAGATGTAGGGTCTGTATAGATGTAGCCTTGACCGCCACCGGTTTGATTTGCTATATCCAATTTCCATAGTGTGGTTGGATGGTCGAAATTGAAGGAATATCCCCATCCACGAATGCCAGCAGGGCGGTTAAGGAAGGTATATCCACTTGGCTTAATCTCGGTAGTATTTTCTGTACCGCGCGGAGTAGGTACATCAGAAACACTCTTTGAGTGTGGAAGGGAAATTGGCTTAATATCACTATCGTTTACTGTAGCAGTCTGTGTGCTTTGAGTTGATGTATGTGACTTCTTTTTCGTAGTTGTTTTCTTCTGGGAATCAGTCTGAGTGGAATCAGTTTGAGATTTTCCTTGGGAATTTTTCTCAGAAGCTTTCTTGTCTGAATCTGAAGTAGCAGAAGACGTTGAATTCGTCCCCTTGTTACTTTCCTGACCAGGGAATCGCACAGTTTCATGAGAGAGCTCGGACCATGGGTCGGAATTATTTGTGCTTCTAGAACCACCAAGACCCAAGCTTGACACTGCTGCGACAAGCAAAATAATGAGTGCGAGGCCGACTATAAGAATGCGTGCGAATCGTGTGTGAGCCCAATCGTTAAAGCGCTGTCTAAACGAAGAAGTGGAAGAGGTTTTTGCGGAGGAATCTGCTAGAGATTCGAGATGAGAATTTTCATCTGCAGGAGCTTGATTGATATGGTCAGGGCTGTCCTGTGAGGAAACGTCGGTGGAGGAAACTCCTGTGGAAGAGACGACTG
Organism: Alloscardovia venturai; assembly: GCF_042676605.1. Lineage (NCBI taxonomy): Bacteria > Bacillati > Actinomycetota > Actinomycetes > Bifidobacteriales > Bifidobacteriaceae > Alloscardovia > Alloscardovia venturai. The sequence goes on along the minus strand of NZ_JBHTHQ010000012.1, from coordinate 91,946 downwards.
TAGCAGATGAAGTACGTGTTTGTGGAGAGTTTCGTTGTGGAGCAAAGCTTGGGGGCAGCGATGTTTCACGTGAAACATTATGGTCTGTATATTCATCAGGTTCATCGTGATGTGAGTCGGAAGCTGAGACAGCGCGGATGGCGTGCGTACTTAGACCGGTTGTACGAGTCTGACCATCAGAGAAATCGTTGAAATCATAAGGATCGTACTCGCGTTCAAGACCTGTCTCATCAAGCTCGCCTAACGCATTAAAGAGGTCGGTGTTAGAAGTCGATGAGGAAATATCGACTGCGTGCGCTCGACCAAAGATGAGTTCAGAAGCACTCCACTCTGGAAGCTGCTTCGACTTTCCGTGAGGCTTATCTTTTAATGTTTGCGGAATTTGAGCGATGTCACTATCCGCAGCTTTTTTAATGACAGCTTGAGTAATAGAGGGGGCAGATGTTTCACGTGAAACGTTAATGTGCGTTTCTGGGTGAGTGATGAGTTCAGTTAATGGCTTCCATGAATCAAGGAGAATGAGTAGCTCCATAATCGTGACGAGAGGAACTGGCATACGCCCTCGGGAGTCAGGAAGGCCTAAGCCGCGTCGGCAGATAAGAAGAAAGTCGCTGCTTGCTCCATTTTCTCTCAATAAAGTAAGAGCGCGAGAAGATAGAGAGGTGTGATACTGTACACCGGTAATGAGCTGGAAAGCTAAAGCAGAAATCTGGTATACCATGATGCTTTCTACATCATGGTTTGTACTACGCAAGCGTGGAGATGTAGGAGGCTGAAGAGCAGCCGATACAGGGAAATCAGCAAGGACGATGCCCCTGCGTGTCAATCGAACTGTTAAATCAGTGATGCAGTAGTGAGCCAAAGACTGGCGAATGAGGTCCTGGACGATAGTAGAGACTTCACCAATAATAGACCTAATTGCCTCCATACTTAGCGGGTAAGTAGAAGAGTGTGATGCATGGTCGGTGAGATAGTCACGAATTGTAGAACCAGAATCGAGGTCGGTGACTATGACGCAGACCTCTCCCTCGCGATGGAGATGAAGTACCTGAGTGAAGTGAGGGTTATGAGATAGAGCAAGAGCGGAAGCAGCTGCGTTGACTCGAGAAATAATACTGGAGTTCGCAACGATAGAAATTTGGCAATCTCTCTGCAAAGAATTGTCATGAGCTATCCACACGGAAAATCCTGGCTCATCACGTAACAGTTCAACCAAACGGAAACGACCTAAAAGAACGTCACCTATCGCAAAATTCATAGCATCTCTCTATATGCAATTCCACACCAAACACTGTAACCTATTCTAGCGTGAAGGGTGGCTGAACGGAATGTTTTCCTCCCCGATGTGTGAAGGTAATGTTAGGGCTTATACGTCTGAGAAGAGATAGTATCAACGTTATAAATGCTTTTTCGCGCAATCCAATCAAAACGCCAGCATATACAGCGCCAGAAATAAGAGTAGTGACGTCGCAGATGAGAAGAGCTACAAACCACGCAGCCTTTCCATGTGCGGACTGTGGACTGAAATGGAAGAGAGTGCTGAGCCCAAACTGTACCACACATGCCACAAGTGCTGTGCATACAGATGCAATAAGAATCTTAATGTGAGAAACGGCAAGCTTACCGATACGCAGATTTCCACGGAATAAGCGGTAAGTCATGATAAGCACTGCTGGCATAGCGAGATAGTAGCTGACAGACACTGCTATACCGAGCCACATTGCTTGATGATGAGGATTGATGGCAAGAGCGGTAAAGAGCTGAATAATTATCAGGATGCCACTTTGGATACATGCGATGATAAACGGTGATTTTCCATCTTCAAAAGCGTAGAACGCGCGCTGGGCGAGGAGCATGGCCGAACTTGCAGGAAGTGAAAAAGTCAGCGCCATCATAATAGGAGCGATAAGCCCAAGCTCTGTACCGCTGACTGAAGGAAGGAATACTGCTGAAAGTTGCAGAGGAATAGCAATCATCACCGCAGTGAAGAAGAACATGATTAAGCTGTTGGAACGGAGTGAACTCTCAAGAGTGTCAGCTGCGTCGCGTATACGTCTTTCTGCTACAAACGTTGAGATTTGAGGAAACGTAGCTGTAGTGAGTGATACAGCAAAAAGTGAGTATGGCAGGATATAAATCGTCATTGCATTTTGGTACGAACCATTACCTGCGATACCGTAAGGATCTCCGCCAGCTAATGGTGCGCCAGAGGCGATACGTGAGGTAATAATCATAGTGATTTGAGACAAAATCGTAATGCCGATAGTCCACACTGCCACGTTTCCCATAGAGCGCAGACCGATACCGCGGAATCCCCATGAGAAGGAGAAGATATAACCACTTTGGATGAGTGGGATGAAAAGAAGAAGTGCCTGTACTGCTACGCCTAAAGTCCACGCTCCTGCGGTGAGAGCGATTTTGTCAGTGGTCCAGAAGTCCAATGGCTTGTGCGAAGCGTTACCAAACATAGCGATAAAAATGATAAAACCAGCGCAACTCACCACGTTTGCGGCGACCGAGCTCCAAGCATACATTGCAAAGCGGTTTTTTGCAGCGAGAATTTGGCCTAAGACCGTATAAATTCCATAGAAAAAGATTTGAGGTGTACACCACAAGGTAAACGCATCAGCCAATGCGTGCTGAGCGGGGGTCCATGATGAACTCAGGAAGATAGAGGTGATGATGTGCGTGCCTGCCATGATGATGATGGTGACGCCGAAAAGAATCGCCATACTGAGCGTGACGAGCTTATCGAGATTTTTCTTTGAATTCTCAGACTTCAGTGTGCGTACGATTTGGGGAACCAAAATCGCGTTAAAAATTCCACCAGAAATGAGAGTATAGATAATTTGTGGTACAGATGACCCTGTCTGATAAGCATTAGCTGCAATGCCAGTAGTCCCGACTGCCGCAGCAAGCAAGATAGTTCGAATCATGCCTGTGAGGCGGGATGCAAGCGTGCCTGAAGCCATGATGACGGAATTATGGCTAACTGAACTCATACAGATTAATCCTCACGATTACGATGGGTATCCTTCTTGGACTTATAGCGAGCTATCTGACGGTGAGCACCGACGATAGCAAGAAGAATGGCTAAGACGAAAATGATATATCCCGCGTTATCCAAAATTGTAATTTTACTCGTGATACGCACTTTTTCTACGCTTGAAGTCTCAGGGAAGCGAGAGTTCGCTTTCGTTGTGAGATAAAGCTTGAAATCTGTGCTCCACCCGGAAATTGCATGGACTGAAAGTGTAATTTGCTGATCTGTATGCGCGTCTATCACGTTTGCCTCATGCCCAGCGACGGTAACTTCTGAATGGACACTACTCGTTGATTGTGGAGAAACCCCCACCTTGACAGGTACAGGTAAATCATTGGAGATCATCACAGGGATGGTTGCGCTTTCACTAACGACATGTAATGAAGACGGCGCAGAGAGTTTTACTGCGCTGTACAAGCTATCTACGAGCAATTTTTGGGCGATGAGAGGCGCTACAGACGAGCTGGACGTGATGTACCTGTGGATAGAATGTGCACTGAGAGATTGAAGAGCGTAGAAGTTAGTAAGAGATAAGAGTTGCTTTGCCCACTGGGAAGAGTCAAAAGCAGCGAGTTGTTTTGATTTGTCAGCTTGACCTTTAGCTAAATCCTGAGCAGAGGACGATCGACCAGTTCCCTCTGATGAATGCGATGATGTGCGATTGGCATCAGAATTTACATTTATTTCTGTGACATCATTGATGAAAGAGTTAATTTGATTTCTTTGCGACTGTGCAGATACAAAAATTTTAGATAGAGCAGATATACTTTTTTTCTCATCGTCAGTAAAGTGAGAAGCTTTTTGAGCGAAGGTGTGCATATCTTCATCGTCGAGGGCAGAAGAAGCATTGAGGAGATCGCTCATGCCGACGATGTGTGCCCACGAGGCTGTATTGAGAGTAGAGATGAAGTTTGCTATACGTGCTACAGCGCTGCGTGTGAGGGAAGTAGAGCTATTACCAGCGGTTATCAGGACTGTGCGATCCTCATAAGGTGCCTGCGTCTCGTAAAAAGCTGTTTGAGCAATGAAACGATTGAGAAGTCCAGCCTCGCTTGTTTCAGCAGTATATGAGTCGGTAGCAGTGCCTTGAAGGAGAGTGCTCAATTCTTTCTGCGCAGTCAGTACGGTCATGTTAGAGCCATTAATTGCGATATGACTTACAGAATTATGCACAGCGCTATCGCTTGTGGAGTAGTAGTGGTCCGTTGCTATGACAGTAGAATATCCCTGTTTTTGTGCAGCTTTAAGCGCTTCTTCACTCCATCCTGTAGCGCCCTGCCACGCGATACGAGGTGTGGCAGAAAAAGAAGACGATGCAGAGGATGCGGAGATATCTGTGCTCCATGAAGCAGCCTCGTCTGAAAGTTTTGCAGAGCCAAGAGTAGAAATGTCCTCACCAAACGGCTGAGAAATTGCGGAAACATTGAGCCCGTTCCCTGATGAGGTTGCTGCTACTGATGGGGTGAGAGCGCTGTCCATGATGAAAGAAACGTTACTGTTTGCTGTCTGAATATCTCGCAGGCTTGTCAGAGTAGAGGTGGTGCAGCGGGTGAAGGCAGAAAGAGTGCCAAGGAGAGCGCCGGAATTATCAGTGCTCGCAGTGTTCTCGCTAGTATTCGTATACCCGAGATTGTTGCCTGCTAAAATATCGCTGAGGAAAGACTTTGCCTGAGACTGCACATTTTTTGAGTTTGTACATTGCTCAGAATTTGTTGTACCTGCTGGCACAGCGATGACAAATTTTATTTGCGGAAGCTGTGCAGAATCAGTATCTGCATTGGTGCGGGTGACGAATGTATGAAGTTCCTCAGAAATATTTCCGTCGTCAGTGCTCCATCGTGCCCGAAGAGGCTTCGCTCCCCACGTCGTGAATGCTGCTAACTCTGGAGCGTCGGCAGGTATGGAAATGGTCACACGTGTGCTGCTACCTGCTTTAAGAGACGGAACATGCGTGTTAGTGAGAAGAGAAGGCGTAGGAATTGCTGACTGTGCGGTAGCCCAATCTCGCAATTGGTCGCTCGTCCTGAACGTAAAGTCAGGATTTGCAAAGACACTCAGAGTGCCTTCGTTTGTGTCTTTATTGCCTGTATTCGTGACGGTAAAAGTAGCAGAGTAGCCAGAATCATGAGAGATGATGCTTGTCGATTGGGAAAGAACAAGAGGCTGTTTTTTGCGCTTTGTCTGCTGAGACTGTGAATCACTTTCTTTTTCTGCTGCGTAGGCTGAAGGAATAGAACCTGAAAAACTTGAAAAATTGCGGGAACTATGTGGCATAATGCCGGTAGATACACCAGCTATGCCAGATACGCACAAAACAACCGCGATGATAATACTGGTAAGCGCAGATACACTATGCTTTACCCACGTAGCAGCCCTCGTGGTGTGATGTGTAAAGAAAGACGTAAACATCCTAGAGTCTCTTACTTCCTATGCTTCTTAGCGTACAGCCACACAATGCGACGCTCATTTGGATAGCTCAAGACATCAGGCAAATCGTCAAATTTTACCCATGTAGCATCTTCAGCTTCATGGTCAGGGTCGCCCTCAACGGTCAAATATCCACCAGTCATGCGCAATGCATAATGGTGAACGAGCTTATGGATACGCTGAGCATCGCCGGTAAACCAGTAGTCAATAGTGGCGATAGAGTGAATGACTTCACCTAAAATACCGGTTTCCTCGTGAATTTCGCGTACCGCTGTTTGGTCCGGCGTTTCGCCCTTCTCGATATGTCCTTTAGGAAGACACCACTCTAAATGCCCCGAGCGTGAATGGCGTGCAATAATTGCCACGCGATCATAGTCGTCAAAAACCAAACCGCCAGCCGAATATTCGCGGACGACAGGTAGATCGCGATTATCAAGCGATGCGAATGTGCGAGGGCCATCCTCGCTGCGCTTTGCCATAATCGCAGGCGTAGGAGTATGAGACTGATTAGAAGGAGATAAAGCAAAACCGCTAGGCTGAGAGTCCATGTAAAGCTGGAGTTGCTCAGCTAATTCTTCGTTCTCATAAGTATCAGCAGTCGATGTGCTATAGAGCGGAACGATGGAGCTTGAGATACTGCTAAACTGCGAAAAAGTTGTGGATGAACTATCGGAACTGCTAAATTCAACGTCGTACTCTGCGCGGTACTCCTCGTCGAGGAAGTATTTGCTTGAGAAATGAGAGGAGTAAGTTATAGAGACGCGCTGTGCCATGATGGCAGGTGTGATAGCTGGGGATTCCTCAGAAGCAGAGGAAGTCTTCGTAGGAGAATCAGTAGCGGTGGTAGGAGAGCCGTCCACGGAAGTAGAGGCAGTAGAGGCGATAGAAGAAATCGGTTGAGAGGCGTTGACAGTCCTAGCAGTTTGTGCGCCGACGTTCTTATCTTCGTTTTTAGTTTCGTTCTTAGTGCTGTTCGCGTTGTCTGCAGTCTTTGCGGTTGCATCAGAGACCGCACGAGAATCTTTCCTATCGGCCTGAGAGTCCTGATTTTGAGCAGACTTATCCGTTGCATGCGCCCGATGAAGCATGCGATTAAGGTCTGCTGGATTAATCATATGTTCTAGTTTACTTGCCCCCTTGTGCATGAGTGGTAATGGAGAGACAAAGCATGGGTTAAAATTGTTTTTTGACTAATTTTGCAAGGTCTTTTTGCTCTCGTCCTCGTTCTGCACGACAGGTGATGATGTGCAAGGAGACAGTAGAAGCAATGGAAACGTATTGGATGCAGATGAAAAGAGGTCAAGAGTGGATTTCGAAATTTCACCAGTAGCGATGGGGCTGGGCGAACTTTTTGAAGCGCATGGGTTTGAGCTCGCTCTCGTCGGTGGTCCTGTACGTGATTTACTGCTTCAACGGCCGGCGCATGATTTAGATTTCTGCACGTCTGCTCGTCCGGAAGAGTTTGAGCCTCTCTTAAAGAAGTGGGGCGATGGATTCTGGGATATGGGACGCAAATTCGGCACGTTGGGCGTGCTAAAGCGCATGCCGGACGGTAGAGAGTATTCCGTTGAAATTACTACGTACCGTTCTGATGTGTATGAGCCAGATTCCCGCAAGCCTGAGGTAAGTTATGGTGATTCACTAGAGGGCGACTTGAGCAGGCGTGACTTCACTGTAAATGCAATGGCCATCCGTGTGCCAAGCCTCGAATTTGTCGATCCATTTGATGGCAGGCGTGACCTTGAGCGTAAAATCTTACGTACACCGGTATCTCCGGAGCAGTCATTCGACGACGATCCTCTGCGCATGATGCGAGCTGTGCGATTTGTGGCACAGTTGGGGTTCCGCATAGGTCTTGATACGGCAGAAGCGCTCTATGATATGGCGGAGCGGATTGAGATTGTGTCTGCGGAGAGAGTGCGTGATGAATTATGTAAACTTCTCCTCTCTGAACATCCTCGCGAGGGGTTGGAAGCACTGGTTGATTCTGGTTTGTCGGATTATATCTTTCCGGAGTTTCCGGCACTTGAGCTGGAAATTGACGAACACCATCGTCATAAAGACGTGTATGAACATACGTTGCAAGTACTCGACCGAGCTATTGCGTTAGAGACAGATGATGAGGGACCAGTTCCAGGTCCTGATTTGACACTGCGGTTGGCAGCCATTATGCATGATATTGGCAAGCCAAAGACGCGTAAGTTTGAGGACAACGGCAAGGTCACTTTTATGCATCACGACGTCGTTGGTGCGAAGATGACGCGCAAGCGCATGAAAGCTTTGCATTTTGATCATACCATGATTGCGGATGTGAGCGATCTTGTAGAGATGCATTTACGTTTCCACGGGTATGTCGACGAACGGTGGAGTGATGCTGCTGTGCGTCGTTACGTCAAAGATTCTGGTCATCTCTACCATCGCCTCAACCGGCTTACTCGAGCTGATGCTACTACACAGAATAAGGCGAAAGAGCAGATGTTTGCCCGTGCGATGGACGACTTAGAAGAGCGCGTCATAGAGCTGAAGAAGAAGGAAGATTTCGAAGCGATTCGTCCAGACGTCAACGGCGATCAAATCATGGAAATATTAGGTCTTCAGCCGGGGCCTTATGTTGGGAAAGCGTACAAGCACATGCTTGATTTCCGACTCGATAATGGCCCGGTGGAGTATGACGTCGCTGTAGAAGAGCTTAAACGTTGGTGGAAGCAACAAGATAAATAGTGTCTGCGGCTGTCATAGTGCTCTATTAAAAACAAAACCTTGTCACACTCGAGAGGGTTTGGTCACATATACCGAACCCTTACTTCGTTTCCTCTAAAGAAACGAATATAAAGCGTAAGGTTGTGCAATATTATTATAGGATAAGTAATCCGCGCTATATAGCATGGTTACGCAGCTTGATGCTGAGGTGCTTGAGGTACACCCTGAAGCTTAGAAACGTCTACACAATTTGTCCTTGATTCAAGCTTGGCGCCAGTCTTTGGAATGAGCTTTGTGTCAATGAGATCATTGAATGATGAACCAATGACGACATCTATGAGATTGTCGTCGCGACTGTCCATGCGCAAAATAGCATCGTTGAAGTAGCTTGCTACAGAATATGCTTGGGCAACGGCATTTTTACCAAAACGGATTTCGGTACGAGCGAGGACTTGAGTACTGTCATAGTCGCCCACACCTTGAATGATGAACCCGCGATTATGTAGCTCTTCGCTTACTGCGGTGGCAAGGCCTGATTTGGACGTGCCGTTCAGCACGCGCAATGTAATTTCGGCAGGGTTTGCCATCGTCGTGCCCTGTGCAAGGCATGCGGTCTGAACGCCGAAATTGTTTTGAACGGTTAAATCAGATTTTGCCTTAGCAGGAGAGAAAACACCAAACGCACCAACGAGAGAAATGAGTACTGCAACGACAAGAAAGCCGACAGTACCAGTGAGAATCATACGCTGACGCGCACGAAGATAGAGCTTTCGCTGCTCTCGCTCGTTGCGAACGCTATTATCTGCCATGTGTCCTCCGTTTATCGTGTCCCTCTAGTCTATCGAAACGTATGCCTTTGCGAGTGCGATGAATTCCTCAATGGTTAAAGTTTCACCTCGGCGGCTCGAATCAATTGCCGCTTTTTCAAAAACTTCATCGGGAAGAGTTTTTCTGAGAACTGCACGTAGAGTTTTACGTCGCTGGCTAAAAGCTCTATCAATGAGTTCAAAAACAGTGTCACGCAGGGAATCTTCTGCCAGTGGTGTTGCATGACGATGAAACTCTACGAGTGCAGAATCTACGTGTGGCGCAGGCCAGAAAACGTTACGTCCAATGGTGCCGGCTGGTTGAGCTACACCATACCATGCAAGTTTTACACTTGGAACGCCATAAACTTTATTTCCTGGCTGTGCACTAAGACGATCTGCCACTTCCTTTTGAACCATTACGACGAAAGAATCAATATTTGTAAATCGCTCAAGCATCGTAAGAATGATAGGGGTGGCGACATTGTAAGGAAGATTTGCCACGAGAGTGAGTGGACAGTCTGTTGTGATTCCAGTATTGTCTGGCGTTGCTTTGAGAGCGTCCATTTCTACTACACGCAGATGGTTTGCAACGCTAGGCATATACTGCTGCACTGTGTGAGGTAATCTCTTGGCTACTGGCGTATCGATTTCAATAGCAGTTACGGATGCACCTGTCTCTAAAAGACCAAGTGTGAGAGAGCCGAGACCGGGACCCACTTCGACTACATGAGAATGTGCTGTGACTCCTGCTGTACGTACAATTTTGCGCACAGTACCTGGATCGATGACGAAATTCTGACCGAACTTTTTCGTTGGCGAAATACCAGCATCTGCAGCAATTGCACGAATGTCTGCTGCTCCTAAAAGACTGCCAGTGTGTACGTGTGTACGCTCTTGCTCTGGGACGTGCTCTCCTGCACTGTGTTGCTTGAGCTCGCTGACGTTATCGTGCTCAGAAGGGGAGACGGAAGTTAGCTCTGGCAATTTTTCGAGTTCAGTCATAGTGCCTTACTTTAGTACCAACCGGTGCTCTTACTGTGTGCTTGCGCGGCGAGAGGTGTGCCGTAGCGTTGCTTGATATAGTTGAGCCCCCAGTTGATTTGGATAGAGGCATCATCGCGCCAGTTTGCGCCGTAGACTGACATTTTGTCTCCCGGGAGAGCCTGAGGAATGCCATAAGCGCCGGAGGACGAATTTTGAGCATTCCATCGCCAGCTCGACTCGCGATTCCAGAGCCACTCGATTGCACTCCAGTTTGAGCCAGTCCAGCCGTATTGCGCTGCAGCTGCCTGCGCATAGGCTTTTGCCTGAGCTACGGTCGGATGCCACAGACCAGTTTGAACCTGAGCCTGCTGCTGGGCTTGTTGAGCGGCGCGTGCCTGGGCTTGAGCTCTCTCTTGAGCTGCTTTCTGCTCAGCCGCGCGCTTTTGTGCTTCTGCTTGTGCTGCGGCTGCAGCGGCCTCAGCTGCAGCTTTTTTCTGTGCTTCTTGGGCAGCTTTTGCCTGCTTGTCGGTTTGAGATTGATTTTGGGAAGATTGTGACTGTGTATCTGTCTGGGACTGTGATTGGTCGTTTTTCTGCGCAGTAGAATTTTGGTCACTAGAAGTTGAATTATTCTTCTCTGCAGAAGCGCCTGAAGCCTGTGGCTCCTCTTTCTTCTTTGTACCTATGCGGATGACCTCATCCTGAGGGTCTCGAGTAACGATCTCTTTGGTAATTTCGCTTGACTCTACGTGACCATCTGCCACAGTGTTTTTTAAGTATTGAGTCGTTATACCAGTCACGCCTTGCTGATCTACTACGCGTGTACCTTCGTCAAGCGTGTCGTCATTGATAGTTCGTGTACTGAAAGGAATCGCTACTTCACGTGTGGACTGTGTATACGTGATACGTGTAATACGTAAGACCGTAGTATTACTATCCTGCTCGACACTGACTCGGTCATCTTTATCTAAAGTAATCCCTTGAGAGTCGAGAATGGCTGCAGCTGGCTGCTTGCCGTCTGGAGCAATGCTTTCCTTCCCGTCTGCTCTGACTGTCACAGGGCCATTTGCATTGATGACGAAGCCGCCGGTCAATTTGTTATAGACATTTTTGATGTCAACCGTAACTTTTACGGCGTTCTTCTCATTTTGCTTGAATAACGCAAGTAGTTGGTCTGCACTTGTGGCATACGTCCAAAATCCTACTTGTTTTCCATCGATGGTGATGGTTGCTTCGTATGCAGTGTGTACGACGACATGAGAATTATTTTTAAGCAGGCTTCCAGAAGACGAGTCGACGAAATCATGAGTTTTTACATTGACTCGCTGCTCACGGAGAAGCCCATCTACGCTCAAGGAGAGTGTGTGAACGTGTCGGGTCTTTCCATCGACGGTCAGGGCGACAGATTTGCGCACACCAACGAAGAATGTGGTCACAGTGAGAGCGAGACTGAGCATGATGCACACTGCAATGCGCCATCGACGAAGTGTGGTAAAGCGTTGCGGAGTCCAACGAAGTGCCATATCTCTCCTCTACTGTTTGCGTTGCGCTAGTTTTGTATGTCTGACTCGACTCATGCCCCGTTTAATCCGCTTTTAACCACGTATGAGAGCACACTTTAGCCATATTTATATGAGGGTAATAGAAAATACGAAGGAAAAAGAAGATTCTGAAATCTATGAACTAATAATTCATATTACACAGGTGTAATTTGAGAATTAAGCACAAAACAAGTATAAAAAAGAGCCTCCAGGGGGACTCGAACCCTCGACCTGCTGATTACAAATCAGCTGCTCTACCAACTGAGCTATAGAGGCGCCGGAACGCTTAAACGAACCTTGCACTACTTTACACAAATCGCTCTACATTACAAAATCGCCACGCCGAAGAAAGTGGCGTAGCGATTTTATGAGATTTCATAAGAGCGAAGATTATCGTGAAGAAGTTGTTGCATCCTCGCTATCCGACTCGCTCTTTGAACCACTTGACTTGCTTGTGGCATCATTGGAGATGTCGCGCGGCGTGCCGCTGCCAATGCTTGGCTTTGCACTACTATTTCCCACATCAGCTTTGGTCAAGCCGATAGACTCAAGCAGAAGACTTACATAATCAGTGTTGTACTTGGCGGTAAGCGTGTTGTAATCCCAATAATTCTTATTGATGAGGATAGTTGGAGTGGTCATAGTACCCTTATATGAACCAGTTACATTCCATAGCTCTTCGCGGTATGGATCCCATGCGCTGATAGCATCTATCCATTTCTCATACTTGCCTTGAGCTGCAGCTTGAGCTACCTTGTCGCTCACTCCAACGCTTTGCGCGATTTTAATTAAATCAGCATTTGAGACACTCTTATATGCGGAGGCCTCACCTGGCTGAGTATCAGTAGAGAAGAGTTTAGCTATCAACGCCATGCCCTTATCAGGCTCATTGTCGAGGACGTACGCCACAAATGCAGCTGACCGTGTGGAATACCTGTCTGTAGAGCTGGCGTTGAGGAATGCCGCCGGGTGAGCCACGAAGTTTATCTGCCCGGCGCTCACCATAGATTCGATGGTCGCGTGAGTTGTACGGTTCATCGTACCGCATGCTGGGCAAATAAAGTCCATATACTCGTCAATGGTCGGAACGTTTGAAATTTGCTTATTCAGTCCCTTTGCTGAGAGTAAGAAGCCGCCGTCTTTCGTAGCGTTCTTTGGCTTATTTTTGACTGCCTCCACCTTGGAATAGAGGCTATCGGCACGTTGAGAAGTAGGTACAGAGCTTTCCCACATATTTCGTCCTACGAAGTAGCCCACGGTGCCAATGACAGCCACGAGTACAACGACGACTGCCACGCCAATCGCCGTCTGAATGGTGCGCTCACGTTTTGCCTGCTCTGCCGCGATACGTTCTGCTTCGGCGCGTGCCGCAAGACGTTCTTTGCGTGACTGTGCGCGCTTTTCACTGTTCTTTGCCATGCACACCACTCTATACTATGGGTCCGCTATAGGGGCCCAACGCGTCAATGCTACGCTGTGAGGATACGAGAAATTCCAGAGACGAGGAATGACTGTACGTCAGCAAGCGGCTCCCATGAAATGGTCTCTCCTGCTAAGGCAAGTGCTATAACAACTGCCACAATGCATACCGCATACAGCGCGCGTAAAGCTACTTTTGTACTTTGTGGAAGCTCCGTTTTCTGTGTCAATCCCACGCATAAAGACTGTGCTCCGGCTCGTCTGAACAGAATAAGCCATATAAATGCAAGCGATGCGGCGTTGATGACAATGAGGAGTGGTACCCAACCTCCGTATGAAATATCGTGATACATGACACGAACTAGCGCGATGCCGAGTACATTGACTATACCCATGATAATAGCTGCACTCAGCGTATAGATTACTGCGGTAAGTGCTGCTTTAATCGCGTGCCACGGCAATGCGAGATTCGTACTGACGCTCGAGTGGGGGTGTCTTTGAAATGAAAGAATACGAGAGCCGCGAATTGATGCGACAAATGTGACACAAGCTATATAGATTAATGCCCAGAATGGGAATTTTGTTCCGATGAGGATGCCGCCTACTGCAAGTGTGATGTTATAGGCATGTGTGGGGCGGAGCACAGGGAATTCAGGCGCCGATTCCGTGGGTGGAAGAGGAGTATCTGTTGTGCGTGTTTGCTGTGTTGGCACGGGTGCAGGCATTGGTGAAGGAGCTGGCGTGGGTGTGAGTACAGAAGTAGGAGCAATCGCAGAAGATGATGTAGGCAAAAGCTCTGACATTTCATATGGTCCTTCTGCATAGGTTGCCACAGGTTGAAGTACTTGAGTGGGCATCGCCTGTGTAGGCAGAGTAGGCATAATTTGCGTCGGAGCGATGCTATCTGTCTGTGTCTGCTCCTTTCCTTCTTTTCGCGCCAAAGAGCTTGCTCCAAAAGGGCGCATCACCTGAGTTTCATTGCCGTTGGACTCTACATTATGGGTGCGGGGTATGTTCCACGCGGAAGGAGAGGAATTGATGACTGTGGTTGTGGCAGCCGTATCTGGCTCCTCGTCACCGTTATCCCAAATTTCAGGTGTTTGTGCCTCTTGAGCGATGGCGCTGAGTAATTCTTGTGCAGAGCATCGTTGCATACGGTCGGGGTTTAACGCCATTCGCATAGCGTGCAGTGTGAGTGGAGGCAAGCCTGACAAATCAGCGTTACCCGATGCTTCACGTTCTAAAACGGTCATGAGTGGTTTAGAGCCGAAGATAGGTTTGCCAGTAGCTGCAAAGCCCAAAACGGATGCTACGCTCCACCAGTCTGTCGCTTCATCGGACTCGGCGCCGTCAATGATTTCGGGCGCGATGAACCCTGGAGTTCCCATGACTAAACCGGTACGGGTGACGTGTGATTCATCTTCACCCATTGCAATGCCAAAGTCCACTAAAATAGGACCTGTTTTCGCAATCATGACATTTGTGGGCTTGATGTCTCGGTGGATAATCCCTGCTGCATGGACTGCATCTACAGCATCAATAAGCATGCGCGCGAGCTGCTCCAAGTCCTCGGCAGTATACCGACCGTTTTCATACACATCGTCGCGGAGATTCTTGCCATCGATAAGCTCGGTCACAATGAAAGCCAAAGCATCGTCAAGTTCCATATCCACGATGTGGTTGACTCCGGGATGGTCGATGCGTTGCAAAGCGAGAGCTTCCCGGCGAAATCGCTCACGTGCAGTGAGTTGTTCAGAAGTGTCGCCGTCTTCACCCTCTTTGAGGGAATCAAGTAAAATCTTCATGGCATAGACGTTTCCGCCATCGTCGTGTACCCGCCAAATCGTGCCCATGCCACCTTGGTCGAGACGACTTATCAGCGTATAGCCGCCCACGACGTTTCCTGGGGCAAGGTCTAGGACAGAGAAGTTTTCACTCATAGTGTTATCTTATGCAAGCGCTGCTACTAGGGGAAATCCTAGTGGATTCTTACTCGGGTGATGTGTGGAGATGAGAATACTTGTTTCTTCCTACAAAAATCATTCTCGTGAGCCTTATTTATTTGTCTTTGATATCAGGAGGGTAAAGTCAATCTTTCTATATAATAGAAAGGCTAAAAGCAATTTTTGTTTGTTCAAGGATATATAAATTATCGAAATCCTATAAACGAAAGAGAAGAAAGATGTTTTGTAATCATTGCGGCTCTCAGATTCCTGATGGCGCTGCGTTCTGTAGTTCATGTGGTACGCCTGTAAACGCAGCCACAGCACCTGTGAATGCAGTATCCGAGCCGGTGGCAGAGCTTGCGCCACAAACTCCTACTCCTGAGTCTGCACCACAACCTACTCCGGCTCCTCAGGCTTTTACACCTGCCTCAGCTCCGGCGTTCGCTCCTTCATCTGCGAATCAGACTGCTAAGCAAACTACGAATCAGGCACCTGCATATCAGACAGTAAACCAGACTGCGAATCCGACGCAGCCACAAGGGACACCGGTATCGCCTTTGAGTAAATCTGAGGTCTTTGCTCTGCCAAGGCTTAAAACGCTTGGCGTTGCTCTGGGGATTGGTCTGGCATCAGCAGTTGTTATGACGATTATCGAGATTGGTCTGCTTGCTATATTAGGCACGTCAATGCTGAACTCGTTGTCGTCTACATCGGATTTAAGCAGTCTTACGGATACTGTCCAATCCCATGCTAATCCGTTGTCCGGGTTTGGCATCCTCTTCACTACTGGTGTGGGTGGTAGCGCTGTCTTGTCGATAAGCAGTCTTGCTAAAGTCAGTATTGCTTTCCCGCTAGGTCTTTCTGGTATTGCTTTGCTCATCGGCAGCGCATTTGGCGCATTTATGTGTGGTAGGGCTCTTGTGAGGACGAAGAGGTGGACTAATCTGTGGGCATCTCTGCTTACTGGTGTAGCTGCTGGCATCGTGTATGTCCTTATTGGATTGATATCAGCGACCAACGCATCTGCCTCGATTATGGGACAGGAAATTTCTATGAGTCTTTCTGGAGTCTCGTTCAGTAGCTTTGCGATGGCATTTGTTCTCACGACGCTAGGCACATGGGCAGGTCTTGCATTGGCAAACCGATTTGCCGCAGAAAAAACGATTTTCCAGGCTTGCTGGAAGTGGGCTCATCAGGCGCGTGGCTTTGTGCGTACTGTTGTGGAATCAGTGGCAATTTATAGTGCGGTGTTTGCCGTAGCAGCAATCATTGTCTTAGTTATCAGCGCTCTTCAAACAAAGAATGGCGCATTCCTTCTCACATTACCTATCACTCTTCCGATGGTTATAGTGTGCTCTGTGGCTTTCTCTTCCTTCGGCTCTGTCGCTAATTACAATCAATTGTCGAGCATAGGCGGGAATGCAGATAGTCTTAATCTGTTCTCAGCAACGGGGCAGAATGGCTGGGGATGGATCCTCTTTGTTGTGTTCCTTGTTACGAGCTTCTACATCGCGTTGCGTATGATTGTGCGTAACTCTTCTGACACACAGTACGCGGGATGGAAGTATTCATGGCAAACGCCTGTAACTGTAGGAATCATCTGGCTCGTCATTGAACTGGTGTGCTTCCGTTTTGCTGTAGATGCACATGCTCTTAGCGAGCTCAGTAATGAATCTGTTTCTCTGGGCGTTGAATGGTGGTACGCTCTCATCGTTGCTGTGTGGATGTTCCTTCTTGAAGTTTGCGCACGGACCTTGGGGCAGACTCTTCAGCCACTTGTTCGCACCATGTGGCCTGCTGTCGCTGACAGTGTAGTTGTGTTCCCACAAGCTGACGCGCAGTTTATGGCTCAGGGTGTGATGGATCAGAATGCTGCTACTGAATCAGTTTCTGCACCTTATGGCGCTGGTCCAGCTGCTACTGCTACGGGTACCATGCCATCTATGGCAGCAGGTGTCTCTGAAGCAGGAGCTCCAAACACTGACCCAACTACTGTTCAAAATGCCGTTCCAACTGCAGCTCCGAGCACTCCGGCTGCTCCGGTCACACAGATGAGTGCGAAAAAGAAGCGGACAATCATCATTAGCGCAATTGCTGCTGCAGTTGTCATCGCGCTGATTATCGCTTTCAATGTAGTTTCTACGACTGTTTTCGGCTCTCAGGCTGTAGTGAAGTCCTACATCGCGGCATTGGAAAGCGGTAATTATACAAAGGCGACAAGTATGTCGAGCCTTGGTCTTTCCTCTGAACAGGCTGCTCTGCTCACGTCGAAGGTTGGCAAAAGTTCTCATGCACATATTTCTGGGGCAACTTTAGGCAAAGAAATAAGTAACTCTGATGGTTCGAAGAGCTATCTAGTGACATACAACTTCGAAGGCGACAACAAGACCGCTCGCATTACTGTAAAGCCAACGGGCAAACAGTTTGGCGTATTCAATCAGTGGAAGATTTCTAAGGGTATCCTAGACAACGTGACTGTGTCTCTTGACGATGCGTCTGGTCCTGTGTCCATCGGCGGTGTCAAGGTCGATAAAAAGAATTCGACGTCTAACTATGGCGATACGTACACATACACCGTTTATCCTGGTGTTTATGATGTGACCATGCAGGGAACAAAGTATGTCAAGAGCTTTAGTGAGAATGTCACGAGCGGTGATAGCGTTCGAGTCACAACTGAAGCAACTGATACACTTAAAAAGGATATTGAGGCAAAGGTAAAGGCAACTTTGGATGAGTGCGCGAAATCGACAGAATCCGAACCGAAGGGTTGCCCATTCTCCTCGTATATCGATGCTGATGATAGTCATAGGAATTTATCATGGAGCATTACGAGATATCCAAAGATTTCTGATGTAGATATCTCTGATAATTCCTTCTATCTGAGTGGTGGTAGAGCTACATTGTCTTATCAGCGTAAGAGTTTCTTCGACGATAGCTGGGAAGATGATTCAGACGAAAACTACATTTGGGGTTACGGCGAGTTTACCCTGAAGGGTGATACGTTAAAGATCACGCTCGATGAAGATTAAGAGAAATAAGTAGGGTTATACAAATCCGAAACTTTGGATGAAATTCCACAAGAAGGCGGTGAGAGACAAACTCACTGCCTTCTTGTATGCGATTTGTATTGTGAAACACTCATATACATAAGTCAGCTTTAAGTGTATAGTGGACAGTGGCTCGAAGAAGAGTTATCTTCAAGAACCACAATAGAATGACCGAACCCTCTCACAACGGATCGTTTGGCACGTACCTGCCAATGAAAGGATTAAATATGGCAGAAGTGGTATTTGAGAATGTTACCCGTATCTATCCAGGTAACGATAAACCATCAGTAGACAACCTCAATCTTGACATCAAGGATGGCGAGTTCCTCGTCCTCGTTGGTCCATCTGGTTGCGGTAAGTCTACAACTTTGCGTATGCTCGCAGGCCTTGAAGAAGTAAATAAGGGTCGCATCTTGATTGGTGGCAAGGATGTCACGAACATGCAGCCTAAGGACCGCGATATCGCAATGGTATTCCAGAACTATGCTTTGTACCCACACATGACTGTGGCAGACAACATGGGCTTCGCTTTGAAGATTGCTGGTACTCCTAAGGACGAAATTCGTGAGCGCGTTGAGAAGGCAGCAGCTATTCTCGATTTGACCGAATATCTCGATCGTAAGCCAAAGGCACTGTCTGGTGGTCAGCGTCAGCGTGTAGCTATGGGTCGTGCAATCGTTCGCCAGCCAAAGGTCTTCCTCATGGATGAGCCTTTGTCTAATTTGGATGCAAAGCTTCGTGTACAGACTCGTACACAGATTGCAGCATTGCAGCGTCAGCTTGGTGTCACTACTCTGTACGTGACCCACGATCAGACTGAAGCCTTGACCATGGGTGACCGCATTGCAGTTATCAAGCTTGGTGTACTCCAGCAGGTTGGTGCTCCTACTGAGCTTTATGATCGCCCAGAGAATGTTTTCGTAGCAGGCTTCATCGGCTCTCCATCTATGAACCTCTCTACTCACAAGGTAGCTGACGGCAAGGCAGTCATCGGTGATGACAAGATTACATTGCCAGCAGAAGTAGTAGAAAAGCTCACTGCTGAGGATGATAGCAAGATTATCATTGGATTCCGTCCAGAAGATGCTTCTCTCGCATCTGACACTGAGCCAGACGCATTCAAGCTCGAAGTACTGAATGTGGAAGATCTTGGTTCCGATGGCTACATTTACGGAAACATTGTGGATCCAGAAGCAGCAGCAAGCGGTTCTACCGTTATGTCTGACCAGAACAACATGACCACGGTTCGCGTCAACCCACGCGCTCTTCCAAAGGTCGGCTCTACTGTTCGCATTCACATCGACCCAACGAAGATGCACCTCTTTGCACCTTCTACTGAGTTGCGTTTGAACTAGTGCTTTCTCGATAAAGCAGAATCGAATGGCGTCGGAGTTAGACTTCGGCGCCATTTTGTATGCTTCAAGCGTCTATTTCATATCGTGCTTTTCGTGTGAAATATACGGTGTGTGAAGGATACAGAGAACTCAAGAGAAATTTCTTATAGTTCTGAATCACCTTTGACAAAAGTTGTCTGATGTCTTATGATATGAACAGGAGAAAACTCCAGCTCACACACAGGGAGTTATTTCAATGCTACGAGGCATATAAGCGGAAGTTAACGCTCTTGTGAGATCTTTCAGTGTTGAAGGAGAAACGAAATGAAATTCGGGACAACGATAAAAGTTGCAGCTGCGACAGCCGCTGCAGCTCTTATGCTTGCCGGATGCGGCGCAGGCTCAAACGCTGCATCGTCATCTTCTGGTGCAGTAAGTACAGTAACTCCAGGTACTATTACTGCTCAAATGGCGTATTCGGGTCAGAACTATAATCCTCTCTCTACTTCGCAAGCTTTAGCTATGGCTACAAACTGGCATGTTATAGAGGCTTTGTATACACGTCAAATGAACGATTTCAAGATTGTTTCAGGTCTTGCTGAAGGTGATCCGACAAAGGTATCTGACACCGAGTACACAGTTACCTTACGTAAAGATGCAAAGTTCTCCGACGGCAGTGCTGTCACTGCACAGGATGTAAAGGCATCTTTCGATAAGATGTCAGCGGACGGAACCCTCTTCGCACCTATGTTATCCTTTATTTCTAGTGTAGATGTCAAAGATGACTCTACGGTGACATTCAAGCTTAAGAATGCCTTTAAGTTGCTCAAGGAAAGATTGGCACTTGTAGGGATTGTCCCTGCATCTATGTCTGATGAACAATTACAGAAGATGCCTATCGGTTCTGGTCCTTATAAGTACACAGAAATTACGGATCAGAAGATTACTGCTGAGACAAACCCATACTATAACGGTGAGTTTAAAGCTATCTCCAAGAAGATTGTTTGGAATGTCAGCGTAGATGACACTGCTCGTGTGACAGCTATGCAGTCTGGACAAAACGACATCATGGAAAATGTACCGTCGAAGGCGTTTGAGACATTAAAATCTTCGGGTTCAGAACTTATCACAGCGCAAAGTTTTAACCAAGCATTTATTATGTTCAATACGCATAAGGCTCCTTTTGATAAGAAAGAAGTGCGCCAAGCAGTTCTTTATGGTATCGATGTAGATACGCTTATCAAGAATCAACTTGCGGGTCAAGCTGAAGCGGCTACGGGGTTCTTACCAAAAAGTTTCAAGTATTACCACAAGGCAAAGAACGTCTATACCTATGATGTAGCAAAGGCGAAGAAGCTTATTAAAGATGCGGGTGTCACTTCTGGAACAAAGTTCACTTTATACACTACGGATGCTACGTGGATTACAGAGCTTGCACCACAAATTAAGAATAACTTGGAGGCTCTCGGCTTTAAGGTAGACATTCAGTCTATGAAGTCTGCAGCATTGTATCCAAACATTACTGATAAGCCAAACGCTGACTATTCCATGGCAATTGCACCGGGGGATCCGTCTGTGTTTGGAAACGATCCAGACATTTTGCTTGGCTGGTGGCTTGGCGACAATGCGTGGACTCAGACCCGTACATTCTGGAAAGATTCACCAAAGTTTGCTGAACTTCACCAGTACATGGACAAAGCAGTGGTAGCTGATACTGAAGAAGAGAGAGTGCAGGCATGGAATGATGCTATGGATTTGGTCTCTGAAGAAGTTCCTATCTATCCACTCTTCCACCGCTCGCTGACTACTGCAGTACGTAAAGGCGTATTTAAGAACTATAAGGCTGGAGGTACCACTGGTTTGTACTTCTTAAATCAAGAGCTAAGCAAGAAGTAGTTAGACGGTAAGTTACTGAAATTGTGCGTTTTTGCTGAAATCGAAGGTGATATTGGGCGAAAACGCACAGCGTAACTTTCATAAATGAGGTGAAATCTTATGTCTAATCTTTTGAGATTACTAGGCAAGAGGCTCGCATCACTACCGCTTGTGGCGTTTGGTGTCGTATTCCTTGTATTCTTCCTTATGTCATTTTCTCAATATGATCCTGCCACGGCAGCATTAGGAGAGAATGCTACTCAGGCAGAACTTGCGGCATACCGCTCAGCAAACGGTCTTGATAAGCCTTGGTATATTCAGTTCTTTACCTACATATGGAACATGCTTCATGGCAATCTTGGCACGTACGGACTCAATCATGAGTCTGTTGCAGGTCGTATCGCGCGAGCATTTCCTATTACTGTGCAGCTAACATTTATCGCCCTTGCTGTTGTAATCGTTGTGGCGACAGTTTTTGGTGTCTTAGCAGCACTCTTCAAGGATACATGGGTAGATCAAGTTATCCGCATCTTATCTGTAATCGCTATCGCGACTCCATCATTTTGGCTCGGAGTCCTTTTGATCTTCGTATTCCAAATCAAACTTGGCGTACTTCCTGGTGCGGGTCCATTAGTGCCGTTTAATGAAAATCCGAGTGCGTATCTGGCACGTATGGCGATGCCTGCATTTTCTTTAGGGTTGCCGGTAGCGGGTCAGCTCATTCGAGTCATCAGAACTTCCATGGTAGAAGAACTTGATAAGGATTATGTCAGGACAGCAATCGGTGCAGGCGTTCCTAAAGCGGTAGTCGTGTCGCGTAATGTCCTCCGTAACGCCTTAATTACTCCTATCACGGTTCTTGGTATGAAAATCGGCTACCTCATGGGTGGGGCTATCGTCATTGAGGTCATCTTCTCCTTGCCAGGCATGGGTACCACACTCTTTGAAGGTATTAACGGTAATGAGCCGACTTTAGTTCAGGGCGTAGTACTTGTAGTAGCGCTTGCTTTCGTCGTTATCAACATGGTGGTTGATTTGCTTTACGTGCTCATCAATCCTCGGATTAGGACGGTGTAATATGCTGTTTGGTCATAATAAAGCTGTTCAGGCTGTATCTCGTCCAGGTGTTAAGTTTCAGCGTTTTTCGCACATTAAATTCAGTACAAAACTTGCTGGTTTCTTTATCATCCTCCTCGTAATAGTTGCTGTCATTGCTCCAATTATCTCGCCAGCAGATCCACTCAAGATCACTATGAGCTATCAAGCACCATCAGTGGCACATCCTTTTGGTACGGATAACCTTGGTCGAGATGTCATGAGCCGCGTATTTTATGGTGCACGATACTCTCTAGTTATTGGTCTTGGTGCAGTGGCTTTAGCGCTTCTTCTTGGAGCAGTTATAGGAGCTATTGCCGCAGTATCTCGTCCGTGGATTTCCGAAGTAATTATGCGTATCGTAGACATTTTCATGTCGGTACCAGGTATTGCGCTTGCGGCAGTATTCGTTACTGTTCTGGGACAATCCATGATTGGCATTATTTGTGCAATTGGTATCCTGTATGTGCCCCAGATTACACGAGTAGTGCGTGCAAATATCATAAGTGAATATGGTCGCGATTATGTTCGGGCTGCTATCGTGTCTGGCGCGCGAGCTCCATGGATTTTAGTAAAGCATGTAGCGCGAAATATCGCTGCTCCAGTTATGGTATTTACCACGCTATCTGTGGCAGATGCTATCGTCTTCGAAGCCTCGCTGTCTTTCATTAATTTAGGTTTTCCTGAGCCGACTCCAACGTGGGGAAATATTCTTTCTTCTGCAAAGCAGGGCGTTATTTTCGGTTACTGGTGGCAGGCACTTTATCCAGGTTTAGCAATCATGATTACGGTGCTCAGCCTGAATATTCTTTCCGAGGGGATTACAGATGCTATCGTATCTGCGCCAAGTGCTCCAGTGGTAAGGAACCCAGAAGATGCAGCTGCTGCACGTAAAGAGGATCAAATTCTCGCAGATCCTGTAGCTGCCTATGCTGCTCAGCATGAGTCTTTGGTGCAATCCTTGGCACAGCTCAAGGAAGCGGAACGCCTAAGGACTGATAGATTTACCCCAAAGGGTGCAGATGCTGGTGAGCCAGTTATCGAAGTTAAAGATCTATGTATTTCGTTCCCGCGTCATGGTGACGTGAATGTGGTAGATCACGTATCCTTCTATGTGCGCCCAGGCGAAACTATGGGCTTAGTAGGCGAGTCTGGCTGCGGAAAGTCTATTACATCTCTGGCTATCATGGGATTATTGGACAGCAGGGCTACTATCACGGGTGAGATTAACTTTGATGGTAAGAACCTCGTCGGTCTGGATCCTAAGGAGCATAATGCTCTGCGTGGTCATGAGATTGCGATGATTTACCAGGATGCTTTAAGCTCACTAAATCCATCTATGCTCATTAAAAATCAGATGGCACAGCTCACTAAACGTGGCGGCACACGCACAGCAGAAGAACTCTTGGAACTCGTGGGGCTTGACCCTAAGCGTACGCTGGAGTCATATCCTCATGAGCTTTCTGGTGGTCAGCGTCAGCGTGTACTTATCGCAATGGCTCTCACTCGTGACCCTAAACTTATCATCGCTGACGAGCCTACAACTGCGCTAGATGTTACAGTACAGCGCCAGGTCATTGAGCTGCTCAATGATCTACGCGAGAAGTTAGGCTTCGCAATGATTTT
Organism: Alloscardovia venturai; assembly: GCF_042676605.1. Taxonomy (NCBI): domain Bacteria; kingdom Bacillati; phylum Actinomycetota; class Actinomycetes; order Bifidobacteriales; family Bifidobacteriaceae; genus Alloscardovia; species Alloscardovia venturai. The sequence goes on along the minus strand of NZ_JBHTHQ010000012.1, from coordinate 68,100 downwards.
TGTCTCGCATGACCTTGCGCTCGTTGCAAAGGTAGCACACAAAGTAACCGTCATGTATGCTGGTCAAGTCGTAGAACAAGGTTCTACTGAGGAGATTTTGACTGACCCTCGTCATGAATACACACGCGGCTTACTCGGCTCGGTAATCTCTATCGAAGCTGGACAGCGTCCACTGCATCAGGTTCCTGGAACTGTTCCAAGCCCTAAGGATTTCCCAGAGGGTGATCGTTTTGCACCGCGCTCGTCGCACCCGAATGATGCTCTTGATGAACATCCGGTGATGATTGAGATTCCGCACACGCATCATCGCTATGCTGTACGACCTTCACTCGCTAAGTTGGACACAGATAATAATCCGCAGAGCAGTCCTGGAGAAATGGTTCATATCATAGACCCAGCTTTGAACAATGCATTTGAAAATGGTGCTGATGTTCCAGGAATTGTGTCCAACATCGTTAAGGATAGCACACCAGCAGCGCCTATTACATTGGAAGGAGAGAAAACTCATGAGTGATGCAGTATCTCCAATCATTGAACTCAAAAATATTAAAGTTATTTTTAAAACGCGCACTGGTGGTATTTTTCACCCCAATACGATCACCGCGGTTAATGATGTCAGCTTCAAGCTGATGCCAGGACAAACCATCGGTCTTGTGGGAGAGTCTGGCTGTGGTAAGTCCACTACTGCGAATGTACTATGTGGCTTACAAACGGCTACAGAAGGTACGGTTCTTTTTAAGGGTGTGGATGTCACGAAGCGTTCAGCAGCTCAGAGGAAGAAAATCGGTCGAGTTGTATCAGTGGTATTCCAAGATCCTGCTACTGCATTGAACGCACGCATGAAGGTAATTGACCAGCTCATTGACCCTCTCGCCGTGCATGCACTGGGCACAAAGCAGGAGAGGATTGATCGCGCCATGGAACTTATCCGCATGGTGGGGCTTCCAAGCTCAGCTCTTGACGCACTTCCAGGACAGTTGTCTGGCGGTCAGCGTCAACGTGTGGCAATCGCGCGTGCGCTCAGTCTCAAGCCCGATGTCATCATTGCGGATGAGCCGACTTCTGCGCTGGATGTTTCGGTTCGAGCACAGATACTTAATCTCCTCACTAACCTGAAGAAAGAGCTTGGTCTTGCGATGGTGTTTATCAGTCATGATATTCAAACGGTGCGGTATGTATCGGACGAAATTGTGGTGATGAACGGCGGAAAAATCGTGGAACGGGGTGCTGCCAAAGATGTGTTCTATCACCCTCAGCATGAGTATACGAAGATGCTGCTCGCTGCGGCTCCGTCACTGCTTCACCCGACCGAGGAAGAATGCGTACCTCGTGTCTAAACTTATAAACTTACAAACTTTCAAATAGCACAAGGATAAATCATGGATAATCGCTTTAGAGGCGTTTTCCCGCCTGTCGTTACCCCTCTTACTGCTGATGGGCAGTTTGATGAGGAATCATTTACTCGCAGCATTAATCGCATGATAGATGCAGGAGTTAATGGGCTGTTTGTATTAGGTTCTTCTGGCGAAGTAGCGTTCAGCACTGATGAACGCCGTCATGCAATTACTGAGGCTGCAGTCCGTATCATCGATCATAGGGTACCACTTCTCGTTGGGTGTATTGATATGGAATCACAGCGAGTCATTAAACATGCACAAGCAGCGAAAGAGCTAGGAGCAGACGCTATCGTAGCTACGGCGCCATTCTATGCGTTAGGCGGTCAGGCGGAAGTTGAGCGCCATTTTCGGCTCATTCACGAAGCTGTCGATTTGCCATTATTCGCATACGACATTCCGGTGTGCGTACATACAAAATTACAAGCAGATATGCTCGTGCGTCTAGGACGTGAGGGTGTACTCAGCGGCGTCAAAGATTCATCGAATGACGACGTAGCATTCCGTTTTCTTGCGGATAAAAACGAAGAAGCAGGACATCCACTCGCGCTTTTGACAGGGCAGGAAGTTGTGGTTGATGGCGCTTACATGGCTGGCGCAGATGGTTCAGTACCAGGTCTGGCAAACGTAGAAGCCACAAGTTATGTGCGCCAATGGCGAGCGTATGAGGCGGGAGATTGGCTCACCGTACGCAAAGAACAAGACTTCACGGCACATTTGATGCGCATAGTATCTGCGCCACAAAACGTTCAGGGCTTTGGCGCCGGTGTAGGCGCGTTCAAGACCGCTATGGCGTTACTCGGTGTTATCAAGACAAATCAGATGCCTGAGCCTGTACTTCCACTTAAAGGCGAAAATGTTGAAAGAGTCGCTTCTGTGCTTCGCGAAGTGGGGCTTAAACCGGTAGTGAGTGCAGATGAAGTAAGTGAAAGCGCTCATATCCGAGGCGTATGAGTTTGTGACTTGTGTACTGATATGTGCACTAATCAGTACACAAGTAGTACTTATAGATACAGAATTTGTAGAAGGATAATTATGACTGAAGTACTTATAGTGAAGTCTCAAGAGGAAGCGGGGAACCTTTATGCCGAAGCAGCGTGCAGACTTATCAAGGCTAATCCCTACGCTACTCTTGGACTAGCTACGGGGTCCACGCCTCATACCGCTTATCAAGCACTTGCTCAAAAGGTGCGTGAAAATCATTTAGATGTGTCACATGTGTGTGGCTTCGCTCTTGATGAATATGTGATGTCTGATTTGAGCCATCCGCAGTCATACCACAGTGTCATTGATCGTGAAGTGGTTGTTCCTGTGGGTCTTGACCCCAATAATATTCACGTACCTAATGGAGCAGCAGACGATGTACCTCGCGCGTGCAGTGAATATGATAAGGCTATTGCGGACGCGGGAGGTATTGATATCCAGATTTTAGGCATTGGGACAGATGGGCATATCGGCTTTAACGAGCCAGGAAGTTCGCTTACGTCACCTACCCGCATGAAAACCCTTACTGAGCAGACTCGAGTAGACAATGCGCGGTTCTTTGATGGAGATCTTAATCAGGTGCCTTCACACTGTATCACTCAAGGTGTGGGCACCATCATGAAGGCTCGCCACTTGGTACTCCTTGCATTTGGCAAGAGTAAAGCTGCTGCTATAGCGGCGAGCGTTGAAGGAGCTGTCACTTCGATGTGCCCAGCGTCTGCATTGCAATTACATCCACATGCGACGGTTATCGTTGATGAGGATGCTGCTTCACAGCTTTCGCAGGTTGAATACTATAAGTGGGTAGCACAAAATAAGCCTCAATGGCAGGTTCTATAATGAGCGCGCTGAGTAGTGTGATGAGCGCATCAGAAACTGCGAGAGGAAAAGTCGCCCAACGCATTGATTTACAAATGCGAGGGAAAGATGATGCTCAATTACATAATTTCGTGCTTGTACACGCTACCTTAATTGATGCGAATGCAGTGCGAGAGAACTCATGGGTGCGTGTCGTCAACGGGAAAATTGAAAACACGGGATCTGGTGATTTTCCCGCATCCACCTACGTCAGTGAAGCTCATGCGAGGAGGACTAGCATAAGTGAAGCTGATACCGACGAAGAAGTTATCGACGTGCACGGTTTTATCGTGTGCCCCGGTTTCATCGATATCCATTCGCATGGAGCTTGGGGGGCATCTTTCGATGATGGCAGTAGCGCCATTGCTCAGGCACGTGCTTTTCATATGATTCACGGTACTACACGGCAGGTGCTTTCCCTTATCACTAATCCTTGGGATTTACTTCTTGATAATGTGCGTAAGGCTGCACAGGTCTCTCATGCGCGTGAAGACGTGCTTGGCTTACATCTTGAAGGACCGTTCTTAGCGATTCAGCGTAAAGGGGCTCATGATGAAAGATGCCTACTTGATCCGACTGATGACCGTGTGCGTGAGCTTCTTCATGCGGCAGATGACACTTTGCGTCAAATTACTATAGCTCCTGAGCTGCCTCATGGTGTAGATGCGATTTCGCAATTTACTGCAGCTGGAGTTCATGCGGCAGTAGGACATTGTGATGCGAATTATGAGGCTGCGGTGAGGGGATTTGAGGGCGGAGCAGATATTTTGACTCACATGTTCGACGCGATGAACGGGATATCTCACCGTGCTCCTGGCCCTATTGCTGCAGCAATCGAGAGAGAGGCCGTTGTATGCGAAATTATCGCAGATGGTTTCCATGTGCAAGTACCGGTACTCCGTCTTGCTGCGCGGCTTGCGTGCCATCGTTTGGCTCTTGTTACGGATTCAATGGCTGCCGCTGGGTGTCCAGATGGTGCTTATACCCTGGGGAATCTTGACGTTAAGGTCGTTGATGGGCATGCAAGGTTAGCGAGCAATGGTGCAATAGCTGGATCCACACTTGTACTTGAGCAAGCTGTGCAACGCATGGTGCATGAAGTTGGAATGAGCGTGCAGGATGCTATTGAGGCAGCAACATTTACGCCAGCACGAGCGATAGGTGTCCATAAGGTAAACAGCGTAACAAGTGCACCTCTGGGGCTTCTTCAAGAGGGTTACGCCGCTGACCTGCTTGTTCTCCACCCAGACACCTTGGAAGTTCAGCGTGTCTGGTGTGCTGGACATGAGGTGACGGTTTAGCAGGAATAAAGCAGTAAAAGTAAGGAGTAAAAAGCCGATAGAGAAGGGGACGGTGCTGGTTTGAATTGAATTAAATCGAATTAAATTAGCGCCGTCCTTTTTTGCACTCTCTGGTTTGCTTAATGATTTGTTTAATGATTGAGCTGGCGGATAATTTCCTCAATCGGAGCATAGTGTGTCTCTAGGGCTATACGATAGGCATCTTCATCTCCTGCAATCGCCGCGTTGAGAATGTCTAAATGTGCTTGAGCTGTATGCTTCAAATCTGCTGTAATATCAGCTTTTAATGCTGGAACGACCGCCATATGCACGAGCCATAAACTTTGTGCGAGCTGTTTGCTTATAGCGTTGTGTACGTGCCTCATCATCGTCGTATGGAACTCGCTGTCTTGCTCAAGAAATGTGTGTCCTTCGGCGCTTTCAGCATCCATTTGCCTTGTAATCTCGCGTAGACGGTTGATTTCGCTCTCGCTAAAATTTGGCATACTCGCGATAACTTGCCGTGCCATACCGTAGTCGAGGATCTTACGCAGCTCAATGATATCTCGTAAATCTGTATAACTATCATTGTGGGGAATCATTGCGCGGAACGAGAGAGCTTCCACGAGTGGCTCCAAAGATAGGTTGCCAACGAATGTCCCTCTTCCGTGTGCGACGGTGACGATATCAAGTGCTTCTAATTTACGAAGTGCCTCGCGGATAGACGATCGTGCTGTCTTGAGGTGCTCGCACAGCTCAGACTCAGTAGGTAGAGGATCGCCAGGGTGAAGCCCCTCTTTAATGATATAGGTTTTAATAGCATTCATTGTGATATCTACACGTCGGCGAGGAGACATGAGTAGATTATCGTCCGTGGTTAATGAGTTGGTAAGCTCTTCGACGTTAGCTGCTTCGAAGAAACTTTCGTTATCTGTGATATCCATGGTCACTCCATTCTTTGCATGAGAGTGTGGTGCTCTATCTTTACTTCAATCACATCACTGTGATGAGATAAATAGAAAATCGCATTATTTATACACATAATATATATCAGACATCAGACAAATATGATATACTGTTATGTAAGAAAATGTGTTTGCGACGCATATGTTTTCTGTGTATTGTGCATGTACTGTGCACATGAAGGAGTGATGCGCAATGTCTCTCGATGTGATAGTGGGAGTTTACGCCTCGCAGCCGGCGAATGAGCGTGACAAACAAGAGTATTACACCATGCTCGCTGCTGAGGAATGGATAAATGGCGCAGAAATTCCATATCCGGGAGAGCTTGCATATGATGACAATTGTGCATGGCTTGCTCGGGTTCTGCCAAAAAACTGGCATAGCAATACGGTGACGCTCATTCCTGGAACTATGCAAGAGGTTGGGAAAAATCAACGCTTCGGATTGGCGTCGTGCGATATTTTAGGACGGCACGAGGCACTTCTTTATCTCAGAACAATGCGAGATAATCTTGATAATTTTCTTCAACGCCGTGGAGCTGCCGACATTCGATATATACAAATTCATACTGCCCCGAAAGGCTGCGCCGATGCGGCGGCGATGTCTCGAAGCTTAGATGAAATCTGCTCGTGGGATTGGGGAGGAGCTCAGATTGTTATCGAGCACTGTGATAAACAGGTAGAGGGGCAGCCAGCTGAAAAAGGCTTTTTGCCTATCGAAGATGAGATTAAATTAGCATGTAATTATGACCTCGGCATAACTGTCAATTGGGGACGAAGTGTGTTGGAAGCGCGCAGTGTGGCACAGGCGAATGCGCATATACAGCAATGTGTACAGGCGAATGCGTTGACCGGTCTCATGTTTTCTGGTGTAAGTGCACAAGCGCTTGGCGATTATAGTTACGCTTGGCAAGATGCACATGTACCGTTGAGCGTGGATGAACCTCATAGCTTAATGACCCCTGACGCCGTGAATAGTGCCGTACGCGATGCATGCGAGAGCAAGAAATGGCTTGCTGACGGTTACGTCGGTGCAAAAATTTGTGTTCCAGCTGCGGCTCATTTAAATACACGCATAGACTACCTCCGACACGTATATAAGGAGATTCGTTATGCGATGGGATGAGGATTTTAATTCTAAGCAATTAATTGTGGATAATCGTCCATCATACATTGCCGTTGATATTGGTGGCACAAAGATAGCAAGTGCTATCGTTGCGATGACAGAATCTGCTTATATGGAAGATTCTGGAACAGACTCAGAAGATTTTGTGGGTTTGCCTTCATCACAGATTTTAAGAAAGGCAGCGTCGAAGGCAGATGCGCTAACGGAAGCAGAGCATACCGCTGCCGTCAGCTGCCGAGTGCGAAAGCCAACTGATGCTCTCAGTGGCGGTCCTCATGTATTACGCACAGTAGTGAAACTCATAGAAAGGCAGTATGAGAGAGCACGTAATGCTGGAATTACTATAAGGGGCATAGGAATCGGTAGTGCTGGAGTGGTAGATAGTGAACGTGGCATTATTATCTCTGCAACAGATATTATGCCTGGCTGGGCTGGGCAATGTGTAGCGCGAGCCCTGCAAGAAAGCCCTGTAGTGGGCAGCGTACCTGTGTATATGGTAGGAGATGTCGGTGCACATGGCTTGGGTGAAGCACTCTATGGTGCTGGAAAAGGATATGAGTCGGTGCTCTCTCTCGGAATTGGAACGGGCATCGGCGGCGCTTACATAGAGCGTGGAACACTTAAATCCGGCGCGCACGGTGCTGCAGGACATGCTGGTCACGTATCTCATGGTTTAGGAGCTGGCGTCCTATGCTCGTGTGGGGCGTATGGGCATATTGAGCCTGTAGCGTCAGGCACAGGGCTTGCCACTCTCTACAATCTGCGCAAGGATAAGCATACTGCCACGGCTCTTAATGGCGCAGACGTTGTGGAACGCATGATGAATGGGGAGAGTTTTGCTCGTACAATCGTGTACGAATCTGCAAAGGCTCTTGGTGAGTGTATCGCTGGAATGGCAAATCTCATAGACCCCTCAATTATTGTTATGTCTGGTTCAGTTGTGAAAGCTGGGCAAGTGTGGTGGGACGCTTTGCGCGAGGGGTTTTTCTCTAGTGCTCTTGGGCCAATTCAAGAGACTAAACTCGTTTCTGGCGAATTGGGTGATGATGCTCCGCTTATTGGTGCAGCCTATGCTGTTCATGCATATATTAGCGCGCGTAAGGAACGTTAAAAGCTTAGGACTTCAGAAGGAACGAAGCAGCTTAAAGTAAAGAAAGAAGGAATGTAATGACGCATCCTATTATTGAATCCCTTCGTGGTGGTCTGGTGGTAAGCTGCCAAGCATATCCCGGCGAACCGTTGCGCCACCCAGAGACGATGGCACAAATGGCTCAGGCGGCTGTCCTCGGTGGTGCCGTCGGAATTCGCTGCCAAGGGTTGGCAGATATCGCCGCGATTAAAGGACAGGTTGGTGTTCCCGTAATCGGTATATGGAAAGATGGGCACGAAGGAGTCTTCATTACCCCTACACTGCGGCATGCGCGGTGCTGCATGACTGCTGGTGCTGACATCATCGCTTTGGATGCTACTCGTCGCCCTCGCCCAGATGGACTAACGTATGCGCAAAATGTAGAAGCCCTCCATAGCGAAGGAGCTCTCGTTATGGCAGATTGCGGAAGTTTCGAAGATGCGCGTATGGCTGTAGACGCAGGTTCTGACATCATTTCCACTACGCTGAGCGGATATACAGGTGAGCGTGAGAAAACTACAGGTCCGGATATAGAACTCCTTGAACGCATGGTGGCTACTTTCCCGCATACCCCAGTGATTTGCGAAGGCAGAATTCATACGCCACAAGATTTGAAATTAGTCATGGATAAGGGCGCATGGTGTGCTGTGGTTGGTACGGCTATCACCCATCCGACGACCATCACGTCATGGTTCGCTCAGCAGTGCAAATAGCGTAAAGGTTCTCAAGTACGATGAGGTATACATATTCTGGTGCAGAATGGGTCTATACTTCCGTGGATTCACAACTGTACATGCCACTTATGGAAATAGCGAATCATGTGGGAACAGTAACTCATTTATCCCCACAAAAACGCCGTGAAATACAGTCCTCAATTAAGGTGGAAGAGCCAAGTTGGATATCCCAATATCTTATCGTCTCAAATTTCGACGTGAGAGGATTAAAGGGAGACAATCTAAGCTTGCGCGACGACATATCTGTGCCTGTGCGGCTTTACACGCCACGCGAATCTGCTAATGAGGAATTGCCGGTATTACTGTGCTTCCACGGCGGAGGACTGTGGAAAGGCGACCTAGATTCTGAGCACATTATCTATGCACGACTTGCTCATGAACTTCGCGCCGTTATACTAAGTGTCGATTATCGATTAGCGCCTGAGCACCCCTATCCTGCTGGGTTACACGATTGTGCGACTGCACTTCAGTGGCTCGCTGATAATAGTACTCACTTGAATATTGATATGAATCGACTTGCATTTTATGGTGGTTCTGCGGGAGGGAATCTCGCTTTAGCCCTAGCAATGTATGCTCGAGACAATGGTTTAGTTATGCCAAAATTCATTATGGCGATGTATCCAATGATTGATGATAGACATACTACTCCGTCTTCATATCAAATTACTGAAACGAAGCCTGGCGCGTGGAATAGGCGAGATAGTCTTGAAGCGTGGCGTTGGTACCTTGCGGACAATGAGCCAGATATCTATGCGGCTCCGGCTCGGGCGGACATTGCTGAGCTTGAAGGACTGCCGCCTGTATATATGGACGTGGGTACTCTCGACCTATTTCGTGATGAAGATCTTTCTTTCGCCACCCAACTTTCAGCTGCCGGAGTAGAGGTTGAGATGCACATGACTCCGCGCATGGTGCATGGAGGGGAGAACGTTGCTCCAGACGCGGATATTAGTAAGCGTATTTGGGGGTATCGTATGAGTGCTTTACGTCGTGCGCTCGGAACGGATGAGCGTGTCGAGACAAGTGATAAGACAATAGGTAAATTTAGCAAGCCGTGAGTAAAGTGGGTTCCATGGAACAAGATCCACGATTGACAAATGCAACGTCTGTAAAGTCTGGTGACGATGTCGCTGAGCAGACTGAGCCGAGAGCACTTACTATTACTTCCGCTACGGCAAACCCTCGCATGTTTACCCTGCCATGGTCGCTTCCGTTGGCTCGGTGGTCTGAAGATTTAACAGTGAATTTACCGCGAGGTATATCTCGGCACGTTGTACGATTTGTACGGGTAGGAGACCATGTAGATGCATTGAAAGAGATTTCTTTCCGGTCGGCTACACGTGAATATGAGATGCTGCGCAGTCTGGAAAAGATTGATGTTCCAAGCGTTAAGCCAATTGCTGTTGTGTCGGGACGTAAGAATTCTAATGGCGAGCCACTTGAAGCGATTTTGGTCACTGAGCAATTGAAGTTTTCGCTGCCATATCGGGCATTATTTGCTCGAAATTTGCGCGTAGACACTGCGGACAAACTCATTGACGCTTTGGCGGTACTTCTCGTACGCTTGCATTTGCAGGGTTTCTACTGGGGCGACGTGTCGTTGTCAAACGTTCTCTTTTTGCGCGATGCAGATAATTTCTCTGCTGTTCTTGTAGACGCAGAGACAGGTGCGTTGTACTCCAATTTAACCGATGGGCAGCGGGAATATGACATTGATTTAGCGCGCACGAATATCATTGGTGAGCTCATGGATTTGCATTCTGGAAACCTGCTGCCATCTGAGGTGGACGAAATTGAGGTAGGCAACCGTTTGGCAGATCGCTACCATGAGCTGTGGGATGCTTTGACAGGCATGGATTCCTTCTCTACGGATGAGATGTGGAAGATTGAGCAGCGTGTCAACCGTCTCAATGAGCTTGGCTTTGATGTGGACGAGCTTGAGATGACTGCTACCGAGGACGGCAATCGTATCAACGTTCGCCCTCGTGTGGTGGATGCTGGCTATGCGTCGAACAAACTGCTTCGCTTAACAGGTCTTGACGTTCAGGAAAACCAAGCACGACGACTTCTTAACGATTTAGATGCGTACCGCACGTCGACATGGCGTCAAGGTGAAGAGCTTGAAGTCGTTGCAACCGATTGGATGCGTGAGATTTTTGAGCCAACGGTACGGCGCATTCCAACGGAATATCGTCAATTTATTGAGCCTGCTCAGTTCTTCTATGAAGTACTCCAGCATCGTTGGGAGATGTCTGGAAAAGTGGGGCATGATGTTTCTATGCCTGAGGCTACGGATGATTATATTGAGGAAAAATTAGCTGAATATGAGATAGATCCCGAAGCTATTCAGTCTATTCTCGATGAAGCGGATTCTGGTGTGATGGACGATTATGATGATTACAATCCAGATGAAGATCCTGATGCCGCTGTGTGGGCTTCCGAGTAGGAGATAAGCATAAGGTTATAAATTCTCTTGTAGCAAATCGCAGTGAGGGTGGGGAATGTTTCACGTGAAACATTCCCCACTGCTATATTTGCATTGCTGCTTACTCGGTAGCGGAAATACGAGCCTTATGCACGCTATACAGTGCGATACCAGCTGCAACTGACGCGTTGAGCGACTCCACCATTGACGTCATAGGAATACCTACAATGGAGTCACACGCCTCCCGCACTAAGCGAGAAATCCCCTTGCCTTCGGAGCCGAGAACTATGACGAGTGGATCTGTCTCAAATCCAGACTCTCCCACGAGAGCATCACCCCCGCCATCAAGCCCAATGGTGTAGTAGCCGCGCTCGCGCAGGCTCTCAATTGCCTTCGTAAGGTTGACCACTCGCGCTACTGGCATGTGCGCGGCAGCTCCAGCGGAAACTTTCCATGCTGCTGCCGTTACTGATGCGCTGCGACGTTCGGGAAGGATGACTCCGTTTGCCCCGAATGCTGCCGCAGAGCGTATGACAGCACCAAGATTTTGCGGATCAGTTACACCGTCGAGAGCGATGAAGAGCGGACGTGCGAGGTTACGGGCTTTAGGAGATGCGCCAGTGAGGGCTGCTGCCTTTGTTTCTGCCCGCTGCGCGAGTGTTGCCAAGGAGGCATATTGATATGGCTGTGCACGTAAGACTACGCCTTGGTGGTGAGAACTACGCGCGATGCGGTCAATTTCCAAACGATCAGCCTCAAGCAAATTGATGCCTTGCTTGCCAGCAAGCTGAATAATTTCACGTGTGCGGTCATCATGCTCAATATGTGAAGCGATATACACGTCTTTACTGGGTACACCTACACGCAAAGCCTCAAGGACGGCATTGCGCCCAATGACGATGTCATCACTGTCATGAGTAAATTTAGCTACGCGACGCTTTGCTGCCAGCCGCGGATCAGCTGCCTTACGTTTATCGGCTGCCTTCTTTGCGAAATACGCCTTGTGGTATACGCGGTCTTCAGCCTTTGGAGTAGGCCCCTTACCTGCCAATTTATTGCGGTGCTTGCCGCCTGAACCCTTAGTTGGTCCCTTCTTATTTGCCATAACTTACTATTTTACGCGATACGGCGAGATTTGTGCGTCTGGTATGGGAAGGGATGAAGTGGAAGGTGCAGCGGCAGACGCAGGAGTCGGCGCGGGTATAGGTGCAGTCATTACAGGTGCAGGAGTCATCGGTGTAGGAGCCGCCGGTGCGGCGGGTACAACTGGCGAGACAGGAGGATACGCTACTACACGTGCATATTGGTACTGAGTAGCAAGGGCGGCTGCTACCTTATAGTCACGCTGGAGCTGACGACGAGAGGCCGTAGTTTCTTCCCACTGGTGGATCCGCTTAGAGAACTCTCCGATGTAATCCTTACCTTCATCCATAAACCATCCAAAAAGCGATGCACACACCACGATAATGACGGCAATGATAATCTGTACGGCGATATCTATTCCGGCTGATATCCAAGCAGTAGAACCAGACGGCGAATTTGCTGATGGTGAAGTGTCAACGAAACCGCATGCGGTGAAAAGCATAATCGTCACGTTATTAGAGATATGCATACCCATACCGGCCTCAAGCCCTCCGAAATACATTGCTAAGTAGCCAGCTATGAATCCAAGACAGAAGACTGTGCTTAATCCTGACCAGTCGTAGTTATGCAAAGACGTGAAAATAATTGCAGGGAGTATAGGCACGAAAATTTGCGCAAGTCCGCGAGGAATCCATCGTCCCATGGTTTGAATCAAAGCACCGCGGAAGAGGTACTCTTCCGTCATGCATTGAACGGGGATAAGTGTCAGTGTCAGAAGAATTGCGTAGAGATTAGGAAAATGTGGCGAGAGAGCTGCGCCGTGTCGGTAGTCCACATACGTAGAAATGCCGTTAAGCAGCATAAAACCGATGAAAGCGATGAATGTGGACCATCCTAAAGCACGCCAACGGATATGGCCAAAAACGCTTGAGAGAGAACCAAAACTTTGGCGTTGAAGTACGTAAATTGCCCACCATAGTGCTGGAAGCATGACTGCCACGCCTCCAAACTGAAGCAGAATTGACGTCGGATCTGCAGAAACAATGGGGTCAAAGCCTTTATGAGCAAATGGGAGAAGGCTTTTGATACTTTCCGTGCCGAAATAATTGATTGCGGCGACCACTACGGCAGGGATACTCAGAGCAATGTATCCTACGAAGAAAATCCCAAAAGTAGCAAGAGGTACCCACCACGGGTTGGACCTCGTGTCACGCAAAGTGGACGCATAACTATCTCCTCTCCACCATCCTCGCGGCTGCACGAGTTCGACTGGCTTGCGATACGTAGTCTTCGGCGGGGCCGAGGTATAAGGTTGCGTGATATGCGTGCTCTTGTACATAGTGTGATTATAAGTTCATGCGGCGCGCAACTCCACTACACAATTCGAAAATTTCCGCTAGAATCTCATATACGTATGTATTCATATCCGCACAGCGCGTGAGACGCGTTGACTACTCTGCGGCGCGACCAAGGAGTAGGTCATGTCTGATTTACCTCGTGAAACGCAGCTTCATTCACCATCGACTTCTTCATTAGGTTTGTCATTAAATTCATCATCGGATTCGCAACCATATGCAGATGCCGACCCTTCCATCCTCGACATCAATGCAGTAGAGACCGCACTCCACACAAGTGTGACAAATGGTCTCAGGAGCGAAGAGGCACGTGCTCGCTTAGAGAAATATGGTAGAAATGAGTTAGCAGGTAAGCCTGCTGTACCAGCGTGGAAACGTTTCCTCGTACAGTTCCAAGATCCTCTCGTTTATTTGCTTCTTGTGGCGACGATCATCTCGTTTGTCGCGTGGGTTATTGAACGTTCTACAAATCCATCTGGGGCTGAGCCGCTGCCGTTTGACTGCATAGTTATCGTCGTTATTCTCATTGTGAATGCTGTGCTGGGGTTCATTCAAGAGAACCGCGCTGAGGCTGCTGTAGAGGCGCTTTCGCAGATGACTGCACCGCATACGACTGTGCTTCGTGATGGCCGTGCGGTCACCATTAATACTGCTGAAGTCGTGCCAGGAGACATCTTGATCTTAGGTGAGGGCGATACGGTATCGGCAGATGGGCGATTGCTCAGTGCTGCGAGTTTACGTGTCGCTGAAGCATCACTGACAGGTGAGTCGCTTCCTGTAGCGAAGAAAACGGGGACTTTAGAGAGCACAAAATCTTTAGGAGACCGTACAAATATGGTCTTTAACGGCACGGCAATCACGCAAGGTACGGGTCGTGCCATTGTGACATCCACGGGTATGAAAACTCAGGTGGGCAAAATCGCTGACATGCTGTCGCAAACGAAAGAAGATTCCACTCCACTGGAAAGAGAGATGGATAATGTCTCCAAGATTTTGGGCATCGCCGTTGTCATCATTGCGGCAGTAGTGCTTGCTGCGCTGTGGTTGCTTGAAGGATTCCACAGCATTGATGATGTCATCGAGTCTCTTCTTCTTGCGGTATCTCTTGCCGTAGCAGCTGTCCCAGAAGGTTTGGCAACTATTCTGACGGTAGTTCTCGCGTTGGGCGTGCAGCGCATGGCAAAGCACAATGCCATCGTTAAGAAGCTGAGTTCCGTGGAAACGTTGGGATCGGCATCGGTTATTTGCTCAGATAAGACAGGAACTCTTACACGTAATGAAATGACCGTCGAAACGCTTATCACTGCCAGTGGCGAGGTGAAGGTGACTGGTACAGGATACGTTCCGGTAGGCGTACTTGTCGGGCTAGAGGGCGAAGAGATAGAAACGTCGAGCCCGATACGCCGTGAAGTTGTGACCGCGCTCGTAGCTGGATCTATAGCGAATAATGGTGAGCTACGCGATGAAGGAGAAATTATCGGTGACCCTACGGAGGTGTCTCTCCTCGTAGCCGCGCGCAAAGTTCACGCGATGGACGACTACCAGAGCATCGAGCGTGTAGCAGAGATTCCTTTTACATCCGAACGTAAAATGCAGACAGTTATCGCGCGAGATAAAGCTGATGCTGACTCATTGACAGCATTTGCCAAAGGTGCGCCTGATATCCTTCTCGAGCACTGTTCATACATACTTGTGGGTGATCATGTACGAGCAATGACTCAGGGAGACCGACAGGACATACTCGCACATGTAGAGCGCTTGTCGAATCAGGCATATCGTACCCTTGGGCAAGCGTATGCTCCATTGCACGTGGCTCGTATGCAGGACATTGATGGCGTACGTGTCGATGTTTCAGGGCGTGTGGAAGACATCGCTGAGCAGGCTGATGCCATCGAGCATGACTATATCTGGGCAGGAATGGTCGGCATTATCGACCCGCCTCGTACTGAAGTGCGTGACTCCATCGCTGAAGCACACCGTGCAGGTATCAGAACCATCATGATTACGGGTGATCATCCTCTTACCGCAGCACGTATCGCTGCTGATTTGGGCATCATCGACGAGCAGCAGGGCGACACTAGAGAAAGTGTATATGGATTAGAACGCGCGGAAAACATCACAGGTCGTGCTCTGACAGCCTTGACAGGGGACGAGCTTGATGCCATGAGTGATGACGAGTTTAATGCAGCTGTTCGTCATGTTTCTGTGTATGCGCGTGTAGCACCAGAGCATAAAATGCGTATCGTCAAAGCATTGCAGTCTCATGGCAACATCGTGGCGATGACAGGCGATGGCGTCAATGATGCTCCCGCAGTCAAAAGCGCAGACATAGGCGTGGCGATGGGCATTACAGGTACAGAGGTGACCAAGCAGAGCGCAAAGATGATTTTAGCTGATGACAATTTCTCCACGATAGTAGAAGCTGTCAAGGAAGGACGTATCATCTTTGAGAATATTCGCAAATTCTTACGCTATCTTCTCTCCTCCAACGTTGGTGAAGTCTTTACCGTCTTCTTTGGCGTGGTACTCGCTGGAGTTCTCGGTATTAAAGATCCATCTTCTACAGGTGTGACCGTGCCGCTTCTTGCTACACAACTCTTGTGGATTAACCTCCTCACCGACGCTGCCCCCGCGCTCGCAATGGGAGTGGATGGGCAGACAGACGATGTGATGAACCGGGCGCCTCGCAAGATGAGTGACCGGGTCATAGACGCGGCTATGTGGTGTGACATCGCATTTATCGGAATTATTATGGCAGCTGTGACACTAATTGGCATCGACTTGTATCTGCCGGGCGGCCTATTTACTGACATAAGCGCTGTCAACGTCAACGGTGCATCACACGACGAGCAGATGGTCATGGCGCGTACTATGGGCTTTACTATCCTCGTCTTTGCGCAGCTATTCAACGCCTTGGCTTCACGCTCTGCCACACAGTCCGCGTTCAAGAATCTTTTCTCAAACGTGTGGCTGTGGGGAGCTATCGCGCTCTCTGTCGTTTTGCAGTTGGCTGTAATTTATATTCCAGCTCTGAACACGGCATTTGGCACGACGCCGCTTCACCCACATCAGTGGTTTGAAGCACTGGGACTTGCAGCTCTCGTCCTTGCACTATCGGAAGTGTACAAGTGCGTGGCGCGGCTAGTTGTGAAACGACATCGCTAATTCTAAGACGCCGAGAAGGCTACGTTGAAAGGCGTAAAAGCTACTCGCCCTACTCCACCGTCGCCTCAACGATTGCCATTTCTATCTGACTCCAGCTTTCTTTGGCCTCTGGAATTGGCTGCAATGGATAGTCATGAGTCATGTGCTCGCCGATGTGGAGTTTTGTCTTTACACCAGCGGAAGTAAGACGAGTAGCGAAGTCAGTAACGTCAGGGAAGAATATTTCATCGCTACCTTGGATGATAGTGACTTCGCTCTTATGTAGTGCCTTTATGTCCGCTGAGTTAGCTTTGAGAGGGGAGATGCGAGAATCGTCCATAGACCATTGCCCAGCCCACTCGTGCGCATCAACACGTAAGCGGTCGGCATCGAGCATAGGATCACGGTCGACATATGCATGGATGTCAGGGTTGGACAGAGTCACATCAACCCATGGGCTAATGGCAATGATACCTTCTGGTGCTTGAAGACCCTGTTTTGCCCAAGTAAGAGCTAGACCGAACGCTAGCCCAGCACCCGCACTGTCACCCATAAGGATAACTTTCTCGTCTGGATTCAAAATGCCGTAACGCGTGTACAGAGCTGTGATACTGCGGTATGCATCTTTAGCGGTACCCCATGGAGCAGGAGCGTAATCTGGCGCGATTACGGTGACACCCATCTGACGAGCAAGTCTCGTCATGAATGCCACATGATATGCGTCAAAGCCTGTAATATAGCCACCTCCGTGCACGTAGAGCACTGTGACGTTGTGCACGGTGGCAGAGGAGTAGTCTCGTGGCTTGAAACGGTACGTTACCATGCCAAAGGTGTCGAAATCCTGGTCATTACCGTCATCGTAAACGTCGGCAATACCAGATTTGAGTATGATTCCTGGTAGACCTGCTGGCCGTTCAGCACTCTTGTGTTCATCAAGTAGCGCCATCTCATCCTGAGCTGTACGAGATGGCGAAAGTTCGCTGAGTTTATTGATAGCGAGGGAAATTCCAGAGCGCTGGAATTTATGTTGTGCATACTTGTCAAAAGCCCAAGCTGCCCCCGTGAGTGCAGCCGCTGCGGTAACGAGCTTAGCAATCGTATTTTTTGCCATGATATGTACCTTCCTTGGGACGATTCTATGGTCTCATACTATGTTTTCGAGAGAGTAGAATGATTTTTATTTGCTTGACACAATACGCGGAGTGGCGTTTTCACGAGCTTTTTTACGCTTTTCGCGCTGATTTAGATAAACCCATGCGACGATACTTACCCACGCAAGTCCTAGACTCCATCCAGACAGGACGTCTGAAGTCCAATGCTGGGCGGTATAAATGCGGCTCCATCCGATGCATAGTGGCATAATGAATCCAAGGATAGTCATTACTTTTGCGGCTGTGCGTTCGGCTTCATTAACGGCAATCATTGTCAAAACAAGGGCAACGGTTAGCCACAAAACAGTATTGTTCGCACTATGTCCGGAAGGGAAGGATTGTTGATCTTCTACGTGACCTAGCCACAGAGCAGATGAAGGACGCTGACGATTGACGAGCTTTTTCAATGCTGTCACGATAACGACATCACCAGCAAGTGCACCAAAGACGATTTCTACTTCGAGCCATTTACGCCTATATGCTAGATATCCCAAGGCAATAATTGTAAGAAGAATGACGATGATTGTACCGCCAAGAGCGGTAAATCCTAAGGCGATAGGGTTCAAGAAACCTATGCGGTGGTGGACGACCCGTGTAGTGATTGCTAAATCCATGCCGGCTGTAGCGCCGGACCAGACGAAGGCAAGCAGCAGGATGAAGACAAAGCCAGAAATGATACCGACACGAGCCGCTAAAGTACGGTAATCTGTGGACTGAGAGGATTGAGCAGCGAGGGTGTGAGAATTATTATTTTTCATCGTGATACGTTAGCTCTCCGGATACGTCTGTCTTATGGAAGTTGATGTATGAACGTGAAGCAGTCGGACCGCGCTGACCTTGGTAGTGCGAACCATTTTCTGCACTACCATACGGATGGTCGGCAGGGCTCGACATCTGGAAGAAGCACATTTGTCCTATCTTCATACCTGGCCACAACTTCACGGGAAGATTGGAAACGTTTGATAGTTCCAATGTGACATGACCTTCGAAGCCTGGGTCAATGAATCCAGCCGTGGAGTGAGTTAGTATACCTAAGCGGCCAAGTGAACTCTTACCCTCGAGCCTAGCTGCGATGCTGTCGCCCAGCTTGACGTACTCGTATGTAGAGCCCAAGATGAATTCGCCAGGATGTAAGATCCATGGTTGAGATGCATCCACCTCGAGCAGCTCAGTTAGGTCTCCTTGATTTTCTGCAGGATCTACGTAGGTGTACTTATGGCTATTAAATACGCGGAAGTAGCGGTCAAGGCGCACATCGATAGATGCTGGCTGGACCATAGCTGGCGTCCATGGAGTTAAAGAAATGTCGCCAGCTGCTTGTGCTTCGACTATATCGTGATCACTTAAAAGCATACTTCTCAGTGTACTGGAATGGATAGCAAAACAACCTCTATCGCCACATTCTGATGGCGACTACAATGCTAATTATGAAGCACATTCCTATCGAACCAGGCAAAGCGGCGACTGCAGTTTCTGGTCATTATGGCGATTCTTTGCGCGTGGAGCAGGCATTGTGGTCTCGCGGGCGCGGCATGAACAATCCGCGTCGTCCGCTTTTTGTGCTCTTGCATGGGTGGGGATCGAATGAGAATGATATTGCTGAATTTTTCGGTAGTTATGTGTCTCCCTTGAGTGATTATGTAGCACTTCGTGCACCACTGACTTTGCTTGACCCCGATGATATGGGTGTCTTCATGGACGATGATGCTTCAAGCCTGGCAGCAAAAACTGATGGAGCATATTCGTGGTTCCACGAAGCAGTGCCGAGTGGTGAAAATCTTGATCGTGATATATACGCTGCGGCATGCGCTGTCGATGAATGGGTGGATGACTTTATTCCTGACGAGCGTGAAATTATACCGTTCGGCTTCTCACAAGGCGGTGCTCTTGCGGTCCATCTTTTGCGTATCAATCCTGACCGTTATAAAGCTGTCGCATGTTTATCCGGTTTCTGCGCGCCGGGTTTGGTAGAGGGCACGCATGATGGCGATGAATCGTTGCAATTGAAGTCACCTCACGCTTTTTATGGATTTGGTATGCGCGATGACGTGGTGGCGCGGCATGAGTCAAGCGCGTTGGCTGCTTTCTTAGAGGAGAATACTTTCCTCAAATTGTGCGAGTATAAGAAGCTCGACCATGCAGTAAATCTTGACGAGTGTAATGACGTGCGACAGTGGCTTCTCGATATTGGGGCGTCTAGCGGCTTAATGTAACGTTTTGTAGCATCTCATGTAAGATACAAGTATGGGAAACGTTCTGACTATTATCTTTTGGCTTGCTGTCGTTATCGGCATTATTTACTTTGTCGTGCAGTGGGCGAAAAGTGATGCTGTCATCAATAACCAGGCAAGCGGGTTGAGCTCTGTGGAGCGAGATAGGGATGAAAGTAAATCTCGCACCCCGCGCATGGCTGGAACTCCTGTTTCCTATACGCCGCAAGAGGATATTCATGAGGTAGCAGCGCAGGAGCGAGCGCAAGCGGTTGAGGATAGCACTCAGGAAGCGCCAGTCTATCTTGGTGATAATTCCTCGGTAGTTCCAGTGCATTTGAAGTAGTTTTATTTCTTTATGACTTTTATGTGTTGATTTAGTTGGTAGAGGTGACACTGCCTGTAATTGGGTGGTGCCTCTCTTCGGAGGGAGATGTCTTCATGGATATTCATATAGTGTGGGCGATTATTGCCGCAGTCTTAATTATCGTGGGTATTGCACTTGTTGCTTTCGCGCTGGTGAGGAGCAAGAAAGCAAACGCCCAGCGTGATATCACACCGGCTATGCAGGAGTCTGATTCTCGTAGCAGCGACACTTATAACGATGTGGACAGCACAGACAGTGCTGATGACTCAAGGCATGCTGACGGAGATGCCGCAAGTGCGACTTCTGAGCTTGACGTTCCGGAAGATAACGCAAGCCGTATGCATCGCCTGCGCTCACGCCTGTCTCATTCCGCAAATCCATTCGGTAAAGCATTGTTCTCTATTTTGACACGTGACAATTTATCAGAGTCTGACTGGGAAGAAGTAGAGGACACTTTACTCCTTGCAGATGTTGGTGCTGACACGGCGATGGGCATGGTCGACGAGTTGCGCCGCGATGCGCGAGTCAATGGCGCGCAAGACGCTGCACAGATTCAGAGCCTGCTTCGCGCTCAACTTCTCAAGGCAGTTAATACAGATAAGGATGGTCACACCTTTGATCGCCGACTCGAGCTTGAGGTCACTCCTGATGCTAGTGATACGCATGTCATCATGATGGTTGGCGTCAATGGCTCTGGCAAAACGACCACGACGGGCAAGCTCTCTCGCCTTCTGCTCGGTGAAGGGTCTCAACAGATAGTTCTTGGAGCAGCTGATACGTTCCGCGCTGCTGCGGCCGACCAGCTTCAAACGTGGGCGGATCGCGTGGGTGTCCCCGTTGTACGGAGTGATAAAGAAGGAGCTGATCCTGCCTCCGTAGCGTTTGAAGCGGCGCAACGTGCCAAGGAGGATAACGCTCAGGTACTCATCGTGGATACTGCGGGTCGTTTGCAAAATAAGACCAATCTTATGGATGAGCTCGGCAAAATTCGCCGTGTCGTTGAGAAGAATCTTCCTGTCGGTGAAGTGCTCCTCGTGCTTGATGCTACGACTGGTCAAAATGGCATGGCACAGGCGAAGGTTTTTGCTGAAGCTATTGGCATTACAGGTATTGTGTTGACTAAGCTCGATGGTTCAGCAAAGGGCGGCATCGTCATCGCTGTTCAGCGAGAGCTTGGTGTGCCTGTCAAGCTTGTAGGTCTTGGTGAAGGGCCTGATGATTTAGCACGATTTGATACAGAAGGCTTTGTGGATGGGATTTTAGGAGAGTAGGAGTCTCGTGAGAAACTTTATGCCGACTTCTCGTGTAGAAAAGCGAGGAGAGTAGAAGTGTAGCGTAGAGCAGGAAATATAGAACGGTTGAGAGCAAAAATCTCTGCACAGTTCGAAACATACTCGTCACATTTTATACCGGTCGTAACCTATGTGTTACTTCCGGCATTATTTTTGGAAACTTTACTTCTCTTAGATATGAAGTGAAAGACTAAGGGAGGTAACAATGAGTTCTGGTGATACTGCGTGGATGCTCATTTCGAGCGGATTAGTATTTCTGATGACTCCAGCTGTGGCGTTCTTCTATGGCGGCATGGTGCGAGCGAAAGCGATTTTGCATATGATTATGCTGTCTGTCGGTGCTATGGCAGTGGTTGGCATCGTGTGGGCTGTGTGTGGTTGGTCTATCGCATACGGCGGGAAGTCTGTGGGCGGTATATTTGGCAATCCATTCTCTGGATTCTTCTTGCGTGATGTCATTGGCGTGAAAGATGGCGTTTACACAGCTTCGGCGCAGTCGAGTTCTGGCTCGTACCCTGTCACTGTGGATGCGCTCTTCCAGATGACTTTTGCCATTATCACCGTGGCGCTTATCTCTGGTGCATTAGCAGAGCGCGTTAAATTCAGTACATGGCTTGTCTTTACCGCACTGTGGACTCTTCTCGACTACGCACCTATGGCTCACATGGTATGGGATCACGGTCTGCTTTCTGCCGATGGTGCTATTGCACACCTTTTCGGCGTGGCTCCGCACGATTTCGCAGGTGGTACCGTGGTTCACATTAACGCTGCTGTGGCGGCATTGGTCATCGCACTGATTGTGGGTCGTCGCAAGGGCTTCGGAAGTGTTCCGTTCAAGCCTCATAATGTTCCATTCGTGATGCTTGGCGCATTCCTCTTGTGGTTTGGCTGGTTCGGATTTAACGGTGGATCTGCTTTTGCCGCAAATGGTACCGCTGCATATGCAATTATTTCGACGTCGTTATGTGCATGTGCTGCGACTATAGGATGGCTTATCGTAGAAAAGATTCGTACGGGTCAGGCAACTCCCATCGGTGCTGCGTCTGGCATGGTAGCAGGTCTCGTGGGCATTACCCCATCTGCTGATGTAGTCTCCCCGTGGGCTGCAATTATTATCGGTCTCATTGTAGGCGCTGTATGCTGCCTTGCTATCAGCGTGAAGTTCAAGCTGGGCATTGATGATTCCCTTGATGTCGTGGGTGTGCACGGTGTTGGTGGCGTCATCGGTACAGTTCTTGTGGGACTGTTTGCTGTTGGTAATGGTTTGTTTACGCATGGAGACATTCGCCTGACTATCGTACAGATTCTCATAGCTCTCATAGCGATTATCTTCTCCGCTGTGATGACCTTTATCATCGCGTTTGTCCTCGAAAAGACTATGGGCTGGCGCATTAGCACATACGAAGAAATGACCGGCGTAGACGTGACACGACATGGCGAACGTTCTTATGACTTTGCTGGCACATCCCTATCTATCTTGAGGAGGGCATAATGAAACTCATCACTGCAATTATTCAGCCGCAAAAGCTTGACGATGTACTTGACGCTTTGTCGGGTATCGGAATTCATGGTCTTACGATTTCTGAGGCTAATGGTTATGGGCATCAGCGTGGTCATACAGAGGTCTTCCGTGGTACGAAATACGATGTCGATATCCTGCCAAAAGTCCGTTTTGAAATCGTGTCAGAAGATGTACGCGTCGATGAGATTATCACCACGATTTGTGATGCTGCAGGGACCGACACCATTGGAGATGGCAAGGTATGGGTCATTCCTGTCGAATCCATCACCCGTGTGCGTACTCGTGAAACCGGAGCAGGTGCTATCTAGGTAAGGGTACTCTCCATACCGTGCTGTGCGTGCGTGAGTTGTAGCGTGTTAGTGTAGTAGTAATGGTTTACGGGCGATAACTCGTTCGAGACTTGCTATGAATTTTCGCGAAGAGGTGCGTATGGAACAGAGAAAATTCCCCTATCTCAGTGCTCCCATTACTATCGGAAGAACTACTTTCCGCAACCGCATGTTCTCCGCACCTATGGGTGGTACTGACATCACCAATGACGGCTGCATAGGTCCCAAGTCCGCGGCATTCTACGAACTTCGCGCGAGAGGCGGCGCTGCTGCTGTGACGGTGTCTGAATTGATGGTTCACCCTGAGACGGACGGAAGTCATGCATACCATCTTGATGAGTCCATACTCAACTCTTTGGCGGCGGCTACCTACGCTGCAGATGCGATTCGGCGACATGGCGCCATTCCTTCATTAGAATTGTCTCATTCCGGTCAGTTTGCGGGCACGTACATGACCGATAAGTCTAAGCAGCACAATCTGCACCAGTGGGGGCCGTGTGATGGTGTCCGTGCTGATGGCGCTCACGTAAAAGCTCTGTCTCAAGAGATGATTGATGACATCGTGGCACACTATGCGCACGTCGCAGGTCTTGCTAAGCGAGCAGGATTTGAGATGCTCATGATTCACGGGGGACATGGTTGGCTGATTAATCAGTTCCTCTCGCTACTTTTCAACCATCGTGAGGATGAATACGGCGGATCGCTCGAGAATCGTTGCCGTTTTGCAGTAGAAGTGCTCAAAGCTGTGCGGCAGGCAGTGGGACCATTTTTCCCAATTGAGTTCCGCATGTCTGGCTCAGAATTCTGCGAGGGTGGCTATGACATCGACGAGGGTGTCCGCATTGCTCAGCAGATTGAACCATATGTTGATATCATTCACGTCTCAGCAGGTACGTATCAGAAGACCTTCGGCATCACTCATCCGTCAATGTTTGAACCTCATGGTCGTAATGTTTACTTGGCTGCGGAGATAAAGAAGCACGTTTCTAAACCTGTTGCTACCATTGGCGGGCTGACCGATCCTGAGATGATGGAGGAAATCATTGCATCGGGGCAGGCAGATATCGTCTATATGGCTCGCCAACTTCTCGCCGATCCTGAAACTCCGCGTAAAGTCATCGAAGGCAGACCTGAAGAAATTGTGCACTGTCTGCGTTGCTTCACGTGTATGGCTGAACGCGCTGCAACTTCTACGCGCCGTTGTACTGTAAATCCACTTATCGGCCGAGAAATGGACGGAGTAGAGGTTACTCCGGCTCCTGTTAAGCGCAAGGTAATGATTGCTGGCGCTGGCCCTGGTGGCCTTTATGCTGCATATACTGCTGCGCGTCGAGGACACGACGTCACCGTCTATGAGAAAGAATCTGAGGTCGGCGGCATCTTAAAATCTGAGCAAGCGCTTCCTTTCAAGCATGAGATGTATGAATTGAGCGGTACATATAAACTTCTCGCTGAAAAAGCTGGAGCAAAAATCGTTACAAATACGACGGTGACTCCTGAACTCGTTTCCCAAGTGAAGCCATATGCGCTCATCATCGCGACCGGTTCCACTCCTGTGATTCCGGCTATCCCGGGTTTAAGAGGAGAGGATGGGGCCAATGTCGTCATCGTCAATGACTACTACAAGCAGAAAGATAGAGTTACAGACGAAGTTGTCATCTTGGGCGGAGGACTTGCAGGCTGCGAGTGCGGTATCCACCTCGGGATGGAAGGCAAGAAGGTAAAAATCGTAGAGATGGGTGGTGCGCTCGCTCCTGATGCAAATGTACGCCATCGGCCATTGATGCTCGAAGAAGTCGATAAGTATTGCGAAGTGTACACCTCACATCGAGGTATTGAGGTTCGTTCTGATGGTGTTTTGGCTGAGAATGAGAAAGGTGAGCAGGTACTGATTTCTGGAAGTACGGTCATTTGTGCTCTCGGGCAGAAGTCCACGACAGATCAGGTCGAAAAGCTTATGGATACGGCGCCATACGTACGGGTCATCGGCGATGCTTCTCGCGTTTCTACCATTACGAACGCCGTATATTTGGGGCATCACGCAGCTCTCGACATCTAGGGGCGACTTAAGCGCGCAGCTTGTAACCTATGCTGCGCCTGTGTCGCACTAGTTAAGTTGTGCTATGGCTCGGTAAATCCAAGTATCTTTATGCGCTCTCAGGATATTTCCTAGTCCTCTCACACCCATAAAGACAATATTGAAGACTAGCCATAGTGCGACTGATTGCACAAGAGGCGGTGCGCTCATGGCAACTGTGACTCTCCACGCGATGACGAGCACGCAGACGTGAACGAGGGCTGCGAGTGTACAAGCCTTTGCAAGATAGGCAAAGTCTCCTGCGCCGATGAGCACGCCATCTAGTGCCCACAGCCATCCGTGGTACGGAAAGAATATGCCAACTACTATCATGCTAATGGCGATGATATGAGCGGTGCTCGGTTCGGTGGTAAATAGTGGCGCTGCGAACCATCCAAAGAGTGCGAAGCCCACCCCGACGTACACGCCCCACCTGATGCCTGCATACTCGATCTCTTTAAGAAGAGAATGTATCTGAGGGATGTCTTTCGCTCCAATGGCTGTGCCGATGAGAGCCTGACCGCCCACACCTATGGCATCGAGGATATTGAGTGCTAAATTCCATGAAGAATTTACTGCTTGATAGCTTGCGAGGACGGTCGTTCCCATAGCCGTCGCTACCATAACGGTAGCCACCATGCCTACACGAATTGCTGCCGTGCGTACGAATAACATAGCTCCGTCTCCGGCGGAATCTTTGACATCGCTCAGTAATGGTTTCAACGAGATTTTATTCCGACGAAGTACAGGCGCGAGATATGCGAGCAGAATAATGCACATGACCCACTGAGCTATGCATGTAGCAATTCCCGAACCCATGACGCCCCAGCCAAGTCCGAAGATAAAAACAACATCAAGGATGACGTTGATTAGTGCGCCACTGATAGCAGACCAGAGAGTAATTCCTGGCTTTTTCAGTCCTCTCAACATTCCATTAGCCGCATATGCCATGAGGGTGCCGGGGATGCCAAGACTGGCAGTTTGCACATAGACGACGGCGCCATCAAGTACCGACGTTTGTGCACCCATCGCAAAGCTGAGGGGATACGCGGCGCTAACGAGAGTTGCCATGAGAGCGATACCTATGCCTAACGCAAGCCACATCCCAGCAACTCCTGCCTGTAAGCCGTCACGAGTGCGACCGGCTCCCATGAGCATAGAGACCTTTGCCGTAGTGGAGTAGGCAAGGAAAAGGCATAATCCCACGGACGTGAGGATGATAGTAGAGCCGATAGAAAGTCCTGCAAGTGCTATATCACCAATGCGTCCGACGAGTGCAGTGTCGATGAGGACGAAAATCGGCTCGGCTATGAGCTGCCCTAGTGTGGGGATGGCGATGGCTGCTAACTGGCGACGAGCTGATGCTGCATGATTGTGGTTTTCCCGCATATTATTGTGCACGAAATAATAGTATGGACAAAGTTACAGCAAGAAAAGTGTTTTCTCACATCCGCGACACGATTATCCCCATGTTATCCACCGAGTTATCCGCATAATGTGGATAACTTATCTTATTGTCCACCGGGACACGCCTAAAATGTGGATAACTTATTTTCTTTCCCACAGTGTTATCCACAGCGCAGCGGTTTATCTGTAAGTGTAGCTCCTCTTTTCCTACTGTCATGCGCATAGAATAGGCATATGCCTGAAAGTAACACCATGCGTGAGGGTCGAGGTTTTACATCGTCGACGGATTCTATTTTTGGCGGGCAACCGCCGTATGACGAGGCTGCCGAGATGGCGGTCCTCGGCGGCATGCTACTCAGCAAAGATGTCATAGCTGAAGTTATTGAGATGATAGATGCTCAGGACTTCTACATTCCGAAGCATCAGACGATTTATAGTGCTATCGTGAGCCGTTTTGCTGAAGGTGCGCAGATTGATCCTGTGCTAGTGGCAGATACGTTGCGCGTGGACGGCAATCTCGATAAGGTAGACGGTGCTGACTATCTTGCAAGCCTTGTCTCCTCTGTACCTGCTGCAATTAACGCAATTCACTATGCACAAATCGTTCATCGTGATGCTATGCTGCGCGAGGTCATTCAAACAGGTATACGTATCGCGCAATTAGGCTTTAGTGCTGAGACTGCTGATGCAGAGGATGTGGTAAATCTCGCTCAGAACTCCGTATATCAGCTTTCCGATGGGCATACGAAGCAGGATTATGAGCTTATTGGTCCAGTCGTAGACCGTACGTTAGGACATATCGAGGAAATTCAGTCGGGCGATATACAGCCAGGAGTGCCAACGGGCTTTACGGATATCGATAAGATAACGAACGGCTTGCAGCCGGGGCAGATGATTGTCGTTGCGGGACGTCCAGGTATGGGTAAATCCACGCTTGGTATCGATTTTGCTCGATCCGCTGCGCTTCATCACAATATGCCAACGGTCGTGTTCTCTCTTGAAATGAGTAAGTTGGAACTATCTCAGCGTATCATCGCTGCAGAAACGAATGTGCCGCTCACCGCTTTGCGTAATGCTTCCGACATTGATGACAGAGACTGGCAGGAAATGGAGCGTCTTCTCGACCGTATCAAGGAAGCTCCGCTGTACATCGATGATTCTCCAAACATGAGTCTGATGGAGATTCGCTCGAAATGCCGTCGTCTCGCGCGTAATGGTTTACGTCTCATCGTCATTGATTACCTTCAGCTTATGAGCTCTGGAAAGAAAGTGGAGTCGAGACAGCAGGAAGTGTCTGAGTTTTCGCGTTCCTTGAAATTGCTTGCAAAGGAACTTGGTGTGCCAGTAGTAGCACTATCTCAGCTTAATCGTGGCTCTGAAATGCGCGGTGACCGTAAGCCAATGATTTCCGACTTGCGCGAATCTGGCTCTATTGAGCAGGATGCAGATGCGATTTTCCTCGTTCATCGTCCAGAAGCATATGATAAAGAAGATCGACCGGGCGAGGCTGACGTGATTTTAGCTAAACATCGTAATGGTCCGACAGCCACGTTTACTCTCGCATTCTTGGGTGCAAGGTCCAAATTTGCAGATATGGCTGCCGACCCTGCACAGGGTATATAAGACGGAGGGAAGACTCATATGGCTCACTCATTGCGCACGGTTCTTACTCCTGCGTTGGGGAAAACCATTCGTGCCGTAGCTCGACTTCGCGGCGGTGGTACAGCGCTTCCTGGACGCGTCATTGAAAGCGTTGATTCTGATTTCATGGCACGCACTCTTGCGCAGTTACCCTACGGCGTGGTACTTGTATCTGGCACAAATGGCAAGACGACAACTACACGCATCGTTGCATCCATGTTAAAAAATCTGGGATTACGCGTATTTACGAACCCGACAGGCTCAAATTTCACACGCGGAGTTGTGTCTGCTTTACTTGATGAAGTCGATATGCGCGGTCGCCTCCATGCAGATGTAGCAGTACTCGAACTCGATGAAGCATACGCTGTACATTTCGTGGACAAAGTCAAGCCACGCTATGCACTCCTACTGAATGTTTTACGCGATCAGCTAGATCGATTCGGTGAGATTGATACTACGGCGACTATGCTCGCATCGGTTGCAAAAGCGACTACGGGAACGGTCGTGCTTAACCGTGAAGACTCGCGCGTTGCTGCACTTTCTGACGTCGTCCGTGGATCTGATGGGGTACGTGTCAGGTATTACGGCCTGTCTGATGATTTGATGGATTTCTTCCCTTCTGACGATGCTATGTATGACAGTTCAGAAAACGCTGAACTAAGCGTGCATGCTACGGGTGAAAACGGAGTCTTAGATTCTGCACACGAGCGCCAACCGAGAGAGCGAAAATTTGATTTAACGCATTATCGTCCCGCGCATGTGACACTGACTGCTTTGCAAGATCACACTGCAACGTTTGCGATTGAGTCTAACGGGCATGTAGAGTCTCATGCTGCTGAGCTTAAATTAGAAGGTGTATATAACGCTTTCAACGCAGCAGGTGCACTTGCTGTCGTACAAGCAATTATGGAAGACGGGCCGCACACGCCCCTATACCAACTTTCTCATTCACTGTCGAGCTCACCGGAAGAGGTAAGAAAACCTGCATCTCTTTCTGCTCTTTCTGTCCCTTCAGCACAGAAGCTCATTGAGGCTGTAAGTGCAGTCACTCCAGCATTTGGCCGTGGAGAGTCCATCGACGTTCATGGCGATCAGGTGGAGCTTATCTTGGTGAAGAATCCGATGGGCTTTAGGCTTGCGCTCAAATCGTTTAATCCTACTGGTCATGGGACCATGATTGTGATTAATGACGAGTACGCCGATGGACGTGACATGAGTTGGCTGTGGGACGTTGATTTTACGTCACTGCGCGATACGGCGGTTGATATGGTCTCCGGTGTACGTGCTACGGATATGGCTTTACGATTAGCATACGATGAAGTCGATGCTATCCATGTGGACGACTCGATTTCTCAAGCGCTTGGTATGTTTATCGCTGATACAGCAGGCAAGCCTAAACATATTTACTGCACATATACTGCTATGCTTGCCGTTCGTAAGGCGCTCAGTCAGATAGCAGATGTGGAGGATGTAGGACTATGACAGATACTCGCGTACTTGACATCGTTTCGCTGTATCCCAAAGAGATGAATATCTACGGCGACACTGGCAACGTGAAAACTATTGAACTACGCGCGCGATTAATGGGATACAAGCCACGTATTCATCAGTACAATGTCGGCGATACATGGCCTGAGCATGTTGACATGATCCTTGGCGGAGGCGGGCAAGATAAGGGGCAAGCCATCATCAGCGACGATTTCTTCACTCGAGCTCAGCAGATTCGCACGCTCGCAGAAGAGGGTGTGCCCATGCTCGTCATATGCGGACTGTATCAGCTTTTTGGCGAGTATTTCGAAACGCGTGAAGGCAAACGTCTACCTGGCATTCACGTACTTGGCGTACATACCGTCGGGCAGGATACACGCATGATTGGCAACCTTGTGGAGCATAGTGAGCAGTGCGGTCCTATCGTTGGGTATGAAAATCATTCCGGTCAGACGGTACTCCACGACGATGGAACTCAGCCGTGGGCGACTGTAGATGATGAGGGGACAGGAAATAACGGTACTGACCATACTGAGGGTGCTCGTAAGTTTAACGTCATCGGGACCTACATGCATGGCTCGGTTTTGCCCAAGAATCCTCAGCTTGCTGATTTTCTCATTAAGAAAGCAGCTGAACATCGATATGGTACTTTTGCGCCGCAGATGAGTGACGAGCAGAAGGCTCAGCTTGATACATTAGACGCTCTCGCTGGTGCTGCATTTGATGTGGCGGCGCATCGCCCGAGGTAATTAGCTAGGTTCAAGGGTACTTCTTCTCGCTATTTGCCTTCTAAACACCACATCCAAGCTGGGATTATATGGATAACGGTTTTATCATGGGTCGTTACATCTTCGCGTTGTCCATCGTGGATAAGTAATATGCTTTCCTTTGTGTGATATTCATGCATTGCTTCTTCCAGTGCGCGCATCTCGCGTTCTCGAGTTTTCTCGTCATCGATATGAACGCTTACCTGGAAAAGTTGAAGTGATGAGTTGGCGATAACGTCGCCTACAGCAAAATCTATTTCATACCCGTGTGTACGTGTATGAAGAGAACTCACGGAATTATTTCTACTTGTAAAAGCGCGTCGCCGCAGTTCTAAATAGATAGCCGTTTCAAGGCGCTGCGCTATATCATTACTGCTTGCTGAAGAATTAGCATAGACAAGCCCCGGATCTTCTGCGTAGATTTTATAAGTGCTTGCCGGTGAAGATGAGAGTGCACGAGAGTAATCGGTTATCTTATGGATAAGAAATGCATCTTCTAAATAGTTTAATGCTGCTGTCGCGCTCACTCGACTAATCTTGATACCTTGAGATACAAATGTATCTACGGTTTTGCGCATGGAAAAATCTCGACCAGAGTAGGTTAGTGCTCTGCTTGTGAGGAGTGAAACTGCCTGTGGATTGCTCAGATTATGTCGCTCAAGTACATCTTTTGCGACAACGCGTTGGGCGTATCCCTGAAGTGTGAGGATGAGTCGCTCGCTAGAGACATCTTGGATTGCGGGGAACCCGCCGCGTGTCAGATAATCGTTGAAGAGATTTTTAGCGAGGTTTTTATCTGTACTCGACCAGTCTTGGGGATTCCGAGTTTGAGTAAGTAATTGTGGCTGATGGTAGAGCACGAATTCTCGAAAACTGAATGGGGTCATCTCATATGCAAGTGAACGACCGCGAAATGCAGTTGCAATTTCTTCGGAAAGTAATTTTGAGCTTGAGCCAGTTACGTAGATTGTAGCTTTCGTCGTGTCGATAATGCGTCTCAGCCAAATGTCCCAGTGGGACATTTCCTGAATCTCGTCGAAGAAAATATAGCAACCGTCACGTTGTGATGCAGGGTTGACCTCAAAGAATTCGTGGAGCACGTCGTCTCCGGTTTGAGTGGTTATGGGGGCTAGACGGTCATCTTCAAAGTTGAAGTACAGAATGCGTGAGGAATCTATACCACTGTCTAGGAGAGATTGCATTTCTTGGAAGAGACGGTATGTTTTTCCTGAGCGACGAATGCCCATGATAACTGTTGCAAGATTTCCTGCGCGTGGTGTAAGAGGTGTTTCTAGATTGAGTTCGCGCGGGAGTATAGGTTTGTAGAGACTTAAATCGAAGTCTTGAATAATCTGTCGTATAAGCTGATTCATAAGACTCTGCCCTCCCGCTGAAAATATCATAATAGGAAACTGGTCTAATTTCAAGACCAGTTTAATAGGAAACTGGTCTAATTTCAAGACCAGTTTGCGCTTTAATCGTCGGAGTCTAAATCATTAAGTAATTCTTCGAACGATGTGTATCGTTTAGCTGATTTTTCCTCGCTTATGATATTGCGCGTTTCTTGAAGTGCGAGAAGAGTTTCGTGACTAAATTGTGGGACATGTTTCCGAGGTTTGAGTGAGGAACTATTCTATGCTGCGGATGTGTGAGTAGAAATATTTTCTGATTGTGTCATTGTGTGTTCCTATTGCCTCTCAATTTTTATTCTCGCGCATTGCTCGAAAATGGGCGGCTTTCCCTGTGCCTTTGTTTTTCACGCTGTCTACGTGAGCAATTGCTCCGTCGTTTTGTGTGCGGAATCGTGCACGATAGAAGAAAGTGAACTTGATGTGCATATAAATTACGCCGGCACTGCATCGACTCGCGGTAAACAGCTTGCTGAAGCAACGGCGACAAGTATTTGTAAAAAGTGCCGCCTCTACAGTGACTCTCTCCAGAAGCTCAGCAGTTTTCTTGCCATTTGCTCAGGAGGCACATCACACCCCCGCGAGAACCATTGCATTTTCATCTGGACGAGTCCGCCGAAGATGAATTGCTGGAAGTAAAATTCGTCAACTGGCTCATCGTAAGAACGTTTCATGTATTGCTTGATGAGAGGATAGAGCTTTGCGGCGTATTTCAACGTCAGCTCGCGCATGAGAGTGGTGCTGCGATTGACCTCAAGAAGACGCTTTATGGTGTCGCGATACTGGTACCAATATGTGAAGTATGTAGTAAGAGCGCTGTCAAGGGTCTGCGTTGGAAGTTTGTTGATTAAGGAATAACACTCGTTATACATAGAATCAAGCTGACGGTCGAGAACGTCTTGCTTTGAAGTGAAATGACGATAGAAAGTTTGACGTGTACGTTTAGCTCTGGCGACAATTTCTTTGACGGTAATTTCATTGTATGGATATACGCACATGAGTTCGATAAGCGCATGAGTAAAGCTCCGTTGCGTTTCTAATGTGCGCGCACTCATCATATGTATTTCGTAATCTTCCATACCTATAAGTGTAGTGCGTAATATTACACATGTCACATTACATGCGCGCAAGAGGTGAAAACGACTCCCCCTACTGAATAATCGGCTTGTTTACTACTGTTCGATGTTCTATCTTTCTTAATACTAAGGCTGAGACGGGTAGGCATTGCATTCTTTTCACATGTTTTTAGTAACACATTCCTGCCTATAAGGTTGTTCTGCCATTCCAACAGCTCAGAGTTATTTTGTTATCGAGCTTTATTTTTACTTGTCCTAAATCTTGTCGCAATAGCCATGGGGCGATAAAAGAAAACGTCTCTTTGGCGTAAATACTAGCCTTAGGAGACGTTTATAGTGGTGCGCACAGGGGGAGTTGAACCCCCACGACCTTATCGGTCACTGGCACCTGAAGCCAGCGCGTCTACCATTCCGCCATGTGCGCAGACGAAAAACCACTCTAACACATTAAGGGACGGCACGCAAAAGACGGTGAGACTTTTAAGATGCGTGCCGCCGCGCTTTATGGGATTAAAGTAGTGAGGCTTCTAGCCCTTAGAACCTTTTGCGTAGAAGCGCGCAAGGTAGGATTCCTTAAACTCAAAGAAGTATCCGCCGTCTATAGATGCTCGTATGTCATCGAGCAAGCGAATGAAGAACCGCTCATTGTGGATAGTTGCCAGCGTGGCGCCAGTCATTTCGCCAGAACGCAGCAAATGGCTCACATATGCGCGAGTGTAGTTGCGACAAGTATAGCAGTCGCAATCCTCTTCAATTGGTCGGAAGTCAAACTTCAACGCTGCTCTCTTGATGTTCCAGCGTCCATCTTTTGTAAAGACAGCGCCATTGCGCGCAGTGCGTGCTGGAGCTACACAGTCAAAAGTATCGGCACCGTTTTCAGCACCGGCAAAGATATCGTCGACCGCTGCGATACCGAGGAGATGACGTGGCTTATTTTCAGGAAGTTCATCACAAATCCAAGAAACGATATCGCCGAGAATGTTCTTTTCAATGGCGCCGCCCAATCCGAAACCGTCAAAGTCAAGAGAACCAATCTGGGAAGCGGCTTTACGCCGCAAATCTTCATAATTTGCTCCCTGGACCACCCCGAAGAGCGCCTGATATGGTTTACCGAGACGTTCTTCAGTCAGACGCTTGTGCTCTGCCACACAGCGCTGTGCCCAACGGAATGTACGGTCTACTGACTCCTCCTGATACTTACGGGTATTCATTAAGGTGGTGAGCTCATCGAATGCAAACATGATATCTGCGCCGATGTTGTGCTGAACGCGCATAGAAATCTCTGCAGAGAATCGATGCATACCACCGTTGAGTGGAGACTTAAAGCTGACGCCGTCCTCGTCTACGAAAGCAAGACGTTCCTTGCCATCAGCGATAACGTCATCGTTTTTCATGCCTTCGATGTCCATCGCAAGAGTTTTCTTGAATCCTGCTCCGAGACTCATGACTTGGAAACCACCAGAATCTGTGAAAGTAGGCTTGTCCCAATTCATAAATTCATTGAGTCCACCTGCAGCATTCATGACGGCTTCACCAGGACGCTCATACAGGTGGAAAGCATTGGAAAGCAACGCTTGCGCGCCATTATCTTTCATTTGAGGTATGGTGACGGCCTTCATCGTGGCTTGTGTAGCTACAGGAATAAAGCACGGCGTCTGAATGTCTCCGTGAGGCGTATGGATAACGCCTGTGCGTCCATGTTTACCGTCTAGCCGCGTATTAATTTTAAAGCTAAATGCACTGCGGTCGCCAGGCTTACCAGGTACTGCGCCACGCGGAGAGAACTTTGGCTGAGGGAATACTGTGCCTTCCGGGGCAGAAGTTTCTACCCTAACATAGTTGTAGTGGGGGATGGTCTTCTTCTTTTTTCTCTTCTTGCGCTTTTTCTTATGAGGCTTCTCGTCTTGAGACTGCGTGGTACTTGGCTGAGGTTGCGATTCTGCTCGATGTGCACTGCCAGTAGCGGTAACAGCAGGAATTTCTGCTGTATCTGCATTCTCATCTCGGCGTGAATTTTGCTCATAAGCGGTTTCAAATCCCGCTGATATAGCACTCGATGCTTCTTCGGATGTACCTGTATAGCTACTGAAATCTACAGTATTGAGAGCAGAGGAATCAGCATGGCGAGGCTTTGTTGCATGAGTTTTTTCAAACTCGGCTGTAGGCGAATCGTCTGTAGGACGTAAATCTGCTACTTGAAGTTCGTCTAGCGTATCTATGTTTAACGCCTTTACTTGTGTGAATTCATCTGTAGTAGGCATGGATGACTGCGGGAACTCAGGGAAAGCTGCAAATGGTGCTGCAGGATTTGTAGATAGCGCCTCACGATTCTGCGATATGTCACGATAAATTTGAGGGAGCGTGTCTGAAGTCTTTAAGTTCTCCAAATCTGGCACATGCAGATTTAATGGTCTCGGACGGAACTGTTCTACATAGTCTCCGTGCGGGTCCGTGATTGTATGTGCATTGTCGTCTTTGGCAGGAGGGCGTCCCAAGATGTCGTCAATGACCTTGGAGTTATCGTGGTATGTAGGAAATTCTGCAGTTGCTGCGAGATCTTCATCATCACGCGAAGCAGGCTCATCCTGGACTGACTTCATAGGCCGCGAATTGTTGTGCCTCAAAGATGCCTTGGAAATGATGGCAAGAGTATCGGTAGTATTGAGGTTTTCATCAGTGTTTTCCGTGCTATCGCTCATAAAAGTAACTCTAATAGATAAGGTCGATTGAGCTGTGTAAATGGAGTGAGAGAAAAATGACGCTCCTAGCGGAAAGTATTTCCTTCTACCTTATGACTGTCCTGTTTCCCTTAGTTTTCAACAGTTCAATGGTTTCTCATATGATTAGCATAAAGAAAAAAGATAATTTCGAGAGCATTTTCAGCTTATTCTCAGATAAGTACGGTTGTCTTAAACGCAGAAATAAAGAATGTTCCACTCTTACGGTGACATTGACGTGATATTGAAGGAGGACACATGTCTTACGATGAGTCTAATCAACCAACTGAGCCAATAGAGCCAGTGAATGGTCCGCAGTCTGCATCGTCGTATCCTACGCAACCTTTACAGTCTATGCAGAATGCTCAGCCGGGTGCATCGCAACCTATGTCTGTCCCGTCTACGCAGCCGACTCAGCAATCTCCACAGTATGCTCAGGTACCGCAGAGCATGTACGGGAGTGCGTACAGTCAGCAGTCGCCGATGTACACGCCACGTGTAGTGTCGACTCCAGCACAACCTCCGGTATCTCAGGCACCTCAATCGCCGCAAGTGTCTGCTCAAGGCTATTCAACCCAGACTTACCCAACGCAATCCTATCCGACCCAGGCGTTCCAAGCTCAGCAGGCATCCCAAGTCCCACAGGCTTCTCAGATTCCTAGCCAGACACCTCAGTCGCAAACTGCACAGCCTCAAACTACTCAGCCTCAGTCTGCACGGCCAGGTGCACCGATGTACGATGCTGCGACGGCTAAAGCTCCACGTAACCACTTTGCAGATCCTGCAAATGCATATGGCACTCCAGCATCGGTCACTGCCGCCGGCATGGCGATCAATGCACAGTCTTTGAGTGCGTTGGATAAGAAGAACCGTCGCACGACAATTTGGACATCTCTCGGTGCGGCAGCTCTTGCGGCTTTGCTCGTGGCTGGTATCGGCGCGGCTGCCATTTCCAATGGTCTTCTCACAGTTCCAAGTTCGAGCTCGCTCAATTCCATCACATCCTCTACAGGCAGCGTCGGCACCACGTCAAGCTCTGCTTCTGGCGTGAATTGGACGAGCGTAGCAAAGAAAGTTTCCGCATCTGTTGTGTCTATTCAGGGTACGGTTTCAGGGGGGTCTGTCATCGGTTCAGGAGCGATCCTTGATAAGGATGGAAATATCATTATCAACAATCATGTGGTGTCTGGTGCTTCGAATCTTAAAGTAACCCTATCGAACGGCAATATCTACGACGCAAGCGTAGTGGGTACTGACCCAACGACAGATTTGGCTGTGATTAAACTCAAGAATGCTCCGAGCAACTTGACACCTGTAGAGTTTGCGAACTCAGATAATCTCGCTGTAGGCGAGTCTGTGATGGCTATCGGTAGTCCTCTTGGCTATGAGAATACTGCGACTACTGGTGTCGTATCCGCGCTTAACCGACCAGTTTCCGTGTCTGCAGAGGATTCCGATGCGACTACTGTAGTGACGAATGCTGTGCAGATTGATGCGTCTATTAACTCTGGTAACTCTGGTGGTCCTACCTTTAACTCTGACGGCAAACTCATTGGTATCAACTCGTCTATAGCTACAACCGGTTCTAGCTCCTCCTCGTCGAGTAATTCTGGATCTATCGGTATCGGTTTTGCAATTCCTGCAAACCTTGCACAATGGGTAACGAGCTCTATCATCAAAAATGGTAAAGCTACTCACGTAGCCCTCGGAGTGACAGTCAAGACCGCTACGGCTAAAACTTCTGACGGTACGACTCGTGCAGGTTCTCAGGTACAGTCTGTAGTTTCCGGCAGTGCTGCATCAGAAGCTGGACTCCAGCAAGGCGACACCATTGTGGCATATAACAAGCATTCTGTAGGCTCGAATGAGGCATTGCTCGGGTATGTACGAGCTACTCAAAAGGGCGAGACTGTGACGTTGACTGTCATCCGCGATGGTAAGACCATTGATTTGACGGTAAAGATGAACCATGAAGAGACGTCTTCGTCATCTAGCTCGTCGTCTAATAGTCAGAATCAGCAGAACAACGGAAATAACAACCGCAACGGTTTCGGTTCTAATGATGACGACAGTGATTCTGAGGATGAGTCCAATCCGTTTGAG
The DNA here is from genome assembly GCF_042676605.1 of Alloscardovia venturai. Classification (NCBI taxonomy): domain Bacteria; kingdom Bacillati; phylum Actinomycetota; class Actinomycetes; order Bifidobacteriales; family Bifidobacteriaceae; genus Alloscardovia; species Alloscardovia venturai. The sequence continues at coordinate 30,070 of NZ_JBHTHQ010000012.1, read as the reverse complement.
CAGTTCTTTGGCGGGAATGACTAATCATGTGTGATTCTTAGGGTTTAAGTTAAAAGTAGGAATATCCTTTCGTGCACTAACTTTTCTTAAGCTCACTGCATACTGATTTTCCCTGCGCACTGGTTCTCCCTCGGTCTACCTCACTCACATCACTGTGTGAGTGAGGTTTTGCTTTAGATTTATAGGCTTGTTCTTATAAGCTAGAAAGTAGAAATTGTATTATCTGTGAGGTCTTTATGCGTGAATTTAAAGTTGCAGTCGTTGGTGCTGGCCCAGCGGGCGTATACGTTTCTGATATCCTTTTGCGCCAGATTCAGGCTCGCCGTGAAGAGCTTGGTTTGGGGTCTGATGCGACAGCGCATATTGATCTATTTGAGAAATTGCCGGTGCCTTTTGGTTTAGTGCGTTATGGCGTGGCTCCGGACCATCCTGCTATTAAGTACATCATTGGCGCGTTGGAAAAGACTCTCAACAACCCTCAGATTCGATTAATGGCGGATGTAGAGTTCGGTCGCGATATCACTCTTGACGATGTGAAATTACGATATGATGCCGTAATTTTTGCGACAGGTGCAGTTGATGATCGACCATTAACTATCCCCGGCTCTGATGCGAAGAATGTTTTTGGGGCGGCACGATTTGTGGAGTGGTATGACGGGTACCCTACGGTGTCGCCGCAGTGGCGTTTGGATGCAAAATCAGTGGCAGTTATAGGTGGTGGAAACGTGGCGATGGATGTGTCACGTTTACTCGTTCGCTATCCAGATGACTTGCTCCATACGGACATTCCGGACAATGTGTATGACGGTTTGGCTGCAAATAGTGCTGAAGACGTGCATGTCTTCGTTCGCCGCGATGTCACTCATGCAAAGTTCTCCGTTCAAGAATTGCGTGAACTTGAAGCTCTCTCACGGGTTCAGCTCATTACGTTTGCTGATGATTTCAGCGCTGATGTGCTGACGAAGGAGCATATGGCTAAGGCCGGTAAAGATAAACTCACACGCCAAATGGTTGACGAGCTACTCATGGTGCGTGATATGAGTGTAAAGATGAGTAATGGCACTGATTTTGAAGGAAACCCTGCTCAGCGTAAATTCTTCTTGCACTTTAACGCTAACCCAGTCGCTCTACTCAAATCTCGTGATGGCAGTGTTATTGCGGTCAAGGTTGAACGTACAGTAACGGACCCAGATGGAACGATGCGCGGTACTGGAAAGTACGAAGAAATCCCAGTCCAGGCTGTGTATCATGCTATCGGGTATAAGCCTGCTCAAATTCCTGGTATTCCGTACGATGAAGAGCGCTATACGCTAGATAACCTCGGCGGACGTATCACTGGCGAACGGTTCGTCTATGCGACAGGTTGGGCTAAGCGTGGCCCTGTAGGTTTGATTGGCTCTACAAAATCTGATGCATTAGAGACTGTGGAGAACCTACTTACCGATTGGGCAGCTTCTTCATCTCGCGGTCGCATCGCCCCATATCCTGACAATGACATCGCACAATTACTCGCAGACCGTGGCGTACAGCCATTAGATTATGCAGCGTGGCAACGAGTGGACGCCTACGAGCGCGAGCTCGGTGCGAAGACAAACCGCGAGCATATCAAGGTCATCGATGAAGAGCAACTTCGTACCATTGCGCGAGGTGAGTAAATGAAGATTCATGGGCATGCAAACGGCTTAAAAACCACTCTGCTTTTCGGTATCATGTGGGCCATCATCATTCTCATATGGTACGCGACTGGCGCGCGCTACAATACGCTAGGAATTTATGTGGTTATCGCTGTGGTGATGACATTTGGTAGTTATTGGTTCTCTGACAAACTCTCCCTCGCCTCGATACAGGCGCAAGCAGTTACCGAAGAGCAAGCCCCACAGCTTTATCGCATCGTTCGAGAGCTTTCCAGCAAGGCAGGAAAACCAATGCCACGCATTTACATCGCGCCAACTATGAGTCCGAATGCGTTTGCGACGGGGCGCAATGAGCATCATGCGGCGGTGTGCTGCACGCAGGGCATCATGGAATTGCTTGATGAGAGGGAGTTGCGCGGTGTACTAGGACACGAGCTTATGCACGTGTACAACCACGACATTTTGACCTCATCTATTGCCTCAGCGATGTCTATGGTCATTACGTATTTAGGCTACTCATTGCGATACTTTGGTGGAAGTTTGAGTGAGCGTGAGCGAGACGACCGAAATTCTGGCGCGTTAGGAGCCATCGGAGCTCTCCTCGCGATGATTTTAGCGCCAGTTGGTGCTTCGCTTGTACAGATGGCTATCTCGCGTACGCGCGAATTTGATGCCGATGAGGATGGATCGATACTGAGTGAGGACCCTATGGCATTAGCATCGGCTCTTCACAAAATCGAAAGTGGCGTACAGTCTATGCCGCTTCGCAAAACGAATGCTACGCAGAACATCTCTGCTGTGATGATTTCCTCACCTTTCCGTATGGAAGACGTCAATAAGCTTTTTTCTACGCATCCACCTACACAGCAGCGTATTCAGCGTTTGCAGGAGCTTGCGCAACAGTTAGGACAAAGCGCCCAAGTGTCAGATGTGTCTACTGATTTTGATGAAGAGCCATACATGCAGTAAGGCTAGCCTTTCCTGTGTAAAGCCTTTCCTTGGAGGAAACAACCATAGAGTGAATCCTGCGGAACTCGACGCATGAGTTCTCCAAACCCAGCGCTTACTGTGCCGAGAGCTGCGAAGATGGAGAAATATCCAAAGCCTAAGCCAGTCAGATGGAAGGCATTCGTGATGGATGGGCTTGCGAGGATGACGGGAATCCATGTAAGAATCCACCAAATATTGATTCCATAGAGAAGTGTGCTGAAGTACGGTATAAAGATAGCCAAAATAGTCCATAAAAGCGTGATGACAAAACCTATTCCTAAACCGTTATGATGATTCATCATCACTCCTGCTATTACTGCTGGTAGAACCCATAGGACAAGTAGCGCTCCTAAACCAATCACGGTACCTTTGTATGGTTTCCACCATCGCATGGGTGGTGTACCAGATTTATACTGTCGATTCACGATGAGATGAGTGAAACTGCCAAGGAGATTGCCGATGAATGCGGCGCCGACGATGGTGCCGACCGATGTAAAGGACAACGAGCTTGGCCACGCAAACGGTGCGGCAACGCTACCAATAAAAGCTGCAGGAATCCAGATAATGTGCGCGCCGTGACGTAGACCGTCCGTGCTGGAGTAGAGGAGCGTAACGATAAGCGCTGCGAAGTACCACCACAGTGCGGCAGTAAGGTTATCGTGCAAGAGGAAAAGGCTGAGAATCGGAACGGTGCCTAAGATGAGAGCGTAAATTAGCACAGAAACTAGAGCCCGAGGATTTATCGTAAAATACGTCATTATTTCCTCTTTCCTCATTAAAAGCGGAAAAATTTTGTATCTCCATTTTACTCTTCATCTGATACTTCGTTGCTTTGCAAAAGGAACTTTATAAAAGTTTAAGGTGCGTCCCGCACCTTTGCAGGACACACCCTATCTTATCATTTTTATTCTTCTGTAATCGTTTCTAGAACTTTTTTCTCATTATATGTGAAGAATATGATTCCTCCTATGAGGCATAGACCGGCTGCCACGAGTGCAGTGAGTCGGTATCCCGCGCTCGCAGAGCCAAACAATGCGAGAGAGGTAAACAGGACCATCGCTACGGACTGCCCAAGTTTCATGCTGAATGTGCGTGCTGCGTAGAACATGCCTTCGCGATTCTCTCCGGTTTTAATAGAATCGCTCTGTGCAATGTCGGCGAGTACAGCCTGAGGCAGAATGCCAAGGATAGCCATAGGGATTGCGGCGAGGAACACCATAACGACCGCCCAGACAATTCCTGGAATTCCAAACTTTCCAGATTGACTCGTCATGACAAAGCCAAGCACAAAAATCATAAATGCTGTGGCCACGAGTGGCTTCTTGCCTACCTTTTTCGCCACAATATTGACCACAGGATAGCACAGAAGACTCAAAGCCGTCATGCTCGCAAAGAAGACGAAGGCCATGGAGTCGTTGAATCCCATGAGCTTGGTGATATAGAAAGGCATGCCTGTCTGGAACATGGTCAAGCCAATCCAGTATAGAACGTCAGAACAAATGAAAATCTGAAAATCATGATTGGTAAATGTCTTGGACAGAGACTCCCATACGCCAATAGTACTTGGCTCCATCTTCGCGTATTTCTTCTCATCGATAGTAAAAGTTGGCACAAGCATGCAGATAATGGCGATGAAACTGAGAATTCCTACAGTAATGCGGAATGAACTGGCATATCCCAAGAAAGCAGGTAAAAGTCCTGCGATGTTTGGTACAAGATACGCTACCGCAGTTCCAATAAAGAAGGTCGTGGAGATGCTTGTCGATACGTTGATACGCAGCTCCTGTGTGCGTCCGAGCTCTGGAATTAACGCATTAAATGGCGTGCAATAGCATGTCATGCAGAAGTAAAACGCGAGGACAAGGATGAAAAGCACAGCGTCATTCCATATGGATTGATGGTTGACGGGAGAAATGAAAACGAGTGTCGTGATAACTCCAAATGGAACGGCTGCATAACGCATGAAAGGCATGCGCCGACCCAGCGGGTGCTTGCATGAGTCGGATTTTGCGCCAATCCATGGGTCTAAGAAAGCATCGATGAGTCTGCCACTTGCCGTGATGACGCCAATCATGGTTAAACCGAGTACGATGGCACCTTGGGTGATAAAGACTGGCAATCCTTTTGCTTGCAAAACATCACTTGGCTGGTAGTAGTAAACCAGCCAGTTTGAGATAATTCCGGACAAAATCGCCCAGCCGAGTTGACCAGTGGCAAACAGCCACATGATTTTCGGCGTGGCGAGTTCTTTTGTATCTTTTGATGTGTTTGATGTTTTTGACATTTCGTCTTGTACACCGTCCATGCTGACGGTGTGCAATTCACTGCTTTTTCGCATTTCCATGAGCAGATCCTTTCCTCCATTTTGAGCCGATGGCAACGTTGCCATTTACTCAACACTTTTCGAGTGTATCACTAAAATTGAAGAGTTTATGACACAAATTTTGTAGAAAAGAGAAAAATATAGGAGAAGCGATGAATGGCTATGTATAGCCATTCATCGATGACAAGCGGTGTGTGGCTACGGACCAAGTTAAGTGCTACACTAGTCGAAGTGCGCTTTTGTGACTCCTTAAATTGTGAGAAGCAAAGTCTTCGCAGAGAAGTTAAAGCACTCATGCGAATGTAGTTCATCGGTAGAATGGAAGCTTCCCAAGCTTCAGAGGCGGGTTCGACTCCCGTCATTCGCTCTCGAGGGTTTCTTTTATTTCATGCATTTTCATTTGTGATGAGCTATGGGTATGCTGTTGAACTGAATTGTCTGGACCGGTAGCGGTGTGAGCAAAATTTGATGTTGTGTGAAGCATAGAGTAAAATTTGGTATATCCAGAATGTTAGCGTAAACATTTTGGAGTATATTCTCAGTCTCTTTGAGGATATAGAGAACGAAGAAGTTCACTATAAAAGAATATTGAAGGGATTAATGAGGGAAGTTCCTATGAAGTTCATTGAAAAACACCTGAAAATGGGTAAGTATTTAGCGGTTTCTATGGTTGCAATAGCCGTACTCTTTTCTGGAATAATGCCATCATCTCTACGTAGTGCTTTTGCTGCAGAGAAAGATGATAACGTAACCATAGTGACGCCAAATCCGTGGTATTATCACGATGATTTCGAAGGTTGGGGCACGTCATTAGCATGGCTAGCGAACGCAACGGGTTCTTATGGCGAGCAGGGGTCTATAAAGACTTCAAGTGGTGATGCTGCAGCAGATAAGCAGGCGCTTGCCTATGGTAAGCAGCTTCGTGAAGACTTTTATAAGGCTATTTTTAGTAGTGATGGCTTGAACCTTAATATGGCACGTTACAACATCGGAGGTGGAAACGCCTCAGATGTGGCATATGGGTATCCGTTTATGCGTCAAGGTGCTGCTGTACCAGGATATTGGGCCGATGATATAGATGGGAGCGCAGGCATCTATGGAAAAGATGTAGATGGTCATGCAATTACTTCGCGGCAGTCAGATAAAACAAAACTTGATAAGGCTTTCGACCCAACAAAAGATGCACATTATGATTGGTCAAAAGGTGCATCTCAAGAGTGGTGGCTCAAACATGGTATCGAAACAGGAGACATTGATCAGGTAGAGACTTTTGCTAATTCGGCTCCATGGTTTATGACTACGAGTGGATACGTCATGGGTGGCACGGATTCAAACGCAAATAATCTGAGTGATCCAGAAAAATTCGCGCAATACCTTGTAACAGTGACGAATTACTTGGAAAGGAAATACAATTTCACGGTTTCCACGATTGAGGGCATGAATGAATCGGAGACGAATTACTGGGGAGCGCCAAGTAAGCGAGCAACGCTTGATTTAAGTAATCCAGACAAATCCGGAATGACTCGTGAACTCCTTAATTACTATTGGACAAAGTATTATGCAGATAAAGATAAGGGTGTCACTCCATATAGCAAAGATGTGAAAAAGCCTCAAGAAGGTATGCATATCGATAATGCGCAGCAGCAGAAGCTTATACTGGCACTGAAACAAGCTCTTGCAGCTAGTGGCAATGACCACACACGTATCGCTGCTACTGATGCAACAGATTCTGGACATCTCGTTGATTCGTATAACAAATACTCCCAAGATGTGAAGAATTCAGTGGAGCAGTTAAACACACATTCTTATGGAACGACGAATCAGCGTGTAGTGCGAGATATTGCACAAGGCTCAGCAACGAAACTATCTATGAGCGAAGTAGATGGATCGTGGCAGTCAGGTGGATTTGATCCGTTTAACGCGAATTTCTCAAATGGATTAGGAATGGCAGGCAAAATCAATAGCGACGTGTATGCGTTGCAATCAAAAGATTTTACATTCTGGCAGGTAGTTGAAGACCTATACAATATGTCCACTGGATCATCTGATATTAATGGAAATGTAGCAAAGATTAAAGGAGAAAACACTAACTGGGGAACCGTTCTCATCGACTTTGACTGCACAGTCGCAGGCAAAGACGGCAAACTTTACTCTGAACGTACATGGCTAAACAATGGAAAGAGCACTCAAGGCATAGCGCCATGCACTGTTTTGGCAAATTCAAAGTATAACGCCGTACGTGCGTATACTAAATTTATCCACAAAGGAGACAAAGTCATCACTAATAGCTCTACAGCGGATAACTTTACGGCGACGTCCAAAGATGGAAAGACGCAAACCCTCATCCACCGCAATACTTCTGACCATACACAGACTCTAGTCATTGACTTATCACGCTATGGAAATATTGCTCAGAATGCTTCTGGTACAGCGTACTTGACTACTGCGCCACGCGCACTTGACTCGCAATTAGGGGCGACGATTTCGTATCTCAATAAATTCAGCAATATCAAGCAGCCAAGTAATGCTGTAGTAATTGATGCGAAGAACAAGACTGCTACAGTCACCATTCCGGCGAAATCTATTATGTCGATTCAGCTCAGTGGGATTAGTGGAGCCGCACAGGAAGCGGCGGCAGTCCACGATAATGAGTTCTATCAAATTATTGGCAAACAGTCTGGGTTGGCCGTATCACGCATTGCTCAAGGAGATTCTGCTCTTTCGCTTAGCCAGCCTGCGGCCGAGAGTGCATCAGCGAAGAATCAGATATGGAAGTTCACGCCTGCAGATGCGACTTCAGCTGTGCGCTCTAGTCTTCGCGTTTATAAGCTGAGCGCTCCAGATGGACGAGTTCTTGTACAGCGTGGTGAAACTAATGCATTAGCTGATCCAGATAGCGCGGAGGCACGCTCATCTGCAGCACATTGGATACTCAATACAGAGAATGGGTCTGAATGGCAGATAGTCAATGCATTAGTAAACAGCCATGCGCGCCAAGCTCTTGATGTAGATGGTTCTAAGTCTTCACCGGGGACGAAAGTTGGGCTGTGGTTGTCATCTGCAGCAGACAATCAGACCTTTACTTTCCGCTCTATTAAACCGATTGGTACAAAAAGTGTCTCTCTTCAGACTGCACAAGGAGTAGTGCCAAAGTCACTTGTACATACAATCACGCCGCAGTACTCATGGGGATATGGGAATCCTGCTCACGTCACATGGGATAGTGCGTCGATTGCTCGTGATGTACAGCAGCAAGGAACATATACTATTAATGGTACTGCTATAAATGAATTTGGTATTGAATTTCCTGTTCACGCTACATTGTATGTGGGAGATTTCACTGTTGTGGATCCTACTTCAGTGACGGTTTTGCCCCATACGTCAATGTCTGTGCTTGTCGGCGAAGTGTCACGGCGGCCTATCTATGCGCATGTGAGAGCATCTGAACCTATTGAGATTGCGCGAGACAAGGTTAACTGGAATTATGCTGGTGTAGAAGCTAAACTTGCCTCTGCAAAGTCAGGAGATGTTATCGTTGTTTCTGGTTATGTCGAGCTTAATGGTCAGAAACTTACAACGCAACTTCGCGTTTATGTTATGGATGCTATCCCCGTCAATGTGGCTGATACGCAGACAAATGTGAGTGTCAATGTGCAGCAACAGCAATATGGCAAGGCGCTTAATTGGAATAAACTTACTGATGGCGACACTCATACTGAAGCATGGGTCACATGGGGAGAGACTACTCCTGAAGCACGAACTCCAGAAGCGCTTATTGACTTTGGTGACCAATCGCGAGAAGTGTTCAGCGCATCTATCACATATTTGGATCAGACTCCTGCATCAGTTTATGCACAATATACGAGTGATGGTGTCACTTGGCTCCCGTTTGGTACTCAGATTAATGCTCCAACGGGTAAGGTGACCTTCCAATCGTCGGATAGAACTCCTGTGCAAGCACGCCAAATTCGCATTGTGAATTCTGCTCCAGATGGGACATTTATGAACGCATCTGAAATTGAGGTTCTAGCAACTCCGACAGTTTCCTCTCCTCATAATATTGCTTCGACAGCTGGCACTCATTTCTCTGTAAATGTTCAGGAGGGTGATACTGGCTCTAAGGCAATTGACGGTGATGTGACAGCAAAAGGATGGAGCACATGGGGTACATCATCAGCCGAGAATCCTGTAGCAACTTTCACTTTTGACCAGCCGCAAAACATCACTGAGGTAAAGACTATTTTCTATCGCGATGGACGCGCGTCGTGGCCGAAGAGCCAGACACTTGAATATCAAGATGAGAATGATCAATGGAAGACTGTAGGGTCAAAAGATGGCTGGTATGTCCAGCCACATGCGGATGAAGATTCATCAACTGATGTGGATACGCCAACTGTCTCTTTCCAGCTCTCTCATCCAGTAACTGCTAAAGCAGTTCGTATCACAAACGTACTGCAGGATACGGGAGTTTACATCAACGTGGCGGAAATTCAAGTGTTCTCACGCGGAGGTCTGGCGCATCCTCGCCAAGCATCGGACGCATCGCTTGCAGACTTGCGAGTGGATGGTCAAACTATTCATGGTTTTGATTCGACGGTGAAGGATTATACGCTTACAGTACCAGCAGGCAAAGGTATCCCCGTCATTCAGGCGTTTGCGGCAGACGCGGTAGCTCGCGTGAAAGTTGAGAACAGTGCCTTTAGCGATGACTCGATAGTGGCAGCTGTGGTGCGGGTTACGTCCGCTGACGGTAAGAAGAACGAAACGTATACTGTTCGGATTCTAACGCCATCAGTGCAGCTCAACAAATCTACTGTACGACGCGGAGAAAAGATTCATACGACGGTCACTCATCTTATCCCAGGTAAAAAGTACTCGTTGTGGTTGCATTCGACTCCGCAACATCTCATGGATGTGACGTCTGACGATACAGGTACAGCGCAAGTAGGCATCACCGTACCTGCAGGTGCGCAAGTGGGTAATCATTCGGTTGCTCTTACTGCAAATGGGGGCATGACAGTACTTGCTCAAGCTTATCTTTCGATAATTGAGGAAACTCAGGTTACTCCTATTATGCAGAACTCTTCGAGCAAACCTGGAGCTTATCAAGAAACGAAGCGACAGAACACTAAGAATCTGTCTAAGAATTCTAAGAATTCTGACAGAGTTCTCTCATCGACTGGTGCTCAGGTTAGCGGTGTACTTGGTATCGCCTTGTGTGCGCTCGCGGTGGGAGGTGTCTTGAGCGTCCGCCGTTTGCGTAAACACGTACGCGACTAATTCTCAAGATTTGCTGTAATGATTTCCTTTGGCATCCAGTATGCTGTGACGTTCTTTTTGAGCGTCATCTGCAGCTGGATGCTTTCTTCTAGAAGGTCGAAGGGGAGTGGCTTGTCAATTGGCAAATTTACAAGTTTCTTTGTGCACCTGTAGCCGCGCTCGGTGAATGTGGAGCGGAGCTTTTCCTGCACAACCTGCTCTCCGGTGAAGCATAAATGTTTAGAGGCTGCGCTAAATCCGACGATAAAAGTGCCGTGGTGAGTGAACATCGGTTGATTCCACGCAATGCGTGTATCGAGTTCAGGGTGGTTGGTACAGATCCACTCCAGAGCCTCACGTAGGTGTTCGCGGGCTGTTTCGGGCACGCGTGGCCCTACGAGGTAGTCTTTAAACTCTCGCGGCAGACTGTGAGACAGAAAACTTTGAGATAATAGCGGTTTCTGCGACTGTGTGCACGGCTGTGTCATGGGTAATTTTCTTTCTTGATTTCTTGACTTCTCGTTTTTCGATAATGTTTCACGTGAAACATGTCACATATCATTACGATTTACAGTAGTTATGAAATGCTAATTGTTGCTCAAGTCTATTATGGAAGGCATGAAGAAGCAAAGTAGGTTGTGGGCTGCTGTGTGGGGTAGCGTGCATGATGTTCCGATGTTATTTGTCACTCTTGCTGTCCTGATTCCATTAGTTATTTTAAGTATGCCATCCATGAAGGCGTATGCGTGGTTGCGGCTATGGATTGTGGCTGTTCTTGTGCTCGTTACGGTCATTGATACGGTTCGCGGGATGATTGAGGATATCAAGCATGGGCATGTAGGGTTAGATGTCCTCGCTGTTGTAGCGATTCTTTCTACGCTTGCTGTAGGAGAATTTTGGGCATCATGGACCGTAGTTCTCATGGTGTACTCCGGTGCGGCAATTGAAGCATATGCGCAGTCTTCTGCAGAACGGAATCTTACGGTGCTCTTGTCGGCTGCTCCACGAGTTGCACATCTCGTTATCGGGGCAGATAAAGAGGGCTTTGGTGGGACGCTGCGCGATATTGCCGCAGATGATGTCAAAATCATGGATACTGTACTTATCAAGCCGGGTGAAACTGTTCCTGTAGACGGCGTGGTATTAAGCAAGAGCGCAACGGTTGATCTTTCTATGATTAACGGCGAACCGCTTCCTCAGACTATTTTGAATGCTCAACGTATTCCATCTGGCGCTGTCAATGGTTCCCAAAGTTTTACTCTTCGCGCGACAGCTGCCGCAGCAGATTCGCAGTATCAGCGCATTTTGACTTTAATAAAATCTGCACAAGACTCTCGTCCACGCACTGTCCGCACTGCTGATTTGCTTGCTGTTCCCTTCACTGTGATAGCGTTTGCAATTGCTGGAATTGCATGGTTCATCTCCGGCACGCCACTACGATTTGCACAGGTTCTAGTGCTTGCTACACCGTGCCCACTTCTTATTGCAGCTCCTGTCGCGTATCTTGGAGGAACATCTCGTCTTGCTGCTTCAGGAGTACTTATTAAGGGGCAAGAAATTCTCGAGCAGCTTACGAGGGTTAAACGTGTGTTCTTTGACAAGACAGGTACTTTGACAGTCAAACAGCCACAGGTCGTCCGCGTAGAGCGGTCTGCCAGTGAGGATGCGCGTCATTGGGATTTTGTGTCAGATGACATGCTTGTCAGTGCGGCGGGAATCGTTGAGTCGTATTCTATTCACATTCTTGCGCAGGGTATAGCACGTGCGGGGAAGAAAGCGCGCGCGAAGGTGAGCGATGAGCAGCGAGCCCAGTTTGATGTCGATGATGTGTCACACGTAGTAGAGCGCAGTGGTTTGGGAATTACCGCGGAAGTTGCGGGACACATCATGAAAGTTGGGCGTTTTGCCTTCGTGGATGACGATGAACCTGGGGAGGGTTTTACTAAGCCTCATGCATTCTCCAGTGCTGCTATGCGGCGTGGAGTGCTACCAGACTCAGCGAAGACGCAGGCCGAGGCAGCTCAAGCGAGCGATTTCTTTGGAGAGCTTGAATCGTCATCCATGGCAGCATACATTTCTCTCGACGGAGACGTCGTGGCGCGATTTATCTTGCGGGATGTGCCGCGTGAGAATGCTGCTGAAACTGTCGCTCAGCTGAAGTCAATGGGTATCGAACATGTGGCTATGCTGACGGGTGATACGCAGGATTCTGCATACCGTATCGCCTCTGAAGTGGGAATATCGCAGGAAGATGTTTACTCGAAACTGCTTCCTGAGAATAAGCAACGTATCTTGCATAATATCCGCAAAAAGACAGGGGATATTACGATGATGGCTGGTGACGGTGTCAACGATGCACCAGTGCTTGCTGCGGCAGATATCGGCGTAGCTATTACGGATGGGTCGTCATCCGCGGCATCAGAAACTGCTCACATGGTCATTATGAATGACGATATTAGTCGAATTCCACGTGCTATTCGCATTGCTCATCGCACTCGTCGGGTTATGTTTGAGTCCGTGCTTTTAGGCTTGGGTTTGGCAATTATTGGCATGATTGTGGCAGCTTTCGGCGTTATCCCAGCTGTAGTCGGAGCTTTTGGGCAAGAAGCTATCGACGTGATATCTATTCTCTGGGCGCTGAACGCTGTACGCGACACGAAGTAGGTTTAGAATATGACAGTTGCAACTCCAGAACAGTACTCGCAGATGCTTTCTGCAGCACGAGAAGGCGGCTATGCGTACCCTGCTATCAACGTAACGTCGTCACAGACTTTGAATGCTGCATTGCAAGGCTTTGCTGATGCTCAATCGGATGGGATTATTCAAGTCTCTGTCGGCGGAGCAGCATATTTGAGCGGTCAAAAGCTTAAGGACCGTGTAGTGGGTTCTCTCGCCTTTGCTGCTTATGCGCGTGAGGTAGCTCAGCAGTACAAGGGCATTACTGTGGCATTTCATACGGATCACTGTGCTGAGCAGTATTTAGATGAATGGGTGCGCCCACTCCTTGACATCGAAGGCGAAAGGGTTGCGCGAGGTGAAGAACCGCTGTTCCAGTCACATATGTGGGATGGTTCTACGGTATCGTTGTCCCACAATCTTGACGTTGCATTCGAGCTCCTTGAAAAGTCGCAAAAAGCTCGAACTGTGCTTGAAATTGAAATCGGTGCAGTGGGTGGTGAGGAAGACGGTCAGAGTGCTGAGATCAATGAAAAGTTATATTCCACAACGCAAGATGCAGCTCGCGTAGCATCTGCTTTGGGACTGAGCACAGATGCTGAGGGGAACGCGCGATATATGGCTGCATTCACCTTTGGCAACGTACACGGCGCATATAAGCCTGGCGTCATCAAACTTCGCCCTGAACTTCTGGGTAAGATTCAAAAAGATACGGCATCGCACTTCGCTGACGTTCCAGGTGCACATCCTGATAAGCCATTCTACCTCGTTTTCCATGGTGGTTCTGGATCGCTACCAGAAGAGATTGCTGAGGCAGTGAGCCATGGTGTAGTAAAGATGAATATCGACACTGATACTCAGTATGCGTTCACTCGTGCAATTGCCGGGCACATGATGGAAAACTACGATAAAGTACTCAAGATTGATGGTGAAGTCGGCGAAAAAGCTGAGTACGATCCGCGCGCGTGGGGTCGTGAAGCTGAGGATTCCATGGCCGCTCGCGTTGTTGAGGCATGCCGGCAGCTGGGTTCGGCAGGCAAAGCTCTGAGGTAGTTTTGCGTAGTTGTATAGAGATAGAGTAAGTTTCACATAGCAATAGTGATAAGGGCGAGGAATGAGACTCTTCGCCCTTTATACGCCGAATCGTAGAGCGTTTTGGGTAGGCTTAGACAGTAATCCTTGATGTATCTGAGGAGGTTATAATGGCTGGAATTGTTCTTGTAGGCGCGCAGTGGGGAGATGAAGGTAAAGGCAAAGCGACCGACCTCATCGGTGAGAAAGTTCATTATGTAGCTCGTTTTAACGGCGGAAACAATGCTGGTCATACAGTTGTCGTTGGTGATGAATCGTATGCGTTGCACCTACTTCCTTCAGGTATTATCAATGAGAATGTGACTCCGGTCATTGGCAACGGTGTCGTCGTCGATGTAGAGGTTCTTTTTCAAGAAATCGAAGGTCTTGAAGCGCGTGGCATAGATTGCTCGAAGCTTCGCGTCTCTGATTCTGCACATATTATTGCTCCTTATCATCGTGTTATTGATAAGGTCACTGAGCGCTATGCAGGCAAGCGCAAGATTGGTACGACAGGGCGTGGTATCGGACCGGCTTACGCAGATAAGATTAATCGCGTCGGCATTCGCATTCATGACCTCTATACGCCTGAAATATTGCGCGATAAGGTGGAAGCTTCTTTGCACCAGAAGAATCAAATGCTTGTTAAGCTCTACAATCAGCGTGCTATAGATGTCGACGAGACTGTGACGAAGTTGCTGGACCTCGGCGAGAAGTTGCGCCCATACGTAGCAAATACTGGCTTACTTTTGAATCAAGCTCTTGACCGTGGTGAAAATGTCCTCTTTGAAGGTGGGCAGGCTACTATGCTTGACGTGGATCATGGCACATACCCATATGTCACATCATCTAATCCAACTGCTGGCGGGGCGTGTACTGGTAGCGGTGTGGGGCCAACGAAGATTGACCGCGTCATCGGCGTATCCAAGGCATACATTACCCGTGTAGGCGAAGGACCTTTCCCTACAGAGCTTTTGAACGACGACGGAGATTGGCTGCGTGAGCAGGGTCATGAGTATGGAGTGACCACAGGTCGTCCGCGTCGCTGCGGGTGGTTTGATTCCGTTGTCAATCGCTATGCGGCTCAGGTTAATGGCCTAACTGATATCGTTCTGACGAAGCTCGACGTCTTGACCGGCTTGGAGTCTATCCCCATCTGTGTGGCATACGATGTAGAAAACGCAGACGGCACCCATACGCGTTATGATGAGATGCCTACAGATCAAGATGCTTTCGCAAAGGCGAAGCCAATCTATGAAGAGATGCCAGGGTGGTCTGAAGACATTTCTCAGGTGCATAACTTTGAAGACCTTCCGGTAAATACGCAAAATTACGTTAAGCGCCTTGAAGAGTTGTCCAATTGCCGCATTTCTGCCATTGGTACTGGCCCTCAGCGTGATCACATTATCTCTGTGCATTCCTTGCTTCCTGAAGAGTAGAAAGAGGATAGGATTTACTGGCATGAGCCGTCATAGTCGTCATGCAGCTCACAGTCGTAGCATGTGTAGTACAGCGCGGATGCATCGGTTAAGAAACGAAGTAAAAAAGCGTGACGTAAATCCGCTGACAAACTTCTGGATTTACGTCGTTGTCTTCATCGGTGGCTGTGTTGGTACAGCAGGGCGATACGGGTTGGGGTTGTGGCTTAATCCTCTAGAGCGCCCGTTAGGTATCCACTGGGGTACCTTTGCTGCAAACACTGCGGCGTGCTTCATGTATGCATGTCTCGTTTCATTCTTGACGCGTTTTCATGCTGGTAGAGCACGAGAACTTGCAAATCGTGGGCTAGGTATGGGGTTGTGTGGTGGTCTATCTACTATGTCGACTTTTGTTAATGAAATTATCGGTACACAATTCAGTATGACGTATCTCATAATTTCTCTATGTGCAGGACTATTTGCTGCGGCTTTTGGCTCGTGGATAGGTTTACTAGGCGTGAGTGCTCCCAGTGGTGCTGACAGCGTCGCCAATGCCACAGGTATGAGTAACGCTAGCGGTGCAGGTAGTGTATCAGCGCTCAATGTTTCACGTGAAACATCAGAATCAGCCGTCCGTATCCGTGCACATTCACGCAGTCGCACTCGCGCTCGCAGGCGTAGGCATTAGGGAGGAGTGACATGAACTTTCAGATGCTCCTTCTCGTAAGTGTCTTTGGCGGACTCGGAGCAGTACTGCGCTTTGTTGTCGATACCATTATCAAGCGTATGAAACCAACGATTTTCCCTATTTCTACGCTCGTCATCAACACTCTTGCTGCGTTCGCCTTTGGCTGTTTTGTGATGATAGTGCGTAATGTTCATCCGGATGTTTATACAATTGCAACTTCTGGGCTATTGGGCGGATTCTCTACGTTTTCCACGGCGATTAACGAGATTTTTAATCTTGCGCGAGATAAGCATTGGACGCAATTCGTTATTTACTTGTTTACGGCAATTATTGTGCCGATAGTAGGGTTCATCCTCGCTGTGTACCTTATGGGATTTCTGCCTCGCTGACAAACCGTGAAACTTTTGTGCGATAAGCTTTTCACCATACGACCGTGAATTAGTACGCCATGGAAACGAGGGCAGTTACTTCTTCCCGTGCAATCTTTTGGTTCTTTCCACGGAATAGAAAGACAAGGCTGTCTCCTGGGTGAATGACGGTGCCTCGATGTGGTATGAATTCTTTACCTCCGCGCTGCACGGCGATGACCATAGTATGCTCAGGCCAGTCAACGTCGCGAATCGCTTTGCCAATCACACTGCTTCCCAGTTCAACGGGCAGGGAGAGTATGCCTGCGCTGTCTTCTACTGCTGCCGGCTCGCGAGCAGGCTGAGTCTTGTGCATATATCGTTCGAGCAGTACGTGGTAGATAGGGTCGATGTGGAGTATATCTGACACAAGTAACGCGATGAATGTCACCACCGCCACGGGAAACATATGGACGAGAGAGCCAGTCATCTCAATGACGAGAAGCATAGATGTGATAGGAGCTTTTACGGATGCGGTTAATGCCCCAGCCATGGCGAGTACAGTGAAGGTTGCCACGTAATTGTGAGGAAGGGAGAAACTACCAAAATTAAGTAGTCCTACTGTTCGTGCAAATAAGCTTCCTGCTACAGCGCCGATGGTAAGGATTGGTAAAAAGATGCCTCCTGGTACTCCGGATCCAAAACTTGTCGAAGTAAAAAGCATCTTAACGATTAAAATCGTGGCTAAAAATGCTAAGGAGGTCGTTGCCTGCTCAGCATACTGGATGAGATTTGCGCCACCACCCAAAGCGAGAGGACAGAGCAGGCCGACGGGTAGTGCTAGACCGATGGCTATAACGATGCGCCAGAAGGCAGAAATATAACCATAGAGAGTCTGCAACCCCAGCAGCATCTTATTTATGGCTGCTCCTATGAGCCCAGCAAAGATGCCGAGAGGGATAAGCCATACGTAAGTGTGCAAATCAAGAGCAGCAATAGTGCCAAATTGGAGTACAGGAGTAAAGCCAAGGAATACTTTCGAAATGAGGTCGGCGGTAAGAGCCGCTGTTGTGGCAGTGAAGAGAACAGTTGGGCTGAAACTGCTGTACACCTCTTCCAAAGCAAACATCATGCCAGATAATGGTGCGGAGAATGCTGCTGACAATCCTGCTGCTGCACCAGCAGCGATGAAATTGTCGTTCTCTACTTTATTCTTTGCCAAACGATTGCCCACACTTGCAGATCCCGCAGCGCCAATCTGTATAGATGGTCCTTCACGACCGAGGCTCATGCCAAAGAATCCACATACGATTCCTGCGATGAAGCGAACTGTAAGAATGCTCCACCATCGCATTTTAAGACCCCAAAGCAGTACACCCTCGACTTGTGGAATCCCTGACCCAGAAGCCATAGGCTCCCATGCGATGAGTCGAGAGATGATCCATGCGCTTACAAGTACTGCGAGTGCCCAGACTGCTATCATGACAGGGTGTGTGCCTAGGTAATCATAGAGGCTTATCGCCCATGTATTACCATAAGCGATTGCTGCACGGTAGATGACTACGAGAGCGCCTGCTACACCTCCGCCGACGATACCTTTAGCTGCTATCGACCATTGCATTGTGTATGACCCGGAGAGCAGCTTTTCGATATGAGTGTGCTTTCGCGTATTTTCAGAGACATTAGAATTTTTGGTAGGTGCGGCGTCGACACGGTGAGAGGGAGTGGAGTCAAAATCGAAATCCTGCACATCATCGTCTGCTACGTCGAGATGAGTCTTCCGCATCGTGTTATCCTCTCATACCTTTTCTCTGTCTTTCCGGTTGCCGTGCTTGAGGCGCCGGAGAGTCGCACGTCTTCACACACTCGCAAATACACGCTTGGACGCTATCTTACTCGCGTGGGTACTCTGCCTTTCGTATGTCTCCGGAGTGTAAGTTGCATCCACTACATCGTTAAAGATGTAATCAATGACCACTATATGTGCGAATGTGACTCCACAGTCGTAGAGAGCGCGATAGACTTGTCACAACATGATTGAAAGTTCGAAATATCGAGCACTAAAACAAGCCTGAAGGAGATTTGCATGAATGAGCAGCAGATAGCTGACTATATAGGACGTGATCATAAAGCAGATCTCAACACAGCTGCCGAGCGTCTGAGCAGTGTGGCTCGACATACTCAGTTGGAAGAGTCCCCAGTCTTATCCGATATGGTCGGCGCGCGAGTTCTCTTAAAGCCAGAGAATTTGCAAAAAACAGGGTCGTTCAAGTTACGTGGTGCGTATAACAAAATCGCTTCACTCAGTCAGGAAGAGCTTGATCGTGGCATCGTTACTGCTTCTGCAGGAAACCATGCACAAGGTGTAGCGTACGCTGCTCGCGAGCGTGGGGCGCGAGCCACTATTGTGATGCCGCGCATTACGCCACCCATCAAGGTTGATGCCACTCGTCACCTTGGCGCTACAGTAGCTCTTGAAGGAGAAGTCTTTGATGAGTCAAATGCCTATGCTCAGCGTCTCTCTACGCATGAGGGCATGACGTATGTGGCTCCATTCAATGATTACGAAGTCTTGACAGGGCAGGGCACTATCGCGATGGAGATTTTGCAGGATTGCCCTGAAGTTACTGACATCATCGTTCCTATGGGCGGAGGTGGACTCTGCGCTGGAATTGCGATGGCTGTGAAGACTTTTGCTCCACATGTGCGTGTCATCGGGGTTACGCCTGAAGGCTCTCCTGCATTTAAGCAGTCTTTTGAGTCGGGTGAACATAAAGTTCATGGAGCTTCCTCTGTTCATACTTCGGCTGAGGGCGTGGCGGTCAAGGAGCCGGGAGATTTAACTTTTGCTTTGTTGGAAAAGTATCTTGATGGTTTTGTGACCGTTTCCGAGCAGAACATTTCTGAGATGATTCTGCTCATGCTTGAAAAGCATAAGCTCGTCGTTGAGGCTGCGGGGGCAGCATCTTTAGCGGCTCTCAACGAGCTCGATAATGTTCTTTCTGTGTCGTCCATGGAAGTTCAAGGAGAAAATGCTGAGAAAATGCCGGTGCTAGAGCGCTCTCAGCGAGTTATCGTGCCAGTCATGTCTGGCGGGAATATCGATACCGTGACCATTGGTGCCGTTATTCAGCGAGGTATGATTGCGCGAGGTCGCATTATGCAGTTCGGCGTGGAGCTTCCAGATACTCCTGGCCAGCTTGCTCAGGTTGCGCAGCTCCTCGCAGATTTACGCGCTAACGTCGTTGAGCTCAATCATGACCAGTTCAAAGCGCAGGCACATTACACCAATGCCGTGTTACTCGAAGTAACCGTTGAAACGAATGGACCGGATCATATTCAGCAAATTATGGACGCTCTCCAAGCTCGCGGGTTCAAGGTAAACCGAGTGTACTAGTGTGTGACTTCTGTCAGGGGGGCTGTATCGCGGGTTGCACGTTGCACTACTCACGACACTGAGCGATAGTACTCTCCACAAGTTGTGGTAGCGCTGTTTCAATCGGGTCGCGGATGATATCGTCGTCGTCCGCGAGGTTGTCCATGTGAGTGAGTTGAGCATTCATAATGCGAATGCGCTTACCATGCTGTGCCGCAAGCGGAATAAGACTTGCCGCTGGATAAACCTCGAGACTTGAGCCGATGACCCAGAGTTCGTCGCAGCCACGTATACGCTCAGCGGCCTTTTCCCATGCGCCGTCAGGTAGGGACTCCCCAAAGTATGTGACATCAGTTTTGATAATCCCGTCACAACGCCCACAGTGAGGATCAGGATCTACATCGAGCTTATCTATGATGTCGCTTGTGTGATATTGAGTGCCACATGTAAGGCAGTGAGACGTGGCAATTGTGCCGTGTAAATTTACGACTTTGTCTGTGCTGTTTCCAGCTTTCTCGTGGAGTCCATCAAAATTTTGTGTGGCGATAACGCTTAAGAGTCCAGCTTTTTCAAGTGTTACTAATGCCTTGTGTGCGGGCCCTGGTTTTGCGTTCCATACAGCAGATTCTTTCTGCCATCGCCATGAATATTCTCGTGCCTCTTTGCTTCTCAGAAAGAGGTCATAGTCATAAACACTCGTCTGTTCAGGATGCTTAGTCCATACGCCATCGGGGCCACGAAAGTCAGGAATGCCGACAGAGGTGGATATGCCTGCTCCGGTAAAAACTGCAATATTCATGTTATTTATTGTAGAGCCGGCAGGGGAGAGTCGTCTGAACCTAGGGAATTAACCTGTTATCTCAACTTTTCTGTGTTCTCACTGCAGGAAGGGCAAGCGCTGCATTAATTTCGAAGATGGTATCTCGCATTGTGGCGCCGCGATCATGGTTATGTAACCTGTGAAAGCAAGAACAATAGTTGCTTACTACCTATATGGCGAATTGTGTATGAACATTGATTTCTTTTCCTGTTAGTTATTGTTATTTCACGCGAAATTAATGGCATGCCTCCGTCCTTCGAGAGGGATGGTTAAATTGGCAAAACAGACTGTATCAATAATTGTGTTGTTTCAAGAGATAACTTCAAAGATGCTGTAGTATCTATCGGCAAGAGATAAAAATGAGGTGAAGCAGGATGAACGATTTAAAACAAACAAAATCTAAGAATAATGATGCCTCCGCTAAAGAGCAAAAGTCGAAGAATTTCTTTAAGCGGCATCCGGTGTGGTCTGTGATTTTGATTGTGTTGGTTCTAGCTGTGACAAAATCGGCGATGGGGCCGTTTATTACTGTTCAACAACAGAACAACGTTGTGATGAAAATTGTGCGTTACTACAATGTGAAGTCTGTAAGATTTACGCGATACAGTGAACCGGGACTAGGGAGTGGGAGGTTGCTTTATATACGATTAGATGAAAATTCAAGTACCGATTCATCAGTTTCACCTGAATATGTCGATGATAACTTTTTTAATTCGTCAGACGGGAACGTAGCACTTTCAGGTGTCGAAAATTATGATAAATCACATTACGTGCGTAAGAAGGCTCTTAATAATTCAGAACTTAAAGACGCTATGAAGAAAGTAAAGATTTACTATCTGCCATTCTTCCATGGATGGGATTTGTAGATACTAAACGATGATGATCCTAACGGTTTAGGAGAAAGTTGTGATTTTCACGGATAAGCAGTATAACTTTGCAGCTAGCTTTGCGTATCGTATTGGGAAAGAGAAATTATCTCAAGGAACGACACACCATTTCTTTGATAATCAGTTAAATGGTCAATTCAAGATTGTTGCTGTCGAAAACAACTCAGATAACGGTTTCCAAGGGATGGCGATTGCTCCAATTGTTAATGGTAAGCCCGACTATAGTGATGTCGTAATCTCCTACGCAGGGACGGACCCGGTGGATAGTAGGGATATCTCTACTGATGTCAATTTGATTATCAATGGATATACGGGGAAAACGAGTATTACTGTCGATAAAAGAACAGGTGAATACGTTGGCACAGCGGGTAGTCGTGCCGATGGGGAACTTACAACGACGAGAATTGTTGATAATCAGCTGATGTCAGCCCAAAAATTTGCAAAATCTGTTAAAGCTCAGGTGCACAAGATTAATCCTGAGGCAACTTTCTCTTACACTGGACATTCGCTAGGAGGATGGCTTGCTGTCAATGTGGCTGTAGAAAATAAAGAGCCAGCGACTGTGTTTAATGCGCCGAACCCGACGAATGTTATGTCTAATGAGCAGAAAGAGTACATAAAAAAGAACTCGGCTCGATATCGTGTGTACCGTAGTAATAACGATGTCATCAGCAACTTTGGCGAGTGGACTGACGGCTCAGGAACGTCACGATATCAAGGTGGGGCAACGAAGATAAACAGTTTATGGTGGTTTCACGATGCAAATCAGTACAAATATGATGCACATGGACATATCGTACTTCCGTCAAAGATAGGCAAAGAAGTTACTGAAGAAATCATCAATTATGAGGAAGGAGCATTTCAAGACCGTACTCTTAATACTAATAGTTCGGAATTTAAATTTAAGTTTGATCAAGTGCAAGCTGAGTATGTTGCTGCGGGTTTGGACAAAGCAGCGACTGAAGCTGATGAGAGAGCTAGGAAGGCTGCTGAGACTGCATATCGTGCGTTGGAAGAAATTTACAAGGAATATACCACGCAGGTTCCATCGCAGATAAAGCAACTCACTCTTGACGAAGTCGTAGATGTATTGAAATATGACTGTTGCATCAGTTATACGACCACCGTGACACATAATGAATCGATACTTAACGACATGTGCTTTGTCGTACATGCACTTTGGGATAAATTTAGCAAAATTCGCCTACTCATGGAGAAAGCTTCAAGAGATGGAGACACGCTTGATGCAAAGCTTGCAGACATGGCCCATGCTGCAGGTCAAACGGTAGTAAGGAATGGTCACATACAAGCACAGGCACTGATGGAGTAGTGAGACTGATGATCCAACGATTGACACCGCAAGAGCAAATTCAATTACAGCAAAGAGAACTTGAACTCCAGCAAGAGGAGGTTGAGCAGCAAAGACGAGAGGATAAAAGATATATCCTTGATGTGTATAGCGCTGAGATTACGAGCAAAATTAATACCGTAATGAAAGCGTTCTACAGTGAGCTCGACGAAGTTGCCTACACGGCGCAGAACGATATCACGTGTGTTCTAGATGCTCTAAGTTCGGCTATTGAGGGAGAAAGTTCCGACGCGTTAAAATTAGTAGCAAATGAGTACAAAGCGGAATACAATAAAGTGAGAATCTCGTAAGCATAAATAGTGAGTGAATTTATTCTCATGCAAAAATGCGTAATTCTTACATAATTAAATGCCTCATGAAAGTTACGTGGAGTTCTTTTTACGCTGGCTTTCATGGGGCAGCTACACACGTGTTCCTATCCATAAGCGTGCTCACAGTGTTGGTTCTCGCTGTCAGTTTGCTCAATTGGGATTAGATACTGTGGTCGGATTAAGGGAAACGAGTGTGTGAATACGCAAGTCAAACGTGCGAGCCGTAAACTCGTCGCCATGTTGATTCCGGATAAGAGTGCTGGCGCTACATGAGAGCGGAATACGAAGCATTCTCAGGCCTTCCATCTCAAGCACGTATCTTGCGTACGTGGGATAACGGGACTGAAACCGCCTGTCACAATGTGGTGGATGAGGCGTTAGGAATGCTGTCATATTTCGCTGGCCCATACTTGAGTTGACAGCGTGGCTCGAATGAGAATAGGAATAAACAGTTATGCCGGTATTCACCTGAAGAAAACAGGCTTCACTACTCTTAGCCAAAAAGAACTTGATACGTGCGTGGATCAAATTAATAACGCACTCTTGAAAGTTCTTGGTTATATGACTCCTAACGAAGTTTTTGAAGAATGTCTTGATAAACTTAATACAACCAACCAACACGTAGAGTGGTGCACTCCAAACCAGAACCCAGGATGTCTAGAAATGTCTCGAAATATCTGCCTAAAAATTTAAGCTACTGCTAAATTGCTGACAGTCCAAGTGCTGTATTTACTTCGGAGACGATATCTTTCATCGCAGCTGCAGCGTTGGCGGCATTGCCCTCAAGCACTGCCTGAGCTACCTGCTCATGTGCTTGAAGAGCTTCTTCTTTAGGTTGTGAAGGGTATAAACCGATATCCACTCGACCTCGCAGAACTGCCTCTACGAGAGTGCTTAATTCTGCAAAGAGAGGATTCCCGCTGTTTTTAAGCAGCTCAGTGTGGAACTGAGTATCTAGAGTATGAAAGTTTTTCAAACGGTTTTCACGTGCAGCTTTAATCATTTCATGACCGGTCACTGCGATACGAGTGCGAGCTTCGATGGTGCTTCGTGATGCGCATCCTGCCGCTGCTGCTGGTTCAACTACTAAACGCAGTTCGGTAAGGGCTGCTAATTCTTGTTTGTGTAAATTAGACTGGAGCTTCCATGTAATGACGCGTGTGTCAAGATTTGCCCACGTCTCAGGAGACATCGCTATGATTCCTGTTCCTCGCAACAGCTGTACGCATCGCAGAGATTCCAATAGTCGAGCCGCTTCACGCGCGACCGTGCGTGAGATACCAAATTGCGACTGAATATCTTCTAGTTTTTTACTTGTCCCTGAAATCCATATTCCGTCGAGAATCTCGTGAGCAAGTTTATCAGCAATCGAGATATGCAGTGGTTCATTTGTGCTGCTATCGTCAGTCTCTTTGACGGTTTCTGACATAAATATCCTCTTACGTGGTGCGGTGGTGACGTCGGATGACTTTTCTTCGACGCCGCTTACTGCTTTACTTTATCGCTTTCATGGTAAATGGTAACAAATGACAGTAAAACTTGGGTGCCGATCTAATTTCATAATGGTCGCTACACAGATACTCTTTATAGATTGACAAAGAGTATCTGTAGTTCTATACTTAATGCAAGCCATACATTTCGAAGGAGTTATTATGGCAATTCATATAGTAGTTATGGGTGTAGCAGGCTGTGGAAAATCAACGGCTGCTACAGCAATCCGTGATCAGTTAAACTACACGATGGCGGAGGGAGATGATTTCCACCCACAAGCTAATATCGACAAAATGTCTGCAGGCATACCGCTCACTGATGACGATCGTTGGCCATGGCTGAGCGCCATTAATGAATGGATGGTATCTCAAGAAGCCTTGGGCAAGAATACTGTAGTTTCTAGCTCAGCATTGAAGCGGTCTTATCGTGAAGTGCTTAATCGCGGAGTTGACGTTTATTTTCTTCATCTAGACGGTGAACAAAGACTTATTCAAGAGCGTCTTTCTGCTCGTCAAGGTCATTTTATGCCGCCAGCATTATTGCCGAGTCAATTTGCAATCTTGGAGCCACTTTCTAGTGATGAAAATGGTGAAGCTATTTCTATCGAAGGTTCAATTGACGACGTTATTGCACGCGTTATAAACGCTGTAAAAACGTATGAGGCATCACACAAATAAACATAGATAAGCGCAACGCGGCGCTAAAAAGTAACAAATCAAGGAAGATTTATGAGTACTTTAATTATTGCGGCAATTTTGGGAATTGCACTTATTGTTCTACTTATCGCTGTAGTAAAGCTTCACCCATTTCTTTCTCTCATGATCGGCTCCGCTGTAACGGCAGTGATAGCAGGAGTGCCTTATGACAAAAGCTTAGACAGTTTTACTTCAGGTGTAGGCGGCACCGTATCGAGTGTGGGATTACTGATTGCGCTCGGAGGAATTATTGGTATTCTGCTTACTCGCTCAGGCGGCGCAGACGTCATTGTAGATACTATTTTGCAGAAATCTCCACAGAATAAATTAGGGTGGGCAATGGCATTGAGCGCTTTCGTCGTAGGTATCCCATTGTTCTTCGAAGTTGGGGTTGTTATCCTTATCCCTATCATTCTTCTTGTTGCACGTCGTGCGAAGATGCCTGTCATTGCTCTCGGGATTCCAGCACTTGCAGGTCTTTCAGCTCTCCACGCATTTGTCCCTCCACATCCTGGACCGCTCGTAGCAATTGATGCGCTTCATGCGAACCTTGGACTTACCCTAGGCTTGGGGCTTATTATCGCTATACCTGTGGTTATCATTGCTGGACCTGTGGCAGCTCGCTGGATGGTAAAGATGGTTCCTATCATGGCTCCTGAAGAAGATACTGTGAAGTCCCAGGACGCTCCAGAAAGCCGACCAAGTTTCGGTGAGGCGATAAGTGTCATTTTGCTTCCTGTGGTTCTCATGCTTGCAGCATCTATTGTTGATGTCGCAAATCTCAAAAGCACTCCATGGGGACGCGCTATCGTATGGATAGGTACCCCACTTGAAGCTCTCACGATTACTACTATATTTGCTATCGTTCTTCTGGCGTTCCGCGCACGATGGAATCGTGATACCGTGAATTCCATCGTTGGCTCTTCCTTCGCATCAATTGCAGGGATTTTGCTTATTGTCGCTGCTGGTGGAGGTTTTAAGCAAACTCTTGTCGATTCTGGGATTGGAAAAGTGATTGCAGAAAGCATCACTCAAGCAAATCTTAATCCACTCATCGCAGGCTGGCTTGTAGCGGTTCTTATTCGTCTCGCCACGGGGTCTGCCACAGTGGCGACAGTCACTGCTTCAGGAATTGTCGCACCGCTGGCAGCAAATCTGAATCCATTGCAGCTTGCACTTCTTGTCTTATCTATCGGCGCAGGATCCATTTTCCTCTCCCACGTTAATGATGCCGGATTCTGGCTTGTAAAGGAATACTTTGGCATGACTGTAGGTCAAACGTTTAAGACATGGTCGCTCATGGAGACGATTCTTTCAGTATCTGGGCTGGCAATAGTCATGCTTGTTTCTGTTATAGCCCCTCTCTTTATGTGACTTTATGTGACAAACACTGCTAAATGTGAAAGGAAATTCATGCGTATTGGAATGATTGGCTTAGGTCGTATGGGCGGCAATATGATGTCTCGCCTTCGAAAGAAAGGGCATGACGTCGTAGGTTTTGATGTCAGCCCAGAGTCTAGCCGTGATGTGGATTCACTTGAAAGCCTCATATCAAGTCTTGAAACGCCGCGAACTGTATGGGTAATGGTACCTGCGGGGTCTGCGACAGATACGACGGTTGATGCACTTTGTGGTCTTCTTTCCGAAGGAGATATGGTCATTGATGGCGGGAATACTCGATATACAGATGATGTACGGCATGCGGAAATTCTTGGGAAGAAAGGTATCCACTTTATGGATGTCGGCGTATCTGGCGGCATTTGGGGGAACTCGCGTGGATATGCATTAATGGTAGGTGGCTCCCAGTATGATTTTGAGAAAGTATCCTCAATCTTCGAAGCATTGAAGCCTGACGGCGAAGACGGTCTTGTTCTTGCGGGCCCTACAGGAGCGGGGCATTTCGCGAAGATGGTACACAACGGTATCGAATACGGCATGATGCAGGCTTTAGGTGAGGGCTTCGAAACCATGATGCGCTCTGAACTCATTGATGACCCTGCTGCCGTGATGACTTCATGGCGTAAAGGATCGGTCGTGCAATCGTGGCTGCTTGATTTATTTGCTCGTGCGGCACAAGATGATTCGACGTTGCAGAATATGCCAGCAGTTGCAAATGAATCTGGCGAAGCAAAGTGGATGGTGGAGGCTGCTCTTGAATTAGGAGTACCTGTACCTGTGACAGCTACGTCATT
Organism: Alloscardovia venturai; assembly: GCF_042676605.1. Lineage (NCBI taxonomy): Bacteria > Bacillati > Actinomycetota > Actinomycetes > Bifidobacteriales > Bifidobacteriaceae > Alloscardovia > Alloscardovia venturai. The sequence goes on along the minus strand of NZ_JBHTHQ010000012.1, from coordinate 2,523 downwards.
GTGGGCACGGCAAGTATCTCGGGGCGCAGGTGCTGACACACTCCGTGTAGTATCCTCATTAAGAGCACAGTTTGGCGGCCATATAACCCATGAAAGTGAGAAATAAGAGCCGATTATCACCCGTATTGGAATAAAAAGAAAGACAAATTGTTCTACGTCTCATGTCCCTTATGCTCGGAACTTACTGTTCTTCAGTATAAGGGACATTATTTGTGACGTTTATAAGGGCATCAATGGATATCAATGGGTAAGCAGTCGCTCTATTCTTTAACGAGCCAGTATCTTTCTCCTCGATCGTTGCGTCTGACGATACCCATATCGACGGAATAGCGTCGTAGCGTCACTGCATCAGTGACAAGCATAGAAAGACGAGCATTGTACTCGGTCTCTGACAACCAGTCACGATGAGCGATAGGCACAGCAAAAACGCGCTCACAAATAGAGCGTACGAGTGCTTTACGTTCTTCCCATGGTACAGGCAGCTCACTAATAGGCGAAGTATACATGATGGAATCTTCGCCAAGGAGTACATCCAACGCATCGATGTCGCGCCCGAGGATATCTTGTGAGTTTGTCAGTGATGTATTGAGCCAGTCAACTTGTTGGAAAGGCTTGTCCAGTGACGTGTCTGTCACAGGAGAGACATTGCTCTGGGTGTCTTGCAGCTCAAGTAATTCTTTGAATCTTTGGCGCAGTTTAGGTGTGCGCAGACTTGTAAGGATAATTCTGTACTGCTTAACAATTGTTTGAATGTCTTGGGAAAGCGGCATTACTTTTCCTCCTTGCCTAGATTGCGAGTGTCCGATAGTTTATGAGCTATAGGGATGATAAAAACCTAATTTATCATTCTAATTGTTGTAGTCTGACTGTGTGAGCTATAGGTATCGTGTGATGTTTATAGTATGAGACTTTCTTCATGGAATGCTTATTATGCTTAGCAGCAGCATACTTGAGATATATACGGTGGTGCTGGAGGCGTTATCTAGAAATGCTGCCGTGCGAAATTCAGACTCTTAGGCAGATTTTTACAACGTCATAATTCATTCGAGCTTCGTTGAATTAGTGCTATCAGAGCTTTCTGTGCTAGCCAGGGGTACAGTTATTTACAATTTGTGGTATGCCGTGTGGGCTGGCAAAGACTTACACGCTGTAACATCCGATGCTCTAGGTGCCGTTTAACTTAGCAAACACGCTTGTCTGACATGCGGATATGGTGTCTATAACGATAATTTCTTACGATAAAAGAGTAATCAATCCAGCTAGTAATACTTTTCTGTGTCTGTCGAGTGTTTGACGCGCGACAGAGGATTGAATAAGGCTTGCTAGCAGGATGACTTATCTGAGTTACGGATAGTCCGACGCGATATACCTGTATATGATAGCTACTTCAGATATCGTAAATCCGCGTTAGTTTGAGATTTTCATAAGCGGCTCACAGCTGAAGTGAACCCCGTGAAGGGGGACTGTCCACTTTACAGGGTTCACTTCAAGTGTTTGCAACGGCTGGAGCACTATAATCCAGAACGCTATAACAATGTTATAACTCAGTGGAACTGCATACCACCATCAACTTCGAGAGTTTGTCCGGTGATGTAGTCAGAGTCTGGACCTGCCAAGAACGAAATACCAGCGGCTACATCCTCTGGCTCACTCAAACGACCGAGAGCAATGTCTTTGGAGAATGTTCCCATGCCCCATTCGTCGTCTTTTCCTGCATTTACCGCTACCTGATGCGCAATATCCATCATCATTGGAGTCTTGACGATGCCAGGCGCGTATGCATTAGCGGTAATTCCCTCAGAAGCAAGCTCACGTGCTGCGACCTGAGTGATGCCGCGGATTGCGAACTTTGTCGAGCAGTACAGCATGAGGTTTGGGTTTCCTACGACTCCTGCTTGAGAGGAAGCGTTGATAATCTTACCCCCGTGACCAAGCTCACGGAACTTGCGTGTAGCAGCCTGAGTTCCCCACATCGTGCCGCCGATGTTGACCTTCGTAACGAGATCAAATTGCTCTGGAGTTACCGTGCCTACAGGAGTAGTAGGTGCGAGACCTGCATTGTTGACGATAACGTTGAAATCGCCAAACTTTTCTGCAGCTTCGTCAACTGCTGCCTCAAAAGCATCCTTATCAGAAACATCTAACTTGATTGCGATAGCTGTGCCGCCGTTAGCGTTGAGCTCGTCAGCGAGCTTCTGTGCGCCGTCAAGGTTGAGATCAGCGATAGCAACTGCAAAGCCGTCAGCACTCAAGCGACGTACAGTCGCTTCGCCGATGCCCTGCGCACCACCTGTTACGAATGCTACTTTTTTCTGAGTCATATTTACTCCTTTGTGAATTGACAAATAATCGTCAGTCTTCAGTGTAACAGTGCGCTGTGGAAAAATTTAGGGGACTTGGTCCGCATAGCGAGAACATTGTTTTGTTTGTTGTGTTGTAGGTCGTGTTGTGTTTTTCGACACGCCGTTGTGGTGTGTGTTTTCAACGTGTGTGGTGGTGTGGGTTGCGTGGTGTGGGGGATGG
>NZ_JBHTHQ010000011.1:0-93108 GCF_042676605.1 Alloscardovia venturai | reverse complement strand
TTAGTAAGGATGTCATCGACTGAGGAAACGGTAGTGGAAGCCTCAGGGATTGGAGCAGCATACACATGCACATCGCTCATGTCTGGATCCCACAAATAATCCGCAGCCGTGTAATCATCCACCAGTTTGAACTCGCCTAGGCTGTCTCCCAGGTTCTCACCCAAGCTACCATTAACCACGGAGCCGAGCTTGTCACCATCAAGGATGGTTTGAGTGTCTGCACCGGTGGTGTTGGTATGCTTCGCGTCAATAACGGTTGCCCATTTACCATTAGAGTATTTGACCCACGACTTATCAGGGGTAAAGTCCCACAGTTTCGGCTGATCTTTTGCAAGAACGATAACAATCAAATCAGTATTTGGTGTACTCATACCATGAGCAGCGAATGATGCGAGTGTATTAGCTGAATCAATATCATCAAACACTGTGTATTCGCTACCGCCGTGATTATATTTTCTGGTACCGTTCTGTGTCTCGTTGTTCCATGCGGATAACCATTGAGCGCCAGTTGCTTGCGCGCTAGAAGTATTGTTATATTCTGGTTTTGTGATTCCTGGTCCTGCTGTTGTTGCGGTGAAGCCTACACCCCAGATGCGGCAGTCTGCCGAACCAGTGCCACCTCGCGCAGTATACTCTGTTTCACAATCACCACGAGCCTTCGATAATGCAGCGTTAATTTGCGCTCTAGCTGCTGCTTCTCGGGTAGCCGAGCTACCGATGGCTACACCTTCTGATTGGATAGCGCGCACCACTGCTTCATTATCTGATGCGGAACCTAGGTTATCATCGGTAACCCAGAATGTATTCGATTTATATGCGCCAGATCCGCCAGTGCTTCCACCTGTCCATCCGGCACCGCCAGCGGCAAATGCGGATCCTGTCAACATTGTTGATGCGACAACGATACCAGCAAGAGCGCGATGTGAACCTTGTCGGATCTTGTCTCTCATACTTTTATGCTTAGCGAAAAGCGACATAAAAGTCTCCCTTTTTTCAAATTGCTTATTATGAAATGCGAAACCAAAAAGTTTCACATTCAGTAATGAGAAAATGAAAAAATTTTATTTTATATCAATAAAAATTTGGTATTGATAAAAATGGTTGGTTTTAGAAGTCGTCTAAAACCAACCACTATGTAAAGGGAAAATGAGTAAAGATGGAAACTATTTGCTATTAGTTACATCACCGTCACCATCTGGTGTTCCATCGGTATTCCACCCAGTACCACAGCGGTAGATATATCGACATTGATTAGGCGTTCTATGTGATTCATTATATGCTTTCCCGTCAGCAAGGTACTTATCCCAGTCGACCGCACCCGAATTCTTATTCTGTGCTGGCGCACTATAAGAAGACCCACCACGAGTACTTGAACGAGGAGCTCCCGAGCTAGTACGAGCCGCAGACTGGGAACGAGCCTGCGGAGCTGCTTGCGCCGCTGCCGCGGCCGCTGCGGCAGCGTCTGCCTGCTGCTTCGCTGCCACGCTCGCATTCACACCATCAATAGCGCCCTGGACTGGCTCAAGAACCTTATTCAACGACTCCACAGTAGCTTTCTTATCATTCAATGCGGCAGTTACAGCGTTAATCTGGTTTTGCAGGTTATCACGAGTAGCATTGTCGGCCACATTACCGTTTGACGAGTTCAGCAGATTATTCATTTCATCAAGCTTCGCCTTGACTGCGTTTTTAGTGTTTTCAAGGTCTTTCACATTCTTCGACTTGATAACATTAACTGCTGAGTTTTTCAGAGCCTTAGTGGTCTTATTAAGCTGGACAGTAACCTTATCAAGACTAGACGTGCTTGCGTTGAAAACCTGAGTGTAGGTGATAGCGCAATTCAAAGACTGCGCCTTGCGTATTTTCTTAGCCTTACCATATTCAGCAGCGAATGTGGTGTAGGTCTTAGCGTTTGCAACCTGCTCAACTGCTGTCACAGTTTTGGCAGTTTCATCAGCCAGCTTCTTAATCTTTCCATACTGTGCCCACGCTTTAGAGTACGCGCTGTTTGCCTGGATACACGCTTGAGTCTTGGAATCGCGTAAAGACTTCACACCCAGCATGCCAGAAACCAGCAAAGCCACAACCACTACAACCGTTGTAACAATGAGAATAATCTTCTTACGGTTCTTCTTGTCTGGCTTCTGGTCACCGTGACCAGAAATAGCATCTAGTCTCGTAATCTCGGTTTCTTGTTTAATAATCTGATTTTTATCCATATTAGCCATAATTATCCTTCGTCTTTCTATCTATGTTTTTACTATACAGTTTTATTTGATTCGTAAATATTCAGGTGAAAGATATATACATACTTAGTGTCATTCTAATTTTTCTTTCCTAATCTCGATGACTTTTGCTTTATACATAGTAGTGAGAATGCGATTGACAACTTTTTGATATAAAGTCAATATGCTCGTGTGTTCCCCTCAAATTGTCTTGTTTTAGAGGCGAACAGCTTCTGTAATGGCACTGCTATCAGGGAATGTGAGACTGATATATATTTGAGTGGTTTCTACACTAGCGTGGCCAAGGAGTTTAGATACTAAGAGAAGGTCGTGTGTACTTTCATATGCCTTAGTGGCATATCGATGTCTGAGACTATGTGTGGAGTATCCGTTACCAAGAAGCTGAGAGATGTGATGCGCAATATAGGATGCTTCGACGTGACCGGTCCATCTGCCAGAAAACATGTATCCATGCTGGTTGGCGATGATTTGTGCGAGATCTGGCGCGATGGGGACAGTGCGTTCTTTGCGTCCTTTACCGTGTACAAGAAGCTGGGGATGAGTATTAAGCATCATAATATCGGATGAAGATACTTGTGCTATCTCACTACGTCGTAATCCACATTCTGCTCCGAGCCTGAGCATGGCTTCATACTCCTTGTTACCTCTAACTTGGGCTAAAGCGCCACGAATGATGTAATCAGGACATGGATGAGGTATTGCGTATTCTTTACGAATTTTAGGTAACTTTACTGTTGGATTGACATCAATAATTTCTTCTTCAATCATGTATGAGTAAAACGAGCGTATTGTTGAAGAATAACCTTTGCGCGTTTCTCGTTTCCAGTCTTGGTGTGCAAAAAGCTCAACAAGTTGTTGTCCTGTAATATCTTCTGGTGGCTGATTAAGTAGGCGCGCAAGCCGACTGATTTTGTAGTAGCGGCATCTAATCGTATCTTCTGTATATCCACTTGCTTCAAGGTATTCCAGCCAATGTGTAACATATGTTTCCCAACTATTAGGGAGTAGTTTTCTTTTGATTTTTACCATAAAAACATAGACTAGAATACGTAGCGAAAAGATTTTACGTCTTGTTCCGCTACACAGTTTCAAGTCCGTTTTTTTTTACAAATACATAATATGTGATATACTATAAATGTAACTAACCGATAGGATGAAAAGGCTAGTTGGTTTTAGGAAAGAAAGATGAATAATAATGGATTTGACATTGAATCAGATTGTGACAATGAATATTCGTATGCTTTTGGCGGGTCAAAGGCGTACGCAAAATGAATTGGCGGAAGTATTAGATATGACACGACCGTCGGTCAATATGAGATTAAATGAAGCCACTCCATGGCGTGTTCCGGAAATAGAAAAGGCCGCAGAATTCTTAAAAGTAGAACCTACGACCCTATTCGTAGCGGGGCATGGATTTGAACCATGGACCTCTGGGTTATGAGCCCAGCGAGCTACCGAGCTGCTCCACCCCGCGTCGGCTTGATAAACAAGCTTTATCTAGCTTACTTGTATTACACGTATTGTCAAGCACGCGTGTCGTGAGCTTCTATACGCGACCATGTGTGACCACACATATTGCGACCACACATCGCACCTCATATCACCCCACAAAACTCAATTTTCTCGCATTATGAGCTTTCTAAGCAACATTTCTTCCTTACGAGCATAATCATTATCACTACTCAAAGGCAGCAACGATGCAAAACATCTTAGCTGCCTTTAATGATTTAAGCATGCACAGTCTGCACAGGTAGACAACCATACGCACCAATTGTGCATAAATTAAGACAGAGATTGAGAAGAAAGGATCGACTCGTGACTACGTCGACTTCTTCTGCAGCAAAAAAGTCAGGCATTAATACACCTGCCCAAGTGATTGCTGCTTCACTCGTGGGCACAACCATCGAGTTTTATGATTTTTATGTATACGCTACGGCTGCAGCTTTGGTATTTCCTCAGCTCTTCTTCCCTAAAGGAAACGACACCGTAAGCTTGCTATCATCCTTCGCTGTTTTTGGCGCCGCAATGGTAGCTCGCCCACTTGGCGCTATCTTCTTCGGGCATTTGGGCGACCGCTTAGGACGTAAGACCACTTTGGTCATTTCCCTGCTCACCATGGGTATTGCCACTTTTATCATCGGCTTCTTGCCTACCTACCAGACCATCGGTCTTTGGGCACCTTTCTTCCTTCTCATCCTTCGCCTCACCCAAGGTTTTGCCCTCGGTGGCGAATGGTCTGGCGCAGCTTTGGTCGCCACCGAAAATGCTCCAGAAAATAAGCGCGCACTCTACGGCACATTCCCACAGCTTGGTGCACCTATCGGCTTCATCGTGGCAAATGGCTTGTTCCTTATCATTAACTTCGCTCTACCTCACCCAACGAGTGCTGTACTTCAGTCGGAAGCATTCCTCGCATGGGGATGGCGTATCCCATTCTGGTTCTCAGCAATTATGGTTGCTATCGGCATGTGGGTGCGCGTGCGCTTAAACGAGTCTGAGACCTTCAAGCGCGCTGTCGAGCAAGACAAGGTCGTAAAGTCTCCTCTCGCCGACACCTTCCGTTTCCATTTCAAGGAAGTCGTACTCGGCACCTTTGCTATGCTCGCTACTTACGTGCTCTTCTACCTGACCACCACATGGGTTCTCTCTTTCGGAACCGCTACTAAAGAAAAGATGGGTCTTGGAATTCCATATACCCAATTTGTCCTTATGCAGATTGTCGGAGTGGTCTTCTTTGGCATTTTCACACTCGTAGCAGGCCCATGGGCCGATAAGATTGGCCGCAGAAAACTTCTGATTTGGGTCACTTATGCTATCGCCATTTTCGGCCTGCTTTTCCCAGTATTTCTTGACTTCCAGCATGGTACTTCTGCTATGCCTTGGCTTGTAGAAGTATTCCTCATCGTAGGTTTCATCCTTATGGGCATTACCTTTGGCCCAATGGGTGCTTTCCTCCCTGAGATGTTCCCTACGAATGTGCGCTACACCGGCTCTGCTATTGCTTACAACGTCTCCTCCATCCTTGGAGCAGCATTGGCACCAATTATTGCAGTTGCTTTGTGGAAGGCTGCAGGCGGATCAACTTGGATGGTTGGCGTTTATCTTGCAGTTGCCGCTATTCTCACTTTGATTTCCCTTTACATGTCTAAGGAAACAAAGGATGTGAACTATAATGAAGAACTTGCGTTTGAGGCAGGGTTGTAAAAACTCCTTGTAATAAATACTCACATGCAGAGCGTTCTTTAAAGAACGCAAAAGTTATAACGCTAGAGTGTAGTTGGGGATTTTCCGACTACACTCTTTTACATTTACACCATTCCCGTCTTAAACATAAATTATGCCATGCGCTATTCTTACCTCTCTGGCAGAATACGACAAGTATTGTAGACATTATGTTTAACAATGATTTTCACCATAACGTACTTGAACGTCACAGTGTCAAAAAGTATGACCCACAAGTAAAAATTTCCCGCGAAGAGATACTTGACATGCTTAACGAAGCAGTCACAGCACCATCAGCTTTTAACCTTCAGCCATGGAAATTCGTAGTCGTAGACACCGACGAAGGCAAGGCGAAGATTCACGACTATGTCCAGCTCAATGCCCAAAAGACCGATACCGCATCTGCAACCATCTTCATTTTCAATGATCTCGAAGCAGCTCAGCACACCGATTCCATCTATGAACAGGCTGTCACTGAGGGGCACATGCCACAAGAAGTAGCTCAACAGGTAACTTCCTACATTCACAATGTTATAGACCCTATACCAGCTGAACGCATGGCTTACATCTCCCGAGTAGATACCGGACTCGTAGCGATGCAGCTCATGACCGTCGCGCGCGAGCATGGCTACGACACTAACCCTATGACCGGTTTCGACTGGGCAAAGATGCCAGAAGTACTAGGCATCGACCCTCAACGCTACTCTTCTGCACTTATGATGACTATCGGAAAAGCAGCCGAAGAGCCTCATACTTCCCCACGAATCCCAGCAGAAAACATTACAGACTTTCGATAAACCCATGAAAATCTTCATATTATTTCTTAAATTGGAGGTTTTCACAAAAAGAGTTCCCTTAAAGTTCTCTGCAAAGCTCGAAGCCACGTCTACCAAACTCAGACGTGGCTTTCTTGTATTTTACTATAAAAGTACTTAAAACCCTTGAAATATCAAGGGTAATTGGACGACGTAACCGACAAGTGAGACATTTAAATCTTTATGTTAAGTACATCACACGTGTGTCGCAGCACTCATCAATATTTAGTGGATAACCATCATAATCTCGATTTTTTATCCCCAACAACACACCGCAAATTGAGCCAAACTATAAAGTTATCCACATTTACCCACACCACTCTCAACCACTATATATAGTATTTCATTAAATTTTTACATCAATATTTAGGTCTTACGGTGCTACTAGAAATATATATCAGTCGCGCAACACGTACATTCGTGCAGCGCATCCGTGACAGACGAAAGCGACAGAACATGACACCTACAACTGCATTAGCCGAAGCACCGGTAACTTCTACAGAGATTAGGGTAGAGAAGCGTGACGGCCGTATCGTTCCATTCGACAGAATGAACATCAAGCATGCTATGGAAGCTGCTTTTAAAGCTGTGGGCGAAGAGATTGACTCCGTCAACGAGCGCCACATCGACGAGATGACTTCTTACGTAGAAAGCGCTATTACTGGTCGCTACAACGGAAACGTACGCATCGACGATATCCAGAACGCTGTCGAGCACACGCTCATTAATAATCACCTCTACGATATTGCTGAAGCATACACATCATGGCGTTTAAACAAGGACATTGCACGCGCTAAGGCGAGTGATATCAACGAGGCTATCAAGAAGTTTGTCAACCGTGATGAAACCATCATGAATGAGAACGCAAACAAAGATGCGAACGTTTACGCCACACAACGCGACCTTCTTGCAGGCACAGTTTCTAAGGCGAGCGCGATGAGTATGCTCCCTCCCGAAGTTGCAAATGCTCATATTAAGGGCGATATTCACTTCCATGATGCGGATTACAGTCCATTCACTCCTATGACAAACTGCTCGTTGCCAGATTTTGGCAACATGCTTGCCCAAGGCTTTGAGCTCGGTAACGCGATGATGGACTCACCTAAGTCCATTGGCACCGCTGCAACTCAGATTACCCAGATTATCAAGGACATCGCTGGATCTCAGTACGGTGGTCAGACAGTGAACCGTGCAGACGAGATGCTTGCACGTTATGCTCGGCTTGATTATGACAAGAACCTCGAGATGGCTCGTACTATCTTCCCGGACGGTGAGCCTATCGATGTAGCTCAGCGTGCTATTTCAGCATTTAAGGAACGTGAAGCAGCTTGGTTGCACTTCGAGAATCGTGAACCACTCCCTATGGATACCCCATTCCACGACGATATTGATGAGCTGGAAAAGGTACGTGAAGTTTACGCAAAGATTCTCACTCGCAAGAACATCTACGATGCGATGCAGACCATGGAGTATCAGATTAACTCGAACCGCATTAGCAACGGTCAGACTCCATTTGTAACCGTTGGATTTGGACTTGGGCAGGATTGGTTTGCACGCGAAATTCAGCGCGCTATTCTTTTGATTCGTATCCGTGGTTTGGGTAAGGACCGTCATACCGCTATCTTCCCTAAGCTTGTTTTCACTGTTAAGAACGGTGTCAACGCTAAAGAGGGTGAACCTAACTACGATATGAAGCAGCTCGCTCTTGAGTGTGCTACGAAGCGCATGTATCCTGATGTCGTCTTCTACGAAAACATTGTAAAGATTACTGGTTCCTTTAAGGCGCCTATGGGGTGCCGCTCCTTCCTCAATGGGTGGACCGATCCAAACACTGGCGAAGATGTGGCAGACTCACGTCTCAACCTTGGTGTAGTAACCGTCAATATTCCGCGTATTGCTCTTGAATCTCATGGCAAAAAGGAACGTTTCTGGAAACTCTTCGATCAGCGTATGGAAGTAGCACATGAGGCTTTGCAGTTCCGTATCAAGCGTTGCAAGGAAGCTACTCCTATCAACGCCCCTACTCTCTTCATGTATGGCGCATTTGGCCGCTTGAAGCCTGGCGATAATGTAGATCAGCTCTTTAACAATTCACGCGCTACTGTATCCCTTGGCTACATTGGTCTCTACGAGACAGTCGCCATGTTCTATGGTAAAGATTGGATGAAAGACCATTCATGGGATGAGGATGGCAAAGAGTTTGCTCTCGAAATCGTCCGCCGTATGCACGACTTGTGTGTGCAGTGGGATAAGGCTGAAGGCTACCACTACTCTGTATACTCCACTCCTGCTGAGTCTTTGACTGATCGTTTCGCACGTTTGGATAAGGAACAGTTCGGCGTTGTCGATGGCGTGACAGACCACGACTTCTATACCAACTCTTTCCACTACCCAGTATGGCTCCGCCCAACGCCTATGGAAAAGCTCTCCTACGAGCGCGATTTCCCATACCTCGCTAACGGCGGATTCATCAACTATTGCGAGTTCCCAAGCCTTCAGTCCAATCCTAAGGCACTTGAAGCTGTATGGGACTACGCGCATGAGATAGGCATCGGTTACTTAGGTACAAATACACCAATTGATCACTGCTTCGAGTGTGGTTTCGAAGGTGATTTCGAGCCGACAGAGACTGGTTTCAAGTGCCCAGAGTGTGGCAATAGCGATCCTAATAAGTGCAACGTCACAAAGCGCACCTGCGGATACCTTGGAAATCCTGTTCAGCGCCCAATGGCTCATGGTCGTCATGAAGAGATTGCCCACCGTGTCAAGCATATGGCAGGCGAGACTGGTCATGTCACATTGAAGGACGGCACAGTCCGCGAATGGTGGGATGACGCGCAGTAAGCTCTAATCAGAAAGTACATTTGTGCATAGAGAGCTTGGAGTATTTATCGTAATCCAAGCTCTCTTGTTCTAGTTTGTGCTTTACGGCTCTTATAAATTTATAAGTATGAAAGAAAAGTAAGAAAAAACAAGGTACCTTTGCTGTGACTGATGACTTTATAAAAACTGGTAGAGCACCTCACCCACGCACCAGCGCACACCGCGACTTCGCAGCGCATGAGACTCACCGAGGCCCTTCTATTCCTACAGAGCTCGCAAACAACCCTAAGGCAGGGCAGTGGGATGGTAGAAAACTCACGCGGAATATGGTCGCTGACTATAAGCGTAATATCGTGACCGATGGCGAAGGGATTCGTTGCTCTCTCTATGTCAGCGGATGCCCTTTCCACTGTCATGAGTGCTATAACTCATCCATTTGGGATTTCCAAGCGGGACATGAGTACACCCTAGAACTTGAAAATGCCATCATAGAAGATATGCGCCATGATTATATTCAGGGTCTGACGCTTCTTGGCGGCGAGCCACTCTTAAATACTCCTATGCTCCTGCAGCTTACTAACCGTTTTCGTGCAGAGTTTGGAGATAGCAAAGATATCTGGTGCTGGACTGGCTATACGTGGGAGGAGCTCATGCGAGACGGTGAGACTACAGATAAACTAGAGCTTCTCCACAACATTGATGTACTCGTCGATGGACGCTATATCAGCACTCTGCATGATTCATTATTACAGTTCAGAGGCTCTTCAAACCAGCGTATCCTCGATGTGAAGAAAAGTTTCGAAGAAGGACGCCCTATTGTATGGGGGAGGCTTCACGACCAAGAACGTTTTATCCCAGAGATTTATGGCAAAAATCGCGCAGCCTCAGAAGATGCGAGTGAGAATGCATAATAGACAGACAATCTAGCCGTCGAAAAAATTAGGTGGTGAAAACTTTACAACGTTTTCACCACCTAATTTTATATCATCGTTTCACGCTCTAGACGCTCAACGCGATATTCACTACTCTACACGACATAGTATTCGCTGCACTCGTATGTCTTAGTGCTTCAAATCAATGACCATACGTCCGCGAATCTTACCAGAAGCCATCTCGTCGAAGATGTCATTGATGTCTTCCATTGGACGTGACTGGCACTGTGGCACGACCTTACCTTCAGCACCAAACTGGAATGCTTCTTCAAGATCCTTACGAGTGCCTACGAGGGAACCAACTACACGAATGCCATCAAGAACGAGACGAGGAATGGCCAAATCCATAGATTCTGTAGGCAAACCGACAGCTGCCAGAGTGCCACCAGCACGCAAAGCATCAACAGCACCGTTGAATGCGCTCTTACCTACTGCAGTGACGACAGCACCATGTGCACCACCACATTCACGCTGCACTACTTCGCCTACGTCCTCCTTCAATGGGTTAATAGTCATATCTGCGCCAAACTTACGCGCAAACTCGAGCTGCTCATCATTAATGTCGACAGCGATAACCTTAGCCTGGAAAACATTCTTCGCATACTGCAATGCGAGGTTTCCCAAGCCACCAAGGCCAGAAATCAAGAGCCATTCACCTGGATGTACACCAGACTCCTTGATTGCCTTGTACGTAGTAACACCTGCACATGTGATGGAAGAAGCAGCCATAGAGTCAAGTCCCTCTGGAACCTTGACCGCATAATCTGCAGGAACAATGCACTCCTGAGCCATACCACCATCAGCAGTGTAGCCAGCATTGAGCACCTCGCGACACAAAGTCTCACGACCAGTAGTGCAGTATTCACAGTGACCACACCCTTGGAAGAACCACGCCACAGATACGCGGTCACCAATCTTCAAAGTCGTCACGCCCTCTGCGACTTCCTTGACGACACCAATGCCCTCATGCCCAAGAATAACGCCAGTCTTATCACCGAAATCCTGATGCATCACGTGCATATCAGTATGGCACACACCGCAGCATTCCATATCAAGCAATGCTTCACCATAACGCAATGGGCGCAGTTCCTTATCGACTACAGCAGCTTTCTTATCTTTAGTGGCAACAATTGCCTTCATAACAACTCCTTCATTGAAACGTCGTCAAACACCAGCGTTCGATGACTTTTAACATTCTACACTCAAATTTTCACTTTATAGAACCAAAGCCACGCAAACCGAACAAAATCCTTGTGATTTATGACGTGTCGCGAGGCTCTGGCTCTTTTAAATTTGTGTAGCTTTGCTTGCCTTCTACTCGCCTCTTACTTCTACTCCCTGCGAGATTTGTTCATCTTGGACCGAAGACCACCCAAAGTCATCAGAGTAATCACTCCAAAACCCGCAAATGCAGCAAGAGCCGACGCTACTGATACGACATTAGTACCTGTCTGGGCAAGGTTATTCTTCGGCGTAGCCGGAGGTGGAGTCTGTACATGCGTTTCTTCACCCTCAACTCCGAGCCCATGGGAAGCAAGAATCTCTCCCCTCGCATTCCACAAGGTAGCTTTCCAGTATACTGTCCCGCTATTGTCAGTTTTTACTTCAGGGCTTGTTACTTTGTAGCTACCATCTTTCTGCTTCATGTCAGCAGTGATACGCACATGACGTTCATGAGTGAGATATCTCGTCGTTCCCATCATTTCAGAGTTTTCCACGGCATCATACGCAGTGAAAGTAACAAAAGCCCCTTCCTTTATACTGCCCGTTACAACTGCTACATCATTAAATTTTTCGCCTTTATCGACGTGGGAATTGCTGACATGCGTCACAATCCGCGCATTATTCGGAGTCGCTTCCTGCGTAACCTGAGTGCACTCCCACTCGTCATTCCACGGACTGTCCACAGAATCTACTCGCGAATCCCCCGCAAAGTGATAGACAAACGCATAGTAGCCAGGAGCCTCCGCATTGATATGGACAGGATTGTCATGCCCATCAGGCTTCCCACCGCCGACATAAATCGTGCCATTGACAGCCTTAAAGTCCCACGTGCCTACGAGTTTGTGGTCAGTATCATCGTGTGGAGCCTCGGCACGGTCAGGCTTATTTTTGGACCAATAGACACTGACCTGAGCAAACTCAAGATCTGGTTTCCACAGCATTCCTGGAGTGCCTTTATATATACCATGATCATCCGGATACCCTGCTACAGTAATGCGATCGCTGAGTGTCGTTCCTACAATCGCATGATGCTCCGTCACGACAGAGTCAACGCTAAGTTTTTGCGCTGTTGAGTAGCTTTCCAACGGATCCAAAAGTCCAGAAATAGCATCATGGTCTATCCATTCTTGCATTTCAGGTGTCTGATCTGACTTCTTTATAACCCACACCCAACTTGCAAAATTATCTTTACTCCGATTATAGGGAAGGTTTTGATTCCCTAATGTACGCGCACTGACCGTGTAGTCGGTATCAATTTCTGAAATTGTAGTCTGTGCCACAGCTTTGCGTTTGAGGTGGAGTGAATCAAGCCTAGAAAGGTAACTATCGGCAGTATCACTCTTCTTGACCTGAGCCTCCTGTGATGTAAGCAGCGCTTGCATATCCTGTGCCGTCATATCAGCGTAAAGATAGCCTGTTGCTTTGAAACTTATTCCCTTTTCCCACAAAGCTTTATTTCGTACAGTTAACTGCACATGGTCTTCTGGGACGACACCTTCCTTCAAGACAGCAGTAGGAGTTTTCGTCTGTATTGTCGGTTGGAACGACTTTTTAACATCAAACTTTACCGCCGTCATTCTTGCTTGGGTCATATCACCAAGTCGGATGAAATCTTGACGAGAGTCAAGAGAGTCTAAGGTTCCTACGTCAACACTCACATCTGCGCTGACCTCACCTTGTCCCGCGGCTACCCAGTCAAAATCCTGAGGTGTATTGCTTGAAGTCATTTGAATATTCTGCGTCCCTGTAGACACGAACTTTGCAGGGCCATTGAGAGTAACTGTCGCTTTGACACCGGATACCGTCTGCTTCTGCGCATTAACGAGCTGGATACTGACCTTGCCCTTACGCTTTTCTAGGGCATAAGACACTGTAGCTGTAGCACTTTCAACGGCATGCGACGTGCCCTCATCCCAGAGCTGATTCACGCGCTGCTCTAGTCCAGGAATGTTCTGTTTCAAATAGTCACGATGCGGTATCCACTTCGCATCGCGAGTCTGGTCGCTCTCAAAGTAATCATGCACAAGATAACCCAGAGCAGCTTGAGTTAAAGCATCGTTACTTGACCGATAGTGATTAAGAAGATATGCCATAGACCTAGTTTGAGGCGTGTCTGGTAATCGTACAGAATTAGTAAAAGTCAAAGTTGAGTCAATTCCCCACTGCTTACAGTACACATAGTCACCTTGGGAAGTGACAGCTATGACACCGAGCCATAATTCCGGCTCTTGCGGCGCATGTAAAGATAGCGATGGACTAGCCGCAGTAAGAGTGCCCGAGGAACTCTTCGCAAAGGCTTTCGGCACATGCATGCCAATAATTGGCATAGCACATACAGCAACTATGGCAATCAAAGCTGCACACCACCGCACAGCATGTCGTACTCGTCGTCTCATCATGAAAGTTTCCTTTCTCTTTTGTCCCGTTTTATCTCGTTGACGATAAACGAATGAGTACTTCAAGCGTGCAGCAAAGTGTACGTTCCTAGAAACTTACAGAATAAATGTGTACCGATGTGGATAACCGTGGCGCATGAAACATACATATACTGCGTGTACGAAATGCGAGAGCGCACAGCGTACAGTGCGTCTTATACTGAGTGACAAGTAAGCTAAAGAACTAATACGTTTGAATACAAGCGTAAATGACCCTTCTCCAAGGAGAAATAATGGCAGAAACATTTAACGTTCTCGTTGAGATCCCACGCGGCTCAAAGAACAAATACGAAGTAGACCACGAAACCGGTCGTATCATGCTCGACCGTACCCTCTTCACTTCTATGGGCTACCCAGATGATTATGGTTACATCGAAGGCACCCTCGGCGAAGATGGTGATCCACTCGATGCTCTCGTAATGATTCCAAATTCAGTATTCCCTGGCTGCATCGTAGAGTGCCGAGCAGTGGGACTTTATCACATGGTTGATGAAGCTGGCGGCGACGATAAGGTTCTGTGTGTACCAGCAGATCCACGCTTTGACGATATCAAAGATATTGATGATGTCAACGAATTCCACAAGAAGGAAATCGAGCACTTCTTCAATCAGTACAAGGCTCTTGAACCAGGTAAGGAAGTTCTCCCAGGATCTTACTGGACTTCTGTAGACAAGGCTGAGGAAGAAATCGTAGCTGCTCGCAAGCGTCTTGCGGATGCCAAATAATCAAGCACAGTAAGCGGAATATAGACAATGACAATATAGACAAGCAGATGGGCGATAATGAGTTTTGCAAAATTGTGATGTAATTTTGTAAGATTTAAGTCACGTCTCTTTCTCTTTATTTTCTATCTACTTTTCGCTGCTTAAAGTTTAGGGTTTTCTCAAAAACGTACTTCCCTGTGCGTTAGCGAGAAAGCCCTTTATCGTATTAAGCCACATAAACTATGCACAAGAGAGAATGGCAATCCTCTGGCAACCGTAGTTTCCACCCTCAAGAGCAAGTGCGCTATTCCGACAAAACAGCACACCGATACTAGCGGAGATTTTCCATAAGGGCGCATACAAGTACCATTATCAGCGGAAAAATCCCAGAAAACACAGGAACAGCAAACATATACCCCCACACAGATGCGGACATGCTCGTCCCCTTGGTAGCACTATCGCCGGCCCCACGTGCAAGAGCACACGTAAGCATTATGAAGAGAGCACATACGAGGACTCCGACGACAATTCCCCCAACTATAGCCATGTGATAAGCCACTAAGACCACTGCTTGCACAAGTATTATCCAGCCCGATGCACATAATCCCGCAAAGCTCATAAAGACAATTTGCGATAATGATTTAATAAGCTCTACGCGTTCTTTACGTAGCATTTCGAAGAGGAATCCTCCAGCGATACTGATAAACATCAGCATGAGAATTGCGATACCAAGACGTTCGAGCGAGCGCGTTACAAGTGCAGCTATGATACTTGCAAGTGCCGTTGCAAAACCAAAAATACGAGAGACACCAGCAGTTCGTGTATAAATTTCTGCTGGATAAAGCAGAACAAAAGCTCCTGCAACCGCAAGTACAATAGCGGCCGTTATCCAAGGAACAAAATCACTTTGACCGATTAAGGCGATAAAAAATATCACGAAACACATAAGCGCAGTAGCTGCCGCCCCCACGATGCCTGCAGTGAGAACACTCTGATTCTTCGTCATATTCGCTCCTTGGACTATCACACACTCACATCGTGCGAAGTATTTAGTATTATTCATAGTAATCGTAAAGCAGGGCAAACTGGTAAAGGAGTGACTATGAGTGATTTGACTCTCATCACTAACGCCGAAGACCCTGCAAGTGTATTACCTGCTTTAGCACTTCTCCAGCACCGCGTCCGCGTACTACCCGCAGATACATCATCAATAGTGCGCATACCGGATAACACTATCGTGTTCGTTGACGCGCGGCACGAAGTAGCCTCAGCAAAGCAATGGTGTTCCCTCACCGAAGCTTCAGGCATACAAGTCCCCCTCATCGTTATCTTGAGCGAAGGAGGTTGCCTTGGCTTTAATGCGAGTTGGAACGCCACAGATTTTGTCGTCGACACAGCCAGCCCTGCCGAGGTAGAAACTCGCGTGCGTATCATCACTGGAGGCGGATTGCACACCGCTTCGATGCAATCGACGCCGCCCACATCGAAATCGCACTCTTTTAATTCCTCTGCAAGCACTTCAAACTTTGAAGCTCATGGAGATGCAGTCTCACAAGAGCGCGATGGAATCATCACGTGTGGGGAGCTAGAAGTAGATACCATCGGCTACTCTGCTACTCTCCGCGGAGAACCATTAGACCTAGCGTATAAAGAGTTTGAACTCCTCAAATATTTCGTTATGCACCCCGGACGCGCCTTTACCCGTAGTCAGCTCCTTCAAGAAGTATGGGGTTACGACTATTACGGTGGAACGCGCACTGTAGATGTCCATGTGAGACGATTGCGCGCAAAGCTTGGAGTGGAATTTGAATATGTCATAGGCACCGTACGCAATGTTGGTTACCGTTTCGATCCTCCACAAAGTGTACACCCGAAACAAAAGTCATAGGAGTATCATCAAATACCACTATGGTTACTTCACGTGAAACTGCTCGCGAGCGCGATGAGCGTATCCAACACGAGTATGCGATTCTTTGCGAGACTATCCCCAATCCTCAACCGGCTTTAGATTTTCGCAATCCTTTTGAGCTTCTCATCGCCACTATGCTCAGCGCGCAGACTACAGATAAACGTGTCAATATGGTCACTCCTGAGCTCTTTGATCTCTATCCAACGCCAGAAAAAATGGCTGAGGGAAATGTGGAAATTATCGGTCAGATTATTCATTCCATTGGTTTTTGGCGCGCAAAATCAGTCCATGCTGTTGATATTGCTCGATCGCTCGTTGATAATTTCAACGGAGAAGTTCCGCAAACGATGGAAGAGCTTACTACTCTCCCCGGCGTGGGACGTAAGACCGCAAATGTCGTCCTTGGCAACGCTTTTGACAAACCAGGATTCCCTGTAGATACGCATGTCACCCGAGTCAGTGGGCGTTTACATTGGCGTAGTGGGTGGACACTCAAAAATCCTGATCCCGTAAAAATTGAAAAAGAGGTTACGAAGCATTTTGAACCTTCGCAGTGGAAGGATGTTTCTCATCGTTTAATCCTTTTCGGACGCTCTACGTGTCATGCTCGCAAACCAGAATGTCTCGTGTGTCCGCTGCGTAAAACCTGCCCGAGTTTTGGACTGTTTATCGACTAATACCGTAAACTAGTGCTCTATGGGTGAAGAGAAAAGTAGAGTAAATCCAGCAGTTATCTTTGTATCAGTCATCGTTGTCCTTGCACTGATTATCGGCTGCGTGTGGGGATATATACACAGAATCGGTCCATTTGCCGCTTTCTCTCATATCAAGAATGGGAATGGGACAAGCTTGACCATTGCCACTTCTCGACCGCTCACGTCCCTCGATGTGACTACCAACTCTTCTACCGCTGTGGACCAGGCTCTCGTTCCTAATGTGTATCAAACTCTTGTCGGCCACGATGATGTAAACAAGCCGACGCAGACTGGAGTTGCTCGGTCGTGGAATATTTCTGCAGATAAGAAGACATACACCTTTACGCTTTACCCTCATATGCGTTTCTCAAACGGCCATGTCTTGGACAGTGCAGACGTAGTGTATTCGCTTCAGCAGACCATTCAGCAGCACACTCAAGGAGCAGATGCTCTAGCTCGCATTACAAATATAGCAGGCAAAGACAGCACGGTTACTCTCACTCTCAGCCAGAGTGACCCTACGCTTTTGTGGGCACTGAGCACTCGTGCAGGCATTATCTATGACAGTGAAGCCCACTATGACAAATCGCAAATGGCAATTGGTTCTGGACCTTACACCGTAGCACACTTCTCGGCAGGAAAGTCACTCACTCTGAGTGCTAACCCACAGTACTGGCGCGGATCCCAGAATTACGCATCTACGGTGACGCTGAAGACGATTTCTGACGCACAGCAGGCAGCACAAGAACTGAAAAGCGGCACAATCGATGCCATCGTTCCGCTGAGCGATACGCCAAACAGCTCGTCTACTGTACGAATCTCCGAAAGTCTCCAAACGGACAAATCCCTGACTGCTACCACCTCAAAAAGCCTTCACCGCTGGGCCGTAGCACTCAATAATGACGCTGATTCTCTCTTCTCTGACACGCGCATACGCCAAGGATATAACGCTATGCTTGACCGCACTTCGGTCATCAATCAGCTTGGCATTAGCGCCAATCCTATCGGCGGACCCGTAGCTGAGCTAGACCCTGGATTTAAAACATACCCCACAGATGCAAATCTCACTCATGCACGAAGTCTTCTATCTTATTTCGGGTATGCGCGAAATCTCACTTTGGCGTATAAGACAAGTTCAGGAGCAGACAAACTCGCTCGTATCCTTATTCAGCAATTCACTCAAGTAGGCGGCACGGTCACAGCGCGAGGTTTGAGTGACGAAGAGTGGAACGACCAAGTAATCGGCAGGAAGCAATTTGATATGGCTATCGTCGATTACACGTCAAGCCATGACATAGGTACTATGGTAGACCCAAACTACTTCATCAATTACACAAACTCCTCTATCGAGAGCCAATGGAATGCCGTCGAGAGTGCGGAAACTGAGGCAGCTTACGCGCAGGCAACAGAGACCGTGGCAGATACTCTTGCTCAAGACGTGCCTATCATCTGGCTCTATAGCGAGACGCCTGTCATCGCATCAAAGTCCACTCTCACAGGACTTCCTACTAGTATGGTCGAACGCTACTTACCATTAGAAAATATCACTGTATCGCGCAATTCTCACTAAAAAATCAGCAATTCTGAGCAAAGCGTGCGTGTCGCGGAAACCGCGTAAACTCGACTCCATGACTAATGACCAGAATGTAGACAAAAACAGTGTGTCCGCGCACTTGACCGCGCTGCCAGACAAGGCTGGCGTAGAGGGTCTCGAAGACAAGTGGGGCGCATACTGGGAAGAAAATCAGACATACGCTTTTAGAAATACTCGTGACCGTAAGGCTGTATATTCCATCGATACGCCACCGCCAACTGTCTCGGGAAGTCTTCATGTAGGTCACGTATTCTCCTACACTCACACCGATGTTATCGCGCGATTCAAGCGTATGAATGGTTTTGACGTCTTCTACCCAATGGGGTGGGACGACAATGGTTTGCCTACCGAACGTCGCGTACAAAACTACTTTGGCGTGCGCGTCGATACTTCGCTGAAGTACGACCCAGACTTCAAGCCACCATTTGAGGGTACAACCAAGAAAATTCAAGCTAAGGACCAGGTTCCTGTATCTCGCCAGAACTTCATCGAACTGTGCGAGAAGCTCACTGCAGAAGATGAAAAGCTCTTCGAAAAACTGTGGCGTACCTTGGGTCTTTCTGTAGACTGGAAAAATACCTACCACACCATTGGCGAGCATCCTCGTCGCGTAGCACAAAAAGGCTTCTTGCGCAATCTTGCTCGCGGACAGGCATATCAGAAGGAAGCCCCAGGTCTGTGGGATGTCACATTCCAGACTGCAGTTGCTCAGGCTGAACTTGAATCTCGCGAGTACGATGGCTTCTACCACAAGGTGGCGTTCCATCTCGTAGAGGACGGCTCCCCTATCTATATTGAGACCACACGTCCAGAGCTTCTTCCTGCTTGTGTAGCATTGATTGCTCATCCTGATGATGAACGCTACCAGAAGTTCTTCGGCAAGGAAGTCTATTCTCCACTCTTCGGTGTGAAGGTTCCCGTCGTAGCTCACACAGCAGCAGAAATGGATAAGGGTGCGGGCATCGCTATGTGCTGTACCTTCGGTGATGTCACTGATGTCCAGTGGTGGCGTGATTTGAATCTTCCAACACGCTCTATTATCCAGCGCAATGGTCGTCTTTCTATGACCACTCCAGATTGGATTGAAGATGAGAAGGGCCGCGCACTCTTTGAAGAACTTGCCGGAAAGACCACTTTCTCTGCCCGCAAAATCATCGTAGATGCACTTCGCGAATCTGGCGATCTTGAAGGTGAGCCGACTCCTACAAAGCGTATGACGAACTTCTACGAAAAGGGCGATAAGCCTTTGGAAATCGTTACCTCCCGCCAGTGGTATTTGAGCAATGGTGGTACTGACCGTGCTTTGAATGCAGAGCTTGTCCAGCGCGGTAAAGAGCTTGAATTCCACCCTGACTTCATGCGCGTACGCTACGAGAACTGGGTTAACGGCTTGAATGGTGACTGGCTCATTTCCCGTCAGCGTTTCTTCGGCGTTCCATTCCCACTCTGGTACCCAGTCAACGCCGATGGCGACGTCGATTACGCTCATCCACTCACTCCATCCGAGGATATTCTTCCAATCGACCCAACTATCGATGTGCCAGAGGGGTACACCGAAGATCAGCGTGACCAGCCAAACGGCTTCACCGCAGAAAAGGACATTATGGACACATGGGCTACTTCGTCCATGACTCCACAGATAGTGACCAAGTGGGCAGAGCCGGGTAAAGAGAACGAAGCGCTCTTCAACGCTACATTCCCTATGGATTTGCGCCCTCAAGGTCAGGACATCATCCGTACATGGCTCTTCTCTTCTGTGGTCCGCGCGCACCTTGAAAACGGTGTACTTCCTTGGAAGCATGCAGCGCTTTCGGGTTGGATTCTTGACCCTGACCACAAGAAAATGTCTAAGTCTAAGGGTAACGTCGTCGTGCCCTCCGAGCCTATCGACAAGTTTGGCGCAGATGCAGTACGATACTGGGCAGCTTCCGCACGTCTTGGTACTGATGCAGCATACGAAATTGGCGAGATGAAGATTGGTCGTCGCTTGGCTATCAAGCTCCTCAACGCTACTAAGTTTGCACTTGCCATTGGCCGCGAAGACGAGAACCATCATGTGGCTAATGCTGCTACAGCTGAGTGGAGGGCATCTGATGTCACTAACCCACTCGATAAGGCAGTCATGGCTCAACTCGCTGATGTCATCGACATCGCAACCAAGGCTTTGAACGAGTACGATCACGCTAAAGCTCTCGAAGCTATCGAGTCCTTCTTCTGGCAGTTCTGCGATGACTATATCGAACTCGTCAAGAACCGTGCTTACGGTACTGCAAACGCAACAGGCACCATTCCCTCTGAGGCGGATGTTCTTTCTGCACGTACTACCCTGGGACTCGGCTTGGATGCATTCGCACGTTTGCTCGCGCCATACCTTCCATATGCTACTGAGGAGGTATTCTCCTGGATGCACGAAGGCGAAGGTTCTGTACACCGTGCTTCTTGGCCAACTCCTGACCTCTACCGCTCAGCTTCAGCTGGAGCAGACGCCTCTGTGCTCGTGTGGGCAGGTCGTGCACTCGGAGCATTGCGTAAGATTAAGTCTGAGGCAAAGGTCTCTATGAAGACACCAATCCTCTCGGCAACTCTTGCACTTGACGAGAAGGCTATCCCAATGGTTGAGGCAGCTTCTGCTGATGTTTATGAAGCAGCTAAGGTCACTGGTACAGTCACTCTGACGGTCGCGGATCTCTCCGCTGAGGATGCTAATGCGGACGAAATCGTAGCTACTACTTCCGAGCTTGGAGAGGCTCCAGCAAAGAAGTAAGATACGCAAGGCATTGAACTGTAAAACTAGAGGTGTCTCTCACTATTTTGATGAGAGACACCTTTCTCTGTTTCTGATTCTCTTAAAATTCCTCATTTACCATACTTATTGCTATGCTCACTGTTAGCAAATAACAACTAATACCCCTGCGAGGATTCGCACAGCTATGCCTATGTACTATGTTCTTCAGCAATCTTTCTATGTCTCTTCTTTGACTCGGTAACGACGAAGTCGCGGTATGCATGGGCGATCTCCTCCTCAAGTCCACATTCACGCGCAAGCACCGTCATACGCTCCAACTGGTGTTCTTCACGAACAGAGTCAAGAGCCGCAAAACCTGCTTTAGCCTTCAAAAGCCCCACTTGGCGCGTAGCTGTAAATCGTCGCGCAAGTAAGCGAATAATTTGCTCATCTACTTCATCAATGACAGCGCGCTGCTCTTCAATCCCATGCGTAGCTTCAGCTACGACCCCCGATGTTTCACATGAAACATTCGCGCTTGAAATCGCAGTATCGCCCGAAACTTCCTGAATATCTTTCTGGATGTCTTCCATCGCGTCTTCAACGTTCTCCATCATGCCTTAACCTTACACAAAAGGCAGCCATCTGAACAAACTTGCCCAGAAAAGCTGCCTACGATACTAAAACTTGATAAAGCTTAGTTTCCTTGAGCCATCGCTTTAAGGAACTCAGCATTGGTTTGAGTCTTCTTCAAACGACCCACGAGTTGCTGATACGCAGCTTCAGGCTCCAAACCACCCAACGCTCGACGTAAGCGGTAGATGATAGACATCTGAGCTGGGTCCGTGATGAGCTCTTCACGGCGAGTAGAGGAAGCATTGATGTCAATTGCTGGGAAGAGACGCTTCTCGGACAAATCACGAGAAAGACGAAGCTCCATATTTCCTGTCCCCTTGAACTCTTCGAAGATGACTTCATCCATCTTCGATCCAGTCTCCACCAATGCAGAGGAGATAATGGTCAAGGAACCGCCATTCTCAATGTTTCGTGCAGCGCCGAAGAATTTCTTTGGAGGATAGAGCGCCTGAGCATCCACACCACCAGAGAGGATACGACCAGAAGTTGGAGCTGCGATATTGTAAGCACGAGCCAAGCGTGTCATAGAGTCAAGCAACACAACTACATCTTGACCAAGCTCTACAAGGCGTTTAGCGCGTTCGATAGCGAGCTCTGCCACGATAGTATGATCTGTAGCTGGGCGATCGAAAGTCGAAGCGATAATCTCACCTTGAACGGTGCGCTCCATATCGGTCACTTCCTCAGGACGTTCGTCTACAAGAACGACCATCAAGTGAACTTCAGGATTGTTTGCAGT
This sequence comes from Alloscardovia venturai, assembly GCF_042676605.1. Classification (NCBI taxonomy): domain Bacteria; kingdom Bacillati; phylum Actinomycetota; class Actinomycetes; order Bifidobacteriales; family Bifidobacteriaceae; genus Alloscardovia; species Alloscardovia venturai. The sequence continues at coordinate 70,409 of NZ_JBHTHQ010000011.1, read as the reverse complement.
AATTGAATTAGCGATGGACTGCAAAGTAATAGTCTTACCAGCTTTTGGCGGAGATACGATAAGGCCACGCTGCCCCTTGCCAATTGGAGACACGATGTCCATAATGCGCCCAGTGATGTTATTTGGCTGGGTTTCCATCGTCAAACGCTCTTGAGGATACAAAGGCGTCAGCTTAGAGAACTGTGGACGAGTTGCAGCTTCTTCCAACGTTAGACCGTTAATAGACTCGATGGACTGCAGCGGGACGAACTTCTGACGCTGATTACGGCGCTCTCCCTCACGAGTGGCACGAATAAAACCGCGTACAGCATCGCCCTTGCGAAGTCCGTATTTTTTGACCTGCCCCATGGAGACATACACATCATTAGGACCAGGAAGATAGCCTGAGGTGCGCACAAACGCATATGACTCGAGGATATCAACGACACCTGCGACTGGGATAAGTTCTTCTTGAGGCTCTTCAGCAGAAGAGTCTTCCGCATCGTGAGAAGAAACGCCATTCTTATTCTTACGGTCACGCGTGTAATCACGACCACGACGACGGTCACCACGCTCTGCTCGATCCTCGCGATTAAAGCGGTCACGGTCACGGCGATTTGAGCGTTCAGGACGCTCAGAATTCTCCTCTTCATCCGTATTTTCAGTCTGCGCGTCTAACTGCTGACGATCAGAGCGAGATAAACGGTTACGTCGATCATGTGCAGAAGCACCACGTTCAGCACGCTTCTGAGCAGATTCTTCAAGTGCCTGAGCACGGTCACGCTCAGAACGGTCAGGAAGAGCGGAGAGGATATCATCCAAATCTGCTTTAACCTGATGGCGACTTGCTTCGTGTGCTGCCTGCTCGTCAGGATCGAGAGGAGCTGACTTACGGCGTGGGTGCTTAGGAAGATCAATGCTCAAATCGATTGTCTCAGGCACCTTTTTACTTGGCACTTCTACAGATTTAATGCTCGATGGTGACTTCTTCATCTCAGCATCTGGTATCTTCTTAACACTTATACCTGCTGGAGCCGCAGCACCGCTTCGTGCACTTTCAATGACGTTGATAAGTTCTGGCTTGCGCAGAGTGGAAATCCCCCTCAAGCGCATCTGCTTCGCGATTTCGCGCAGCTCCGGTAGTTTCATATCTGCAAGATTGCTATTTGCCACGTGTGTGACCTTTCGTATGCACAACACTCCGTCCCATAAACACAAATCGCTACAAGGAAAGGAGATATCTACACTGAATGTGTGAATAAATCACACGTATACCTGCAAGTATAGGGGAGTTCATAGACGAAAAACTACTTCTCAGTGTTTACCCTGATAATTCCCCCGAATTGCGCTTCATAGCGTGTAGAAAAATCCGTTCTCCGATATGATTGACGCGGAGGTAAAGAATATGCAAGAAAATATGCCACGAAAGCTTACACTTCGCCATAATTTCAGCAATGTAGCATACGGTTTATGGTTCGTTATCTTCAACACCGTCGCCATCATCCTACTTCAACTTTCTGTGCAGCTTAATCCATCTGTATCCGTCGCGATATCGTTTATCACGAAAGTTTTCACTGGACAGTTCCAATTTGTCACTAATTTCTTACTTCTCGGGCTCGTATATATCAGCCTCATTTTGCTAACAAACCGTTTCTGGATAGGGACGGCTCTTTATATGACTTTCATCGGTCTGTTCACCTCTGCTGAATTTTTGAAACTCAACGTCTTTGAAAACATCGTGCTCCCAGCAGATTTTAAGTGGAATTTGATGAACAACATCTATAATTTTATGGAAGCTATCGCTTTTGATTTTACTGACTTCTTCCTTATCACTCTTGCGTGCTCACTGTCTCCTCTTCTCCTTGTACTCCTTTTAGGAATTCTTGACACACGTAAACGCTTCATCAATCTTTCTGCAGCGTCGCACCGCACTGTTGCTCGTTTGTTGCTTAGTGCAGTATGCATCACACTTGTCACTACCTTCGTTATCCAGATGGCTACTATCGACTCTTGGGCAAACCGTACAGCAGATTTCTTCTCCGATTCTCCTAAGCTTTGGGATTCACAAACTGATGCAAAAGCGAACGGTACCGCCATCGGCTTTGCGCGCCTCATCAATCCTAAGGTCATGCACAAGCCGCATGACTACTCTCAAAAATCCATGCTCGCACTCGCGCAGCACTATGCCAATAGTGCTCAATCAATCAACGCTACTCGCACAGGAACACTGACAAATTCGACCGTTATCTTCCTCCTCTCCGAGTCATTTTCAAATCCCGCTCGCGTGCCGGGAGTCAAACTGAATAAAGACGTCATACCGCGTATTAACGCCATTAAAAAGAACACTACCTCCGGACTCATGCTCTCTGCCGGCTTCGGCGGCGGCACGGCAAATCAGGAGTATATGACTCTCAGCGGTTTGAGTATGGCCAACTTCTCCCCTGCCCTCACATCTCCTATGGAGCAAATCGTACCTCAAGCCTCATGGGCGCCTATCGTAGCAAATTCCTGGCTCCAGCAGAATACTTCCGGATTCCACTCGCATAATTCGAAAGTGTATTCTCGTAACGCTGACTACGAAAAGTTCGGTTTCAATTCGTTCACTGCAAAAGACGGACCGCTCGTGCTCGACCCACAGAAGAAAATCGATCGAGGGATTTATATCTCTGACGAGTCGCTGTATACAGCCGTCATCAACTCACTGAAGAACGAAGAACCTCGTGTCCCAAGGTTCATCCAAATGTCTACTATGCAAAACCACATGCCATACAAAAATTGGTACAACAATAATGAGGTCAAAGCGTCAAGCACCACTCAAAAGCCACTTACAACTTCTGAAACACAAAAAATTCAGACATATGCTAAAGGGCTTGAGTACACTGATAAGGCAACGCAAAAGTTCCTCGATGAGCTTGACGCCATTAACAGACCTATCACGCTCGTCTTTTACGGAGATCATTTGCCCGCAGCGTACGAGACTGCTACGAAAAATCCAAAAAATAGTGTGGCACTCCATGAGACAGACTATTTTATCTGGTCAAATAAAGCATCACGTATTAATAACGCTGAGGCTGCTCGCAAGGCGACAAATGCCGCATACTCTTCGCCTAACTTTTTCCAAGCACAGGTCGCTGAACATCTGAATGCCAAGGTCAGCCCATTCCAAGCGTTCCTTACGGAATTGCACGCACACGTCGCTGCGATGGAACCGCCCGTAGCAAACAAAATTCAAGAGTGGAAAAGACTGCCTCTTGGCTCAGACTTGTACCTAGACGGCAAGGGCAAAGCTATTAACCCACGAAACATGGATGCCAAAACACGCCAACTTCTTGCGGACTATAAGCTCATTCAGTACGACATCACTGCCGGCAAACACTATCTCAAGTCAACTTCCTTTATGAGTGTTCCAGGCGCGCAGAATACGAAGCCATCTCAATCTGACGAATAGAGACGAATAGAGACGAATAGAACAGACCTCGCAGGTGCACTTTCCCAGCAGAAAGTGCGGAGAAGAATAAGAAGAGGAGTACGCTAAAGGGCTTGGTTTTCTTCCCATAAGAAGAGACCAAGCCCTTTAGTCGTTTATGCTGAAACTCACACGGAACTTCATATAGAGAATATAGAGAGCTTACAGAGAAAGCGTCGTTCTCTGTAAGCTCCTAACGCACTAGTACACGAAAATTTCTAGTGACGGTGTGCGCGATAGAAGTTGATGAGAGCCTGAGTAGACTGATCCTGCTCAGCAAGTGCTGCATCATTCTGAGAGATAGCTGGAGCAATCTGCTTTGCGAGAACCTTACCCAATTCCACACCCCATTGGTCATAGGAATCAAGACCCCACACGGTACCTTCAACGAGAGTGATGTGCTCGTAGAGAGCAATGAGCTCGCCCACTGCGAATGGAGACAAAGTGTCACCGAAGATGGAAGTGGTTGGACGGTTACCAGTGAATACGCGAGCTGGAACGATAGCTTCATCTGTACCCTCTGCGCGTACCTCATCAGCAGTCTTACCGAATGCAAGAGCCTTAGTCTGTGCAAGGAAGTTTGCAAGGAAGAGCTCATGCACGTCCTGCTCGCCATCCTTTGTCGCATTTGAAGTGTTTGCAAATGCAATGAAGTCAGCAGGAATCAAACGAGTGCCCTGGTGAATGAGCTGGTAGAAAGCGTGCTGACCGTTGGTACCTGGCTCACCCCAGAAGATTTCGCCGGTCTGAGTGGTGACAGGAGTACCATCCCAGCGCACAGACTTACCGTTGGACTCCATTGTGAGCTGCTGCAAGTATGCAGGGAAACGATGGAGATACTGGTTGTAAGGAAGAACAGCGTGGGAGTGTGCACCGAAGAAGTTCACATACCATACATTCATCAAGCCCATGAGAGCGACTACGTTCTTCTCAAATGGAGTAGTTGCGAAGTACTCATCGATCGCATGGAAACCGCGCAGGAAGTCCTCGAAACGCTCTGGACCATAAACGATAGCGATAGAAGTACCTACAGCTGAATCTACGGAATAACGACCGCCAACCCAGTTCCAGAAGCCGAATGCATTTTCAGTGTCAATACCGAACTCAGCAACCTTGTCGAGAGCGGTAGAAACTGCAATGAAGTGCTTTGCTACAGCTTCTGCATTCTTCTCATCAGAACCGTCGATAGCACCCTGAGCCTTGAGATTTTCAAGGAGCCACGTACGAGCAGAGCGTGCATTGGTCAAAGTTTCGAGAGTAGTGAAAGTCTTGGAAACGACGATGAAGAGAGTGGTCTCTGGGTCGATGCCCTTGAGCTTCTCTGCCATGTCATTAGGGTCGATATTTGACACATAGCGAGCCTGAATGCCCTTGTCGTTGTATGCCTTAAGAGCTTCATACACCATGACCGGACCCAAGTCAGAACCACCGATACCGATGTTGACTACAGTTTTGATTTCCTTGCCGGAAACGCCCTTCCACTCACCAGAACGTACCTTGTTTGCAAACGCATAGATACGGTCGAGGACTTCGCGAACGTCCTTTACGGTGTCCTGCCCATCTACGATGAACTTGCCCTCGTCAGATGCTGGACGGCGCAAAGCAGTGTGAAGAACAGCACGATCCTCGGTGTTGTTGATATGCACACCGGTGTACTGCTGCTGGATACGCTCATCGAGCTTGATATCCTTAGCTAAGTTTGCAAAAAGCTGCAAAGTCTCTGGCTTGATGAGATTCTTAGACAAATCGAAGTGCAAGTCGCCAGCTTCGAAGCTCAGGCTTGCAGTACGATTTGGATCTGCTGCGAACCAATCACGAAGGCTGATACCTTCAGACTGCAACTGATTAAAGTGATTCTGCAATGCAGCCCACGCCGGGGTCTGAGTTGCATCAATAGGTGGATTGATGGCCATTGCCAGTCCTTTCATACCATAAGACGTACGTCTGTGTCGTACTGAGACACAACGATAGTAGGCGAAAGGGACAGTGAGGATATAATCAATTTTCGCTCCTCGCTATCACGATAAGCCTATACCCCCACGCCTTTATCACCATACTATATATAACGTCAGTCCATGTTTACACTGCATGCAATGCATAAAGTGGAACATTCCTCATCCAGTCTTCACGCCTAAACGGTGAGAGGCTCGTACGTATGGGCTCCACTTGTGGATATCGTTGTGAGAACGCTCGCAAACTCTTTGCTCGCAGATTCTCTTCTGCCTTTACCTCAATAGGATAGATTGCGTTCCCTCTCTGAACTATAAAATCAATCTCACCCCGTGAATTATCTGCCGACCAATAATATGGTGTCAAGCCACACTGCGAAATGAGTTGCTGACATACATACTGTTCAGTAAATGCTCCCCTGAACTCTGTATAAATCGTGCTTCCTTCGAGTATCGTCGAAGGATCAAGCTGACTCATGGCGCACAGCAACCCTACATCAAGGAGAAAGACTTTATAAAAATTTGCCTCCGCATATGCCCCCAGAGGTAGTGCAGGCTTACTTATGCGTTTTACCCTATAAATCAATCCCGCATTTTCAAGCCAAAGAAGTGCCTCATCATACTGCGATGCTCGCGCTCCTGAACGGATATGACCAAACACAAACCGTTTATTTTCTTGAGACAAGTGCGCGGGGATGGAATGCCACACTTCTAAAGTACGCTGAATATACGCTGACGGGATATGCTTAGCAAAATCGCGTTCATAGTCGAGGAGAATCTGACTTTGAATTTCCCGTGAAGAGTCAAAATCAAATGTCTGGATAAAATTACTAACAACTGCTGGCATGCCGCCAATGATGTAATAGGTCTTGAGTTGACTAATAAGACGATCTGACACCGCATTGATAAGTACTTCATCATCAGAAAGTACAACATTTGCGAGTCGTTCTTGCCCAGCAGCTTCAAGAAATTCTACAAAATTAAGTGGATAGAGTTCAAGCGTATCCACTTTGCCGACAGGATATCCGCTTCCCTCATGTACAGTAAGTCCCAGAAGCGAGCCTGCTGCAGCAACCACGTATTCCGGAGCGTTCTCGCAAAAGTATTTGAGCGCGGTAAGTGCGTGAGGAGCGGATTGAATCTCATCAAGGATAATTAACGTCTTCCCTGGCTCAATCTTTACATCTGCCAAAAGGCTTAGACCAGTAATGATACGCTGAACATCAAAATCATCATCAAATAAAGTACGTGCTGCCACATTGTTATCCAAGCTAATATACGCCACACTATCAAAACATGTTCGCCCAAATTCGCGCAAGAGCCATGTCTTTCCAACCTGTCTAGCTCCGTTGAGAATGAGTGGTTTGCGATTACGCTTACTTTTCCAACGTTTTAACTCTTCAAGGAGAAACCGCTTCATTTTCTTTGAGTCCCCTTTCGCTATATCACGTATAATCTCATATCTTCATCCTTAAAAATGTATTCTAATACATTTTTATGTCCTTATTTATGTAACAAATTACATTTTTAAGGACGTAATTATGTTACGCTTCCTCTTTGCTCTTCGTTTTCCGTATCTGCATGCACAATAGCGACACAACAGGCATGCTCATAAAAAACTTCGACAGCTTCGCGAGTTGCCAACTCCGCTCCATATGCTACACTTTTATCTCTGTACGGTCGTTTTACTTCCGCACACGCCGCTTTAGCTCAGTTGGTAGAGCGTCTCACTCGTAATGAGAAGGTCGCCGGTCCGATTCCGGCAAGCGGCTCTTTACTTCTTGCACTTGCTTGTGCATCTTGTGCTCTGTGAAAAGCACTGTATGAGATGTGAAAGCAGTTCAACTCGCGCGAGTGGCGGAATTGGTAGACGCGCAGGATTTAGGTTCCTGTTCCACTGGAGTGAGGGTTCAAGTCCCTTCTCGCGCACTCTGCACTATGCTTGTCGATTCGTTCAAGTCCTGTTTTCTTCAATTTTCCGCCTGAGTATGCGTTGCAACCCTCGTTTTGTTTTTACTCCACCTCTTAATGATATCCATCCCAACACTCTGCCCTACCAAACTCTGCTTTATCTAACTCACACTAGTTGCTCCTTGAAGAACGCTCTAAGCTGCGAAGAGTAAATCAATTTTGACAAAACGTAAGAATGTATTTAATATGTAAGTGGTCACTTAATAAAGTATCGCGATATTTTAGCCTAGTTCTTTTAAGCGACTATCTCTATCGAAAAACAGGAGGTGGTGAGCATGTCGACGCAAGCAATCGTCATCATCATTGGTGTAAAGAAGTAAAACGAACTCGTGATAGGAATAAACCCTTTATTTTATTCTTTTTGCGGTTAAGGACGAGTGCTGTTAGATCAAATCAGAATGACTAGAAAAATTGTATCTAGCAGCATTCTATTAAGGATTACAATGAAAATTTTGAAATATAAATATGTCAAGTCAGCCACATTCTTGACTACTCTTGCCTCAATTTTCGATGTCTTGACAGCATATTCACTATCCTTTCTTGTCGTCAGCGACATCAAAAAACTCATCAGAAATTTAGCTCTCGTTGCTGGAATCTACATATGCCAATCTATATTCCTATTCTTTCAACTACGACTGAGCGCGCAAGCTTCATCACACATGACGCAGGTGCTCAATCAAAATATTGATGAATTTTTTGCACAGATGAGCTTCCAAAAATTTCATGAAAAAGACCGCGGAGAGCGCCTCTCGCTCTATATTAATGACGTTCCAAAGGTCATTGAGCTGACCCTTGACAAATTCATATCGCAAGTTCACATAGCCGCGACCGCAATTGCCGCATTTATTGCTCTTATCAACATCCACTACTCTATGGGAATCATAGCTGTCATCACCTTTCTCGTCATGGCTGGATTACCAAAGCTATTCCAAACTCAACTGGGAACATATATTTCAGGACTGCAAGACGAAAAAGCGCTATATACCAGTAAAGCACGAGAGCTACTTCAAGGCTTTACGACATTCTTCGAGCAAAACATCTTCTCTGTCTTCTTTGCGAAAAGCTATAAAGCAACTAAAAAATACGCAGATTATCAACTGCGCACACAGACATTCACCGCCTTCATGAGCGCATGCTTAACCGTAGCGAACGGTTTGATTAGTGTAATTTCAGTAGCAATCATGGCATATCTCGTCATTATCGAACAAGCACAAGCTGGGGCACTCCTTGCAGTCGTTTCTCTTATCCCAAACTTTGGCGCTTCAGTTACTCAGCTACTTTCAGAACACGAATTCTACAAGTCAGGGCAAGCATTATTTGCTGAGAAACTCTCTTTTGCTTCAGATAATCCAAACTTAGAAGATCTACCTGGTAGCCAACTCAATGATTTAGCTACTGCACCTTCTTACACACTTAAAACCCAAGATATTATCGTTAACTATGACAAGCCTCTTACTCTTCCGAATACAACTTTTGAGTTCGGCAAAAAGTATGCAATTGTTGGCGAGAGCGGTAGCGGAAAATCAACGCTTCTCAAAATACTTCTCGGAGAAATTGAAAATTATAACGGCAAAGTTTTCGTGGGCTCACAAGAAAAATTACCAGTACAGAATCTTTTTAATGCCGTAAGCTACGTCAATCAAGAAACTTTTCTCTTCAACGATACAGTAAAGAACAATATTGATCCACTCAATAAATTGAGCGATACACAAGTGCATAATCTTCTCGAGCAAGTCGGATTGGCAAACATTTCTCCAGACCAAATAATTCAAGACAACGGAAAGAATCTCTCTGGTGGACAACGTCAAAGAATTGCATTTGCTCGAGCACTCGCACGTGGCAAAAAAATCCTTATCTTAGACGAGGCAACGGCTAATCTCGATAAACAGACAGCAGCAAAAATCGAAAACCTTGCTCTGCACACTCGTGGTACGGTTATTATGATTACTCATCATATGAATAATGCATTAAGGCACCAGCTAGATAATGTTATTGAGCTGAGGAGTACCCGTGAAAGCAACATCGTCACTTATTGATTTTGCCCTATCGCTAGACTATGCGGTAAAAGGCGTATCAGAGTACAAAGAATATCGTGACTTGCTCAAGGTAGTTGACTCTCGATATTTGGAGCACATTCTGCACTATCAAGAATTTCTTCAGAGTAAGAAAGACTGTACTCTCAACTGGGTAACGGATGAATATAATGTTCTGCATTATATACTCATTGACAGGAAGGTATCGTCATACGGTGATTTGGTACAAAGATTGCAGTCTTTAAGCAGAGATGAAGTCTTCTCCCTTATCAACGCGTACGCATTAGACAGTCCTTCCCGCCAATTCCACGTACGCAATCTTGTCAACGCCCATCTGTCCGAGGTAAACCGTTGGAGAATAACAGAGTTGTATTATAACTTCGACAACTTAAAAATAGCCTTAATCGAAAACTTAACAAAACTATGGGAAGAATATACCCGGCTTATCTCTTCACTTGAGCACGAGTTCAGCCGAAAAATTGCCCAAGAGACACAACGAATTCACGACAAGTCAGAAGACCTTTTCTCCACCGTTTTCAAAGACTATATTTCACACGATGATTTCAATTCATCAACGGAACAGTACCTACTTCTCGCATCGATTCATAGAGTCATTTTCATTCAAAATAAAGAAGAAAAGAGCATAGGAACGGGCATATATACGTTTGACTATTCCAAACTTATGCACGATGTGAATAGCTATGGGCAGGAATTTAGAGAGAAAATTCTCAAAGCACTCGCAGATCCTACACGTTTTGACACATTGAAACTTATCAACGAAGGAATAGTATCAAACAAGATTATCGCTCAAAAATTTGGTATCTCGTCAGCCGCCGTAACGTATCAGCTGAAGTATTTACTCGAGAACCGCATACTCATTGTGGAATCTCAAAGCAAAAAACCCATGCTGAATAAAAAACTACTCAAAGCCATTCTTACAGGCGTAGAAAAGGAACTGTTCTTAGACGATTGACGCTCACCGTATACCTCTAACACTAGTTTTTCAAAACCTCGAAATGCTTGGCAAGTGCCCTCAACGCTTTCCCACGGTGAGATATCGCGTTCTTCTGGTCAGCGCTCATCTCAGCAGAAGTAAGATCGCCATCTTGCTCGTCAGGCACAAAAAGCGGGTCATAGCCGAAACCATTCTCACCGCGCGGCTCACGAAGGAGTCGACCAGTCATCTCTCCTACTTCCACAATTTCCAGCGGTTTACCATCATTCACATCCGTAAGTTCAGACGGAATCACAAGCGCAGCAGCACAACGAAAGCGAGCCGTTCGCACCGCATCAGGAATATCGCTCATCTGAGCCACAAGCAACGCATTATTTGCCGCATCGTCTCCATGCTTACCAGCCCATCGAGCAGACAAAATTCCTGGTGCTGCTCCCATCACATCTACGATAAGTCCTGAATCATCCGCCATTGCAGGAAGCCCCGTACGTGCAGAGGCATCACGCGCCTTGAGCAAAGCATTCTCAGCGAAAGTTGTTCCATCTTCCACTGGGTCTGGAAGGTTCATCTGACTGGACGTGACAAATTCAAATTCAGTGTGCGCATCTATCTTCTTCATCTCATCAGAAATAATGCGGGCTATTTCCTTGACTTTTCCCGCATTATGCGTAGCGACCACAATGCGCTGAGCGTGTTTTACCATATACTCTTCCCCTGCATAACTGACTGTAATGTACAGTTTCTCACGTGTCTGGCAGAATGAACTACTGTTCAAGCGCCGCCTTTTGGGCTGCCTGCAGTTCCTTATTTCCCTTCGCCGCTAAATCGAGTAACGTATTCAACGTCTCACGGCTATATGGTGCTCCCTCAGCGGTACCTTGAATCTCAATGAAATCTCCAGATCCAGTCATTGCTACATTCATGTCTGTCTGCGCACGAGAATCTTCTATGTACGGCAAATCAAGCATTGGTGTCCCGTCAATGACACCTACAGATACAGCAGAAACCTGATCTTTAATGACCTTTTTGTTTTCTCCAATGAGATGCTTTTTCTTCGCCCATTCGACAGCATCTACAAGAGCTACATATGCGCCAGTAATCGACGTGGTGCGTGTACCTCCGTCTGCTTGGAGCACGTCACAATCAATTTGAATTTGATTCTCTCCGAGGGCTTTCATATCTACAACTCCGCGAAGTACACGACCTATCAAGCGGCTAATTTCATGCGTGCGGCCACCGACTTTGCCACGTGTAGACTCGCGATCGGTACGTTGAGCTGTAGCGCGAGGAAGCATAGCATACTCAGCCGTCACCCAGCCAAGACCACTATCACGGCGCCAGCGAGGCACACCTTCAGTAAACGTCGCCGTGCACAGTACTCGAGTATCCCCACACTGGATAAGCACCGAGCCTTCAGGCGCATCTGTCCAGTTTCGTTCAATCGTGACCGGACGTAGTTCATCTACTCCACGCCCGTCAGCGCGCAATACTTGACCATCTTGAAGCAAATCTTTAATCTGAACCATACAGGTCATCCTACTCTGTGGGCTATCTTTATCTTCTACTTGTTTTCTCCTTTAACTGTCCTATAAACTCGTAGCTTATGACTTATCTCGTAGCGCTTTTTCGTTTTGTAACTGCATTTTTTGCTCTAGCTGGGACATCTAAATCGTGGCTTCTTGGCGAGCCAGTGAACCTCGTATTTTTCACTCACCAGACAAACATCCTCCTCGGTATTCTCTTCATCTGGGGTGGTTTTGCTTCGTTGCTTAAGGGGATTCAGCCTCCTGCTTGGCTTAAAGGCATGGTAACGCTCAACATCATCATCACCGGGCTTGTAGCATGGCTTGTACTTCCTCCTGCTGATTTGAGCCAACAACTATACATCTTTGGCATTCCGGTAAGCACTATGGTGCACATTATTACCCCAATTATGGCAACCATCGACTTCATCTTCTTCGACGAACATAGACGTTTCAAGTGGCTCGATGCACTGACATGGCTCATATACTTTCCTGCATATATTGCCTTTATCTATATCCGTGCGCTCATCTTCCACGGGATCGGTCCAGGAGATGGCAATAGCCCGTATCCATACGGCTTCATCAACCTTGATAAGCTCGGCACCATGGGTGTCGTGACCAATTGCGCGGTATATCTCGCTATTTTCTTCGTACTTGCGCTTATCATAGTAGTAATCGATAAAGCTCTGCCAAAGCGCACAGCGCTGACAGGTACCGCACAGAACGCTTCCCGCTTTGCGAAAATTCGTTAACGTAATCGAGAAATCGGAGAGTTTGATACGTACCTAAGTCGCATACGTACAGTGGAGCAATCGTCATGAAGAGGGACTAGAGGAGCTAAATATGACCGCAGCACTGCTTACCGACATGTATGAATACACTATGGTGGACGCCGCTTTGCGTGACGGAACCGCTCATCGTCAGTGTATATTTGAGGTCTTCACTCGTCACCTACCGCAAGGTCGTCGCTATGGTGTCGTGGCGGGGCTAGGACGTATCCTCAATTATATTAAAGATTTTCGTCCTTCAGATGATGAGCTCCAATTCCTTCGTGATAATAAGATTGTCTCCGAAGAGACCATCCAGTGGCTTGAAAATTACACGTTCACGGGAACCATTCACGCATATCGTGAAGGGGAAATGTTCTTCGCAAACTCTCCTGTACTCCAGGTAGAGGGAACTTTTGCCGAGTGCACAGTTCTTGAAACAATAATTTTAAGCGTGCTCAACTATGACTGCGCCATCGCCTCAGCAGCTTCTCGCATTACATCTGCAGCAAATGGGCGCCCATGCGCAGATATGGGAGGGCGAAGAGCACACGAAGATGCCGCTATAGCCGCGAGCCGCAGCGCAGTGGTAGGCGGGTTCGTCTCTACAGCAAATCTCGCAGCTTCCCTGCGCTATGGCATCCCTGCTATTGGAACTGCTGCTCATGCTTTTACTCTGGTGCACGATAGCGAGCGCGATGCGTTCGAGTCCCAAATCACTGCCCTCGGCAAAAATACGACCGTACTTACTGATACGTATAGCGTAGAGGATGCAATTCGCACCGCAGTCGAGGTAGCTGGTCCACAGCTCGGCGGTATCCGTATTGATTCTGGAGATTTAGCATCCATGGCTCAGAAGGCACGCCATCAGCTTGATGCACTCGGAGCGACTGAAACGAAAATCACCGTAACTAATGACCTTGACGAATACGCTATAGCCGCGCTCGCCACTGCACCAGTCGACTCTTATGGGGTGGGCACGCGTCTCGTAACGGGTTCAGGTCACCCAACGACTTCAATGGTATATAAACTCGTCGAACGCGAAGGTAGCGATGGTCTCATGCACCCAGTCGCGAAGAAAAGTTTTGGCAAGAGTACTGATGGGTGGCGCAAACGCGCTCTTCGAGCCTACGAGTATGGTCTTGCACAAGGCGAACTCGTCCTCGCCGGACCTGAAGATGTAGTGAACTCATGGGATGAGGACACGTACGGAGATACCAAAGACCTGAGCATTGTAGCGATAGACCACGGCTCCATAGATGAATCTCTCACCACTCGTGAGGCACTCTTTGCAGCTCGTGATTACCACAAGCGCACATTGAATGAACTTCCTGTGAATGCCTTGTCCCTCTTGGACGGCGAGCCAGCGATTCCTACTGAAGTTATCACGCTGGTGTAGTACTTGATAGCGCTACAAAACTATGGAACTATGGAGGAGGCTGATAGAAGTCTCCTCCTGCACTCTTTAGAGATTTATCTTCCGCCTATCCCATCATCTGTGCGTAAATCTTCTTGCACTCGGGGCACACAGGGTAACCGTCAGGATTGCGAGTTGGTATCCATACCTTTCCGCAAAGCGCCACAACCGGTTTCCCAGTCAGGCGGGACTGTTCCATCTTCTCGCGTGACACGTAATGTGCATAGCGTTCAGAGTCTGAATTATCGCTCAGCTTCGTATCTTCTTGCGTTGCTGTTTCAGTGCGTTCGAGCGTGGATGTACCTGCACCGCTACCGCTATCTGGAGTGAGCGGATTGTCAAAACCGTCTGTAAAAGTCATGTCTCTATCATAACGAATCACGACCAGAAGTCGAGGAAGATAGAAAGAGGATACTAGCAATCGTGCAGTATAACCAGCACAACTACGATTTACCCAAATTCCTATGTTTCTAGTCTTTGCGTTACTCTTAAAGCATGACAATCGCAGTATGCCCTGGCTCTTTTGACCCCGTTACAGCGGGTCATTTAGATGTAATCGAGCGCTGTGCCAAGCTCTTTGCACAGGTGCATGTGGTCGTGGCTATAAATGCGGCAAAGCAGCCGATGTTTGCCGAGGAAGAGCGCAAGGAAATGATTCGCAAGGCTCTTGAAGCCGATGGGGTGCATAACGTCGTCGTCTCCAGCACTGAAGGACTCATCACAGAGTACTGCACACAAGTAGGCGCAACGCTTATCGTTAAGGGTCTGCGTCAAAATGGGGACTACGAAGCAGAGCTTGGCATGGCACTCGTCAACCGTAAACTCTCTGGCGTAGAAACCATGTTTATCCCAGCAGATCCTATACGTGAACACATTTCAAGTTCCATCGTGAAAGACGTCGCACGCCACGGCGGAGATATCCGGGGCATGGTGCCCGCTTCCGTCCATGATGCTTTAATTAGTGCAGTCACTCAGGAGAGGAAAATAGGAGAGGAATAATGGCTGACGCTTATAACTATGATCCAGATGCACAGTTTGACGATACCGAGGATGTCGATGACAGCACGGGAGACGCTCAGGTAACTCACCTTGCTGAAACTTCTTCTCACACTGTAGCACCCGCAGCAATTCCTGGAGTAGAAGATGCACAAGCTGCAGCAGCTGAAACTCATGGCGCTTCTGCTGACACGACTGCGGCCAATCTGCCTTCCATTGAGCAGAAAAACACATCAGAATCTCAAGATACAGCTCGCAACACGTCTAAATCTGATGAATCTGAAGAAAGTCCAGTTTCTCCTCAAACGCAAGCAGCTATCAACGCCTTTATTCCTAACGCCGAAGATGCTGAAAATCCTGTGAGCAGTACTGAAGACCAATTCACAACTGCTTATGACATCATCGATCAGATTGACACTTTAGTAGCACAAGCACCTCGATACCTTTTCGGACGTGGACAAGTACGAGTAAATCACGATGAACTGCGCGATTTACTCGACGAGTTGAAGTCTGTGCTTCCTGTGCAGCTTGAGCGCGCTTCTACTCTTATGCGAGAAGCTGAACGCCGTCTCGAAAATGCTCAAAGTCAGTCTGATGCTATCGTGAACAATGCGCAAGCAAAGGCAGCGACCATCATTAAGGATGCAAATGACCGAGCACGATTCCTCGCCGGTCAAGAAAATGTAGTGTCCTTAGCAACTGAGCAGGCTCGTACTATCTTGAATAATGCGCAAGACAAGGCAAACACTCTCACCAAGGGTGCAAATGACTACACAGTTGAGTCTATGAAGGCTCTGGATGAAAAAATCATCGAACTACGCCACTCTATTAGCTCTGGTTTGCAAGTCCTTCAGGAACGTCAGCGCCTAGCGGAACAGGATATTCCACGCCTCACTCCTGAAGATTTTCCTCAGAACTAGGCGCAGCTTAAGGAAAATCAGAAAGCTCACACCTCATACAACTGAACACGACAACCAAACTGACGATTAATACAAGCAGGAGCACAATGGTACGCGAGCATGAAACACCGTGGAGTATCTCCATCTCACAACTTTCCCTGAAAGCTGGAAAAACTCAGGACATTACAGATTATGTCATGCCAGCACCATCAGGAATTGGCGATGAACTGGTCGGCATTCCTGAGGGTACAGACGTTACCATCGACGGCACATTGGAATCTCTCGCAGACGGCATTCTGTTTACCGGTACGATACACGTTCCATTTAACAGTGAATGCGCTCGATGTCTTGAGCCAATCCATACTACGATAACGACAAACCCCGTAGTCTTCTTTACTTATGAAGAAGACATGCCAAAGGCTCATTTTGGCGAGGGTGAAGAGGTCGATATCATCGCTTCTCAAGATGAAACAAGCGATACATATCCACTCGCTCCAGGCTCTATTTATATAAATTTTGAATCAATGCTACGTGATCAACTCGCCGAGGCTTTGCCACTCCAACCCCTCGACCGCGAAGACTGCTTGGGGTTGTGCTCTCAGTGCGGCATAAATTTGAATGAACACCCTAACCATAAGCATGACGTAGTGAACATCCAATGGGCAGCACTCGAAGGACTAAAAAAGAAACTCGAGACAGAAGAGAAGTAAAAACAGAGAAGTAAAAACAGAGAAGTAAAAAACGTAAGGAAGCGTCATCGATTGCACCCCAGTTACATCTTCTTATATCTTCTCGTTTTCTTGTCACTGCGACTTCTTTTCCACGCTTTTGAGAGCTTCCTTATACTATCTCAATTTGCGATTGACGAGAGGTTATATTAAACTCGTCAGGGCTTAAGCAAAAATATTCGATTCGAACAGAGGAAACAAAATGGCACTGCCAAAGTATAAGACCTCCCGCGCTAACACGCACTCTCGCCGTTCCAACTGGAAGGCACAAGCAACGACTACCGTAAGCTGCCCAAGCTGTGGTGCACCAGCATTGCCACACTTAGCATGCCCTAACTGCGGCGCATTCCGTGGTCGCACATACCGCTCTGCTATCAAGCCAAACTTGGCTGAGTAATTGAGCCTTCAGTCAGTTTCGCATAATTTGTGTGCAACTGCTGACTGAAAGTAATTACATTTTTGGTTGCTTGGCGTTTTAAGCGCTATAAAAGTCTTCGCTATCGACGGGTGGCGAAGACTTTCTTGTTTTATTCTCCCGTACAATATCAACTATGAGTATTAAAAAAATAATTGACGAGCCAAATCCAACAGATCAAGCACGCACACTCTACCACAAGTTAGGGAATGCCCTAACGACAGAGCATCTCATCGAAGCGTTGACCCATCGTTCATTCATGCATGAGCACGAGGGAGCACCAAGCTATGAACGCTTGGAATTCCTCGGAGATGCTGTCCTTGAACTCGTCGTCACCGAAACGCTCTTCTCGCAGCATCCGAATTTTAGCGAAGGTCAGATGGCGAAGATTCGCGCTAAAGCAGTGTCTGAAGAGTCGTTGGCCCCAATTGCACGCGATTATTTGCAGGTGGGACCTATGATTCTGCTCGGTCGTGGTGAGTCAGATAATGGTGGCGCAGACAAAGACTCGATTCTGTGCGATATTGTAGAATCACTCATCGGCGCAGTCTTCATTGAACACGGCATTGATGCAGCTCGTGTGACAGTACACAAACTTATCGACGAGACATTAAATCGAGTCGCGCATGAAGGTCCTGCTCTTGACTGGAAGACCTCGGTCGTTATCAAGGCACACGAACTTGGCATTAACGAACCAAAATATCGTATGGAAGTCGGCGGCGAAGAGTACGCGCCAGTGTTTACTGCTCACGCAGAGCTTGAGCCGAATAAGCGTTCCAAGGTCTTAGGAATTGATACGTCACAGCCACTTGCCAGCGCTACAGGCTCCACGAAACGCAAAGCGCAAATGGCGGCAGCAGAAATTGCATGGAAGTATTTGAATCAACTAGCCTCATAGATTCATACAATAATTATCCTTAGTCACTCCCGCGGTTATCTGCTCCATATCTGCTATGCCGCGGGATTTAAGTATTCTCTCGCCGATGGCGATTAGTCATATCTATGGACATAGTTTATAGACATATGATATGGTCATTCTAGATAAAAATAAAGGAGAACACTTATGGCTCGACACTACGAGGAACAAAATCCTTGGATTGATTTCCAGTATTCCCTTGAGTTTTCTCCACTATGGGCACGACTCGGCGAAGCATATTCTAAGTGTGAGCATCTCGCAAATACTCCACTCAAACCATCCGAACAGCAGCGATTAGCCGCTGTTTATATGAATAAAGGAGCAGTAGCAAGCGCAGCGATTGAGGGGAATACGCTTACAGTCGACGATTTTGAGGCACTCAATAACGGCATACGTAAATTACCGCAGAGTCAGCAATATTTAAAAGTAGAGATAGATAATGTGCTCGAAGTACTCAACAATATTCAGGTAAACTACGCTCGAGGCAAGTCTTTTAACTTAACAACACAATGGATCAAATCGCAAAATAAAAAAATTCTAGCAAATTTAGACACACCAGACTATGCAATACCTGGAGAATTCTGTACCTCACAGATGGTAGTTGGCACATATCGCGGAGCCCCACCTGAAGATATCGAATTCCTCTACGACCGAATGTGTGAATGGCTAAACCGAGATTATATCCATCCCGCAAACCAACTGTCCGACGACAAAAAAGATCAGCGTTTTTACCTTTATCTCATCGCGAGTATACTCGCCCACCTTTATATCGTCTGGATTCACGGGTTTGGCGATGGCAACGGACGCACAGCACGCATCGTTCAGACAGCAATTCTTATGCAGTCTGGAGTCGTGCCGTGGACTGCTGCAAACATCCTATCGGACTATTACAATCAAACGCGTTCACTCTACTATGCGAAACTGAGCGAGTCATCCACACGCCGCAACGTGAATGGTTTCATTGAATACAGTGTGCAAGGTTTCGTAGAAAAAATTCGTGAGCAAATTTTTGAAATTCAGGAGTCACAAAAAAATCTAGCTTGGGAAAGCTACGTTAATGAAATACTCAGCTCCGAACATGCAGGCGAAGCACGTGATCGACGTCGCGATGTGGCCCTCGCAATTCTTGATACCCCTGAAGGACTAACAAGAGATGAGATTGCAGAGCTTACTCCCGCTATCGCTCGTAGCTATGGCAGAGAGGAGAGAAAACTCTCCCGCGACCTTGGAAAACTCGATGAACTCGGCCTAATCTATAGAGTTTCAAGGGGACGATGGGCAAGTAATAAGCATATTATGGACTCATTCATGCCAGGAAAAATTCAAGATAATTCTTGATAGTAAATCATAAAATACGAATATACGGACAAACCGCACCGCAATCTTTCTTATGGATTAAGATATGTCATACGGTCACAAGCCGCATGATGAGAGTTAGCTAAGAAATCACGCTGAGAAGCTAAAATTAAGCGTTATCAGCTACAAGCATGAGCACAGATAGAGGTTATCATGGTAGCGCCTACACCTTTACAAGCTTTTAGCAGCATATCAAAAAATGCCGCAGAAGAGGACACAACGCAGGGCGAGAAAATGACTGGTGCACAAGCACTGATTCGCTCTCTCGAAGATTTGGGAGTTACCGACGTCTTCGGTATCCCTGGCGGCGCTATCTTGCCTGTGTATCATGCCATTACCGACGATACTAAATTCCGTTTTGTTCTCACTCGCCACGAGCAAGCAGCTGGGCACGCAGCAGAAGGATATGCGCTTGCATCTGGAAAACCGGGTGTGGCTATCGTTACTTCTGGTCCGGGAGCGACAAATTTAGTGACATCTATTATGAATGCTCAGATGGATTCCGTACCAATGATTGCCATTACCGGTCAGGTAGGAGCGCACCAAATCGGCACGGATGCCTTTCAAGAGACTGACACTATGGGCATCACATACCCTATAGCTAAGCATTCATACCTGGTCACAAGTGCTCAAGACATCCCACGTGTGCTCACTGAGGCGTATCACGTAGCAACTACGGGGCGGCCAGGTCCTGTGGTGATTGATTTGACACGCTCTGCGCAGACTGAGGACATGTACTATACATGGCCACAGCGCATGATTTTGCCAGGTTATAATCCAACGACTCAGGCCCATGGCAAAGTGCTCGCAGATGCTGCACGCCTGATTCAGCAGTCTTTCCGTCCTGTACTCTATGTCGGCGGCGGTGCTATGCGTTCCAATGCCTCGGCGCAGGTAGCACAACTTGCCAAGATTACAGGGGCACCTGTAGTCAACACGCTGAATGCACGTGGCATCATACCTGATTCAAATCCTCAATGCTTGGGGATGCTTGGCATGCACGGTAGCGTAGCAGCTACGGGTGCAGTGCAAAATAGTGACTTGCTCATCGCCATCGGTGCCCGATTCTCTGACCGTGTCACTGGTAAACTTTCAGAGTTTGCGCCACGTGCACGCGTCATCCACATCGACATTGATCCAGCAGAAATTGGCAAGAATCGTGAAGCTGATGTACCTATCGTGGGCGACATCGCTACAGTACTCGATAGCCTCATCCCAGAAATTACTCAACTTCAAGCCACGGAAGGTGTCGTGGATCTCACTGACTGGTGGAAGCTCCTCGACGATTTGCGTGAAAACTACCCTATGACATATGAACGCGAGGAAGACAAGCCAACGGATGGGTCTCTCTCTCCTCAGTGGGTTGTGGAGCAACTCTCACACGCTGCAGATGAAAATACAATTTGGGTTTCCGGCGTAGGACAGCATCAGATGTGGGCAAGCCAACTCATCGACTTTGAGCATCCTCACTCGTGGCTTTCCTCCGGAGGCGCAGGAACGATGGGTTATGGACTTCCTGCGGCTGTCGGCGCTCGCGTAGCATCCGAGCGAGCATTCGATGGCAAGAAACCTGTATGGCTCATCGACGGCGACGGCTCCTTCCAGATGACATCTCAAGAGCTTGCGACCGCTTTCCATGAACATACCCCAATTAAGATTGCCATTTTGAATAATTCTGTGTATGGCATGGTACGTCAGTGGCAGACACTCTTCTTTGATCAGCACTACTCTCAGACCGTCCTCTATGATGGCGAGGGTGGAGATAACATCGACGTACCTGATTTCGTAAAACTCGCCGATGCATACGGTTGCATAGGGCTTCGAGCTACAACTCAGGAAGAAGCTCTCGAAGCTATCCGCGTAGCAAATGCGACGACTGATAAAACCGTACTCATCGACTTCCGCGTTTGGAAAGATGCGATGGTGTGGCCAATGGTCCCAGCCGGGAATTCTAACGACAATGTGAACTATCGCGTAGGCGTGCAGCCACTGAAAAATGTAGCGATGCAGCGTGAGCAGAAAGCTGCACAGACAGCTCTTGCAGCTGCACAGGCGCAGGAAGCAGCACTGGACGCTCAAGCAGAAAGGTCAAATCTGTAATGGTAGTCAACAATCTTTCTTTGCAACCAGGCGCTACCCGTCACACACTTTCCGTACTCGTAGAAAACCGTCCTGGCGTCCTTGCGCGCGTATCTTCTCTTTTCGCGCGCCGCTCATTCAATATTGACTCTTTATCCGTGTCCCCTACCGAACGCGAAGATATCTCTCGTATCACCGTAACGGCAATGGTAGAGCCTGGGCCTCTTGAGCAAATCATCAAACAGCTCAACAAGCTTCTTCATGTGTTGAAGATAGTGGAACTTGATCCAAACAGCACTGTCGAGCGCGAACTCGTTCTCATTAAGGTGACTGCCACTCCTGAGACTCGTTCCGACATCTTGGAGATCGTAGATCTCTTCCGCATTCGTGTGGTCGATGTGCACCCTCAGTGCCTCACCATCGAGGCAACCGGTGCTCAAGGCAAGATTGATGCGCTCTTGGGACTTTTGGAGCCATACGGCGTTCTAGAACTTGTGCGTTCTGGCGCTGTAGCGGTGACTCGCGGACCGAAGGCTTTGAGCGATAAGGTAACAAGGTCGGAGATTAGCGAGAGGTAGAAGGTACACGAGGAGGAATCAAGTCCGCAACTATCCACGCGATATGCTCGATTCTACTTCGCATAGTGATAGCGACAGGCAAGGATATAAACGTTATCTTCATCGATCGCGTAAATAAGTCGATCTTTCTCGTTAATCCGTCGACTCCAATACCCTGACAAGTTGCCACGTAACGCCTCAGGTTTGCCAATACCTTCATGTCCGTTACGACAAATGTCTTCGATGAGCGCATTGATTTTCTTCAGTGTACGCTTGTCCTCATGTTGCCAGTAAACATAGTCCTGCCACCCATTATTGGTAAAGATTTTATTCATCTTTGACCTCAACGAGATTATGCGACGAAGCGCGCCCATTTTCGAGTTGTTTCTTAGACTCCATCAACCATGCGTAATTCTCTTCATTGCCCATAACATGCATATTTTCAATCATGTTATTGTAAGATTCCTCAGAAAGCATGACGACATTTTTATTATTTTTCCGCGTAATAAGTGCAGTTTCATAGTCATTTGTTACTTTATCCATCCAAAATTTCAGATTTTCACGTAGGCCTGTGTAATTTACTCCAAGCATGATGCGCCTCCATATGGTACGTTGTACAGGTTATTCAATAACTCATCTACTTAAATTATAACGTACAGAATATTGTACGCCGTGCAATAAGTTTGCAAAAGACACCACACCCGCGAACTACCAATTTCAGATTCCACTTTGTAAGACACGTAACGTGAAGTCACAAAAATTATGTAGTCCGTAACGATTTTTACATCATCACGGACTACATGCATACTGAGAAGTTAAGAATCCCCAAACTAATAGACTTTGTCTACATACTATTTCCCTTTTCTTACCTTCACTCTCGCTGTAATTGGCATGCGCGAATCGTCTTGAATCGTTCCAGTGACTTCTACAGTCCTGACCTTTGAAGATACACCGGCAGGCACATTCCACTGCACAGCAACCTTATGTGTCTTCTTATCTTTGGTCATTATCGCTACTGCAGAAGGAAGAGCAGCTACAATATCTGCACCGACACTTACCTGCACAGAAACGCGAGGCACTCTTGTCACAGCAACGGATGGCGCATATGCTTCTAGTACTTTTTGATATTGCTCACGCGTTACTGGGATAATTGTGCCATGCCGAGGTTTGCCACCGTCAGAATTTGTAGGGAAGTTTGCTTCCGGCATCTTCTCACCGATAACCTCCCATGAGGAAGCATCAGTAATATTTTTTGTTGCCATCGGTACGTAGTGATTCGGACCACCATGATAGTTCGGTTGATCAGCAAACAAATAGTACTGGTAGCCATTTACATCATTCTTGTTTGCTTTGAACATCGTCGGTCCTTCGCCTGCAGTAAAGGTGCCACCATAACCATTTGGTTGCTTATCTCCAATTCGCTCACCAACGAGGGACCACTGATTCTCGGTAGATACACCACCAAATGACGGATACTGTCCATTTACTGACGCTAGAAGG
Organism: Alloscardovia venturai; assembly: GCF_042676605.1. Taxonomy (NCBI): domain Bacteria; kingdom Bacillati; phylum Actinomycetota; class Actinomycetes; order Bifidobacteriales; family Bifidobacteriaceae; genus Alloscardovia; species Alloscardovia venturai. The sequence continues at coordinate 46,903 of NZ_JBHTHQ010000011.1, read as the reverse complement.
TCAGTGGGCTTTTCCTGTCGAAGAGTCATACTCTTTTCATCTTTGTAGACACGGTAGTATGTATCTCCTACCTTTTGGACTGTAGCATCAATAGATCCTGCACCAGCCTGACCACGACGATCGACATCAATCCACACATGCGGTTTAGAGAAATTGATAAAATCATCCGTCGTTGCATACATCATTCTGTTATACGTTAGTGACGTACGCGCACTCTGATCTGCACTCTCATACAGGTTTGACGCCCAGTACACCACATACTTGCTGATTTCGTCATCATAATACGCTTCCGGAGCCCACGTATTTCCAGCAGTATCATCACTGACCTTAACATGTCTTTGATTTGACCAATGTACCAAATCGTCCGATTCCTAAATTTCGATAGCAGCTGACCCATTCGCCTGCGAACCAGCGAATCCCGACAAGCCACCAGAAGAATTTGGGCGTCCTGAAATTTTCAAATCAGTAGCAAGAAGATAGAATTTATCACCATCCTTTGAGCGAAGAATAAACGGATCTCGAAGCCCCTGTTCACCTTTCGTTGAAGTAAAAATAGGCTTGCCATCGTTAAGGGTAATCCAGTCTAGCGCATTGTTACCGCGAGACGCTGCCAAACTAACCTTTTCACCACCAACTCCCTCGCCGGTAAAGTACGCCCACACATATGCAACGTCTTCCTGCCCAGCCTTCGGAAGTGGCTTTATTGTAAGCTTTACATTCTTTGTCTTTGTTTTGCCGTTGAGAGAAGCTGTAGCTTTTAATATGACAATTTGAGAGTGCTGGTTATTGCGTGGTCGAGTGACAACAATCGTCTTGGAAGTTGCATTCACGCCATCAGCAATCTTTGCATACGTAACCCCCTTCGTGACCTTCCACGAAATACTGGAACCATACGTACCACGCGTTGCAACGGAGATGTTCCCGCGAACCTGCGACGCTCCTTGAACTCGAATAGCTTTAACGTCATACTCAAGTTTTTCAGCTGTTGTAAGCTCACGTGGAACAGTGATACAATAAGCCTTTTTCACCGTTTTGCCCCCAACCGTTGCCTGAGCTGTCACAGTAACTTTTTGATTGTGGCCAGAGGAAGAAGGGCGCTGAACATGCGCAATCCCCGCTGCATTACCAATGACGATTGCAGCATTATTACTACTCCAAGTAATTGGCATAGACTGGCTACCGCGTGCAAGAGCGAAGTCTGAAACCACTTCACGGTCGATACTTACTGAAGATAGAATCTGATTCCATACCTGATCATTGTAGAGTTTGCTTACTTGTGCAGCATCTAATGCCTGATTATAAATCGCATAATCATACACATCGATGGACATATTAGGATCAGCATATGCAGATTTTCCTATGTATGCTACAAGATCCTTATATGCAGTAATACCACCGTCTGGGATGATGTATGACGGTTGCCCTATGAGCTTACCATCGGCATATACGCTCATCTGGTGTGTACTACCACGTACCACGACAGTATAGAGTGTCAAATCATCGCTGGATTTCATTCCGCTCTCGGGCTGTCCAGTGCTACCTGGCCCTACTTCACTACCCCATGGTCCGTCTTGCGGCATTTGAGACGTTGCAGTTGTCATAACTGCTTTTACATAACCATGCGGATTTTGTGGATTGACAAGCAGATACCCATGCGAGGTGTCACGATTCCCGATATATGCGGCAGCGACGTTACCTGCGCCATAATTATTCTTCACCCACATAGATAGTGTGATATCCGCACTATGTGAAATCGAGCTCGTTGGAACTTCAATTGCTTGGCTTCCAGTGAGTGAGACAAAACCATGCGAGGCAGCTAGACTACCTGAAATTTGAGCATCACTCCCCTTGGCGCTACCTTCGTTAATTACACGTGTTTGTCCTGATTTCACCGAGTCAAACGAGTAGTGAATGACAGCAGGATCAATCTGACCAACAACAGTATGTCCTTTACGATCAATGCTGATATGAGATGGTGCTACACGACCATCTGTATACCCGTCATAATCAATACGAATTGTATTTCCTCGAGCTCGTGGCAACGCCACAGTAGCTTTACCTCGTGCATCGAGTTTTACTATGCGCTTTGTGCCATTAATACTTACTGTCACATGGCCAGCAATATCTCCGCCATCTGTTGCTCGTACAGTAACATCTATAGAGTTTCTAGCTCGATTAACTTTCGCACCAATAGTGGAATTAACCGTAGCTAACGAAATCTTGTTAGACGAACTATACGCATGCATAGTTTCAAGTACCGCTTGGGGAACTGATACAAATGCACCATGGCGCTTTGGTGTTGGCATACCTAAGTCACTGACACGACCAGTCACATTCTTTCCTGGAACTTTCGTGTCAAACCACCCTGGAGTCTGTGATAGTCTATGAGACCATGACGTGTTACTTAGTGCGCTCTGACTTGTCATAAACGGTTGATACCCACCGGAGTCTGCCATAATAACCATGGCATCTCCCGCATCATTTTGATTGATGTCACCTGCGTTAAGACGAATAGACTCAGCGCCTTCAAATGGCAGGATATTCTGATCAAGCAATCTCCATGTCGTATTTTCATCCGCTTGCGGGTCCGAAGATACGGTCGTGCATGTTAAGCACCGTGAGCGTTCCAAGAATGTAGTTTTCCCACTTGTCACATATTCGCCAGCTGCGCCATTTTCTTCATTTTTCGTCAGGCGATAATAGTAGTCACCGATTTTGAATACAGTAGAGTCAATGCGAGAGTAGCCAGTATCTTCCCAATCCGTCGGAGCAGTAAATGTCTTAAAATCACGAGTGATTGCGTAACGAACGATGTTATATGCATAACCATTTTTACCCGCTATTGGTGTCTCACGCGTGTCATCGGTATACGCTCGCGACGAGAAGAAGACAACATATGCGCCAAGAGAATCATCCCACGCTGCTTCTGGAGCCCATGTCATTCCCTGATTTGGCGAGTTTATAGTAATTCCCGTGTCACTTCCACCAGCTGCATTCGTACGAGTCCAGTTGACCATATCATTCGATTGCCACGCTTCAATCTTCAAAGAGCCAAACTGCTGATTTTCTCCCCACCCTTGACGAGATACTTTCAAATCAGTAGCAATCATATAGTAAGTGTCACCAAAATGAGATTTCAATACATAGGGATCTCGCAAGCCTGTGGTATCAGTCGTCGAAGTGATAACTGGCTCACCATTATTAATCTGGCTAAAGCTAAAGAAGTCATTTCGCGAACTACTCGTTGCAGATTCATAAAGCGCTTCACCAATTTTCCCATTTTCACGATCTGCATCAGAAAGGAACGTTACTGCTGCGTACCCAGTATCCGGCGCTGTCCTCCCCGACTCTTTTATACGAATTGTGACACTACGCTGAACTATCGCAGTTCCTCTACGCGCAGTAACAGTCAACGTCACAGGCTGAGAATCTCCTGTTCCATATGCTGGGCGTGAAATAATACCTGCACCTTTATACGGATCATCAGCCCCGACACCACTATGTCGATACGAAGAGTCAGTACCAGTTACGAGCTTTACATTTGATGATTTCCACGTCAAATCTGATTTATGCAATGCACCTTGCACAGCAAGAGGGAGGTTCTCACCGACAGTTTGAGGAATTTGCGAGATGGCATAATCGACATCAGCCTGGGCAGCAGAGTGTGCATCAAGCTCTGTAACCAGCACTGGAAGTTCGGACTTTACATCACTTCCGTCAACTTGTGCAACAATCGTCGTTTTTCCAGGAGAAGAAGCAGTAACAGTCCCATCGGCATTGACAGTTGCGACTGATTTATCTGAACTTGACCATTTCACCGTCTGCTCAAGAGCATCTTGCGGCTGTATACTGGCCTTTAATTGAGCCTTATCGCCCTCGACCAACGCTAAAGCACCACTAACAACTCCATCACCAGATATATCCACACTACGCGCAAAAGGAAGATTAGCTCCACGGAAAATTTTTATATCATCAATAGCACCATTCCAATACGTGTCCTCACTATAGAATGACTTACCTATCAGTGTGGTAGCACCATGCAAATCTGAAAGTTTAATTCCAGTATGCAGCTGCGATCCCATAATTTTTCCATCGCGATAAAGAACAAAAGAATCATCTTGGATACTTATGCGGTAGTTATGCCATATATTGTCATTTTGCGGAGCACCAACTTTAAAACCAGGCTCATGTCTCCATCCATTATCCGCAATTGCGAGCTTGACATTTTGAGTACTCGCATAAAAAAGGAGGTAGCGCGCAGAGTCTTTGCCGACGCCAAAAGTAAAATAATTTCGCGTATCACTGCTACGCGATTTAGCAGCAAAATCAATAGTTACATTATTACCAGCACTCGTTATCACACTGTCAGGAATCTGAGCAAAGGATTTCTCGTTTCCCGTGTTAACGATATCCAATGCCTCACTGTTATTTCTATCGCCAAATTTCTGAATCGCGGCTTTTCCTGCGAGACTAATATTTTCTCCACCGATAGAATCAGTGAGACTACCACCTTCAAAGTCCCACGATGATATCAATTGCAGAGAATTATCTTGAGATGCAGAAGTATTTTCTTGCGCTATCGCCGTCGACGGCATAGTTCCAAGGAGCAAAGGAACAACGACTGCCCATGCTGTAGCCCTGCGAATTTTATTCATCATTGAATTTCCTTTTAATCAAACCACATTGTTTAATTACTATACATAAAGCTTATAGAACGTGTGCCTTAAAGCGGATGATACTTGAAGGCACACGTTATTTAAGGAGAGAGGATCAAAAGTTATCAGATTTTACATGCTATTCGGCGAATGACATCACTCCCTTTTGTTGAGAACAGTTACAACACGCTGAAGCACAACAAACACGAGAATCATCAAACCGACAACTATAGTGGTCCATTCAGCTGGAACACCGAAGTCAGAAGTCAATGGATCGATTGTAGAGCGAACCAAGGCACCGATAACAGATCCGAGCACATAACCGTAGCCACCAGTAACAATCGTGCCACCAATCACTACAGCTGCCACTGCATCAAGCTCCCAGCCTACGCCATAAGTATTCTTAGCAGAGCCAGTGTTCGCAATGTATACGATAGACGAAAGTGCTGCTAACGTCCCAGAAATGAAGTAAATCATGTATTGAGTTTTCTTCACTGGCAGTCCCATGAGCTCTGCCGACGAACGTGAACCACCAATCGCATAAATTGTGCGTCCGATGCGGGTCTTATGCAAGAGGATGTATCCAAAGATGACGACGCACACCGCGATGATAACACCGCCATTGATATATAAGTCATGAGAAACTTTTGGATTGTCAATGATGGTAATGCTATCGGAAATCCAATGGAAGTTATTGTTATCTGGGAACACTAAAGAATCCGTCGAAATAATGGATGCCATACCGCGTGCGAGGAACATTGTCGCTAGTGTCGCGATAAACGGTTGCATATTAAATTCCTCAATAAGCGTTCCAGCTAAAAGGCCGAATCCCATACCCATGAGGAGCATGACGAGCATCGCAACCGGTGCAGGAATACCCGCCATGGTCATCTTGACACCGACAACTGCGGTAATTGCCACAATCGCTCCGATGCTCAAATCAATGCCACCTGTTAAAACTGGCAAGGTCATAGCAACTGCCAAAATAATCAGATAAGCGTGATCGATAAATAGTGACGAAATGAAACCCAGCCTCATATATGTGCCAAAAAGCACCTGTCCCATAATAAGCATCAAGACAAAGATGACGACAGCCGCAAGGGTAGGAATCATTTGTGGATTAATTTTTGCACCGCCTTGCTTCGAAGCGCGAAGAGCTTGTGCTTTAACTGCGGTACTCATTATGCGACTACCTTTCCTGCTTGTGCCAATGCGCGCTTACGCTTAAGGTCTTGTCCTAAGTTGTGAATCTTCGGAGCCTGCATGATGCAGATAACGATGACAACCACTGCGAAGAATGCCGGGGTTGCCGCAGAATCGATTCCTAGAGTAATGATTGTTTTACGAATCATCGCGATGATGACAGCACCCAGTGCGCTACCTGTTAGTGAGAATTTTCCTCCGAGAAGTGACGTGCCACCGATAACGACAGCAAGAATTGCATACATTTCCAAATCCTGACCGGTTTTGACAACGTCAACACGCATCACCGATGCTGTAGCAAACAGGCCCGCGATAGATGCCAAGAAACCGGAAATTGCATATACAAGGAAGAGAATCGTGCGCGGCTTAATACCCGTCATTCGGCTCGCTTCGCTGTTGATGCCTACAGATTCAATCATCATGCCAAGTGCGCTCTTACGTAGCACTAGACCAACTATTCCGACGATGAGTAATGCTAAAAGGAAATTCACAGGGATGCCGAGAATGAACCCATTTGCAAACCACCGCAGTGGAGCACCTGAAGCAAGTTGACTTGCATCAGTATTTTGCCCAGATGTAATAACCTTTGCTAATCCTCGACCAGCAAGCATCATAATCAATGTGGTGATAAATGGTTGAAGTCCGAGGACAGATACTAAGGTGCCATTAATCATGCCAAGAACGAGTCCAATCAAAAGCGACACAAGAATCGCCACCCACACGTTAGCCCCTGAAGTGAGTAGCTGCATAGCTGCTGCGCCAGAAACTGCCATGACCGAGCCAACAGAAAGATCAATGCCAGCAGTCGAAATAACAAGTGTCATACCCGTTGCAATCATCAGATAGCGTGCGGATTCCTGAAGCATGGTAATAAGTGGCCCAGAGAGGCCTCCCGTATTCTTATTCCAACGCAAGGCAAGGAAACTATGGTCGAAGAGTGTACAGATGATGATGAGCAGTACAAGTGCGACCACAGACCATGTGAGGTTGGAGGACAGAATCTTTTTCATTACAGAGTTTCCTGAGCGAGTCTCAGCGTCTTCTTTGTGTGCATTTTTACTTGCCACTACCATTTTCTGCTCCTTCCTTTTGAGTATCAGCTAAATTGTTTGAATCAATTGCTGTCTTGGCGATCGTCTGAACAATGGTCTCTTGAGACAGGGTGCCATCATTATGCAAATGAGCAATCTGATGCGTATCCTTTAATATTTCGATTTCATCAGATAAACGCACTACTTCATCCATCTCAGATGAGATAAAAATAACACCTAAACCTTGGTCGGCGAGTTCAAGAACTGTTTGCTGAATTTCAGCTTTTGCACCAATATCGATACCACGTGTCGGCTCATCAAGGATGAGGAGCTTAGGATGTGCAGCAAGCCAACGAGCAATGAGCACTTTCTGCTGATTTCCGCCCGAGAGATTCTTAATGAGCTTGTTCGGATCAGCTGGACGAATATTCAGAATATTAATGTAACGGTCAACAATCTCATCTGCTTCTTTCTTAGGAATCGGATGGAACATACCTCGAATCGACTGCAACGCGATAAGAATATTTTCGCGAACAGTCAAGTCAGCAATAATTCCTTCATCACGTCTATTCTCGGTCGAATATGCAATGCCATGAGAAAGTGCCGTATGAGGATTGTTAATAGTCAGAGCGTTACCCTCAAGTGTGAAATTACCTTCATCCGCCTTATCGGCGCCAAAAAGCAAACGTGCAAGCTCTGTACGACCTGAGCCTAAAAGACCTGCGAAACCAACAACTTCACCTTTGTGAATTTCAAGGTTAGATGGATATACAGACCCCTTCTTGCCTATCCCCTTCGCAGTAACAAGAGGCGCGGAATCGTCAATAGAACTTGTATGCTCTTTCTTCGCACTAATTTCACTGAGTTCCTGAGAACTCTTACCAATCATCATACCGATGAGTTCGTCACGAGGAGTGTCCTTTGTCATCACTTCTTTAATGAATTTACCGTTACGCAAAATAGTCATGCGATCAGTAATCTCATAAACTTGTTCAAGGAAGTGCGACACAAATAAAATTGCAACTCCACTATCACGCACGCGACGCATAATTGCAAAAAGATCTTGGACCTCATTCTTGTCCAATGACGAAGTAGGTTCGTCCAGAATCAGAACCTTCGCATTGATAACCATTGCACGAGCAATAGCCACAAGTTGCTGGCGCGCAATAGAAATACTGTCTAAAGTTGTATGCGTATCAATAGTTTCGAGCCCCACCTGAGCCAAGTATTTCTCTGCTTCTTTATGAGTCTTCTTCCAATCAATACCAAGCGGACCATGAATCTCATGACCAAGCATGACGTTCTCTCCTACGCTCAAGTTTGAGCACAGATTGACTTCTTGATATACAGTTGCGATTCCAGCATTTTGTGCATCGAGAGTGCCAGTTAACATGCACTCTTTGTTATCCATCGTGATACTTCCGGAAGAAATTTTGTAGACGCCTGTCAAAGCTTTAATTAAAGTTGATTTACCAGCGCCATTCTCACCCATGAGAGCATGAACTTCACCGGGATAAAGCTTTAAATCTACTCCATCAAGTGCTTTAACGCCAGGAAATTCAACTGTAATCGCCTTCATAACGACGATCGGTCGTTTCTCAGCCATAGTGATTACCTTCTTAGAATTTCAGCGAGCTATGAGGCTGGACGCACAAGCGAAAACCCTCATAGCTCGTAATTCGTTTAACTAGCGGTTACTTGCTTTAGTATGCGCGAGTGCCTGCATCGAGAGCAGCCTTCGCATCTTCGGCAGTGAAGGTCTTGGAATCAATAACGATGTCCTTCTCTACCTTCTTACCCGCAAGATAATCCTTCACTGTCTTTGCTGTTACTTCGCCAAAGATTGGGTTGTACTCAATGACATAAGACAAATCACCATCTACAGCTGCCTGAAGAGCTGCTTTCGTGCCGTCAATAGTGATAATCTTAACTTTCCCCTTGAGTCCAGCTGCGTCTACCGCTTGTGCAGCTCCTAAGCCCATTTCATCATTTTGAGCAAAAATGAACTGAGGATTATCTGCCTTGTACTTATCAAGCAAACCTTCAGTAACTGTCTTTGCCTCATCAGTGGACCAGTTCGCAGATTGGGATTCAAGAACCTTAACATTCTTTGCTACCTTCTTATCCCAACCAGTTTGACGATCCTTAACGACAGACAAACCCGCAGGCCCTTCGAGGATAAAACCATTTGCGCCGTCCGGGAAGTTCTTATTGACGAATTCAGCAGCTTGCTCGCCAGCCCATTCGTTGGAAGGCCCAATATGAGAAGCGATTGCCTTCTTTGCAGCATCACTCTTAATATCAATATTGCGATCAACAGTAAATACTGGAATTTCTGCCTTTGCTGCCTTTTCCAATGAAGCATCCCAACCAGAGTCTTCAGTCGCAGAAAGAATAATCGCATCTACCTCATCATTGACAAACTTGTTGAAAGCCTGAATCTGCTTCTGCTGGTCATTGTTCTGAGTTGGAGAATAGATGAGCTTAAAGCCTGCTTTCTTAAATGCAGCTTTCAAATCATTTTCATTTGCAGTGCGGAAGCCGCCTTCAGGACCAACTGCCACAAAGCCAATCGTCTTCTCACTGCTGTTCTTCGCTCCACCAGAAGAGCCACACGCGGAAAGACCAAACACTGTAGCAACTGCCGCAGTAAATGTTATGACTTTCTTTACTATACCCTTCATGATTCTCTCCTTCGAGTTCTATAGGATATTCCACAATCTGATGCCGCCATTGGCATCTGTTATCAGAGTAAAAAAATTTCCTCACCTATACAATGCGGAATAATCACAATTTGCTATCATTTTGATAACATTTTGATAACAAACTCTTCATCCGTTAAATTGCAGAGTTATGAAAAACGGGTTAACGTTGCGAAAGTGCTACGGCTTGAGTATCCATAATCTGCCAGCCACCCGTGAGAGAACCCCCGATACCACGAACTGTTCTGTCAACACATAAAACCGCGAGTTTCTGCGAAGAAGATATTTGACCTGCCGCAATTGCTATTACTGGAACTTCAGGAAGCGACTGCGCAATCTCTAGACCAGGCATACTCTGACGATACGCACGTTGCACACCACTACCATCCGGATTAGTCGCGTACACGACTATGGTGTCATTATAGAATGATGCCATAGAGATATTACTCTTGTACGAAAGAGTTAGGTTTGAATCTGACAGACCTGCTACTTCTTTCTTATCATTTCTCACGATTCCATAAAGCACAGTTTGAGCGCTTGCCCCCTGGCTAAGAACTACTACCATACGTTCACCCTCGGGAGAAACTGCAATAGAGCGAATCACATATTGTGCAGGAAGATTGAGTTGAATACGCTGGTACGTCCTCTGCTCGTTTTGCGCAACCATTACAGAACGACCGTCAGCACTCACTGCCCATACTTGCAAGCCCATCCCTGCAGTAACATACGAAACTTGTTGCCCATCAAATAACACGCCACACGCACTGCCATCAGAGTCTATACATTGCGCCCTATGATTGCCGTCAATAATAACAGCTTTATGATTACTGTAGGTAAAACTCGGCTGCGAAACATCAATAGGAATCTCACCCACGCGAATCGCACTCGTCAATGCAAGCGAAAGAAGGTGACGCGAACTCACAGAGTACACTGATTGCGAAGCACTTGAAGATGTATATTTCACATTCTTATCAGCATGTGTAAAATCATTCTCCCCCGCATACACAGAAACGCTACTATCATCATCGTGACCTGAAATTGTCAGTTTTATCATTCGTACGACGAGTGCTTGAACATCACGTGGAAGCACAGCAAAGTTTGAAGAGACAGTCACGCGTACAGCAGAATTATCTCCCGAAACAGACACAAGAGAGACTTTGTATTCTACAATATTACGAACAACCCTATCAAGCCACTTCGGCGGCGAACTCAGAAGCTGTGAAAGCGCATAGCGTTTCCAATCATGCCGACCAAACCAACGAACATCTGGTATAAAAGCTTCGCAGCTACGGGAGGGTTGGTAGAGAGTTACTTGTCGGAAAACTTGGTCGAAGTCTTGGCGGGAAATCAATACACCATTATCTAGCGAGGCAATACGCCACTGCGATTTCGCCTTTGTAAGTTTGAAAGTTAGTATTTCTTTCTTATGCTGCTGCACTGGCTGATAAGTTCCATCTAGTCCAACTCTACCAACTATAGAGACAGAAATGGCAACAGTAATAAGCTGAGATGCGCCTGTCCCGTCAAGATTTCTTGCCTCACGTTGCACTCCAAGGTCACCTGTATAAATCGTCGAGCTGGCGCGAGGTTTCCATGAATGCCGCACAGTAGAACTCAGAAATTCATGAGCAACTGAGAAGCTTCCCCGTTGGAGACCTGATGGTAATGCATCAAGAAATCCTCGAACGATATCTTCAGGTTCAGCATTTTTCTGTGGTCCAGGAGGATTGGAATAAATGAGTCTATCTTGCCTGGCCTTACGTGGTATCTGTGATATTCCACCAGAAGTTGGCAAACTCAGTAAACTTGAACATGCGCCAACCATTGCCAACAATGCACATATAAGAATACTACATAATGAGATTTCGAGTATGCGCAGAAACTTCCATACATATTTTCGGAGTAATAAAATATTCATCACTTTGCTCCGCCACATATTTCAGATATAGGATTATCGTCAAGAAATATATCATCAAACCATAATGGCCATCGTTGCGGCATACTTATATTAACTGGATTTGTTTGTCTACTAACCGGCAATACTACAATGAATTCAGTCCCTTTGCCCACTATGGAACGAACAGCTATATCACCGCGATGAAGTTTGGCGTCTTCACGAGCAATTGAAAGCCCTAGACCTGTTCCTCCCGTAACGCGAGCGCGCGAGGGATCAGCTCTCCAAAAGCGGTCGAAGATATGACTAAGATTATCTTGCGCTATGCCAATTCCATAATCGCGAATACGAATAGCTACATAATCTTCGTTACTCTTAACGCCTATCTCTATTGGTCGGTGTTTGCAAAAGTCGATAGCGTTAATCACGATATTATAAATAATTCGTTCGACTCGTACACTATCAACATAGGCAAAAGCCTCACGGCTCAAATATGTACAGTTTACTGTCGTACGGGCATTATGCGCTAATGGCAACGTAGCCGTAATAACATTTTTTACGCAACCACAAATATCTGTCAGGGTAAAATTTGTTTGAACTTTCTGCGCATCATATCGTGACAAATCAAGTAGCTGAGTAAGAAGTTTTTCAAAATTATCAACTTGTTTATTAAGTAAAGTTATAGTTCGCGCAGTTGTCTCATCAAACGCTGAAGAATGCGTTTGAAGAAAATCCGACGCCATACGAATTGTGGTCACAGGTGTACGTAACTCATGACTGACATCTGAGACGAAGCGTTTCTGCATAGATTCTGATTTTTTGAGCTCATCAATCTTTTGCACAAGAGTTTCTGCCGTATCGTTGAACGATTTTTGTAAAACTCCGATTTCATCCTGACGGTCAACTTGTACTCTCGCTTCAAGATTTCCCTGAGATAGCTGACGAGCCACACACGCAACTTTACGTACTGGATTGATAATTCGTCCCATAATTTTCCACGTAATAAGTCCAAAAATGATGCTGAAGATGACACATGGGACGACGAGCGAAATTCGAACTTTTTCTAACGTCTCTTGTGCAGACTCATAAGAGTAAAGTCCATATACATATACTCTTCCGATACCACCTAGTTGAAGTGAGCTGCCATATACATTTCCCGGAATGGGATTCTTTCTCTCACCAAGATTTACGGGTTGAGAAAGAATATTCGCATCATTCAATGTTGCTACACGGTTTTTCATCTCTGAAGAAACGACATGCATGTACGTTGGGTCAGTAGAGATAGGAACGATATCGCTTTGCGATGCAAACTTTTCTTGCCACATATAAACACCCACAAGATTAGCTGCACCACTATTTTGCAAATCAGAGACTATATCGTTGAGAAAAGACTGCTTTCGTTGCGCATCAGCACTCGACTCATCTATGAACTCTTTAGCTTGGACACGTTCTATTCCCTGTGAAAAGTCCTTGAACGACTGAGATTGCACTTGGCTAAGCATACTTTGCCTCAAAAATCCCATAGCAATAAGCGAAGTCGCGATGGTTAGCAAGAAAACCACGATGATACTTACTGCGGCGGCCCACGCACGGAGAGAATGTGAAAAAACGCGCATTAGTCATTACCAACTTGCATACGAGGCTGAGCGCAAAACTTATATCCGACACCGCGCACAGTGAGAATATACTGTGGATTTTCAGGATTATCTTCAATGCGCTGGCGTAATCGCTGAATGCACACATTTACGGTACGGCTATCTGATGAGTTTTCATATTCCCACACAGTCCGTAGAAGAAAATCACGACTGAGTACCTCTCCCTCGTGGGCGGCGAGCAACTGCAATAAGTTGAACTCGATTGGTGTAAGACTAATATTCTTTCCATTTTTCGTTACTGTATGCATCGGCGCATCAATTATGAAATCGCCACATTCTATGTGAGGCATAGTCCCATCGCGAGTGACCCGTACAGCGGTTTTATTTGCATTACGCAGATGAGTGCGAATGCGCGCAATGAGTTCTGCAGACTGGAATGGTTTTGTAACATAATCGTCAGCCCCAGCATCAAGACCCTCAACAATATCTGCGGTATCCGCCTTTGCTGTCAACATGATAATCGGCACTGAGCTAAGCCGGCGAATTCTTTGTGCTACTTGGACTCCGTTCAACCCTGGAAGCATGACATCAAGAAGAACGAGTGATGGCTTAATGAACGGTACAAGTTCAAGCGCCGTTACACCATCATGACATTGACGAGATATGTATCCGTTATCTTCCAAAATTATAGAAAGCATTTCAGACAGTACAGGATCATCATCAACAATCATGATAAGTTGTTTCTCATCACTACCATCACCGGTAACGTCTAGCACTTGCTCTCTCGTCATTGTATACATCTTTCACAACTATGTGAACGTTCACGCACACGTATTTATACTAACATGAAAAATAATGAGAGCACTCACTTTCTCATACGTCATGAAGTCACTATCAGTCTCAAGTAAAGAGTTTGCCTTCCATAGGACTTATGTATCTTGTATCATGGTGTGCTACCTCATATGAGTGTAAAGTCATCGAAAGGATTCCTATGATTCCTCCACAGTATGCAAACCAGCAAGTCGGCATCAGTGGGTATCGCGTCTTAAATCTTGACCTCGATGGAGTATGCGCAGATTACAACGGAGCTCTCAAAAACTATTGTGTTTCTCAAGGACTCATGAGTCCCGATGTGGCTACGGTGACAGATAATTACGACATTTTCGAAAATCCTGGTTGGCCATTCTCTACACGTGAAGAGTACAAAGCAATTCATATGGCTGCAGAATCGGAAGGTTTGTATGCCACGATGCCCGCTATCCCGGGCGTATCGCACGCGCTTCACATTCTCGCAAGCCACGATGTTCACATCCGCATCGTTACCCATCGACTCTTCGTGCATGGTCAGCATGAGCGGGTTGTGCAAGATACCGCCACTTGGCTTGAGAAGAACGATATCCCTTACATGTCATTATGCTTTACTGGTCTTAAAGACTCCATTCAAGCTACGGTACATATCGACGATTCTCCGGCGAATATCACTACTCTTCGTGAAGCCGGTCAAAAAGTTGTCGTATTCGATCAAGCATATAACCGCACTTTTACCGGTCCTCGCATTAAAGACTGGGGTGACGAGAGCGTTGAGTATCTGCTTAAGCTATTTGATGGAGTGCAGTAATCCTCAATAAGGAAGTCAGAACAAGAAGACTGCTTTATACGCAATGCTTCATAATCAGTACAATTAGCTCTCGCACAAATCAGGAGATATTTCTTAATCCATTTACCTTAGGGATCGACATGACATTATTCGACAAAAAATTTCAACAATTCAAACTTCCAACACAGTCTGAGACCTGCTGCAAATATCTTAATTCAAATTCACGATTGAAACCGATTATTATCTAATGTCAGTTTCGGGAATTATTCTCTTTATCTCTATCAGCTGCATGCCTTTGATTATCTCTTTGAATGGAGCTAGCTTCACTTTCAATCTTCTTGCCATACCAGAATGCCTTTGGCTGCTATTTGTTAGTTTTTACTCAAAAGTTCATATAGAGTTGAATCGAGATATCAATATCCAAAAATTAGTAGAAATTGGAATAGATAAAGAGCTTTCTAGCAATTTGCTTACCTACCATGACGATTTAATACATCGCAATAATAAAAGTATGGAAAGTTGTTGCATCTGCGGTTCCCGCTATTGCTACATACTTTCTTGGTATAGTAACAACCGTCGCAGGTGGCGCATTTACGAATATGAAAGAACAAGCTCTTAACGGGATGATTCAGCTGTTAGATGTCTCATTCACCGGACTAGTCGTTATTCTACTCGTAGTCGATATACTCTGGCCCATGTATCTATGTATGACCAAAAAAATGAAAAATTTTATTGATGCGTTACTCGTCATCAAATATGAGATGGATTAACTACAAAACCTATAGCAGTGACGGCTCTGATCGCGGACAACGTAAAGTAACAACCGTTTAGAGCCTTCCTGCTTTATCATAAATTGTTTGCCAAACTAAAACATTTGTGATGGTGAAAATCTATTACCCCTCTACAATCTCGCTCTTCTCCAACCATTCCATCTCGAGCTCATCTATCTCGCCTTGGATGCTCTGAAGTTCCTCGTTCAACTTACCGAGTCCCACAAAATCACTGGGATCTTGGCTCGCCATCTTCGCTTCTATATCAGCTTTAGAATCGTTGAGTTTAGAAATCTTGCGTTCAATAGCGCTCATGCGCTTTGAAGCTTCACGTCTGGCAATGCGCGCAGCCTTCTCCTCGGCAGCAGACTTCTGCTCATGCTCCTTCACCTCAGCATCGGAGAGCACCGATTCTGAACCAGTACTGACCAAACCGCCAGAAATTGGATTGTCCGGCACATCCTGCCCGTCAAGCAACTTGAAGTAGTCATCTACGCCACCAGGAAGATGACGGATCTTACCATTGAAGATAGCAAACTGATGATCAGTCACGCGCTCAAGCAAGTACGCATCATGTGACACCACGATGAGAGTGCCTGGCCAGGTATCTAGCAAATCTTCCATGACAGCGAGCATGTCCGTATCTAGATCGTTTCCTGGCTCGTCCATGATGAGAACGTTCGGCTCATCAAGCAAAATCAGCAGTAGCTGCATGCGGCGTTTCTGCCCGCCGGACAAGTCTGCGATAGGCGTCATCAGTTGAGCCGCTTCAAAGCCTAATCGCTCCATCAGCTGACCCGGCGTTGTTTCTTTTCCGTCTATGATGTAGCTTGGCTTGTAGCGTGACAGAACTTCCTGAACGCGGTACTTCCCCAGCTTTTCTAGCTCATCGAGACGCTGTGAGAGCACTGCAAACTTTACGGTCTTACCGATGTTGACATGGCCAGCCGTGGGTGTCAAAGAACCGTTAATAATCTTCAAAAGCGTAGACTTTCCCACACCATTTGCGCCCACAATGCCGAAGCGATCGCCAGGCCCAATGAGCCACGTAACATTGTCAAGGATGCGCTTTCCTACAACTGTCCGAGTATGAGGAACGCCGTTTGCGTCGTCGACTACTACATCCACAGAAACAGAGTCAGGCGTACGCTCATCCTTATTTTGCTCATACACCTGTGTCACATCTATCAAATCCACGACTTGCTTGCCCAGACGAGACGTAGCCATAGCCTTGAGCTCTAGGGTATTGCGCGGCTCTGGTACATCAGCAATAAGTTCGCGAGCAGCCTTCACATGAAACTTCTGCTTCGTAGAGCGAGCGCGAGCACCACGAGTCAGCCATGCAAGTTCCTTGCGAGCGAGGTTGCGACGCTTAGTTTCAGCTACATCTGCCTGACGTTCGCGCTCTACGCGCTGCATCATGTATGCAGAGTAACCACCTTCAAATGGGTCAATAGTTCCGTCATGCACTTCCCACATGCGTGTGCAGACTTCATCAAGGAACCAGCGGTCATGGGTAACTACCAAGAGTACACCGTTGCCGTCGCTCCACCGTGATTTTACATGTGCTGCAAGCCAGTGAATAGTTGGCATATCCAAATGGTTGGTAGGCTCATCAAGCACCAAGATATCCCAATCATGAAGAAGCAAACGTGCCAAATCCACACGACGACGCTGACCACCGGACAGTTGTCCCACAGTGGCATCAAGCGGAATATCCAGCAAAAGAGTTTCCACGATATCACGGGACGAGGCATCCGCCGCCCATTCGTAATCTTCACGGTTCTCGAGAGCAGCCTTCTTCACAGTATCATCGTCATTCAAGGAATCCCATTGGTCCAGCACACCCATAGTGAGACCACCCCGACGAGTGACTCGGCCAGAATCAATTGGCTGCTTTCCAGACAAGATGTGGAGCAACGTGGATTTGCCATCGCCGTTCTTTCCGACAATACCGATGCGGTCGCCCTCCACTACGCCGAGTGTAACGTCGTTGAAGATATTCTTCGTAGCAAATTCAAGCGAAACGTGCTCTAAGCCAATGTCATGTACTGGCAATGAAAACCTCTCTAAAGTTCCGTAATTAAAATCAGCTAAGCAATTTCGCGCGCATACGATGCACAGCGCGCAGCAAAAGCGCAGAAAGTTGCATCCGCCACACGATGAATGTTCGCATCATACTTGTCAAAGTCTTCGCGAATCTTCTTCACGTCACTCTTCTTCTTGACGCCTGCAAGCATCTCAGGAGTTGAAAGCCATTCGTCCAAAATCGCTGGAGTAACTTCCATGTGATACTGCATACCCAGCGCAGAACCATAAGCAAAAGCCTGCACTTTCGTCACGTCTGACTTCGCGATAATCGTTGCCCCATCGGGTACCGACACGACGTCACCATGCCAATGCAGCACATCCATACCTTCAGCATCAAGCTGCAAAAACTCATGACGGTGCACACGGTCGATATGCCCAAAGCCAATTTCCGACTGTTTGCCTTTCTTGAGTTTCCCACCGATAGCTCCAGCGATAATCTGGTGACCAAGACATACGCCAAGCGCTGGTTTGCTCAGCTTCACAGCTTCCTTTACGAGCTTATGCTCAGTTTTGAGCCCCGGATAATTATCGTAATCCTCGGCACCCATAGGACCACCCATGATCACAAGACCACAGTACTGACTTGCATCTGGCATTTCAGGCTTTTTCTGGTCCGCGATGAACATGATCTTCGTAGGAATCCCGGCTTCTTCAAGTGCTTCCTGAATGCGTCCTGGACGTTCCCACGCAACGTGCTGAAGGATAAGGACATAAGGCTTTGTGCTTTCAGTCATACTGCCTATTGTGCCACGCGGGCTTAACTTGGAGGGCAGAGAGGATTAGGCGCACTTTGATTCTTAAATTTTCTCAAAGTAATTCAATTTGGTAGTGTCACTACCCAACTGAATTACTTTATATATAAGCTAATTGTCTCTTCCTCTTGCTCTGCTTTGGGCGTACACCCATCTGCACTCCCAAAGCTTTCAACACTTTCATAACAGTCTCGAAGCTAGGATTTCCCTTCTCAGATAAGCTCTTGTATAAACTTTCGCGCCCAACTCCTGCTTCTGCAGCAATCTTTGCCATGCCTTGAGCCTTAGCTACATCACCTAATGCTGCAATGAAGGTATCTTTATCATTGAGCTGCAATACTTCATCAAGATACGTTGCCACAGCTTCTGGAGTTGTAAGGTGACGGCTTGGATCAAACTTCCTCATGTCTACCACTGTCCTTCTTGCTTATACCGCTGTAGGATTTCTTTTGCTCTTGCGATATCTCGGCTTTGCCTCGATTTATCGCCTCCGAATACTAAAAGACCAACCTACCCCGCTTATGAGCAAAATAAACCCGATAACCTGGCCCAAAAGTGAACCTCACTTCTGATAGGCCATCTCCTACTGGTTTAACATCACCAACAATATGGCTGGTAGTTTCCCAGTATCAAAACTTTGCATCAATACGAACTGCAGCCGTTGAATCTCTATGATTATCAATCTAATCTGCATATTCGTCAGATTCGAATATTTCCATAAATAAATTGTATCCTATAAGATACAGAAGGACAATATCCAACCACACTTTTTCACAGACCTAAGTTCAAGTGGGTAGTGACACTACCCACTTGAAATTTCCTCCGAAAAGCGTGGTCTCTATAAACTAGGCCAAACGTCTCACAAACCTAATAATCTTGTGCCTATGACACATTCAGCTTCATCTTTGCGCGTGTATAACACTGCCACGCACAGCATAATCCCATTTAAGCCGCTTAAACCTGGTCATGTGGGGATTTATGTCTGCGGCGCTACAGTGCAAAGCTCCCCTCACGTGGGGCATTTACGCGCTAGCGTAGCTTTCGACATCATCCGCCGTTGGCTCATGAAGCTTGGATATGACGTAACCTTCGTTCGCAATGTCACTGATATCGACGATAAGATTCTCGACAAGTCCGCAGCCGCCGGTCAGCAGTGGTGGCAGCGTGCTTATATATATGAGCGTGAATTTACTCATGCATATGAACTTCTTGGCGTCCTCGCCCCAACCTACGAGCCACGCGCTACTGGTCACGTGTCTGAAATGATTGATCTTATTCAACGTCTCATTGACCGCGGTCATGCCTATGTAGTGATGAATGAAGATGGCACTCCTTCCGGCAACGTCTACTTTGACGTTCCTAGTTGGGATAAGTATGGCGAACTCACTCATCAGGAGTCTGGAACTTTGCCAGCCGGAGAGAGCACTGCTGATTCTTCTGTCGAATCTGCCGCTCCGTCCATCGACAAAGCTGGCGACGATAAATACAACCCAGTAGACGACGCAGACCTGAGTGAGGATAAACGCTCTCCACGCGATTTTGCTCTCTGGAAGGCTCCTAAAGACACTGATCCGCTATCTGCTCGATGGAATACTCCCTTCGGCGTAGGTCGTCCAGGTTGGCACATCGAGTGCTCTGCCATGAGCCATAAATATCTCGGCGACGAATTTGACATTCATGGTGGCGGCTTAGACCTCCGTTTCCCTCATCATGAAAATGAAGTGGCACAGTCACACGCAGCAGGCTGGGGATTTGCTCACTACTGGATGCACTCCGCATGGGTCACCCAAAAGGGCGAAAAAATGAGCAAATCTCTGGGCAACGGACTAAGCTTAGAGAATGTGCTCGAAGGGTACACACCTTGGATGGTTCGCTACGCACTTGGCAGTGTTCAGTACCGTTCCATGCTCGAATGGAGCGACCAGACTTTAGAGGAGGCAAAGGCTGCTTACGAGCGCATTTCCGGGTTCCTTGGGCGCGCAGCGGACGTGCTGACCGATGCTGGCCTAGATATGCCAACTGCCACAGAAATCGCCAAGATCACTGCCGATGACATGCCCGACGCCTTCATTAAGGCTATGAATGATGACTTCAGTATCCCCGGAGCTCTCGGCACTATTTTCAGTACCGTGCGCGAAGGCAATACTGCTATTGCGAATGGCGATGTGCAATCAACTCTCGCAGCAGTGAAGGCAGTACGCTCCATGCTCGATGTCCTCGGTTTGGATCCGTTGAACACTCAGTGGGCAGCACATTCTGCAAATAATTCCACTGCCAACGGCAAAGAATCCACAGAACACTTAGCACTTAACGCTTTGATCTCCGCGCAACTTGAAGCTCGCTCTCAGGCACGCGCTTCTAAAGATTTTGCAACAGCCGACGCTATCCGCAATAACTTAACCGCGGCAGGCATTACAATTAAGGACGGACCTCAGGGCTCTACGTGGAAGCTAAACTAACCATGTGCCACCACGCATTTAAAATCACAATTAATGAACTCTGACAGATAGATAGAATAAGGACTTATGGCTACTTTTAGTTCTCTCACCGACCGCCTATCGAGCGCTTTTAAGAATCTGCGTTCTAAAGGCAAGCTGACCGAGTCTGACATTGACGGCACTATCCGCGAGATTCGCCGCGCCCTGCTCGATGCCGATGTCGCTGTCGACGTCGTACGCTCCTTTACTGGTCGCATTCGCGAGCGCGCACTAGGCGCAGAGGTCAACGAAGCATTGAACCCTGCTCAGCAGGTCGTTTCCATCGTTCACGAGGAGTTGACTGGCATCCTTGGTGCTGGCGTGGACCGCCCATTGAACTTTGCGAAGAACCCGCCAACTATCATCATGCTCGCTGGTCTCCAAGGTGCAGGTAAGACTACTCTCGCGGGGAAGCTCGGCTACTGGCTCAAGGATGCGGGTCATACTCCACTTCTCGTAGCAGCTGATTTGCAGCGTCCAAACGCTGTGCAGCAGCTCCAGGTCGTAGGTGAGCGAGCGGGTGTGGCGGTCTTCGCTCCAGAAGCTGGCGTATCTTCCGATGCTGTTGCAGCCGGTACAGCAACTCCAGGGCAAGATGCAGGAAACCCTGTCCAAGTAGCTCGTGACTCTATCGACTTTGCCCGCCAGAAACAGTACGACACTGTCATCATTGATACCGCTGGTCGTTTAGGCATTGATGAAGAACTCATGGCTCAAGCTCGCAATATTCGCGACGCTGTCAACCCTCATGAAATCCTCTTCGTCATCGATGCAATGATTGGTCAGGATGCTGTCCGTACTGCGAAGGCATTCGATGAAGGTGTGGACTTTACTGGCGTCGTCCTCTCCAAGGTTGACGGTGACGCTCGCGGTGGTGCCGCGCTTTCTGTGGCAAGTGTCACTGGTAAGCCAATTCTCTTCTCCTCTACTGGCGAGGGTTTGAAGGACTTTGAAGTCTTCCACCCTGATCGTATGTCTTCTCGAATCCTCGATATGGGCGATATTCTGACCCTTATCGAGCAGGCGCAAAAACAGTTCGATGAAGAGGAAGCTCGCAAGGCCGCCGAGAAGCTTTCTGAGGGTAGTTTCGGCTTGGACGATTTCCTTGAACAGCTTCAGCAAGTACGCAAGCTGGGCTCTATGAAGTCTTTGCTCGGTATGATTCCAGGCATGGCCGCCCATCGTAAAGAACTTGAGCAGTTTGATGAGAAGGAGATTGACCGCACTGAGGCAATTATTCGCTCCATGACGCCAGAAGAGCGCCGCAATCCTTCTATTATTAACGGTTCTCGCCGTGCTCGCATTGCTTACGGTTCTGGTGTAACTGTAACCGCTGTGAATGGTTTGCTTCAGCGCTTCGAACAGGCTGCAAAAATGATGAAACGTATGGGCGGCGCGACCGGAATTCCTGGCTTCGGTGGTGCTATGGGCATGGGCGCTCCTGCAGCAAACTCCCGCAAGGGCAAGAAGCTCAAAGCAAAAAATAAGAAGAAGATGAAGGGTCGTAGTGGTAACCCTATGAAACGCGCTCAGGAAGAGCAAGCATTGCGCGACCGCCTCGCAGGCAAGAAGCCAGCTGCTCCTCAAGGTTCTTCTTTTATGAAGCAACCAGAGCAGTCTCTGTCTCAGCTCCCTGATGGCTTGCCGCAACTTTCCGATGGCTTCGGCGGACTAGGAAACTTGCTCGGTGGCAACTAAATCTCGTTCCTCTTCGACACAACGCCGAAAATCAAAGAAAAGCGCGTCTGCTGATGGTGGGCGCGCTTTGTTGCTTGCACGTGCGAACGGGAAAGATTTACCTCTAGAGCATAGTGCGAAACGTAGGCCACAACGCGCGCAAAAAAGTTCAAGGGCTTCTCAGAGGGCGCCCCGCACGCGTTTGCACAGTTACACAAGTAGCCACAAGAAACGAGACACCATGATTATTTGGATTGCACTTGTACTCATCGCCGCATGGATGTGCTTGCGCTATCTTCCTGCTGGGATGGATGCCAAGCCTGGTCTTCCTCAACTTATTGCGCTTATTCCATTGCTGGCTGTACCGCTGGTAGCACTCGGTATAATGTCTCTTATCCTGCGCAACGGAGCACAAGCAATCGTGGTGGCTATCTTGCTACTCATACACCTCGCTTGGTCCGCAACCTTCTTTGTCCCCATGACCTCGGGCATGACGGCCATCCTTGGCTCTCCGCGTCAAACGATAACTTCGACTATGACGAGTACTACAGCTGGGCAACCTGCACAGACGTTAACCGTCATGACTATTAATACCCGCTACGGTCGCGCAGATACCGGCACTATCATGCACGAGATTCAGCAGAATGATGTAGATATTCTTGCTGTTTCAGAGGCAAATGATGACTTCATTAAGCGCCTACACGATTCAGGAATCTTGCTAACGCTCACCAATGAGCAATTAGGTACGCAAACAAATCATGATAATGCTGGATTTAATGCGATATGGTCCCGCTACCCTGTAGTTTCAGGTGGGGGTTCGCTCCTTGGGGACATGGGATCGAATACACCGTGGTGCGATGTGAACGTCAACGACCATACAGTTCGCATACTCTCTACACACCCATACTCACCCCAACGCGGAGTAGCTCAATGGGAGCACGACATCGCTGAACTTCCTCGTGCCACTGAAAAAGTTGCCACACCAGTCATCGTGATGGGAGACATGAATTCTAGCACTTTCCACCCAAGCCTGCGCAAGGTTATTAATTCAGGACTCTTGGACTCATCACTCGAACTGCACAAGGGCGCTCACACAACTTTCCCATCAAGCTGGCCACTCGTGCCGCCTCTAATAGAGATTGATCATGTGCTCCATACACGCGAGCTTGCAACAACTTCCATCGTCACAACTCAAATCCCACGAACCGACCATCTCGCTCTCATCGCTACGTTAGAGTGGAAGTAGTCTCGTTTCATTTTCGAAAGGACCATCATGGCAAAACGTTCAAATACAAAAATCAACTCATTCTCCGACGAATGGGAATATGTTAACAATGACGGCGTCCGTGCTCTCATCTCACGTCGTACCGGCTCATCCACTTTTGCGGTAAAGTTCAGCCATATTGGCAGCTTAAAGTTGACCGATGGCGATTACGAAATCCAGACAGATAGTAAGTACATTCCTCATGCAATCATAAACCAGATTATTGAGGACGATATCAAAGCTGCACGGAACGCCAAGTAAGCACTATCAATACCAGACAGGTAAAAAAGATGGTACGCCAACTCGTGAAACGACTATTAGTCGTGCTCACCTTGGTCGGACTCATCTCGAATCTAGAAGCTTGCGGAATCGCTAAATATGCTAGTCGACATTGGATGGAATCAAATATGATTGCACCAATGTACAAGGTGTACCCAACTAAGAACCCTGATGCCCTCTTTACTATGTTTCCAGACGGCTTCGAGATTGAGCAAATTTATACTACGGCGAACAACCAGTCTTTTGACCTTGATGTATTTGGCAAATCGGAGAATCACTCAATCACCGGCGAACTCTCTCGGTACCATGACGACGATGGGTACATCAAAATTTCAGATGTTTCGTATCAAGATGGACATTTTGTATTTTCGAACCCCAAAGCCGCAAAAGACTGGCCTCTTAGTGGTTTTCTCTTCCAACGTTTTACCCTAAATCAGAAGCTCCTTAACACGCTCAACGTCGAACGTCCAACAAGCGGTTTTTACTATAACTTCCAAATCGGTGAGTGGGATATGGAATATGACCTTAAATCTTCAAAAGTTTGCAGACTATTTGACTTGGAGGACAATAACATAAAGCACTTTGTATTATCCGGAGAAGATTGGACGATTGATCAAAAAAGACCAGAAATTAGACCATTTGTCAAAAAGATATCCTTCGATTTCACTGATAATACATACTACTCGGAAAGGATAGAACAAGAAATTCTATAGAGAACTTTTCACACATCTCAATATCTATTCATTACGCACCCTGCGACTTGGGGTGAGTAAAATCTGCAACTTCAAAATTCGTTTGAACGCCACTTATTATCGAGAGTTATCTCTATAATGGGTGGCGTTATCTGCGTTCGTTGGCGCCCTCAAATCCAACGTTCGCGGGGTTACACGTTTACCAACGATTTCATGCCCCACATGGATGACACGGTAGACACCCTAAAGATACAAGGAGAGCCATCTTGGCAACTAAGATTCGTTTGAAGCGTTTCGGTAAGAAGTTCCACGCAATTTACCGTGTGGTCGTAGCAGATTCCCGCACTAAGCGCGACGGTAAGGTCATTGAAGAGATTGGTCTTTACGATCCAAATCAGCAGCCTTCCCTCATCAAGATTGATTCTGAGCGCGCTCAGTACTGGTTAGGTGTAGGCGCACAGCCTTCTGAGCCAGTGTTCAATTTGCTCAAGATCACCGGCGACTGGCAGAAGTTCAAGGGCTTGCCAGGCGCTGAAGGCACTTTGCGCACTGCTGAAGACGGTCCAGATGCAGCTGCACGCATTGAGGCTGCTGACAATGCAGCTCAGAAGCTCAAGGCTGCAAAGTCCGAAGCTGCCGCAAAGGCTAAGGCTGAAGCAGAAGCCGCAGCAAAGGCTGAGGAAGAAACTGAGGCTCCAGCTGAGGCAGAGGCTGAGTAAAAATGTTGACTGAAGCTGTAGCGTACTTGATTAAGAACATCGTAGATTTTCCTGACGATGTTTCGGTGAAGTCCCACGATAGCGCTCGAGGCGAGCACATTCGCGTTCGAGTCAATCCTGAAGACATCGGTCGAGTTATTGGTCGCCAAGGTCGTACAGCATCCGCTATACGCACCGTGGTGCAGGCTATATCCGACCACAACGTTCGAGTTGATGTCATCGATGCGCGCCGCTGATTCTACGCATACAAACCCTCAACAGCGCAAACTGTTGAGGGTTTGTCGTATTGGACGTGCGCAGGGGCTGAAGGGCGAAGTTAACGTTCGTATCTTTACTGATGACCCTGCGCGTCGTTTCGCTCCAGGTACCGTACTCGTTACCAAAGATGGTCGTGAGTACACAGTAAAGCGGAGTCGTAATTTTAAGAATCGATGGATTGTCTTGTTTGACGCTATCAATGACCGCAACGATTCAGAGGCACTCAACGGGTTGGACTTGTTCATTCCAAAAGATGAGCCCACTGAAACCTCTCACGCTAGCAATTCCGATGAAGAAGATGCATGGTTCCTCGATGACCTTGTCGATTTAGAAGTATTGCTTGTAGACGATTCTGAGGCTGCACGTAAAGCGGATTATGACGGTGTCGACGCCCATCCTATCGGCCGTGTTTCAGGCGTTTTTAACAACACTGCTCAGGACTTGCTCGAAATCAGGCTAGAGAGCGGGAAGAAATCACTTATTCCATTTGTTGAGCAGATTGTGCCTATCGTAGACGTTGACGAAGATTACATTTTAATTGATCCTCCTGCCGGCTTGCTTGATTTGTAGATTTGTAGTCGTCTATTCTTAAGGATTTTCACGTGCTCATTGACATTATTTCTGTGTTTCCAGAATACTTTGATGTGTTTAATCTCAGCTTGCTTGGCAAAGCTCAAGACAAGGGGCTTCTCACATTTAATGTTCATAATTTGCGCGACTGGACTCACGATGTGCATCACAGCGTCGACGATACTCCTGTCGGCGGTGGTGCCGGCATGGTGATGAAGCCTGAAGTGTGGGCAAATTGCCTCGACGACCTACTAGATATTCCACCACTAGAGGACATCAGCGATGCCGATCCTCACATAGGTGAAAATTCACATACTACCCTAGTATTTCCTAATCCTTCTGCACCAACGTTTACGCAAGCAGATGCGACTGAGCTCAGCTATACAGATCATCTCATCTTTGGCTGCGGACGATACGAAGGTTACGATGGTCGCATACCCGCTTACTATAAGGCGCAAGGCTTTGATGTACGCGAGTATTCTATCGGAGATTACGTTTTGAACGGTGGCGAGGTCGCGGTCTCTGTCATGGTGGAGGCCACCACACGCCTTATTGATGGTTTTATGGGAAACCGCGACTCCATCGTAAAGGAATCCTATACAGGCTCAGAAGGGCTACTAGAACACCGTCAATACACTAAACCTACCTCTTGGCGTGGTATGGATGTGCCGGAAATTCTCCTCTCTGGACATCACGCAAACATAGACCGTTTCCGTCGTGATGAAGAGCTTCG
Source organism: Alloscardovia venturai (assembly GCF_042676605.1). Lineage (NCBI taxonomy): Bacteria > Bacillati > Actinomycetota > Actinomycetes > Bifidobacteriales > Bifidobacteriaceae > Alloscardovia > Alloscardovia venturai. The sequence continues at coordinate 19,944 of NZ_JBHTHQ010000011.1, read as the reverse complement.
TCGTACAAGCGACATTCGTCCCGATATCATTGAAAAGCTAGGATGTCGCATGCTTGATAAAAAAGACCGTAAGCTCCTTGTAGAGCTTGGCTGGGATGTCAGCGGTGAGCATCCAAAGCACTAAACCAGTACTTGTCGTTGGACATAGCCAACAACTATTACTGTCATTTGTTGACTTTATAAATATGCTTCCTTGTTTCTTTCGATGAACTTATCTGATACTCCTACTCCCTAAAGTACATCGCGAGAAACCACCGGCTCAATAATTTTTCGCAAGTAAAACACGGCCGTCTCACCATAGTCTTTGCGTAAGTAAGTCTCAAATCCCCAAGGAGCAGTAATTTCCGGTGTACGAATAGAGCGCTCAACCATCATCACGCCGTCATCGCTCAGCACGCCACCAAGCTGAGCAGTCTGCTCATTGACCGTATCTGTCGACACTGCATACGGCGGATCTATGAAAATCACATCGAACTGCTTCATATGTGACGAAGTAATCCGCGCAGAAAATATTTCTGCTTTCGTGCGAACTATGCGCACGCGCACATTCTTTGCATCTGGACCTTTGAGTCCCTGAGCAGTGAGAGCAATAAGCTTGGCAATTTGTGCATTCGCCTCAACGAAGGTGGCCGAGCATGCACCTCGACTGAGTGCTTCAAAGCCCAAAGCTCCCGTCCCCGCATACACATCAGCTACACGAGCATTGGAAAGTACACCGATTGCCTCCAAATGCGAGAATATAGCTTCTTTAGCGCGATCCGTAGTAGGTCGCGTTGTCTCGCCATTTTTTGGAGACTTAATCTCTTGTCCCTTGAATCGTCCGGCAATAATGTGCATACTGCTAACCTAACACAATCACGAGCTCTTTAAGTACTCAGCAGTTGCCTGAGTAAAGTCCAGCACAGCACCGGCGAGTTGCACTTGGCTATCCAAAGTAGGATTCGCTTTATACAAAGCCTCAGCATCTTCACGCGCATCCACAATCACATCGGCATCTTGGACTACACGCAGCAGCTTAAATGATGAAGCCAAACCAGACTGCGAGTCGCCAAGCACATCGCCAGCACCACGCAGCTCCAGATCAGCCTGCGCAATAGTAGCTCCATCGAGTGAATTTTTAATCACATCAAGCCTTGTAGCAGCAACGGAGCCAGGTTCTGCAGTATGAACGAGAAAAGCCCACGAGTGTGTGCCACCGCGACCCACTCGCCCACGCAACTGATGAAGCTGAGACAAACCAAAATGATCTGCATTGAATATAATAATGCAACTCGCTTGCGGTACATCCACCCCTACTTCGATAACTGTAGTAGACACAAGCACCGGAGCACGTCCAGAGGAGAACTCCTCCATAACTTCATTCTTCGTCTCATCGTCATCGCGACCGGTCAGCGTAGCAATCTTAATACCCTCAAACTGATGCATAGAACCGAGACGAGTAGCTATTTCCGACACAGAGTGCAATGAATTCTTCTGTGTGTTTTCAAGTATTTCACCGGTTTCAAGGTCATAGAGTGCATCATTGAAACTCTCCATACTTTCGTCTATGGAACCCTCATCCCCATCAATGCGAGGGCAGACCACATAAATACGTTCTCCTGCTTCAATACGCCGACGAGCGTGGATAAACATCTTCTGCATCGTAGAAACATCAGATTCTGGCACCACGATGGTGTTAATAGGTTTTCGTCCTCCCGGTAGCTCCGTCAGCCACGAAATATCAAGGTTACCAAACCATGTCATGGCAGCAGAGCGAGGAATAGGAGTTGCCGTCATCACAAGCATGTGAGGTACCATGCCATCGTCATTGACTTGCGAACGCAAGACTTCTCGTTGCTCCACCCCAAAACGGTGCTGCTCGTCTATGACAGCAAGAGCCAAGTGAGGAGCTTGAAAAGATTTAGAGAACGCAGCATGCGTAGCCACCACAATGCAGGGAACGCCCGATGCAGGGATGGCAAGTGCACGCCTGCGCTCTGCTAATTTCATACCACTTTGGAGAAGAACCACGGGAATCTCGCCCAAACCTGCCTGCGCAAGCATGCGAGAAATCGACGAGACATGCTGCTGCGCCAATACCTGCGTCGGAGCCACAATGACCGCTTGTCTCCCCGCACCGACGGCTTGCAGAAGAGCAGTCAATGCCACTAACGTCTTACCAGACCCCACTTCGCCTTGCAGCAATCGGCTCATAGGTTTGCCAGAAGTCATATCTCGGGTAATTTCTTTAATGACATTCTGCTGTCCACCAGTGAGAACAAAAGGTAGTGATTTAATGAGTTTTTCTACCATCCCAGACTCATCCACGCACTTATATGCGTGTGCTGTAGCATTCTCCTCACGAGCCTGGACCATAGCCATTTGAGAAATGAGTGCTTCCTCATACCGCAAAGTAGCTATCCCTCGAAGAAAATCGTCAGTCTCCTTCGGCAAATGAACCGCTACGAACGCCTCTGCCCTATGCATAAGTCCACGCGCTACTCGCACGCTCTCAGGAATAATGTCAGGCACTACTGTGGCAAGCTGAGAAATATTGATGATAGTTTCGCTCACTGCACTCTCATCTTCAGCTGTAGATGCACCTGGAACTTTCCCTGTGAGCGCTTCCATAAAGGAAATAATCGTATCGTGAATGTGTTCTGAAGAAATTAAGGAATTCGCATGGTACACCGGACGAGGTCGACTCAATCTGTCGAGAGCTTCCTCAAGCGTATCGGCATCGCCTCTACCTGAATCATCGCGAACTACACAAGTGCGAGGATGAGTAAATTGAATATAACCACTGTATTCAGAAGGTGTCCCCTGCACAGCCACACGAATACCTTCATGCAGACGATTCGTCAGATAGCTCACGTAATACTTCTTATATGTGAAATATACCAATCGCGCTACAGCACGAGAATCATCGCGAAGGGTAACTTCAATGCGGTATCCACGACGAGCCGCCATAGAAGATACCCGAACGCCCGATACTACTCCAGCAATGACAGAGGCTACCCCTACTTTAATATCGTCTATCGTTAAAACAGATACACGTTCAGTCATACGAAATGGATAGTAGGTCAATGCATCACCGAGAGAAGTGATACCAAGCTTTTTGAGCGCACTGATACGTCGTTTATTCGTTAGCACTGACGATACTGCACTTTCTAGACTCACCATTGTGCGCTCCTTTCACTATCTCTTTCTGCTGCTTACTTTAACCCCTACTATAACAGTGAGCTCTATGAATCCTGCCGCAATAAAAGGGAATCCCACAGGAATCAAAGAACTTCTTCATGAAGCACACCCTACGTATCTACATACTCAGGAACAAAACTTTTTACCATGAAACAGAGTAATCCAATACACAATAAAGTAGCGCTAATAATAGTCGAGACTATATTGAATTTGGCGCTCCGTGTTTCCTTTCCGTGTTTCCTTCCTATATCTCCTTCCGTCGCTGATAAGCTTCTCAGCCATGTTATTCATGCTATCTCCTCCAAGGATGAGTTCATCTACGCTAAGAGAGAAAACCTAGGAAACCTAGGGCATTAGGGCGATAAGCCTAGAATCGGGTGAGGTTTTGTTGTTTCCTGATTTAATACAGATTGGCGAAATACATGAAGCATGCGTGCCATCTAGTTCTGCGTTAGATTTTTTCTCCGCTCTTACGACGCTATCCTTAATCTGTGTTCAACGTTCGGCGTAGAAGTTCTTGCTCGCGGGCTTATTTACAGCGCAAGAGATACTGGCGCTAATTCTGCAGATTCTGCAGAATCATGGACTTAATAATGTAGTAGCTACATGTAGTACGAAGGACATAGAGAGTACAGCGCGCGGGATAAGTGTGTTTGAGCCCGCTAGGGTGCAGCGAAAGCAGTCTTTAAATCAACTTTTGTGCAGGTTGAAACAGAATATAAGCTGAACTTCTTCATATAAGGTCTCATTCTGTATCATCTTGCACAAAATAGATTTAAATCGGTCAGATACATCGACAAAATATACGGCTGTCCCTCCGAATTAGTCTAAATTCTGCTTTTGTCTGCTCAATTGTGGAGACTTTTCTCAATTTTTTGCACGTTGGGACGTAAAATTAGCAACTTTCACGTCTCAACCCGCTCTCAAATGTTCCAACATGCACAAAACTTCAGAAAAGAGGCAAGACTCAGCATTTAAAACCGTTTATTATTGGGGAGAAAGCCGCCCATGAAATTATGAGCTCATCAGTGAGCTTGGGCTTATTGTTTTCCAAGTGACTTATGGACTTAGACTTACAGCTTACCGCCCAGAAGGCCACCGAAGAAAAACAAAACCCCAGGATTTCTCCTGGGGCTCTTAGGTGACAAAAACTATGCCACGCGACGCTGAACCTTACCAGCCTTAAGGCAAGAGGTGCACACGCGGAGGCGAACAGTCTCGCCGTCAACGGTAGTACGCACAGCCTGGAGGTTTGGCAGGAAACGACGCTTATTACGAATATGCGAATGCGATACGCTATAACCGGCCTGTGGACCCTTACCGCATACTGCGCAACGAGCTGCCATGATGGACTCCTCTGCTTACATTTAAACGTACGTCTAAACTCACATCTTCCGTGCAACTAGCGCAGTATTAATACCCTAGCGCACACAACTTCTCAATGATATATGAAAGTCATGACCTTTGCAAGGTCTACGGCATTTATGCTAAACCTGAACACATGACTGAAATTTTTAGCTCGCTGACTTCTTGGATTAACAGTCGCGTGGACCGTATAGTGTTCCTCCTCATCGCATTCGTCATCACATGGCTTCTCTCACATTTTGTGGCGAAATTGATGCACACTATACTCGACCGCGCACCGATTCCTAGCGCCTCTCTCTTTATCAATGTGATACGCGTGCTCATTTGGGTTATTGGTATAGTCATCGTTCTTAAACCAGTCTTCGGGATTGAAGCCACCTCACTTGTCACAGCATTGGGCATTGGTGGTTTGGCAGTGTCTCTCGGCTTGCAGGACACCATTTCCAACTTTCTTGGAGGATTTGGACTCATGGCTAGCAAGGTCATCAAGCCAGGAGATCGCATCACTATCAACGGCATTACCGGTCGCGTACAGGACGTGACATGGCGCCACACAGTGCTTGTGGAGCGTAGCGGCTCCCATCTTGTCATACCTAATTCCGTGCTCAATACATCTGCATTGGAACGCCTTCCCCGCGCGAATGAAGCATTTACAACACTTCATATTCTCTTACGTAGCGACATCGACGTGAAGAGTACCTTCGAAGATATCGTTACTACTGTCTCTTACTCCACTCGAAATTTAGCGCTTAAGGGAACCACTCCAACCGTGCGCCTCACTAATTTCAGCGCTTACGGCATTGATGCAGAAGTCATCCTCTACGCAAAAGATGGCATCGCATATGCTGCAATCCATGATGCCGCAGCACGCGCGCTCGCGGGGAAACCATACATGGCACAGATGCATTATGAAGCCGACTCTAGCAAAAATTTCGCTCACACAGCCGTGACCTCACCTTTGTCTCATCTTCACGATGATTTGGCTACTCCTCCAGATTTAGTAGAGACAAAAATTCTCTCTCCGACTCCGCTGAAAGAGAATTCATCATCTCATCGTCATGACAACCTTGCCTAAACTATTGGTCCCTTCTCTTGTGAGATAGAGAAGGGACCCACGCGGGGCTCAACAACCCGCGCTTACTCTGCTAAGACACCCTCGATAAGCTCCGTAATGAGGTCGCCATAAGATAGACCCGTTGCTTCCCACGCCTGAGAGTACATGGAAATCGGCGTAAATCCAGGCATTGTATTGATTTCGTTGACCAATACTTCGCCTTCAGGTGTGACAAAAGTATCCACACGGGACAGTCCTGCACCGTCCACTGCGGTAAATGCCCGCGCCGCTACATCTTGGACTTTCTTCAAAATTTCTTCAGGAAGAGCCGCTGGAACTTCCACATGGGATGCCTGATCATCCATATATTTGGAATCGAAATCATAAAAATCTGTGGTGTTATGCGCATCAATCACAATTTCCCCAGGAAGCGATGTGCGCGGCAGTTCTCCCGAGCGAGGTGCAAGCACTGCACACTCAATCTCGTGACCGTTGACACCTTGCTCGATGAGAATGCGCCAATCATGTTCACTTGCTTCGCGTACAGCGGCTTCAAGAGCTACACATTGCTGCTGATTACTGTCAGCGCGATCAATGCGAGTCACACCATAGGATGACCCAGCACGCGAAGGCTTAACATACAGAGGGTATTCAAGCCCTTCATCCTGCACACGCTTCAGCAGCCACACACCATTAGTTTGCTCCTCATGACGAGCATCAATCGTAAAGCCTTGGGCTACTGGGATACCTGCTTCACGAAGAATCTCCTTTGTATAATGCTTATCCATGCATGCTGCAGAGGCAAGCACACCGCACCCTACGTACGGTACATTCATCATTTCTAAGAGCCCTTGCACCGTGCCATCTTCACCATACGGACCATGAAGCACAGGGAACACCGCGTCAATGTGGCCGATGGACTTCATCATGCCATTCACATCAACGGTCAAGAAACCGTTACCTTCTGAGGATGGGTCAAGGATAACACCAAGAGAGTTCTCAGTTGGCTTGACTTCTGGCATCTTCCCCGATTTTTTAGCCGCATCGAGCGACCACACGCGCGGATCCTCTCCACCCAGCACCCATTGACCTTCCTTCGTAATGCCCACTGGAATAGGATTAAATTTCTCTGTATCCATTGCATTAAGCACACCAGAAGCAGAAATGCACGAAATGGAATGTTCGTCAGCCTTGCCGCCGAAGAGCACGAGAATATTTTTCTTATCTACCATTGTTCTTTCCTCAATTTCACTCGCCAAACAGCACGTAACTTGCTCACTGCATTAGCGCTATTTATTACTCCTCGAGAGCCCCATCAGCAAATAATTGACCGAGCATGTCAGCACAAGAGATGCCATGTTCCAGCACGTTGTTCATAGCGCATGCAAGCGGTGTAGGCACACCAAGTTGTTCACCTAATGCTACGACAGCTGCCGTTGTTGGCACACCCTCTGCTACGCCATTTGAAGCAGCAGTAGCTTCCTCCACGCTCATACCTCTGCCAAGATTGGAGCCAAAAGTAAAGTTACGACTTAATGGTGAGCCACACGTCGCTATCAAATCGCCGACACCTGCGAGTCCGAAGAAAGTCCGCGGATTTGCACCAAGTGCTTCGCCGAGTGCTGTGAGCTCTGCAAGACCTCGAGTTTCAATCATTGCTGCTGTATTTTCGCCATATCCTGCCCCGCGCGCCATGCCTACTGCGAGCGCAGTCACGTTCTTAAGCGACCCGCACATTTCGATGCCTACGACATCGTCCGTGACAAATATCTTGAAATAATCATTCGTCGCAGCTTGTGCTACCTTTTCGGCCGCCTCGCGATTCACCGATGCCGCTACAGCTGCTGCGGGCATGCGCTGAGCGACTTCCTTAGATAAGTTCGGTCCGGATACTGCTACGAAACGGTTCATAGGTAAGTCGAGCGCCTCAGTAACGACCTCATCCATACGCTTATCTGACGATCGTTCGATACCCTTCATGAGAGACACGACGAGGGCATTACTAGGTATAAATGGCTTGAACTCTTCGAGAGCCATACGCGCAAACTGCGCTGCAATAGCCACCACAACAATATCTGCATCTCGTACAGCTTCTTCACGGTTTCCCGTAGCACGCATATTTTCAGGAAGCTTCTCTACTACAGGAAGCCGCACGGGATTGCGTTGCTCATTATTGATAGCTTCCACGATTTCAGGCTCACGTGCCCACATCATAACGTCGTTGCCCGCATCTGCGAGGACTTGACCAAACGCCGTGCCCCATGCACCTGCACCAAGAACGGTTATATGTGTCATGTTTACTCCTTGTCCTCACTCTCATCTCTATCTATAGAGGAAATATGGGCGTCTCGAGTTTCTTGAGTCCGAGATACACGGGAGAGACGAGGCTTGCGACTCATCGAGCGGAAATTCCATCGACCCCATGCCGGTCTTTCTTCCCCGCGAATTTCTTCCATCAAAGTTTCCATACGGTCAGCCACACGTTCCGTGAGCTCATCAATAGCATCTTGAGGTGCGCCATACTCACCCCAATTTTCCATGCCCTCAAGCAAATCAGAGTAATCAAGTGCTGTGTCATACGCCATAACGACATTCTTACGAGGCCACGGGAAGAAATGATTGATACTTGCCGCTCCCCACGTGACGGAGACGAAAAGCGGTACCATGTAGCCAAGTTTGCGTGACGTTTCCAGAGCGATAATCGCCATACCCGGCTTCAAGCTCATAGGCCATTTATCAGGGTCACGAGTCACGGTACCTTCAGGCCAAATAGTAAGCGGTCGATGATCTTCAACCATAATGCGCACTGATTCGTCGATGATAGCCTGTGCTTTGCCGCTTCGGCGCGGTACTGGTTGCATGCCCACGGTCTTAAACCAGTTACCAATAATAGGCCACTTGGCCATCTCAGCCTTCGCCATGTAGCGCGGACGGCGACCTTGGTGGAAGAGCCCACACATTGGGACGAACACATCAAATTGTGTCACGTGAGTTGCCGCAGTGATAAAGACACCTTTTTCTGGGACATTCTCAAGCCCCCACGAGTATGCCTTCATACGTGTACGCGCCACCCATGAGATAAAGTCGAGCAAGCGGCGCGCTTGCTGTGGATTTTGCGCCGCTATTTCTTCTTCATTATTCTGACGAGGGACACCCGTAGGAAGATATGCAAATGGGTCGGAAAAATGATGCTTTTCTGCCAGTTTTCTTACTTGTGCTGTGCTCAGCTTGGGCACAGATTTTCCTGGACTTGGTTTTCCGCGAGATACCATAGGCTCTATTATACGTTTTTAATCGAAGTGAGCACCCAACGCTTGAAGCTTACCTCTGAAGTCCGCATATCCACGGTCAATAAGGGAGATACCGCGTACGTTCGATTCACCTTGTGCAGTCAGCGCTGCAATCAAGTGAGAGAATCCTCCACGCAAATCCGGCACGTCAATGTCTCGCCCTTCAAGAGGAGTTTGACCAAAGATAACTGCAGAATGCTCGAAGTTCTTCTGCTCAAAACGACAAGGCAGCGATCCTAGGCACTCGCGGTAGAGCTGAATGGTCGCCCCCATCTTGACAAGAGGCTCAGTAAAGCCGAAGCGGTTTTCATATACGGTCTCATGCACAATAGAAAGTCCCTTGGCCTGAGTCAATGCGACGACGAGAGGCTGCTGCCAGTCCGTCATAAAGCCGGGGTGAACATCAGTTTCAATCGCAACAGGTTTCAAATCGCCACCTGGATGCCAGAAACGGATACCCCGATCGGTCACGTCAAATTCGCCGCCAATCTTGCGATACACATTCAAGAAAGTCATCATCTCCGGTTGAGTAGCACCCTTGACGAAGATATCCCCATGAGTCGCGAGCGCTGCTGCCGCCCACGACGCAGCTTCGATACGGTCAGTCAGTGCAGTGTGAGTGTATCCCTTCAATTCCGTGACGCCTTCTACGCGAATAGTACGGTCGACGTCAACGGAGATGATAGCGCCCATCTTTTGCAAGATAGCAATTAAATCCATGATTTCGGGCTCGATAGCAGCACCGGAAAGTTCCGTCTTTCCCTCAGCGAGAACTGCCGCGAGCAATGTCTGCTCCGTAGCTCCCACGGACGGATACGGCAGATGAATCTTCGTACCGCGCAAACCGTCTGGGGCAGTGATATGAATGCCATCCTCGTGCTCCTTATCCACTACGGCACCGAGTTTGCGTAAGGTCTCTAAATGGTAGTCAATCGGACGGTCGCCGATACGGCACCCACCTAAGGTTGGGATGAATGCTTCTCCCAAACGATGCAACAGCGGCCCCGAAAAAAGAATAGGAATGCGAGAAGATCCCGACAGCGTTTCTACGTCAGATACAGCAGGCATCTCGACCCTACTTGCATCCATGGTGACTACGCCAGTTTGCCCGTTAACATCTACACTCACGCCATGTAAACGAAGCAAATCAGACACGACCTGAACATCACGAATCTCTGGGACGTTCTTGAGCACAGATGTTCCTGGCGCAAGCAAAGCTGCAACCATCGCCTTAGAGACGAGGTTTTTTGCACCACGAACTTTAATTTCACCACCTAATGGTTTGCCGCCCACTACATGTAATACGTCATCTTCACGAGTCATGGATAAACCTTCTCTTACACCTAAATTTCTTATACTAGTGTCGCATAATTATTGTGCATGTGATGTGAAGTTACTCTCGGCGCATAGTTCACGCCAAGTTTACGAGATATGTTCGAGCATCATATCGTGCTCTGCTGCCCGTACTTGTGTACCAAGCCCAGCATTCCACATAGCGCTCGTAGCACTCATCACAGCAATCGCACCTAATGCACGGTACTGCTTATAATCTGTGACACTTGTCACGCCGCCCACGCCAATGACGCCGAAACGACTATCATTAATTCCCAAGCGATGCTGAACGCGGATAACACGTTCGACCATTTCAAGCCCAGCTGGCTTGATAGCCGCTCCACATACGCCAGAAGTTTCCCGCCCGACGCCTGGAAGAGCTTGATTTCCATGGGCATCCACAAGTTTGGAAGAAATTGTGTTAATCGTGGAAAAACCTTGTACCGTCTGATGAAGTACGGTATTTTCCATCATGATACGCACAGCATCATCGTCATGCATAAATGCGAGCTTGATAATCAGCGGAATATCGCCTATTTCATTCTTCACAGCCTCAGTGATACGACCCACTAACTCAGGATTGTGGCATAGCAGCCGCCCTTTGCCTTCATTCGGGCAACTCGTATTCATCTCGAGAACTTTTGCGCCTGTCTCTACGGCAAGTCTCGCAGTTGTCACGTGGTCAGCAATGTACTGTTCTTCTGACATATCAGAGGTACGCGAGCCTTGGAAACTTGCGAGGAGAAATTGGCCGCGCCTTTCTCGAGCGCGCTCAATCGCTTTCTTCATATCTGGCTGCCATACGTCAGGATCCTGGCTAGGGACGCCAAAAGAATTGGAAATAGAAATTTTCCCCGGCACACCAAAGTCTGTGTCAGCGAGCAGACCTTCTTGCGTTTGCGGGGAGTCAGGAGTGAGTGTGCCATCAACTGTCGTAGGGTGGACGGACAAAACATTAGGAAATGGGTTGCATCCCCATGCACGCGAACGCACAGTTTTGTATGTCGCGATATCAAAACCTGAACGCAACGCAGCCGTCGTGAAATGTTCGTTGAGTAATGGTCCAGCTGGGATACCAAAAGGCGAATTGAGCGCATAGCCGAAGAAGTTAAAGGTAGGATGTATTTCACTTCCTTCAGCTTGCTCCTCGCTATGAGCATCTATATGAGCAAAATCACCAAAGGGACCACGTTCGTAGTTATCCTCATAGCTGAGGTTCACATCATAAAAGGGTGCGCTCATCATTCTCCTTTAAGAAAATTCTTTAAAACTCTTACTCCAGTGTAAGTGTAGAGCGCACCACAAGATTTTATCTATCGAGCGATATGCCTAACTTGTCTACCTCCGACCTACCTAGTCTGCCTGTCTGATAGAGGGCCTTCCCACTGGCTATCTACTTCAGGAGCAGATTTCACAGGCTCAGCAGGAAGACTTAACGCCGGTATGGTCTTCGGCTTGAAGGGGAACTTCTCCGCGCGCATCTTCTCATACGCTTCGATATCGTCTTCATGCTGAAGCGTTAAGTCAATGTCGTCATATCCGTTCATCAAACGCCAACGCACGTAGTCATCTACCTGAAATGGGAGCGTAACGTCCGCACATGTCACAGTACGGTCTTCTAGCGAGACGGTGACTTGAGTACCTGGTTCTTCTTCGAGAATCTTCCATAACAGTTCGATGGATTCCATAGGCATAATCGCAGCAAGCACGCCATTTTTTGCAGTATTTCCATAGAAAATATCCGCGAATTTCGGCGCGATGACTACTCGGAATCCATAGTCGTGCAATGCCCACACAGCATGCTCACGGGATGAGCCAATGCCAAAATCAGGTCCAGCGACGAGTACAGAGCCGTTCTTGTATGCCTCTTGATTGAGCACAAAATTCGGGTCTCGCCGCCATGCATAGAAGAGTGCATCCTCAAAACCTGAGCGTGTCACACGTTTCAAGAATACTGCAGGGATAATCTGATCGGTATCCACACCTGTACGGCGAAGTGGCACACCCGTTCCAGTAAAAACAGTCAACTTTTCCATAGTTTTCTCGACTTTCTTTCTGTGCTTTACGCTTCTACTGGTTCCAAATCGGACGGAGCGCTAATAGTACCACGCACCGCCGTTGCCGCTGCCACGAGCGGAGAAGCGAGATGTGTGCGACTTCCCTTACCTTGACGTCCTTCAAAGTTGCGGTTCGATGTAGAAACTGAACGTTCATGAGCCACCATTTGGTCTTGATTCATGCCTAAGCACATCGAGCAACCAGCATTGCGCCATTCGGCACCGAAGTCAAGGAAAATCTTATCGAGGCCTTCTTTTTCTGCTTGAAGACGCGCACGCGATGATGCTGGGACGACGAGTACACGATGGAGTGAAGGAGCTTTGTGTCGTCCTTTCATAATTGCCGCCGCCGCACGTAAGTCCTCAATACGCCCATTCGTGCATGAACCGATAAAGACAGTGTCGACTGCTATATTGCGCAGAGGAGCGCCTGCTTTAATTCCCATATATTCTAGTGCAGATGCCGCTGCACGACGGTCGCTCTCACTCTCAAAATCTTCCGGAGATGGCACGCACTCATTAAGAGGAACGCCTTGCCCTGGATTAGTGCCCCACGTGACAAATGGGGACAGCTCAGACGCATTAATTGTCACTTCTTTATCAAACACTGCATCATCATCTGTGACAATGGATCTCCAGTATTCAACAGCTTTATCCCACATTTCCCCTCGAGGAGCGTGAGGCTTGTCTTTAAGATACTCGAATGTAGTTTCATCTGGCGCTATCATGCCCGCACGCGCACCACCTTCGATAGACATGTTGCATATAGTCATGCGCGCTTCCATAGAGAGTTTGCGGATGGCTTCCCCGCGATACTCCATGACATAACCCTGTCCACCGCCGATGCCGATCTTTGCGATAATCGCGAGAATAAGATCTTTCGCAGTCACATCCGGACCGAGTTCTCCTTCGACATTGATAGCCATGGTCTTAAATGGCTTTAAGCTCAATGTCTGTGTCGCCATCACATGCTCAACCTCTGACGTCCCGATGCCAAATGCAAGCGCTCCAAAGGCACCATGTGTCGAGGTATGCGAGTCTCCGCACACGATGGTCATGCCCGGTTGAGTCACGCCAAGCTGAGGCCCCATAGCATGCACAATTCCTTGATCTGCGTCGCCTAATGGGTGCAGACGCACGCCAAACTCTTTGCAATTCGTCTCAAGGGTAGAAATCTGCTTTGCGCTCGTCTCATCAGGAGATACACGGTCAATGTTAAAAGTCGGAGTGTTATGGTCTTCAGTGGCAAGGGTTAGCTCTGTATGGCGTAGCTTACGTCCAGCGAGTCTCAAGCCTTCAAATGCCTGTGGCGACGTCACCTCATGCATAAGTTGGAGGTCAATGTATATAAGGTCTGGAGCTCCATCTTCGCCCTTGCGAACCAGATGATCTGCCCATACTTTTTCAGCCATCGTTTTACCCATAATCACTATTTTCGCGATGTGACCACGCCGATGCGTTTGCATGTCATATACTGAGATGCCATAATACTTTTATACCGTAGTGGCAAATAGCTTTCCACTATGCGAACAAAGTCAGGAGCTACGTAATGACTACAGCGATGACTGCAACGACGACAACAGTAAAGCCAGAACTCGTTAAGTCCGGCGTGGGCGTGCTTGATAAAGCCGCTCTTATTCTGGACACTCTCGAAAAAGGTCCATGCTCTCTTGCGCAGCTGGTAAGTGAGACAGGGCTTGCACGCCCGACGACACACCGCCTTGCCATTGCTTTGGAACGCCATCGCTTCATCGCCCGCGACCAGCAGGGACGTTTCACCGTCGGTGCACGTTTCGCCGAGCTTGCTACCGTTGCTGGAGAAGACCGTCTGCTCCAGTCCGCTGACCCAATTCTCCAGACTTTGCTCGAACGCACAGGAGAATCCGCTCAGATTTACCGTCGCCAGGGTGACCAGCGCGTATGTATCGCCTCTGTCGAGCGCGCTTCGGGTCTGCGTGATTCCATTCCGGTCGGCGCGATGCTGTCTATGCGCGCTGGCTCCGCAGCTCACATCCTCCTCGCATGGGAAGATAGCGAGCATCTTCATCAAGGCCTTCGTCATGCAGAGTTTACTGCACAGACTTTGAATGCTGTGCGTCGTCGCGGCTGGAGCGAGTCCATAAACGAACGCGAAAAGGGCGTATGCTCTGTTTCTGCGCCAATACGCAATGCATCCGGTCACGTCGTAGCAGCAATTTCCATCTCTGGACCAGTAGACCGCATGGGAATTTCACCTGGACGCCACTACGCGCCACTCGTTATGAAAGCCGGTAAATATCTTAGCGATGCTATGAGTCGAGCCGCTTCGTAAGGCGTAAAAGGCGTACTTCAGAGCACTAGTACCGCCCTCTATGCTAAATATATTAGAACGTCCGCACTGAACGGACGTTTTTATTTACCTGATTCTCCCTACTTTTATTTCTTACGTCCAAATGTGAACCACGACACAGTAGCCGCAAGAATCGTAGCGATGCTTGCAAAAACTCTTGGCTTGCGGAGCAAATTGATGGCTTCGCCCGTATTATTCGGCATATATGTACTTGCCAACGCATATGCCTTGTTTCCTGACGGTTTGCCCACAAGTGTACCGAATTCGAGAAGCTGGGTCCGTGGCTCATATGGATGGCGTACATCGAACTCGAAAAGTCGCGCTGCGCGCTTTTCAGGGCTCGGTCCATACGTGCTAAAGCCTGCTGTAGGCGTCGCTGCGAGCAAAATTCCATCCACTACTCCCGCAAAGCCATTGCGATGATCATGCGCAGCAGACAGTGCGAAGTAGTTATTTTCTTGGAGGAATTTAAACTCGCCAGAATCCTTATCGGGGCAGCTGATTCCTTCCCCAAGATACGAACCAGCTAAAGTGCGATTGTCATCGAGCACATAGCTGTGCGATTCAAATGATCGATACCCTTGAATGGCATTTACCGTAGCAGCAGGAACTTGACGAAGTAAATCATAGAACTTATGCACCGGCATGTGCTGAAAAACCATAGCCCGCACATCTATGTCTCGTACAGACTGCTTCATAAATTGCAAAGTTTTCCGTGATAGCTGCGCGTACCCACCTTCAGGCGCATAATCGCCTGAGTTGATAATGGTCAAACCGACAAGATTGCGTGAGTTATACTGATCGCGTACAGGTAATGTAAAAGTGCCAGGCATACCTGAGTTGATGATAATCTGCTCGGGCATGAAAGCTTTTGTATCGATTACACTAACCGCATTACTTGTGTCTTTATCACCACTTGTACTGCCGCTACTGATATCGCCGTGTAATTGCCCTTCAGCAGCACCGGGGCTTGGATTGAGGCACCCTGGGAACTCACGGTAAATTTCGATCTGCTCTTCTAAAGACAGCCCGCATTGAAAGTCATGATTGCCAAATGTCACAGCAAACGGGATTTGTCGCTGAACGATGGGCTTAAGAATCTGACTCAACGTGGAGCGAACGAGACTTCGTGTCTTTTCCTTATCACTCGCCGCAGGTTCAAGACGACGATCCAACCATGTGCGCTTGATGAATGTGGATGAATAGGCAGAATCATACCCAGCAATCTGATTCCCCGTGAATACGACAAGATCAGGGCGCGCAGCATCGCACGCGGCAGCTATGAGACGTATCGTATCTGCACTCACTTTCGGACCATCTTGAATATCACTGAGTTGAAGTACCCGGAATTTGCCTGATGCATGAAACTGAAATTGACCTAAACGCGCTGAGACCGAAGTCGAAGCCGGCGCTTGGGACGACGCTACGTTCGACGATGTATTCACACTTGTCATGTGTACAAGCATACGGCGGGACACATACGGGGCGTATATTGTCGTAATACGCAAATGTGGTCAGCACACTATGTACTGACCACATTCTTTACGAAAGCCTTGCCACCTAGAGCGTTGAATACGCTAACGCAGGAGGGCGAAGCTTAGATGTTACTTGGCTTATCAAACTTACTGCAAACGTTTGTGAAGCACTGTCACACCTGCAGCAACTGCAAGGAGTGCCACCACTGCACCGAAGACAGTAACGATGTCGCTACCGGTACGTGCAAGTCCTGACTGAGTAGTTGGAACTTGTGCAGACTTAGACGGTGTGGTTGGCTTCTTTGTCGGCACTGGAGTGGTAGGAGTATGAGCGTTCACAATGGTAAAACCATTCTGAGCATCGCCACTTGTGGTCGAGGTGTAGCCAGCAGGTACGTTTACTTCCTTCACAGTGTACGTGATTTCGTTACCCGTACCGTTTGTCTTCTTCAAGAGATTTGACCAAGTATGCTGCCAGTCATTATCACTATTCAAGGTTACGGCTTTACCGGATGGCTCATTGTTTGCGTAGAGCTGTACCTTAATGGAGTCAGCACGCTTACCATCACGATCGTTCTCATCGTCCCATACCTTCTTCACGGAAACACTTGTCTTCTCAGCCTTGTTCACATGATTAGTAATGGTCATCGGAGTATTACGCTGATCCTGAATGGTAATTTCCTGCGTGTTCTTGGAGTCAACAGTGTACGTTGGCGTGGACCACGCAAGATCCTTGTCAGAATCATAGGTCAAGGAATCGGAATTCTCAGTCACAGTAATTTTCGTATCAATAGGGAATGATTCATCGACAAGTACCGGAGTACTCTGTGAAACTTCCATCGAAATCGTACCGCCCGTCTTGGAAGCATTAACCGTACCTGGTGCCTTCCAATCCTGACCATTCATACGACCTTTATAGGTGTCTACAGTGTTGCCATGAGGCAACTCATACTTCACGGTAACTTTAAACTTCTTTGAAGCATCTACAGACTGAGACTGGGTACCATCAATCTTCTTGAAGAGAGTGAAAGTACCAAAGCCAGGTGCAAGATTAACGTCTGCTTTACCGCTACGAATCCAGTATACTGAGTCAGAATTCTGTGCAGTGTTACCTACAAGATTTACAGAATTGTAGTAAATCTGACCTTCTACCATACCTCCAGTAATAGGCGTATCAAAGTCGAGGTTGTAGTTGCGGTCGTTACGGAATGGACCAGTTACAGAAATTTGCTGCTTTTCGTTATCTAGCGTAATAGTAAATCCATTAGCTGGGCTATTAGAGTCCGCAATCTTCTGAGACGGTTCAAGCGTTCCATAAACGTTGTATCCCAAGGTCACCACAGATGGAGCAGTCAGTGGCGCCTTGTAATGCTCTTGGAACGTCAGAGTTGAAACAGCCGTCCCATCTGTGCTTATCTTATGGCTATCATCCATACCGCTTTTAATCTCAGATGGACCAAACTTGATTTGCCAGTGAACACTCGTAGAAGTCGATGTCATAGGATCGTGACGCTTAAACAGTGGAGTTGGCTGTTCAGGATTCCATGCGATGATGCCGCCAGGAGTTGGAACGGAGTAAGTCTCGCCATTAATGGTAATGTTATGCGTATTGCTTGTGCTACTATCGTTGACTTTCACAACATAGCTTAAAGAACCATTAACCAAGTGAAGCCCCTGATTCTTTGCAGCTGTTAAACCATCGGTAAAAGTGCACGTTGCTTCATTACTACCGGTCACTACCGTGCAGTTGCCGATAGTGCCGTAACCATTGATATCTTTCATCTCATAGGTTTTCGACTCTTTAGCAGTAAAGTTTGAACCCAAATTGATGGTGAAAGAATCGCCAGCCTTAATGTCGGCATCCAAATCAGCCTTCCATTTGAAGCTGAAGCCTGCATAGTAATGAGCATCAAGCGTGGTGCCATTTTCATCACTAAACGGGTTACCATTTTCATCAGTCTTCGTAAAGCTTGCGTCTGTCACCGTAATTCCAGCAACCGTCTGCGCATGAGCACTATGTACAAGACCTGCAGGTACATTTACAGCCAAAGCAACCAAGCTCACGAATGCTAGAAGACCGAGGACTATCTTCCTTACATAATTTTTGCCACGAATAGCATCAGTAGCGGTTTTCATATGAGAAATCCCCCCCCCTAACGACTTTCTCTGTTCTTCTCATAATGCCTCACAAAAAATAAATGCTAGTGACAAACATGCCACTAGCATCATTACCTGTTGTCTTTACGATTATATCTGATATTTTTCGTTCAATCTCACAAAAATGAGATTTAATCACACTTATAATTTTTTATGTGCAATCTTACAAAAAACATCATGCAAAGACCACAAATATCATGTCAGACTACATAAAATCATGCTCACATCGTAGGAAATGATCATATTCCTAGACACGCTGACGGGAGACAACCATTGCAGCTGTAGCTACACCAGCAAGGGATATCATGCTCATTGCGGCTGCAACCACATTTACACCAGTAGCTGCAAGACTCTGAACTGCTGGTTTGGAAGGATTAGAAGGCGTAGTGGTTGGCTTGCTTGGGGTTACCGGTGTAGTAGGAGTTTGCGGCTTAGGCGTCTCTGGAGTTACAGGCGTTACCGACTTGGTGTTTGCCAAAGAAAGCTCAATGGACTGATTCGTATAGAAATGCGCTGTTACAGCATTCTGATAACGATCATTATCAGCTTTATAGATATCTAAAACCATATTCGCTGGAGCAGCTTCAGCTTTGCTAGAATCTACAAGATCGAGATATGCGTTATCGAAGTTACCGCCATCCCTATAAGCCGGATAATCTGTATTATCTGTATAATGCCAGATAGCCCACTGAGTTGCAGCTGCAAACTCATCATTGGTCAAGTTGTACTTTTCTTTGATACCGGACGCATCATTTGGATAGCCGTTCCAAATTACACGAGAAACGTTACTATACAAGTCGCTCTTATGATTTGGATGAGCAAGGCTTACAAAGGTATCTTCGTTACCCTGCATACGCTCATATCCCAGACCAGTTTCTGGAACCTTCTTCGTGTTGTTGAAGCAATAAACGACAGTATGGACTTTGCCGTCATCACCGACAAGATCACCAA
Source organism: Alloscardovia venturai (assembly GCF_042676605.1). Classification (NCBI taxonomy): domain Bacteria; kingdom Bacillati; phylum Actinomycetota; class Actinomycetes; order Bifidobacteriales; family Bifidobacteriaceae; genus Alloscardovia; species Alloscardovia venturai. The sequence continues at coordinate 754 of NZ_JBHTHQ010000011.1, read as the reverse complement.
GAACATGCGCAGCAGCTGTTCCAGGCCATGTTCCAACTCCAGGTTCAGTAAAGACCTTAGTGAACGTAGCATGCTTAGAAGTGCTTATAGGTGCAGTTATAGTAAAAGTCTTCTCGGCGTCTTTGACGGTGTAGCTCTGCGGAGCTGTCTGCTTCACAGTATATGTACCCGCGGACAAAGTCAACTCATGAGGCTGATTTGTGCTCGTCCATGAAGCATCTTGGACAGTCGACCCGTCAGCACCTTTATGAGATACGGTTACAAGTGCACCCGAAAGTGGCTGATTACTGTCATCTGTGACACTAATTTTTACCGTGGTATCACCTTCTGCTGCAAACGCAGTGGTTGTATTTGCAATAAACATTGCTACAGTAAAAATGAGCGCGAGCACAGCGAAGACACTTGCCTTCATAGCTTTTCGCATAATATATTCCCTTAACTTCTCACAATCAACAAGAAATAATCAATATGGTCAATATGGGGAAAAGAGTGTGCCCGCATCCATTTAGAATCGCAAAGGCAGTCCTCCCTCTTTCCATACATAGCGCTCACACTACTCCCCCCCCCACGACATCATGATCACACAAGTCCAGCCAGCATCATAAAACAACCAACGAGGGTATACCACAGGAAAAAGAACATTAATTCTCTGTGTTCAATGATGTGTTCAATGAGGCTAAGCCGGCTTATAGGACAAAATGTGTTGCTGGCTAGTTAGTAATAAAAATCTTGTCGGTGCTCGCTCTTGTGGAAT
>NZ_JBHTHQ010000010.1:0-49455 GCF_042676605.1 Alloscardovia venturai | reverse complement strand
AAAACAATAAAACAATACTGTTTCTCGCACTAAAAATAACCATTCATTAAACCCTCCCAGGTACAAACCCTCAAAAAGGATTCGCGAATGGTACTGGCATTATCAAAACATAAAAAGTAGTACAAAACACGCTCTTGAGTTCTCAAACCACCACAACACCAACCAGCCACAAACCCACTAAGAAAAAAGATTTGTAAACCGTATCAGGCAGCGAATAAAAACAATACACCCATCCCCCACCCCACGCAACCCACACCACCACACACCCTGAAAACACACACCACAACGGCGTGTCGAAAAACACAACACGACCAATGAAATATAACTGCGGCTACTTATTACGAGACAACTTTGGCTTTACTATCCACCACACAACAAGCACAATCACAACCACGTCAAGAACGCTATTAATAACTTGAGCGCTATTCTCAATATCTGGAGGAATATTAAAACCAACAATTCCAAGTGCAAATATTCCTAGTCGAAGCAGTAAATCTGTCACTGATACAGCCACAAAAGCCCTACCAACGAATCTTACTGTCACAATAAACCAGATGCTGCATGCTAACAATAACAACCATGGAATAAGCCATGTCGTGCTACCAAATAATGTGAGAATAGTATCCGGTAGCCAGTGAGCTTTGTAAGAGTAAAGCCATACACTCGAAAAAACTGAGATGATAACAAAGGCTAACAATTCAATGGTAACTTTTGCAGTAGCAAATGGACGACTACCATTACCCATTCTAATTACCCCCACCTCATATACATAACAACTTCGTTACTTATAGATTGAGCTAGTTTAGACGTAGCTTACTGCCGCTTATACGACGACGTACTAAGCTTGAAATATTCCAAATACTCATACTACACATGAATCAATGAATACAAAGAAACAAAAGAATCTCAATTTACAATAAATACACAAAAGTGCCCCCTCAGGGACTCGAACCCTGGACACGCGGATTAAGAGTCCGCTGCTCTAGCCAACTGAGCTAAAGGGGCATTGCTTTTCGCAACAAAACTAAACTATACTCACATTTCAAAAAAGCGCAATTGCGACACGCCGAGACAGCCTGAGGCTGAAGTCAGCATCGCAATTACGCTCTTTTGCGCATTTGCTATAAATCTAGGGAAACTCTACACGATCTTTGGCATAGGAGTCGTCAGACTAGTCGTGAGGTTGATATGGAGAAGACCTGCTCCAGAGTGAATCTCGACTTTCTTTAAAGTGACGGTTCGCTCCTCAGCAGGAAGAGTATCATCATCCGTCATCGTTGCCGGCGATTTGACCGGTAGCACTGCAAGATTATCGAAATCTATCCCCGCTTCCTTCACCTCAGCACGCGCCGCGGCGAGGATATCAGTAAAACCTTCCTTCTCAAGCACACGATTAGCTGGAACTCCGTACGAATTTTCCGTAATGAATGCAATTTTATCTGCAAAGCTTAAAGCAGCTTTCGACTCTGGAGAATACCCTGTGTTCACAGATTCTAATGAGGATATAAATTCATCGAGTTGATTCACTAGCCCTTCACCGCCATCGCACCATAGGTTACCTACAATTGGACGGCGGAAACCGAGTTCTTGCGCAGTGGCACGAAGTTGAGGGAGCTCATCGTCTTCACCTTCCCACAGGTTAATCATCGGGAAGGAAGCGATGCCGAGATTTTCCAAACGATTTACCGCAAATGGATAGCGCCACTGAAGTGCTGGATCATCACGCCAAGTTGTCGCTCGTGTAACGACCACTGCTGCAGCCGGCCATGGAGCACCATATTCACGGCATGCTATATCAAGCCACTTCTGACCACCAGCATCCGCACCATAGCCCGCTTCTACGACGACAACATCATGTAAAGCGCACGCCATATCGACAGCAATGAGACCTGGAATACCTAAGGAAACATTGCCAAATGGCCCACAGTGGATATATACAGGCGAGCCTTCGCCACTTTCCATGTACGCAGGCTGGACGGCATTGCCGACGACTCGCACGATGCGCTCTACGTCGACAAAGTCTTTCACGAGCACAGGTTTGCCTGTCTCAGGAGCAGCTCCTGCAATCATATTTCCAATGCGTTCTTCAATCTCTGTAAGAGAACGGGACAGGGTAATAATCTGCATCATTTCAGACGCAGGAGTCAAAACGAAGCGCTCGTTCAGCTTACCTCCATCAACCTGCACTTTGCGCAGCGAGCGCGACGGAGTTTCTGAAACACGCGGGATAGAAACAGTAGCAAGCACTCCATCATCAACCGCTTTCTCACAAAAAGCTGCTAAGAGGTTCTGTGCATCAGCAATGCGTCCCATTTCACCCGTCAGACCCCAGTCGGCAAGTTCAGGATGAGCAAGAGTGGACTTGCCGCCGCCAGAAGCACCACCTTTAGATCCTGCTGCTGTAATGCCCATGCTCGGCTGACGAAGTACAGCCGCAGCGTCAATCCCACGACGGCGTAATGCATCGATAAGCGCAATAGTTGTCGTGGTTTTGCCTTCACCGCGTGATGCCTTCAATGGCGTGGACGCAGTGACGAGTACTACTTTGCCACGTTTGAAGTTCTCAGGATGAGCTTTTACGTTATCCATAAATGCGAAGGCGTCAATTTTCTTGAGGTCTCCATAGGTAAATGAGTAATCGTTGAGCTGTTCTGTAAGCATTGCGCCGTCCTTTGCTATGCGATGGTTCGGAGGTGTGAGTTTTGGTGTGGTTTCGAACGTTTAATTATCGGACATCGAGAAAGCGTTATGCATACTCATGGATGTGGTGTAGAGCACCTTAGAAAGCACATCGTTAGTTTCACGCTCCACAATGTCAGATATGGACTGGTTTGCGGCTTCCAAAATAACTCGCACACGCTGATCACTGGTGTCAGCTACACAAGCTTCGCCTTCAGTTTCAGCAAATGCTGCAATCTTCTTATCAGTGTCGATAATCATCGCTACACCAGCAGCTCCAGTCTTCTGTGTATAACGGTCGATGTGCGCGCGATTATCGTTATACCGTGCATCAGCAAGAGCTGCGATAACGCGATTTGCCCAATAGAAGTTATGCGCAGTATCCACAGTTTGCGTGGTGCCTGCAAAGTATTGGGGAGCAGTATCCACGTTAGTAAACAGTGGCACAAATGTATTGAATGGATTGGAACCATATGCAGTCCACTGAATCGAGCGAGATGCCTGTGGCGCATATGGTCTAATTTGGATGGCGCACAAATCACAGTTACGGTTGATACCAACTGTACGGAACTGGTCACGAGTCGCTGGGGTACCTGTCTTTCCATATGGATCAAAGTCAGTACCCTGATAGTGAGTACTCAGTGCGTACTTCACATCCTCAATAGTAATTTTATGCTCAGGCTGACGAGCCCAAGGGATGTCATCGCTCAAAGGGGTATGCAATGCGTCGGCAGAGTCCCAATCTTCATCGTACGGATTGAAGAAGCGCTGGATATACCACGCTCGAGGAGTGTTATAAACATGATCAGAGTCAGAATGAGAACCAAATGCAAGGCGAGGATTGAAAGGGCTTGCATCTTCCACAGCAAGGTCGAGATGATTGTTCTCTACAAATTCACGTAAATCTGCAGAACACATGTGGTTTTCTTGTTCGCCGAATGCATCGTCGAAGTCGAATTCATCAATGCCAAGCTGATTTGGCATAACGACATACGAATCGTCAGGTACACGCTTTGCCATCCAATGATGCCCGCCAATGGTCTCCAGCCACCAAATCTCGTCCACATCAGAGAAGGCAATACCATTCATCTCATATGTACCATACTCTTCAAGCAATGTACCAAGCCGCTGGACACCGTCACGTGCAGACGTGATATAAGGAAGAACGATGGTGAGCATATCTTCCTCACCAATACCACCAGGAATTTCTGGCTGGTCGCCCTTTGCCGGGACGAGTTCTACGAGTGGATCTGCACCAAGCACACGCTCATTGGAAGTCAACGTTTCCGTAGCACTCATTGCAATATTGAGCTCATTGACACCATGCTCAGCCCATAAACCTTGCTTGAGCAATGCATCAGGCACAGAAGTATAGCGCATAGGATTATCAGGAAGTTCAATTTCTACATGACTTATCACAGACCTATAGTGACGAGGCTGATCTTGTGGCTGTACGACTTTAAATTCTTTTTCTGTAAACTCACCGTTTGATGAATCTTCATTGCGAGCTATTATGGTTGAACCATCGTAGCTCGCATCCTTACCAACAAGGATAGTAGTGCAAGGCATGTGAGCCCTTTCTGTGCTATGTATTTACAATTGCAAATTCTAATGTAGTTTTCGTTTGAGCGACCAAGTCCTCATCGTGGCATCGCTAATCGTTGCTATCACTCGTTGCGTTAATGCGCACGTGAGCTGAAATAAATCTCCCCATAATCAATGACAGCATCCGTGCGGAATACGAGATTGCGCAACTCATTGAGATAGAAACCTTCCGAGAGTTCCTTAAAAGGTTGTGCTGTGCCATACACGCACAACTTATAATCGTGATCCTTATCGGGAGGCTGTGGACCGTTATATCTCATGGTCACTGATGGATTTGTCTGCTGAGCAATTTTCCCCCACGAAGAATTGCGACCTTGTACAGCCTCAGGAATGAGAGAAGGCAGTTGTCTGGAAAAATCTTCCGGAATTTGCAATGCATGTGAATCATTAAAATCAAACATCAGCGCATCTACAGGAATATTTGCAACAGCCCAATGAATCCATTGATGTCCACATACAGGAATTGCATCGTCATCAACAAATTCTAGGTGAATGTAACGAACTGCAGAGTTCATCGAGTCAATGTAAAACGGAAAAGACGTCGTAGGATAACCATCAGTCTTATGAGAATCATCTGCGAACTTCCCGTATTTATCAGGAAGGCGCGTAAAATCAGCAGAAATCTTCATACTTTCAAGTATGTCACAGAACTACGAGTTATGACAGATACTACAACGCGAAGCTCACGTGCTGAGAATAATACTGAGAATATCTAGAAAATTAACGAAGTAAACAATGCTTCCAACGCCAAAAGTATAGGCGTATTGCCCGCGATGCGACGTCGTGCAACAGAAATGCGCCCTACAGCGTCAAGAGCCTGATTTGGTTTAACGCGCAAAGAATAGTCGGTAATCTGCTCAAGGAATTCCTTGTTGACGAGGTCTGCAACCATCTCAGAATCATTGTGAATGACACTCACGTCTCGGTAAATGCTCGCAAGAGTAGTTAACCCGCGGTCGACGACATCCCGTGTAAGCCGTGTGATACGACGATTTACATCATCTTTTTTCCCGATAGCGTTATACATCGAGCGAAGAGCCGGAGGAATAGAGTCTTTTGCTCCAAGCCCGTTAAGCGAGCGGAACCGAGCCTGCTCATGCTCAACTTGCTCAGTCACCGTTTCTTGCGCCTGCTTTTGAGCCGACGTAAAAAGTTCATCAGCGAGAAGAACAGCTTGAGATGTCCGAGTCATAGATACGACTTTGTCTACGATATCATTGCGCATGCGTGCAGCTTCAGGTTGCGTAGCATAAAGCCGTGCTATACCGATATGACCTTGCGCAAGACGTGCATACTGCTTTGCCTTATGCTCATCAACACCTGTGGATTCCATTAAGAATTGTGCCACTGCTTGAGTCTGGGGAACTGCAAGGTTGACAATGCGCGTGCGAGATCGAATAGTTGGTAAAACATCTTGTGCCGATGGAGCACAGAGAAGCCAAATCGTGTGTTCGCTTGGCTCTTCTATATCTTTGAGCAAGACATTCGTCGTTCGCTCAGCCATGCGATCGACATCTTCGATAATGATGATACGCCATGGAGATATCGAAGGCATCTGCTCTGCCTTATCCATAAGTTCGCGAACCTGCTCAATGGTAATCGTCACACGATCCGTAGCCAAAACAGTAACATCAGGATGAGTATGCGCGGCAATATGTCGGCATGTATCGCATTGTCCGCAACCACCATGAGGGCATTGCAAAGCAGCGGCAAAAGCTTGGGCAACATTCGATCTGCCAGAACCTGCAGGACCACAGATAAGCCATGATTGTGCAATGTCCTTAGGATTATTCGCCACCCGTGAAAGAAACTCCACCACAGGAGTCTGCCCAATGATAGAGTCCCATACTGATGACGTAGATTTACCCGCAGTAGCGGCTGCAGAATCTGGGAAAGTATCGGTATCATGTGTCATGATAATAAGCCCTCTACGTCGTCTTTGATAGCGCTCCATACATCCTCAATGCTCTGTGAGGCATCGACGATACAGCATCGTTCAGGTTCTGCTTGCGCGATATCAAGAAATGCCTGCCGTGCGCGTATAAAAAACTCAGAGCCAGCAGACTCCAGCCGATCAGGTTTACCCGTGAGTCTCATGCGAGATTGCTCAAAGCTCATATCAAGTAAGTATGTGCGCACTGGCCACAAATTATCTGTAGCAAACTGTGAAAGCTCACGAACTTGCATTTGTGTAAGCTCACGTCCACCTGCTTGATATGCAAGTGACGAGTCAATGTAGCGGTCAGAGATAACGACTTCTCCGCGTTCAAGTGCCGGACGAATCTTTGTAGCGACGTGATGTGCACGATCTGCCGCGTAGAGCAAAGCCTCAGCACGTGGAGCTACATCACCTCCATGAAGTAGCAGATACCGAATTTGTGAGCCAAGCGCCGTACCACCTGGCTCACGAGTCACCACCACCGTGCGACCGAGTGTCTCTAAATAATCCTTTAGTCGCTCGACCTGGGTGCTCTTCCCCACACCATCTACTCCTTCAAAGGAGATAAACAGACCTTGTGTCATGACTTTTCACTCACTCTCAACCGTCAGCCTCTCGGCTCGGCACTCAAAGACTCACAACTATCTCAGAACTACTCAGTCTTCTTTGCAGTCTTGCGAGTACTTGTCTTCTTCGTACTCGATGCTGTAGATTTCGAGGAAGAAGTCTTCTTACGAGTCGTGCTCTTCTTTGTCGTAGAAGTCTTCTTCGTCGTTGAGGTCTTTTTTGTCGCCGTTCGGCGACGACGTTTGGTAGGACCCGCAGCACGCTTCTCAGCAAGCAGCCGAAAAGCCTCAGCTGGCTCAATAGATTCTGGCGTATACTGCTTAGGCAATGTACGATTCGTCTCACCATCAGTAATATACGCTCCGTAGAATCCATCTTTAATTGTGACAGTCTTGCCATTATCAGGATCTGGACCCAACTCTCGCAATGGAGGCTTAGCAGCACCGCGAGCGCGGCGACCATACTTCGGTTGAGCAAAAAGTTCTTGTGCCTGCTCTAGTGTGACAGTGAAAATTTCATCTTCAGAAGCAAGAGAACGCGTGTCAGGTTTGCCCGTTAGCCCTGTCTTTGTCAGATACGGACCGTATCGACCATTATTCGCCTCAATAATGACCTCATTAGTCTCGCTCGTTTCCTCATTCTTTTCTTCGAAACGCCCCACTACTCGCGGCAGACTTAACAGTTTCAATGCATCGTCTAGAGTCAAAGCATCTGGCGTCATGGTCTTAAACAAAGAAGCCATCTTAGGCTTTACGGTCTTATCAGCATCTGCATTTACATCTTCGGTTTCTGTAGACGGAGCGATAAGAGCGACATATGGACCAAACCGTCCGTTACGCACTTCAACGCTTCCTCCGCTGACTGGGTCAACGCCGAGAACTCTCGGACCAGACGAATTGTTCTCAATGAGCTTTTTTGCCTCATCAACTGTGAGCTCGTCAGGAGCCATAGTATCCGGTATAGTAGCACGTTTCGGCTTGCCCTCAGCATCCAAGTGCTGTGAGTCTTCCAAATATGGGCCATACCGGCCTACGCGCACAGCCAGCCCCTCGCCAATTTCAATAGTGTTAATCGCGCGAGCATCAATGTCGCCAAGTTGAGCCACTTGTGCTTGCAAGCCCCTATGAGCCTCATCGGCAGACTGAGCAGTGCCTTCCCCGTCACCAAAGTAGAAGTGAGTCAGCCAGTCGCGACCGGTCTGCTTCCCCTGAGCGATAGCATCAAGACCATTTTCCATTTGAGCAGTAAATGCGTAGTCGACATACTGCGGGAAGTTTTGCTCAAGTAGCTTAATAACAGCGAAAGCAAGCCATGATGGAATCAGCGCCCGCCCACGCTCATAGACGTAACCGCGATCAATAATCGTGGAAATAATGCTTGCATATGTGGATGGACGACCAATTTCCTTAGCTTCAAGAGTACGTACTAAGGATGCTTCTGTGTAACGAGCAGGAGGCTGCGTTTCATGAGACTGAGGTTTAACATCGCTAGCTTTAAGAATGTCTCCTTCGGCAAGTGGAGGAAGAATAGTAGTCTCATCCTCATTCTTTGCAGAGCGGGACCCTATAGCTACGGTAAAACCAGGGAAATCAATAACAGTGCCGGATGCTTGGACAGTGGCTATACCGTGATTGGTCGTCTCCGCGGTCAGGCGAACAGTTGCTGTAGATCCCGTAGCATCAGCCATTTGCGAGGCTAGCGTACGACGCCAAATTAGAGTGTATAGCTTTAATTGATCAGGAGGCACTATACCTGCGAGCTCAGCAGGATTGCGGAAATGCGCTCCAGCTGGGCGAATAGCTTCATGAGCCTCCTGTGCCCCAGCAGTTTGAGTAGCGTATTGCTTCGGTTTTTCGGAGAGGAACTTCTCCCCCCACTCGCCTATGACAGCGCTACGCGCAGCACGAATTGCTTCCTGAGACAGAGTCACAGAATCCGTTCGCATATACGTGATATATCCATTTTCATAGAGCCCTTGCGCAGCTCGCATTGTCGAGCGTGAGCTCATACCAAGTGCATTTCCTGCTGCCTGCTGCATCGTAGAGGTTGTGAAAGGCGGTAACGGACGACGGCTATAAGGCTTCGTTCCTACAGATTCGACGACGAAGTCAGCATCTTTCAAAGTATGCGCAAGAGCTGTCGCCATACCTTCATCTACGACAATAACGCCATCTTTTTGCGCTGCAGAAGTGAGATGTCCTGAGTCATCAAAATCTTTTGAACCTGCTACTCGCGCATCATCAAGTGCAACTAAGCGAGCCGTAAACTTTCCATCAGGCTCAGATACTAAATCTGTCGCGATATCCCAATACGCAGACTTAACAAAAGCCATACGTTCGCGCTCACGTTCCACAATCAAACGTGTCGCCACAGATTGAACTCGCCCTGCAGATAGACCTGGACCAACTTTACGCCACAAAACTGGAGAAAGTTCATAACCATAGAGACGGTCGAGCACGCGACGAGTCTCCTGCGCATCTACCATATGCGCATCAACATCACGTGTCTTCGTCAAGGAGTCAGTAATAGCAGACTTGGTAATCTCGTGGAAAACCATACGCTTGACTGGAACCTTCGGCTTGAGAGTCTCTACAAGATGCCAGGCGATAGCTTCCCCCTCGCGATCCTCATCAGTTGCCAGGTAGACTTCGTCAGCGCTCTTGAGCGCAGACTTGAGTTCAGAAACTGTTTTCTTCTTATCCGCTCCAACGACATAGTATGGCCTAAATCCGTCATCAACGTTGACGCCGAACTTACCAAATTCTTTTTTTGCTGATGCCGGCACTTGTGATGGCTGCGCTAAGTCGCGAATATGCCCTACGGATGCAAGAACCGTATAATCCGACCCTAAATACCCGCCAATTTTCTTTGCCTTTGTAGGTGACTCGACGATAACGAGTTTCTTATGTGTAGCCACAGTTGCTCCTCTCCATGAGCGTGAGCTGCGTATGCCGTCCCTGATTCTTTATTATGCATGGTGCCCCAACATTTATTTTTTCGGAGGTGCGGGAGGCTGCCCAATCAAACCAATCCGTGTCAGTGGTGATGCCGTAGACTGACGCACCGCAAGAACTGTGCCATATACTACTGCACTTGTACCGAAAATAAGTGCAAGAGTCGCCCAGGCAGCACTTGTCGTAAACGCGTCAGGCTGATACGCGATGACATCTACTATCTGGGAGACAACATACGCGCTGTACAGTATTGCTGCCCCACCAAGAGTTACAAAAAGCGTAGATACAATCTGAATAGATGATGATGAACGCCTCTTGCCTTGCAGGTCCATACCACTCGCGCGAGTAAAGCTCATAGTAATAAGCCCCAGTCCGCCAACGAGCAAAATGGCTGTCACCACATCTGTCGGTCTATGCCACCGATCAAAAATCACCATGGTCGCCACCATAGAAGTGAAAAATGTAGACCATAGAGTTACTAGTGCGCGCAAAATGCGCGGAACCGACATGATGAGCGCAACTCCTGCAATCACTGTGAATGCAGTGTGCCCTGACGGCGCAGAATTTGCAGGGTCAGGGATAAGAGAGTCAAGAACTGGACGCGGAAGGACACGTTTAAGCGTAAACGATATCGCAAATGATACAAGAACAAAGATGACGATAAGGGTAAATGTATAAAAACGTTTACGCGCAATAGCGATAATTAATGCAAGAGCAATCATTCCTATACATATGCCAATAATGATGCGAGAATTTCTAAAAGGCGTCACAAAAGCGGTATTTAAAAATGGGAAAGCTGTTGAAAACTCAGACCACATCCAGCTGTCAAATCGCTGCCCTGTAAGTCGCATCACGCCAAGGTAAAAGGCTACTGCTGAGCCGATAAGAGCACAGATGCCCGTAATCCATGCCCACACTACTGACGACACACGCGGATGATCAGCAAGATATGCATCTGAGCCGCGATCAACGTGTCTGCTTTCTCCAGATTCTTCATTGCTGGCATTCATAGAATTGGCATCCATAGAATCAGTTTCTACGTCAGTGCTGCTTTCCGTTTTTTCAACCATAAAAGTAGAGACTAGACAAAAGAGTTTGGAAGATATGCAAAGGTAGCTGAATATCCACTTAATGCGAACAAAGTTCACGGTCGTAGTAGCCAACTACGCGGAAAAGCCGAGACGAGTACGGTAGAAAGTAAAACTCCCACGCACCCGACAGAGGCCACTTACCCTTGCTGCATTCCTGCCCTGGGGGAGTTGGGTGACATATCGCCACGTGGGAGCATTCATTAGTGTACACGAAGCCTTCGAATGAGACAAGCCCGTGTCACGATTAACGCTATTGAGCTATATCCATAAAGTCTAGGTTCTTTAGATAATGCTTCCCCGCAGTGACATCATACTGAATGAGCTTATAGTCTTCGAGTAGCTGGCGAGTTTGAGCATCAGCATGTGTCACATCAATGTATTTGCCTTGGTTATTAAGATAGAGAGCCTGACCTTCAGGGATGCGAGCCCACCCTTGAATCTTATTGACTACAGCTGGCTCCATAGCGGGGACGCGTGCGTGGAGCTCGTCCAAAAACTCGATAAATGGGCTTACCTTCGCATTCATGTGCTCAAACAGTTGTGCTTGGAAGAAATTCGGGGACGTATATGCAGAATTCGTCGCCGCCTTTTTCGCTGCTTCGTTACTGATATTGCTTGCCTTATTTGACCAGATAAAATAATCAGTCTCATGTAAAGCAACGGAATTATTCTCATCTTTTGCAGCTGTTTTGTATGCACCAGGAAGATGATCACCATAAAAGACCACAGTAATTGGCCGATTAAGTTTGTCGAGGCTGTCCAAGAAAGCCTTCGTGTATGTATCTGTGTATTGTGCACCCTTGGCATAGGTCTCGATAGATTGCTTTTCGCTTTTGCCTAATTCTTGACCATTGGTGCTCGTCGCTTCGATATCATTGTTCGGATACCAGTTCTTATACGGCATGTGATTTTGCATAGTTGCAACTTGATAGAAGTACGACTGCCCATTTTTGTCTTTCTTTAAAGAGTTCAGCACAGCAGTGTATGTCGCTTGATCGTCGACATACTTTGATGTGCCAAGCGTATTTTGAGGTTGGATGACATAAGGCTTATCAAGCGTGTAGAACTTGGAGAATCCAAACTTTTTATAGTTGACATTGCGCGAGTACATATTGGACAGATAGGGGTGGAAAGCCAATGAATCCTCTGATTTCCACAGCTGATTAAGAGTTGGAGTCCACGAAGCATTCGGAACGAGCTGCTGATATGGCGAGCTCAAAGATGGAGCGAAATTAACCATACTCATGCCCGTCAGTGCCATATATTCAAGATTTGCGGTGCCTCCACCATAGCCAGACGAGAGCATATAGCCTGACGTTGTATTTTCTTTAATTGTACGGATGCGAGGAATCACGTCTTTATTGAGCTTAAGCCCTGGGACACGAGATGGGTCTGAGAAAGACTCAGAAAGAAGATAAATAACCGTAGAATCCGTAGCTTGTGTCGTACGAGTTACATTCGTCTCTTGTGCTCGCTTGCTATACTTGGCAGCGAGTTTCTTCATTGTAGTTTCACTATAGGTTTGCGGTTTATCCATAATTTTCGGGTTGAGCAACCTTGCAAAGCCAATCGCCGTCCCATTGTTCTGCGCATCAATCTTTGAATCCCACAGCTTAGGAGAGTCACCAAAGAATGTGATAAGACCGTGGCTCCACCCGCCGATGGACGACATAGACAGTACAAAGGATACGAGAATAGCTATCGCTACCGCCGCACTTGCTATACGAGAAAACGTCCTCGTCCACACATTTTTGAGACGTACTACTCCACCACGTGTATCACGATGCCCCATGACCATCATGAATGCGGTCCATACTATGACAAGAATTACTGCTCCGAGAATAATCTGAAAAGCATCGGACGGCATCCATTCCAACAGATTTCCAGCATTGCCACCGCTGATAAAATTCATGTCTGCCGGCAAAATTGTCTCTGCACGAGATGCCATCTTGAACCGCTCTGCCACCGTGATGACGATGCAAAGAGCAAAAAATATTCCAGAAGTCAGCCAAAAACGATTAATCAGCATGAGGAGTATAAAGTATACGACTCCAACAAGGAGAAATTCGTTGATTGCAGCATATTTTCCGCGGAAAATATTTCCCACGAATCCCCACGAATTCAAGACTGCGTGCTCGTCGTTGATTCCCCATTGCAAAATTACTACTGCGAGAAGATTGATGATAAAAAACCACAGCGCATAGCTACGCTTACTGTAATTATGGCGCGAGAAAGTATACGACCATTTCTCTTGAATACGAACTCTCATGCCGGCCTTTCATGTATCCTCGATGCAGTTTTATCGACTGCTTTTATCGACTGTTTGCTTCCATTACTTGTCAAGCTTATTGTCACTAGTCTATCGGGAATAATGCTATAGCCTTGTCAAGTACAAAAGAAACGGAGCCATGAAATTATCACAGCATCCGCTCCTCTATCTACGCTCGTGTCATACTTTTACACTGTGCGTGAGCACCACAATACTTGATGTTTATCAGGCATGCCACACGTCTTTACCATGCGCCTTCGCGGTCGCTACATCAGCATTAAGTTGATCCTCCGTAGCCTCTACTTCCCCGAGAATAAACTTTTCGACGAGTTCACGTGCTTCATTATCCTCATGCTGTACGGCAGGGGACTTCATGAAGTAAGAGCTTGGTGCGAGGATTGGCCCCGCGAGATGACGGTCCAGAGCTATCTTTGCAGCTCGGATTGCATCGATGACAACACCAGCGGAGTTTGGCGAATCCCACACTTCAAGCTTGTACTCGAGGTTGAGAGGAACGTCGCCGAAAGTGGTCCCCTCTAAGCGCACAAACGCAAACTTACGGTCATCCAACCATGCCACATAATCTGACGGACCAATGTGAACATTGCGTTCTTCCATATCGTGAGGGACGATAGAGGTCACAGCGCGCGTCTTAGAAATCTTTTTTGACTCAAGACGGTCACGTTGCAACATGTTCATAAAGTCCATATTTCCGCCAACATTCAGCTGATAGGTGCGGTCGAGACGTACGCCACGATCCTCAAACAGTCGCGCCATTGTACGATGCGTGATTGTAGCGCCCACTTGACTCTTGATATCATCACCAACGATTGGTACGCCTGCTGCACGGAACCTCTCAGCCCACTGAGGGTCGGAAGCGATAAACACAGGTAAGCAATTAACAAAGCCGCAGCCGGCTTCCATCGCTGCCGTAGCGTAGAACTTATCTGCTTCTTCAGAACCTACCGGAAGATAAGAAACAAGAACATCTACTTTCTTATCTTTAAGAATCTGAGCTATGTCGACCGGCTTACTATCCGACTCTTCAATCATCTGCTTGTAGTAAATGCCCAAACCATCGAGAGTTGGACCGCGCAAAACTTCTACGTCAAGCTGTGGTACATCACTGAACTTATAAGTGTTGTTCTGAGATGCAAAGATAGCTTCACTGAGGTCTTTACCTACTTTTGCCGCGTCAACGTCAAATGCTGCAACAAACTCAATATCACGAATGCGGTAACCGCCGAAGTTTGCATGCATAATGCCAGGAATTTTATCGTCATCCTGTGCATCTTGGTAGTATTGCACACCCTGTACAAGGGACGATGCACAGTTTCCCACACCTGCAATAGCCACACGAATTGTCATTTCTTGCCTCTTTTTCCTTGTGTCACATGTACGTCTTGCGTACGCCATATTTCCTGCATCCGCAGACGGGCATGTTTCATTCAACAATTTTTACTCTACTCTGAGCTCTTCGTAAATGATCTCTATTCACATGAACACATGTGCATATCTGTATATTATGCATTTGGAAGTCTATACGAATACTCCATGAATTAATCGGCTTAAAAGTGAATATAGCGTAAAATTCACTCCTACAAAGAGCTTTGGAGAGGGATTTTCTCAGTTTTTCTCGCTAGCGTAGATGGAATGGCTACTCGTAAACCACATTCAGAAAAACCAGCATCGGCGAAAAACACTCGTTCTCGCGTACAGACGTCCCATATACGGTCGTCTCGTACGCATACGCAATCTGCCAAGCGAAAAAGGCCGATTGGCAGATATATACTCATTTTCCTTCTCAGCCTTTTTGCACTTGGCGCAATCGTGCTGGGGGTTGCTTATGCCACTATCAAAATTCCTACGCCAGACTCTGTAGCAGTAAGCCAAAAAACTACGGTGTACTATAACGACGGCGTCTCACAAATCGGTAGTTTCCAAAGAGAAAATCGTGAAATTATCTCCTGCTCAACTTTGCCCGATTACGTCGAAAACGCGGTAGTCGCTTCCGAAAACCGTACTTTCTGGACAGATAGCGGCATTGACCTTAAAGGTATCGCTCGCGCATTGGTCAACAACGTCAGCACAGGTACACGTCAAGGTGGATCTACCATTACGCAGCAATATGCAGAGCGCTACTATCTGGGTGAAACTAAAAGCTATATAGGTAAAGTTAAAGAAGCACTTCTCGCACTAAAAATTGCGCAAACACAGGATAAAAATACCGTGCTGTGTGGCTATATGAATACGATTTATTTTGGTCGCGGAGCATATGGCATTCAAGCGGCAGCTCATGCTTATTTCAATAAGGATGCGAAAGATCTCACTGTATCAGAGGCAGCTTTGCTCGCTGGCATTATCCCTGCGCCATCAGCATGGGATCCAGCAGTCGACATGACATCTGCTACTAAACGTTTCACACGTGTGATCCGCATTATGAAAGAAGACGGCTATATTAAAGATGACCAAGCGGCATCCGCTACTATGCCTGAGACTATACAGTACTCAGCAACGGATGAGTACGCAGGCTATCAAGGTTATCTGCTCACTATGGTTAAGGATGAACTCATCAAATCTGGGAAATTCACCGAAGACCAAATTATGACTGGCGGATACAAAATTATCACTACTCTCGATAAAGATAAACAAGCAGCCATGCAGCAGGTAGCCTCTCATGACACTGCCGACACTGCTGTACCAGACAGTGTGCAAAGTGGCGGTATGAGCGCCGACGTCGATACAGGGGAAATTATTGCTGTATTTGCAGGAGAAGATTATCTCAAGAAGCCACTCAACAATGCAACACAGGCCTCCTATCAACCGGGCTCCACAATGAAAGTTTTCACCCTTCTTGGCGCAGCACAAGATGGAACGAGTTTCTCTACACTATTTAATGGAAACTCGCCACGCACTTTCCAAGGGTTAGCTTCTGCCGTTCCAAACTTCGGTAATGAGAGCTTTGGAAATATCAACTTATATACGGCACTTGCGCAATCTGTCAATACCGTTTTTGTTGACCTCAATACGAAAGTTACACCGCAAAAAACTGCCGAAATTGCAAAAAAGGCAGGAATCACATCTACCCTCCAAAGTGATTCGCTCTATGACACACTCGGCATTGATGGTGTCCACCTCAATGAAATTGTTCAGGCTTATCAAACCATCGCTCATGACGGTGTACGTAATGATTTGCATATCGTGCGCACAGTGACGAAAGCACAGGGAACGGAAACTGTTTATACGGCGAAAACCACGGGAACGACAGTCTTTGCAGCTCACGATGCTCAGATGGTGACGAGCGCCATGCGACGTGTTATCACTTCCGGAACGGGTAAAACCGCGCTATCCGTTGGGAAAACTTTAGCAGGAAAGTCTGGAACAGCAAATGATAGCACAGCAGTCAGTTTTGCAGGATATAGCCGCCATGTCGTCACTGCTTTCGCCACATGGAATCAGGGCACAGATGGCTCTGCACAAGAGCTTCCAACCTTTGGACGATATGTGAGCGGAAGTGGGTATGCTACTCACCTCTTCACACAGTACATGACAAAAGCCCTTGCTAGCACTACAGATGAAGCATTTCCTACCGTAAAGGATACGGGAATAGTTGGAGGCAAGGACGGCACTTGGGGGCTAGGATCACGCTCATACTCAAAGTCACGCTCGACGACACAAAATGATGCCCAGCAACAATCACAGAATAACAGCAGTCAGTCCGGTCAAACGAGTCAAGATCAGTCCTCTACGGGCACTAACAACAACTCTAATGACTCAAATAGCTCAAATCCAAACTCTGACTCTTCTAGCTCTTCCGGAACTTCCAGCTCGCCAGGCTCTTCCAATGGCACTACGACGAATACTCCTACGAGCCCACAGACGGGCACAGATACTGGAAATCAGGATTCATCATCAAATGGAAATTCCGGAGGTCAAGGCTCTGGTGGGAACTAGCAGGTGAGTAGTAAACGACCAGCAGTACGAGTACATGAGAGCTATAGGAAATAAAGTAAAAAAGCAAGTGGTTTGGGGTATGTTTCACGTGGAACATACCCCAAACCACTCCAAAGAAAATAAAGATAGTGTGGCGTCTTGGTTTGGTTATGAGACGTCATACCATCTTCTCTTAGCGCATCGTGCGATTAACAGCAGACAGGATTGCCTTCAACGAGCTTGTCGTAATGGACGAGTCGATGCCTACTCCCCATATGATTTGTGGATTAGAGTCATCACCTATCTGACACTCTACATAAGAGGCAGCTACCGCGTCGCCGCCGGACGACAATGCATGTTCAGCATAATCGAGGACAGATACAGTCACGCCAAGCACAGAAATAGCATTCACGAATGCAGCAATAGGGCCGTTGCCAATTCCGGATAGTTCCTGAACATGAGGCTCGACATCTTCATGAGGGAAGCCATTGTCCTCAATCTTAATCTTGATAACGGTGTCAGAGCTTGACTCCCCAGACATAATGTTTGCGCCAAGTAGACGGAAACGTCCCCAACGATTGAGACTATCGTCATGAGAATCAGCGAGCGCGGGATGATTCCCCGACTCCTCAACAGGTAAGTACTCGTCTTTGAAGAGACGCCAAATATCTTCATCCTTAACTTCGCGCTTCGTCTCATCGGCGTATTTTTGGACAATCTTGTCAAATTCAATCTGCAATCGCTTTGGAAGGTCGAGGTTATGGTTTGTCTTGAGCAGATAAGCCATACCTCCCTTACCTGACTGAGAATTGACTCGAATGACTGCTTCGTAGCTGCCACCAACATCCTTCGGATCAATTGGAAGATATGGCACCTGCCAGAGGAACGTATCTAAATCAGCTCCCTGTAGCCCCGCAGCAACCTCGCGAGCTTCCATACCCTTCTTGATTGCATCCTGGTGCGAACCTGAGAATGCAGTAAAGACAAAGTTTCCGATATACGGATGGCGTTCTGAAAGCACAACTTGATTACAATACTCAACAATTTTGCGTACTTCGTGCAAATTGGAAAAATCAATTTGCGGATCAATGCCTTGCACAAGGAGGTTTAGCCCGAGCGTGCACAAATCCACATTACCCGTACGCTCACCGTTACCGAATAGACAGCCTTCCACACGGTCCGCTCCTGCAAGAAGTGCCAACTCCGTCGCAGCGATGGCCATGCCCTCGTCGTTATGCGGGTGCAGGGACAGGACAATAGCATCACGATTCTTCAAATTCTTATGTAAGAATTCAATCTGATCAGCAAAGACGTTAGGCGTCGTCATCTCTACGGTAGCCGGAATGTTAATAATCATCGGATGCTCAGCAGTAGGCTGAATCACATCCACTACAGCATCGCACACTTCAAGTGCAAACTCAGGCTCAGTTCCTGTGAAGGACTCAGGAGAATACTCATAAGAGATATCAATGCCCTCAGCCTCAGTCTCTAATTCTTTACACAAACGCGCCGCATCCGTTGCAAGCTGCTTAATACCGTCCTTATCCTTACGGAAAACAACCTCGCGCTGTAGCACAGACGTTGAGTTATAGAAGTGAACAATCGCACGTTTACATCCGCGCAATGCCTCGTATGTCTTACGTATCAAATGCTCACGTGCTTGCGTCAGGACTGCAATGGTAACGTCGTCAGGAATGAGTTGACGTTCGATAAGCATGCGAATAAAATCGTAGTCCGTCTCCGATGCCGAAGGAAAACCTACTTCAATCTCCTTATAGCCCATGGAAACTAAGAGATTCCAAAAACGCAGTTTCCGAGCGGAATCCATCGGATTAACAAGCGACTGATTACCATCGCGTAAATCTACTGAGCACCACCGTGGCGCGCGCTGCAACTTTTTATCCGGCCACGTGCGTTGAGGATAGGAGAACGGTACCTGCTTGTCATACGCGATATACTTCTCATACGGCATTTTGCTCGGGCGTTGTGGCATACCCACAAAACGAGGCTGTGGCAAGTGCGGATCGTTATTTCCGCCATTAGATGCCGCCGCGATTGGCGCTAAATCAAATACAGAACTCATCACACCACCTACTCTTAAAGGACCCCAGGGGGTTAATTGATGAAAGACTATGTGTACCTCATTGTACGGGCATCGGCAGGAAATCGGTCATGAAGGTCCGCATAACAAAACGACTCCCCACTAGTCTTGCGACGATAAGTAATATACCAATACCGACAGCTTACACGTACCAGCTGCACACTGTTGTCACATTTCAGGCAAAATGTGACAACGCCACCCCTCGCCTACCCAGACAATACGCATTGCCTAGCCATGTATGGCGCGAATTCGGCCAGACTGCACCAAGGCGCGGAGAATTCTGGCTGACCCAGATACTTGGCACACGCCCATCCGCAGACCTTGAGCCAAGAAGGTTAAAACCATTCTTATCCGTGAGCCACTCTGTATGTTGGGTAGCGATGGCAAGACCCTCTTCCAAAGTCAGAGGAAGTTTATTGTCTGAATCAATTAGCTTACGCGCTACGTCAGGCTCACGGTTCGTATACTTCGTACCAGTATGCGGATCAACAACTATATAAAACGGACCTTCAGGTGGTTCACACCCGTCCTGAGGAAGAAAACTTTGAATATCACGAGGTGGCATTGTCGTGAAACCAGCATTCCTCCCTACGGCTGTACGAGCAATAAGAGATTCTGGTGAGACAAGCTCGCGAGTAGGGACGAGAAGTATGTTCTCACCTAATTTTGCTCCTGCGTCAGAGTTCAGCGCACTAATCATAGGCTGAGCTAGAGAGCGAAACTCATCGTTGCTCAAGTCTGCCACATCAGCATATCCCAATGCTACTAGACGTTCAAGCTGATTAATTGCTTCTCTTGCAGCTGCACTCATGTTTATCATAGGCATAAATTTTACACGGCAGGCTCTATAGCTATCGTGAATTATCCTTATGTATCTTCCTGCAAACCTCGCATACAGCAACATATTAATAACTGCGGTAGTTTGATAGTGCATAGTGTTGATTGACGCAGCTTAAATCGAACTACCGCAGTGATGTCTGTGCCGTATTTTCACACAGCGATGCTCACACTCGCATACTTATGCAAAACATACTTATGCAAAATGAAAGACGCTCTTACTAGAGACGGTCTGAAAAGTGCTTGCGTACCATTACTTCAGCGATTTGTATAGCATTCAATGCAGCGCCCTTGCGAAGATTGTCATTCGTCACAAACATAGACAGACCTTTATGACCTTCAAATGCCTGATTCTGGAAGATACGTCCCACAAAGCTAGGGTCCTTACCAGCGGCATCTTGAGGTGTTGGAACATCCATAAGTTGCACGCCCGAAGCGACAGAAAGTACCTCTTTCGCTTGCTCGACAGTCACATCTTTCTCAAACTCGCAGTCAAGACTCATACCATGCGCTGTAAAGACACCGACGCGCACACACGTACAGGTCGCCAAAAGATGCGGCAGATGAAGAATCTTGCGACTTTCGTTGCGCAATTTCTGCTCTTCATCAGTCTCTAAACTTCCGTCGTCAGCATATGCGCCGATGAATGGAACCGCGTTGAAAGCAATGGTCTTGACAACTTTAGTTGGCTGTGGAAAATCAATTGCCTTACCGTCGAAAACAAGCTTATCCGCTCCCTGCTCAAGCGCCGCCTGAGCTTCATTCATCAGCTGGAGCACACCGCCGCGACCAGCTCCTGACACTGCCTGGTAAGAAGATGCGATAAGCCGTTTCAAACCAAACTTGTCACTCAGCGCCTTCAGTGGCGCCATGACTGCCATGGTAGAGCAGTTTGGATTCGCGATGATATGGCTTGGCACATCATCCAAATCTTCAGGGTTGACCTCTGCGACGACAAGCGGCACATCATCATGCATACGCCACTGCGAAGAATTATCTATGACATAAGCACCCGCAGCAGCGAACTTCGGCGCCCATATTTTAGAGGTACCACCGCCAGCAGAGAAGATGGCGATGTCGATACCGCTCAAATCTGCTTGTTCTACATCCTCAACTGTGACGTCATGACCTTCAAAGTTCAACACAGTTCCAGCAGAGTGAGATGATGCAAGAAATCGCACATCCTTCACTGGGAATTTACGCTCTGCCAGGATGGAGCGCATAACCATTCCCACCTGCCCAGTAGCGCCGAGAACTGCAAGATTTACACCTTTATCATTAATCTGTACCATTAGCGTCCAGTCCCTCCATAGACAACTGCCTCGATAGTGTTCGCATCCAAGCCAAATGCCGTGTGAACACTACGCACAGCAGTTGTAAGATTCTCAAGTGGAACGAGTGCAGATAGACGAATTTCGGATGTAGAAATCATCAAAACATTAATTTGCTCATCCGAAAGAGCTTTAAAGAAACGAGCAGTGATGCCTGAGTGCGTCTTCATGCCAACCCCAACAAGCGAGATTTTGCCAATTTGAGTATTGACATCAGCAAGCTGATACTCTAACTGCTCTTTATGGGAATCCACGAATTCTTCTACTTTACGAAGCTGAGACTCGGGGAAAGTAAAGGAAATATCTGCAACTCGATGTGTAGAGTCAGCTGCTGCGAGTGCTTGGACGATCATGTCAATGTTGACACCAGCATCAGCAAGTCCAGTGAAAACTGCCGTCACTCGTCCTGGCATGTCAGGGATACCGCGCAAGGTCATCATTGCTTCGCTTGAGTCATGTGCCACGCCAGAAATGATAGGAGCTTCCGGCCCTGTCATGTCAGGAAACATGTCACCGATAGAAGTGCTCTCCGTCATATAAATCTCCTTTAACTTTCACACTTGCTAGGTATTGAATTCAGTTTTATAAGTTTCGTTTTTATAAATCTCAATATTGGTCGTCGATAAACTTGCTTCTCGGGGAGCGGCGAGAGAAAGTGAGGACTGCTATTGTTCCGACTGCTCTCCTACGTCTTCTGCATCTCCCCGCGCCATCTCTCTTTTTGCCCCTCATAACCAGTCAGTCACGATTAGGTATGGAAGTAAGCTGTGCGTGGTCGCTCAGGACAATCGTGCCCTTGCGCTTTGAGAAGGATGACCGTACATGAAGAGGCATATTAAAGCGACGAGCATACTCTACACAGCGCAAAGCAAGAACTTTTGATCCACTTGCTGCCATCTCAAGAATTGCATCATAGGAAATAGAGTCAATACGCTGAGCTGTAGGGACGATACGTGGATCTGCGGTAAACACCCCATCTACATCGGTATAAATCTCGCATACGTCAGCACCAAGAGCTACCGCTAGCGCTACAGCGGAAGTATCAGATCCGCCACGCCCTAGGGTCGTCGCGTCTCCCTCTGGATTCATTCCTTGGAAACCCGCTACGATAGCAATTTCACCATTATTGATAGCTTGTCGCACACGTTCAGGCTTTACCGCACGAATATGTGCAGCACCATACTGAGCATCCGTCATAAAACCTGCTTGAGAGCCTGTAAAAGAATGCGCTTTTACGCCTTGTGCCTGGATAGCCATAGCCAAAAGGGACATGGAAATACGCTCTCCAGCGGTCATGAGCATATCCATTTCACGAGCAGAAGGATTGGAGTCAATACTTAACGCTTGATCAATAAGTTCATCGGTTGTATCTCCCATCGCAGACACAACAACAGCGACGTCATTACCCTTCTTCTGAGTTTCAATAATGCGCCGAGCTACACGCTTGATGGATTCGGCATCCGCCACTGACGAGCCGCCGTACTTCTGCACGATAAGAGCCATGCTAATCCCGTCTGCTTGATAGCTAATCTTATTCTCTGTATGCTCCTAGTTTACGCACACAAAGAGATTGAAGACGGGGCAACAACCACTGCTTGAGATACACGTATCATTTATGAGCGCGCACATGCTCGATTGTATTCGTCTCTTCGTCTGGTTTACTCAGTCTTTTTACCTGACTTTTACCGAAAGTTTTACTCGACTTTTACCCGACTGCGCGACGTCCAGCAAGAGCCCTTCCAAGAGTAACTTCATCAGCATATTCCAAATCTCCGCCGACAGGCAGACCACTAGCTAAGCGAGTGATTTCAATACCTACGGGACTGAGCAAACGACTGAGATACGTAGTCGTAGCCTCACCTTCAATGTCAGGATTCAACGCAAGAATAATTTCTTGAATCGGCTCAGCATTATCATCTTTTTCCGCATCTTGTATCCGACGCACAAGCGAAACGATATTTAAATCTTGCGGACCAACATTTGCCATAGGATTAATAGCACCGCCAAGGACGTGATACACACCACGATACTCATGAGTGCGTTCGATACTCATGACGTCCTTCGGCTCTTGAACTACACAAATAGTCGTATGGTCTCGGCGAGGGTCTGCACAAATCGGGCACGGCGAGTTCTCACATACGTTACCGCACACATCGCAGAATCGCACTTTTTCGCGCATGTCAATGATAGACCGTGCAAGTTCCTGAGCATCCGACTCGTCAACATTAAGTAGATGAAATGCGATACGCTGAGCACCTTTAGGACCAATACCAGGTAGCTTAGCAAATGCATCAATTAGCGCCTGAATAGCACCATCATACATACTTGGCACGCGACTTCTCTCTATCCTATTTAATATTTAAGTAATGTTTTCTTAGCAATACTTCTCTGCTCGCAGGCACACTATTGGATTCAAATGTTATCCAAATCAACATTATTCAAACAACGTGCGTGTAGCAATAATCACTGTACAGGGTTGTGTGCATCATTCGCAGAAAACTCTTCTATACGCTTAGCGTTAAAAAGTTTTTCAACATCTTCCATACTCATCTGTCCTGCAGAGATGTCAATATCATCTATTGAGTAAGTATCATCCTCCGCAGAAACGCTCTCTTTTTTCGCCTCCGATTCCTCCTGTGTTTCTTCTACTCGCGTATGCGCTAACGAACTGTCAGATGACTCGCCAGACTTCCTGTCTGTTAGGGTATCAGACAATCTGTGCGATGATTCATGCGAGATTCCACGCGATAGATGCGCAGATTTGTCATGCTTGTAATCAGTTTCATGCGTAACATTTGGCTGCCGGTCTTCCTCCTGACGGGCACCGTCACGTTCACCATATACATGGTCACTTGCTTGTACTGCCCATGGATCGTAATCATTCGGCTTCTCACGAGCTGCTGCGTCCGGGGAAATTCCTGCCGAGTTTGAATTTTCTGCATCAGGTTCAGTATTAGTTTCAGACTCAGCTTCCGACTTAGCTTCTACCGAGTTTACCGCTAAAACACCGTTTGCTAGCTCGTGCTGTTTATCATCTTCAGTATGTGAAGAGGATACTGGGCGAGCCCAAGGATCAAAATCATCTTCTTCCGTAATGATATCTGTGGCATTTGGCGCCCCTACGGTCGTAATGATATGTTGAGCAGCATGGTGGTCAGCCTCCGCATCATCGGAACCTGACGTTTCGCTACTTTCATGACTCTCATGAGAGGATATCGGTCCCTTTGGTTCTACACGACCAGCCTTAAGGCTTGCCAACGCTGCTTTAGCAGCCATTTGTGCAATTTGTGATTTGATTTGTGCCTGTTCTGATGCGTTCAATTTGCTCATCGGTGGCACAGAGTGACCATCCACTGTGTGAGCCGCCGGTGCGACAATGACTGGCTCGCCATAAGTATGAGTCAATTTCGCATTCAGAATCTTAAGGAGCTTCGTCTCGCCCTGGACTGGTTCATTCGACACGGCAAGTCCAAAAGCATACTGACTCAAAGGATCAGCGAATGTAAGCACCATAAAATGACGCCCACCTCGCTCGCGAAGCTCCACATGAGGAATGTGCTCAGCACTTACTGTATGGCGAATCTGCTCGGGGAGCGACTGAATGAGGTTAGCCCATTCATCTGCAGCATGTGCTGGGTCAAGAGGGATATGCTGCTCAGACGTATCTTTCGAGTGTACAAGGTTCGGAGTGGCTCCAGCCTGTGCACTTTCCGCATTGACTGTATTTTCTACAGCAGACGTTTCTCCACTCACAATTGATTTTTCTGCTGCTACACGGGCAGTAGCACGACTACGACGTGATGGAGACGGGTGTGCCGACTTAGATCCAGACTGTGAGGCTGCGCTTTCCATAGACCCCGAGTGCTGAGATTGTGATAAATCAGTCACACTCATCGTACTTATCGGAAGTAGGAGCGATGCAGCTAAAAGTTCTAGTCGCATTCGTGGGGACATCGTCCCACTCATTGACGAAAGTGCAGTGTTGATGCGCTCCGCCATAACATTCAACGCATTTAAATCAAGATGAGAAGCTTGACGCTGCATATCTTCGATAACTTGCGCAGACTGTCCAGTCCCCAAAGCGGACTGAGCATGCACGCCAGCAATTGTAAGGACTAAAAGGTCTCGAACATACGCTAGGAGATCTTCTACAAATTTACGAGGGTCGAAGCCACCTATGACTACCCTCTCAATAACACCGTAGAGTGCAGGACCATCATGAGCGATAATCGCGTCTATTGCCTCACTGATGAGATTATCCGGAGTAAAGCCCAGTAATGCCACAGAATCCTGGTAGGTAATCTTGTCATCGACCGCCCCAACCATCAATTGATCGAGTACAGACAAAGTATCACGCATCGAACCAGCGCCAGCGCGCATTGCAAGCTTTAAGACACCCGATTCAAGAGTAATATCTTCTTTCTGACAAATATCCTCCAAATATGGCTGCATAATTTCTGGTGGAACAAGCCTAAATGGATAGTGATGTGTACGAGATCGAATAGTACTGATAACTTTATCCGGCTCAGTTGTAGCAAAGATAAACATCACATGCTCTGGTGGTTCCTCGACGATTTTGAGCAAAGCATTAAAACCGTTACTCGTCACCATGTGAGCTTCATCAAGGATAAAAATCTTGTAACGATCACGGGCAGGAGCAAATCCTGCACGCTCCCTTAGTTCACGAGCATCTTCCACACTTCCATGGCTTGCCGCATCAATTTCTACAACGTCAATAGACCCAGAACCCTGAGTGGACAGATCTCTACAACTTTCACACTTCCCGCATGGATGCGACGTTGGACCCTCCACACAATTAATGCATCGCGCTAAAATACGCGCAGAAGAAGTCTTGCCGCATCCTCGCGGACCAGAAAAGAGATAGGCATGGGTTAGCTTGCCTTCATCCAACGCACGAGAAAGCGGTTTCGTGACATGATCTTGCCCTATAACGCCTTCAAATGTGTCAGGTCGATAACGTCGATACAATGCTAAAGCCATGGCTCTAGGCTACCGATTTCTTGGGACACATTCGACGGGACCAGCTCGTGTCTTTATCTGCACTCGTGGCAGTATGCTAATGCTCGGTTGCGCACTCATACTTACATCTACGTTCTCGCCATGTATCGTACACGATTCAAGCTTCGTATACATATGATGAGCGTTACCGCGAGCTACAGCGCAAGCATCCGCATATGTGCGTGATTTGTCGTGTAGTGCCAATTGTAGATACTGAGCAGCCGCTAATGCAGTTTGCTCAGCATCCGACCTTACATGAGCTTTGCATATCAGAAAACTTGCAGCAAAAATCACAACTGTTGCTACTACTGCCACAGCAGCCGTAATACCAACGCCTAGTGCGGTACCTGAACCTTCGTCATCATTCATCCACCACATAAAGTTCTCCTCTCGCCTGCCCATGCACGATGAGTGGCGTTCGAGAAATACTCCTCGTAAGGACCGAGCATGATGTACGAATATGGAAGGAATTTCCTGTCCAATTCACTGTAATTCCTGTAAGAGTATTACTTGTTTTCATCGCAACGTGATGCGCATTTTTCTCTGCAATATCGCGTGAACTGTTATCTTGCAATGACGTTTGTATCTCGAAAGCAGCTTGACGAGCCGCATCATGGCAGTCAAGTTGAACTACCACGATGCGAGTTAGAGAAAGTACTATGACAGCCAAGGCGACTGCTACCGGAAGTACAATAGCAAACTCAGCAGTTACTGTACCGCGGTCATTCCTATCGAAGAACTTTAAGAATTTCTTGATTCTACGCATCGCATGTATCACAGTACTTACGCCTCCTACGAAACAACGCTAAGAGCATCAGTCACAAGCTTTGTTAGAATCTGACGCACAGCTTCTGACTTGAGGATAGCTACAAGAACTGCTGCAAAACTTGTAGCAGCCACGAGGACTACCGCATACTCAGCTGTAGCCATACCCGGGTCATCTGTACTCACTTTTTCTTTCCACTTGTTAAGTGCTGTTGAGCACCGAGTCATTGCGTGTAAGACCAGCTCATTTATTCGCTTTTTCATTGGTATTCCTTACTTTTTAAGTTCCCCTATAAGGGCTTATTCCTATAGTGGCTTTTCAGCTGAGTAAGTGCTAGAAGAACAGTTCACTGTGTACCAATGTGGATAACTGTGTCGTTACCGATAGAGCTATCCCATAATGCCTTGCCATGACGCAAGGAGCGGAGCTACGGTGATGATAATGAATCCTGGAAGGAAACATAATCCCAGAGGAAGAAGAATGCGTATTGAGAGCTCGTGACCAGCTTGCGATATTGCTACTGATTCATTGTCATTAAGCTGAACTATCGCGTTCTCAATGCGTAGCGATGCGCTCACTCCTCGCTTCCATGCAGGTTCAAGAACATCATGAATAGTGCTGAGTAGAATAGTTTTATTCTTATACTCTTTCCATACGCTATCCCACTGTTCTCCGCTCGATAAACGTTGCCCTACAACGCGTAAATCTTTACCGATGTCATTATGCAGCACCATTCCTACTGCTATGAGAGATAACGGAAGTGAGCTTCCCCTATTGATACTTACCTCAATCATTTCGAGGATAAGTTCCGCGCTGTAAGAGGTCTGAGATCTGTCAGGAAACATCGATTGAAGACGCATATTACCGCGCATTGCTGCCCCATCCGCCCGACGCGTCTAGACGAGAAGACGTCGCACTGTCAAATTGCGACACTAGATGCCGTATCCATACAAACCCTGCGCAATACAACGCTGACGCAATTCCTAAACTCGTCCACCCTAACGATTTTCCTAATAAGAAACTTACCGTATGAGCTCCTGCAAGCTCACTCATTACCGTCGTCACTAGAGGAAGAGCAAAAAGAACACGAACCGTCATGCGCGCCACTGCAGTGGAATCCGTGCGTCTACTTTCACGCAAATCACTGCGCCTGATATCGTCAAGCAGAATTTCTAGACACTGTACTGCAGAACATCCCACGCGTTCACTCAATTTGCACACACTATATAGTCGCGCACTCAGGTTTTTATCACTACCTACACGAGCACGAACTAACGATGTTACTGAATACTCATCTACTGTCGCGCTCGAAGCTGCCCATCCGCGAAGAAAACCACATGTATCAGTAAGCCCCATGCCAGACCTCAGGCAGCTCGTCATTGTAGTAATGAGTTCAGAAGCGGTAAGTGCTCTCGTTAATGAATTTTGTGCATGCACATTCCGCCCACACGCAGATTCCATAGCACATAGTCGCAGTGTACAAAGCCGTAACATTGTTTCCTCCTTGTATATTGCGGTGTCCCCGTTCATACCCATCTTTTGCATCTATAAAATTTTTGAAAATTCAATTGTGGCATCACTTTCAAGCATCTCTGCTCTATAATCATCTACATGCTCACGATCGGTCTGAAGCTCAGTATCATGTGCTGTACTAACCAAGCAGGATGATTCAAGGGATGTACTGAGCTGCTCCTTTAGCCGCTCAAATTCAACCGATTGACGCGGTTCATTCACTCCATCCCACGAAGCTAACGGTACTCCTATGAGAGCACCGTGAAGATCAGTCTCCAGACGGCCAATGCTCGAAATATGCCTACCATTCTTATCTCGAACAACGTGGATGACAATATCGAGAGCGTGCGCCGCGAGCATGGCAGTAGCTGCAACATCGATATGAGCAAGCAAACCTAACGCGCATAACCGCGCAGGTACGCGCTCAATACTATCGGCATGAAGAGTAGTGAAGCTTCCCCTATGCCCACTGTTGAGCGCGCGCAACAAATCTGCCACTTCCTCTCCGCGGCATTCTCCCAGTACAATCCGGTCTGGTCGCATGCGAACCGTTGCTTTTACCAAATCTGAAAGAGTAATCTGCCCCGCGCCTTCCACATTCGCATCTCGAACAGTCAAAGATTCGCCGTTTGCATGCAAACTTGTAGCAAGTTCGCGGGTTTCTTCTACAAGAATTACACGTTCATTTTCGGGAATAATTCCCAGCATTGCACGCACCAAGGTAGTCTTTCCTGCGCCTGTTCCGCCACACACGAGGATAGATTTTCGAGCCAGAACGAGTTGCTCCACAAATTTTTCCCATCTCGGCGGAATCATCCTCGCACTCACCAAATCATGAAGAGTATTTAACCGCTTATCAGGTAGACGAATTGACAGCGAGGCACCTTGCGGGACAATCGGGGCGAGAACAGCATGGACTCGAATCCCATCTGACGTCACTGCATCCGTAATCGGCTGAGCGTCATCAAGCCTTTTGCCCAGGCTTGCACACAGTTGAACAGCAAAGTCCCTGACGTCATGAGGCATCAGAGTTCCACACTCGAGATGGTCCTCATGCATGCCGTCACCACTATCCGCCCAAACTCTGCCATCACTTGTCACTGCAATATCGGTCACGCCTGGCTTATTTGCAAGCGATGAGAGCGGACCAAGCATAGTAGTCATAATTTACCCGCCTCTACACGGTCGCTTACATTCTGGTACAAAAGCGAATTTCTTTTACTCGCCGGAGCTATTCCAAACCCTCGGGCAGAAAAAAGCGATATCTTCGAATCGAAGTAATACTGGCCTACAATCGGCGCACCTACGAATCGTTCTGCTTCTATCTCATCGACGCTCTGGCTTGATGCAGTATGGATGAGATGAGCCTTACGATGCTGATATATCTGTGAACTTATAACGAGAGGCGATACAGCAGTAACGCAATTATTCAATGGACTAGGCAACGTTTTCCATCTATCAACCTCGCTGCGGATACGCGCCAACGAGCATAACGACAATGTCCCCATAATGATGGGAATGATTTCTACACGAGGCTCAAGCTGAGACCACGCCTGTACTAATGACGGAGAAACTTGACGTCCGCAATCCACGACAAGAAGGTCAAAATTTTGTCCGAGAGCTTCAAAAACAGCTTTTATCTCCCACCATGATTTCTCACTTTGCCTCGTCGCCTTCGCCTCAGCTTCTTGCACGCTATCACGCTGTTTCCCATCACCCCATGGATGACATGGCAAAAGAAACATACCTTCTGCTTCTATCATCTCTTGGACAAATCCTCGTGAGTCTATATGTCCTAGAGGTGTGTGAACATCATGCCACCGTAGCCCCTCTGCCTCCTCATACCCTGCAAGGATATCGATTCCTCCTCCGGAGAAATCAGCATCAACGACACATATATCCCCATGTATGTCCCGAAAGTACCGCCCAAGCTGTAGTGCGAAAGAACTCGTTCCACACCCTCCGCTCACACCGATAACCGCCAAAATAGTTACCGCACTATTTCCGGCCTTTCTATCCCTATCAGGAGGTCCAGCATTCACATCTTTCTCAGGAATACCGCTCATTTGTGAGGGTCTTGGCATATACGCTACTTCCTCACCGCGCGTCACATATGTATTCATAATCATACATCAAGCGTGAATACTTGCTCAGAATATTTAAAGCTCGAACGAACTATGTGTACCGATGTGGAAACACGCTACAGAACTTGAAAGTTTTCCACATTTTCTTGCGTTCGTTATAAAAGAAACAATTATTCTCACATTTACAGATATTTATGCACACACTTTGCGTTCAAGCTCACACAAAAAGCGACAATAATAAAACGAATCAATCAAATGTAAAAGTTTATGCACGACTCGTTTTTTCTTCAAAGAATCTGCTTGTGTCACTTCAAAAATGACGGATAATTGAACTATCAAAACTTAATAGTGGTGCCCACAAGAAGTAAAAGCCACTAGAGAGCTTAAATTCCGTTGGGCGGAATGAATAGACTTTAACCGCCATAACAGTGAAGTTGTGAAGATATCCGCTAGGTTTTGATACCGACCCTTCGGGGTCGGTTTTTTATTGTCTCTGCCCCGATGACCCTAATTATCTCCCAATTTTTACGAAAGACTTTAAAAGTCATACGCCCTAATAAACTAGTGGTATGGCGCAACAATTCACAGGACCTAGCAAAGAAATACTCCGCAACCAGATTGCCGAGCACATTGCAGAAACCGAGAAAGAGGACAAGTACTCTACGCTCACTGCAAGTTATAAGCCTCTGCCTGGCAACCGTTTTTATGATCGTGAATTAAGCTGGCTTAAATTTAACCAACGGGTATTTGAGCTGGCTCAAGATGAAACGCTCCCTATTCTTGAGCGCACGAATTTTGAAGCCATCTTCGCAAGTAACCTCGATGAGTTTTTCATGGTACGCGTAGCAGGGTTGAAGCGGCGCATTAACTCTGGGATTGCAGTCCCTAGTGCGAGTGGTCTCAGTGCGCGTCAGCAGCTGCGCGAGCTGAGCGAGGAGGCACATCGTCTTCAAGATCAGCATGCCCATTACTTCACTCAGACACTCTTGCCTGAGCTCACACAGGAAAATATTGTACTGCTAAAATGGGCAGATTTAACACCTACTGAGCAAGAACGACTTACCAAGGTCTATCGTCGCTACATCTTCCCTGTGCTCACTCCTCTAGCGGTCGATCCAGCACATCCATTCCCTTATATTTCTGGAAAGTCTTTGAACCTCGCTGTCTTGGTGGAAAATGCAGCGAGCGGAAAGACACATTTTGCCCGCGTCAAGATTCCTGATAACTTGCCACGTCTCTATCCTGTAGATGACGCGGATGATACCTCCACAAACCCCGTCGAGGAGGCACACCGCCGTCATGGCTTTATCACTATGGAGAACCTCGTACTGAGCCATATCGAGACACTTTTCCCTGGCATGACTATCAAGGAAGCGCGAGCTTTTAGGCTTACTCGTAATGAGGACATTGACGTTGAGGAAGATGATGCAGAGAACCTGCTGAACGCTATGGAACGTGAGCTTCTTCGTCGACGTTTCGGACCTCCTATCCGACTTGAACTCTCTGACGTCACCAGCCCATATCTGAGTAAGCTTCTCGCCACTCAGCTGGGTGTGGACGAGTCGGAAGTGTATCGTCTTCCTTCGCCGTTGGACTTAACCTGCCTGTTTGAGCTTCATGGTGTCGATCGTCCAGATTTGAAATATAAGAGTTTCATTCCTACAACCAACCGTCAAATTGCTGAAGTAGAATCCAGCCGTGCGCAGGATATCTTTGCTGCGATTCGAGAAAATGACATCTTGCTTCATCACCCGTACGATTCCTTCTCTACATCCGTTCAGGCGTTCTTGGAACAGGCAGCGAGCGATCCAAAGGTCCTTGCTATCAAGCAGACGCTATACCGCACCTCTGGAAACTCACCTATCATCGATGCTCTCATTGATGCAGCGCACGCAGGTAAGCAAGTGCTTGCATTGGTCGAAATTAAGGCACGCTTCGACGAAGAGGCAAATATCGCATGGGCACGAAAGTTAGAGCGCGCAGGTGTTCATGTCGTTTACGGTATCGTCGGATTGAAAACTCATTCCAAACTATCCATGGTAGTGCGCAGTGAAAATGATGGTCTGCGCCGCTACTGTCACATCGGTACCGGAAACTACAATCCAAAAACTGCGCGTACTTATACCGACATGGGATTGCTCACGTGCGACCCCGTCGTGGGACAAGATTTAACGCGACTGTTTAATCAGCTTTCTGGATACGCACCGAAGTCGAGTTTCCATCGTCTCCTCGTCGCTCCTCGCACCATCCGCACAGGATTGATTGAACGAATTCGCCGAGAAGAGCAGGCAGCTCGTGATGGCAAGGAAGCTTGGATAAAGATTAAAGTCAACTCCTTGGTCGACGAGAAATGTATCGACGCTCTCTACCGCGCAAGTCAAGCAGGAGTGAAGGTAGACATCGTAGAGCGTGGAATCTGTGCTTTAAAGCCAGGAGTTCCAGGTCTTAGCGAGAATATTCGCGTTCGTTCCATTCTCGGTAGGTTCCTTGAACATTCACGTATCTTTGCATTTGCTAATTCTCAAGGTCCTCAGATAGGCGAAGGCCCAGTTTCCGGTCCTGAAGTGTGGATAGGATCTGCAGATTTGATGCACCGTAATCTCGACAGACGTGTTGAGGCTCTCGTGCGTATCACAGATACTGAGCAGATTCAGGCGCTCATTGATTACGTTGATTTGCAGATGTCCGACACAACAAGCTCTTGGCACATGCTCCCCGACGGCTCCTATGAACGCCACGCTTTTGACTCAGATGGCAAACCTCTCACAGATAGCCAGGAAAAGCTCATTGAACGTCATACTCGGAAACGTCGCTCATAAAAGTCACACATGATACCACTGATTGTTCTTAGCGCTTGCAACGCTACTCATTGCCTATCATCAATCATCAAGGTGCCAATGAGTAGTCATCAGTGGCTATCTTGCTGTAAAGTAACGTAAGTTAACGTTTTCTGCGCACTCGAAAGCACAGTATTATGGGTAAGACAAAGAAGGATAAACAGTCTCCGCACATCGTTAGAGCCGCGGGTACTGTTACTTATCGTTATTCAGATGGTGGCGAGATTGAAGTTTGTGTCATTCATCGCCCTCGATATAACGACTGGAGTTGGCCAAAGGGTAAGCTCAATGCCAATGAGTCACTCTTTCATGCTGCCGTGCGGGAGACCGCAGAGGAAACTGGCTATGATGTCATGCTCCAATCTCCTATCGGTTTTGTCTCGTATCCACTCGGGACACATGGCGAAGATACGTCCTTCATGCCACTACCTTTAGCCTCACGGTGTGCTCCTGATACTGACATTACCTCTGCCATCGCATCAGATATCAAAATTAAGCAGGTGACATACTGGACGGCGCAATGTATCGGCGAGCCCGATACGTCTCTGTACACGTGGCGAGAATCTACTTTCCTACACGCCACACGCGCTACCAATGACGAGACCGACGAAGTACGGTGGGTTAGCATTGATGAGGCAATCAAACTTCTTACCCGTGACGACGATAAAAACATTGCTCGCAATTTTGCCCGACGTATAGCTCAACATTCCATTACTAACGCTTCTACCATTATTCTCGTGCGAAATGCTCAGTGCATTTCCGCGAAAAAGTGGGAAGGACATCCTATAGACCGTCCGCTCACTCCACAAGGGGCAGCTCAAGCATTTGCGCTACTGCCTGAGTTGAGTTCCTATCTACCTTCGCGACTTTATGCGACGAACGCGCTACGGGTAGTTTCTACGCTCGCCCCATGGAAGCAGGCTACTGGAGAAAATATTCGTATCCTTACGGTGGAAGATGACACTGCTTCACGTTATCATGAGCGCACGTATACAGTTACATCACCTCGCCATATCAGACCGCAATCAAACGATTGCTTGTATGCGTTGGGGGAAGTGCTCGAGTATGCGTTAGGTGGCCCACACCGTACAAGCGTTTTCGCAGCTACTCGCAGGCAACTTGCACAGATGTCTCAGACTCTCTCACAATTTGCAGAAAACGAATGTGTCGCTTCTCAGCTAAGAAGAGCACTCAATTCAAAAAAATCCCTCAAACACGCAGAAGCACTCGCACTTACCATAGTCCCTTCGCCTGATGCGTCGCAGGGATGCACCATTCTCAACGCGATGAAGGTAAAACCAATTGTCTTCTAACTCCATAACACATGCAGGCTCGGCATTCCGCTCAGCGCGGTCGGGTACTGGTTCGGCTCGTTTTTCACGCCCAACACAGCTGGATCAAGCTATGCTCGACCATATGGCAGGCGGAGCAGACCCCGAAGCGCTACGCGAATTAGCACACTCTACAGCGGCCGCACTTTTGGACAGTGTGCACCATACCCAAGATCCTGAAGTTGTCCAACGCGTTATCACGCTCGTGGATGCTGAAGGGATTGAGCCGATCGCAGAATTATGGGCAAACACCGATGCCCAGTCTCTTCCCGGCATCTTATGGCGACTCTATATGATGCGCACATGGATGCGACGCAATCAAAAGTCTCTTGCCACGCTATGGAGAGAGGGTGAACTTCCTCCTACGGCTGCTTCAGCCATTGCTGGTATCAATTCTTCTCCTAATGCAGAAGACATCGCGAGTACGGCGGACTCTATTCTCTCCGGAGCATTTACTGGCGACTTTGCAGTTGCTCTCGACCGCGCAGCAACTTTCTGCATAGTCGTCTCTCGCGCACTTGCTGCGCGTGCGCACAAACCAGAAAATTCTGAGCTCAACCGTCACAACGCAATACTCAAGAATGCACGATCTCTCGCAACCACTGCTCAAGATTTTGCCTCCGGCGCAAAACTTTGGCGCGAGAACGCACTGCACTAGGCACAAAGGAGAAACATCTTCTCCGACACCATAATTTCACACAACTTGGTTTGTGGCTGCTCGCACTGTACAATGAAACTCGCATCGGATCGTGCATTAGCCCCGGGCTTCATTTTTTGCCGCTGCGAGCGGCCTGCGCGCCGACAGGCGCTTTTCGCGGTTCGATGCTTATTTTTCGATGTTTATTTTGTATTCATTTATGCATAGCGTTTCTCGTCCAAATCGAATCCATGCTTTCCATCTCGCATCTTTTGCCACGTAACTTTCAGCTAATTTTATACGCGTTTCTACGCGTTATAAGTTCCTGATATAGCGAGTCAAGAGTGTCTTGCGCATGAGAAAAGTTTTGTCTCATACAATAGGAGCAGTTTCACCAGAAACATCTACCACGCGCTGTAAATGTTTTACGATTTAAGGAGACACCATGACCATAATTCGCACTAGCCACGTCGGTTCTTTACCTCGCAGCGAAGAACTTCTCAAAGCCAATCAAGATTTTGCACAAGGCACTATCTCACGCGAGCAACTCGCAACAGTTGTCACGAATGAGACAGATAAGGTCGTCGCCAAGCAACAGGAAATTGGTATCGATATTGTTAATGATGGCGAGTATGGTCATGCGATGACCGAAAAGGTTGATTACGGTGCTTGGTGGAGCTACTCTTTTGAGCGCTTTAGTGGCTTAGAAATTCTCGATGAACTCCCTGAGCATAAGCCGACTCCGGAAGGAAAGCTCGAGCTTGATAACATGGGAGACCGCCGTGATTGGAATGCGTTTGCTGATGCATACTTTGACCCGACTTCGGGGATTCACCTCGCGAGTGGAGCACCCGTATGGCCGACTGTTACCGGTGAGTTGAAATACACCGGAGAAGAAATCGTAAATCGTGACATCCATGCGTTGAAGGGAGCGTTGGAGAAAGTTGGAAAACCTGTATCTGATGGTTTTATTGCTTCTCTCTCCCCTGCAGCAGCTTCGCGCATCGGAAACCAATATTATGACAATGATTTGGACGCAATTTGGGCATGGGCGAAGGAACTTCGCAAAGAGTACAAACTCATCACAGATTCTGGCCTAACGGTACAGATTGATGCCCCAGATTTGGCAGAGTCTTGGGACCAATTCAAGGTAGCTCCAAGCGTAGAGCAGTATCGGCAGTTCTCTCGCGAGCGCATAGAAGCGCTCAATTGGGCACTCGAAGGTATCGATCCTGCACAGGTACGCTATCACGTATGCTGGGGCTCCTGGCACGGACCACACTCTACAGATTTAGAGTTTAAGAATATCGTAGATTTAGCACTGTCCGTACGAGCAAATGGCTTGACGTTTGAGGCAGCGAACGCACGACATGAGCATGAATGGAAAATCTGGAAAGACATCGATCTCGCCCCAGAAAAGTACCTAATCCCAGGTGTCGTATCTCACGCTACTAATGTCATCGAACATCCGGAACTCGTCGCCGATCGTATTGAGCGCTTTGTATCTCTCGTCGGATCTGAACGCGTGGTAGCTTCGACTGACTGCGGGCTGGGCGGGCGCGTTCACTCTCATATCGCATGGGCGAAGCTTGAGACGCTCGCTGCCGGAGCGAAGCTTGCTTCCGAGCATATGAGTAGGTAATGTGCGATTCCCCTGTCGTCACAGTGACTGAGCGCCCAACGTGACGCAATTGCAGCTCGGCCCTTTATAATTTAATCTTCACCTAGCTTACTGTGCCGAGGCACAAGAAGGATAGTACTATATATCACTTATGCCTCGGCTTCTTTTGACTTTTAATCTCCCTTTTACTCTTTATCGTCTTTCTCCATAATGAGAAAAATGCTTCCCGCCAGCGTACCAGCAAAAATAAATGGTGCTAGTCGCATAAATATCCATTCAAAGCCGTGACAAATGACACCAAGTACAGCCGTTTCCGGATCATGATAGTTCCATGACAGGTATGGGCTGCCAGCAGAAGCAAGAGCTATAAAGATGGCAACTGTAGCAACGCAAAGAAGAATGAGTATCCACAGGAGAATTGTGCGGTGCTTTTCTTTTTTGTGCGCTAGCTCGCTATTGGTAATTTCTAATTTTTCTGAAATTTTTTCCATTTCATCTGCTTCTTTCTCAATGATGTTTTCTCCGAGGAGCATACTTACTCGAGTGTCAAAAACCTCAGACAAGCGAATAAGCATTTGTGCATCAGGAACGGATAAACCTCTTTCCCATTTAGAAACCGTCTGCCGTACAACGCCAAGTTCAAGTGCAAGGTCATCTTGGGAAAGTCCTTTTGCTTTTCTCATTGTTTTTATATTTTCGCTAAGAATGAGAAGCCTCCTTTCCTTTTCTTGTCACTGTATTCTTTTCCTCTCGTTGCGGCAAGCAACGTCGAATAACATTTACCGCTAGTGCGGCGTGTGACTATAAATTTTCACAGAAATATTCAAGATTCTTGCGCGAGTATCATGGCAATACTACAAGCGAGTAACCTAGTGGACAGAAGAGTAGAGAGGTTCTCGAACTATTTTGAGTCAACGTCTTTCTTTCTTAAAATGGCAACAGAGATAATAATAGGAATAACGATGTAGCACATCGTCATGATTATAAAAGTAGTTACGTCATGAGCACTTAATCCACTTGTTCCATTACTATTCATAGAGATTTGAAGCAAGCTAAAAGGATAATACAGCTCAAGTCCTTCGGCAGTCACACCAAGTCCGGCTATTCCCAGCACCATTGCTATCGCAACAGGCGCGGCAAAATTGCGGACAAACAACGAAATGATAGACTGCACAGAAATGACAGCGATTCCCGCTAACCAGCCGCGTACAAGCCATAAGCCAAATTCGGGCGGGAAATTTCCAGGAACTCGGAGAATTCTTCCACTTTCCCAGTAGAAAATACCGACCATGCTTAGGACAAATCCAAAGAGCAAGGATGCTACAACAATCTTTGATACCACTAATGCAGTCATCGTGACTGGCTGTGTGAGGACGATATTCCAATTGTTGCGTTGATGCTCAAAGTGCCAAAGATATGAGCATATTATGCCGATAAGTGCAGGAGAAAAGAAATAGCACAAGAATAGGCTATGCTGTGTCCATAGATTTGCCCAACTTGGAGTCAATACGCCAAGATTATTAACATAATTAAACGACCCCATAACTGCTGTAATAAGAGGGATAACGACAAGGACTACCCATACAGTCGAACGGCTCATCTTGAGCAATTCTGCTCGAAGAACATTCATAAACATTCGCATGAGACTCTCCTTAGTTCTCTTTGTTGACAAACCAGCGAAGTGAAACGGTGTAGAGAGCGATGATAACCGCTGCCAGAATCGCCACATACCCCCATGGATAGCCCATACGGTAATAGCTTACGGATCGTCCAGCTCTATCCCAATTCATTCCCACAAAATTTAGCAGGGCAAAATACGAACTCGGCATGAATCTCATGACTGAAGGAGGGAAAAACATGGAAAAGAGACCCAGCAGACTCAGTATCACTCCTATTGACATGGGGACGAACTGATTCTCTACATAGAGAGAAATAATCTGAATCACAATGATAAAAAAGATACACACTATGTACTGAGAAAACGCGAAAAACAAAATGTCTGATGCAGTCACAGCATCTGCATAGTGATACATTTTTCCAGTCACAAGAATCGTTATAGGCTGTACACAGCACACAATCGCCATTAGTAAAGCTGCTACTACAAATTTTGCTGTAAACAGTTCACGCGGTTTTTGCATAGTCATAAGTTGCTTAAAAGCATGCCCCTCATACTCATTTTCACATATGCGAGATGCAATAGTGGCGCATAGGATTGGCATAAGAATTGCGTTATACAATGGAGCTCCATAAAAACTTCTCGTATATCCGTCCGCAATACTGCCTTTACCTGTTGTAGCACATTTTGCAAGAATCGGTACGGAGATAAGAAGGACAAGCCATATATGCTGCCTACGCATTTTCATGAATTCGAGTCTTACGTCAGATACTAACTTTTTCATCGTACGACGTCCTCTCTCATATTTTTACTTAAGGGTTCTACCCCGCCATCAGTCTCCTTAACGTCTTCCGTCATACTGAGAAATATAGATTCCAAATCCTCATGATGCTCTTCCACACGGAGCACATCAATTCCTTGAGTGATAAGAAGCCGCGTGACGTGGGCTATCACATCATCGTCAAGCACATTGAGAGTAAAATATCCTTCTTCATGCGAGTCAGCTTGGACATTGTAAAAATTATCGCGGTCGCTCATCTCTGTCTTCAGAATATTTACTGCACTTTCACTATCTGTCGTTCTTATGCTTACCCATGAGTGCGCCTTCCTATGAAGTGATTCGAGACTTCCGTCAAACTTCATCGAACCATGGGAAATTATTCCCACGTACTGAGCCATTTGATCAATTTCGGAAAGAAGATGGCTTGATACAAGAACTGTCATTCCGAAAGCGTGTGGCAGAGTACGTATGAGTTCTCGAATTTCTTGAATTCCTGCTGGATCGAGGCCATTTGTCGGCTCATCAAGAAGAAGTACCCGAGGTCTGCCAAGTAGCGCAGCTGCGGTTCCCAGCCGCTGCTTCATACCTAAAGAGAAATGTTTTACTAGCTTCTTCGATTGAGGATCAAGCTGTACAGTATGCAGTGCTTCAGCTATAACAGATTCAGGGAGATTCTTGAGATGCCGAACAATGTCCAAGTTCTCATAAGCGGTAAGATTGCCGTAATAGCTTGGCTGTTCGATAAGCGAACCAACAGAACGCAAAATCTCCAAACGATTTTTCTGATTCATAGGCGTGCCTAATACAGAAACTGACCCACTTGTTGGATGAATTAGACCAAGAATCATTTTCATCGTGGTAGTTTTACCCGCTCCGTTCGGTCCTAGAAACCCGTAAACGCTTCCTTGCGGAATATTAAGATTCACCTGCGAGACAGCAGGCACGCCTTTATATATTTTCGTCAATTCACGAGTGGAAATTGCACTATCCATAAATTCTCCTTTAGTACATTACAACGTCTCTTAAGCTGCGCCCATCCGCAACTGAATGATTTACCTCTGCCATAATGGCAAATTCGTCTTTCGTCATACTTTCGCAAACCTTACAGTTTTCTTACGAAAGTTACGATTATCACCCTAGAGGGAAAGTATTCACATAGAGAGCCGTAGAATTACGTATATGTCTCCTGATTTGTCTATATACACACCACGCGAGAAAGTCTCTCCACCACTCACGCCTGACGTATTCCATACAAAGCGCATCCTCGTGGTAGAGGACGAGGCGGAGCTTCAAAAATTACTGCTCAATATTCTTCGCCGAGACGGCTATATCGCTGTTCAAGCAGCAGGAACTGTCTCCCACGCTCTTGAGCTCGCCAAAACATGGAGACCGGAAGCTTTTCTCCTTGACGTGATGCTGCCTGATGGTGATGGATTTGAGCTCCTGCGAATGATTCAGAAAGACAATACCTCCCCAGCGCTCTTTCTGTCTGCACGTGATGAAGATGAAGCACGATTGCACGGTCTCGGTATGGGAGCAGATGACTATATAACCAAGCCTTTTCTTCCTCAAGAACTACTACTGAGACTCAACGCCGTTCTCCGACGGACATATACCGTGCCATCAGTCTCCCACACAGTATCCATAGGTTCTAGCCAAGTAAACGGCGCCGAGCATGATCTCCTCACTTTAGGGGACGTAACGATAGACTTTTCAACTGGTATAGCTCACCAAGTAGCTCAGAAAAATTCACAATCTATGCCAAAACCTATAAAGGACATACCTTTAACAGCGACAGAACTCACTATCCTCAAAATATTACGTGACAACCGTGGAATTATCGTCACTACTGACTCACTTATGGAGTCTGTATGGGGAAACTCTTTCGGTTATGAAAATAGTCTCATGGTTCACATGCATAGACTTCGCGACAAAATCGAAGAAGACCCTAGCAAACCACAATGGATCCTCACAGCACGCGGACTAGGATACCGCCTTGCTGCGCCTACAGCTCCATCTCAAACTCTCTAATAGCAGATTTACAGAAAACCAGCATGAATATTTTCGCTCATAACCCCTCTATCACACATTTCACGCGCCAGATTCTTTTCCTCTTCATGTCGCTGCTCTTCGTCATGCTCGTCAATGGTCTCTTTCTCATAAGCGCAGCATACCTAGGTACCGTAAAAGCCGACAACACCTCAAAAGTAGAGCACATCGCACACGCACTAACCTGTAATTCATCTGGCACATGTAATCTTTCATCTCCAGTACGCGAAGAGCTCCGTTCCTCTCATAACTGGGCGATGTTCCTCGACAAAAACGGACATGTCATCTGGAGCTACCGCAAACCGCGCAATATTCCTAACACTTATTCACGCGCTGATATCGCCTCATTCACACGCTGGTACTTAAAGGACTATCCCGTGGACGTGTGGACGAGTAACGGCAACTTATTAGTGCTCGGTTATCCCCGAGATAGTCTGTGGAAATTCCTGCTCGTTCAAGATATGCGCGACATGTGGTTTTTCCCTGTAGGGCTGCTGCTTAACGTCGCAATGCTGCTCATCATCACTTACGCAATCACACGATTTAACGCGCATGAACGAAGCAAAGCTCGGACGGAATGGATTGCAGCAGTATCTCACGACGTGCGCACGCCT
Organism: Alloscardovia venturai; assembly: GCF_042676605.1. NCBI lineage: Bacteria > Bacillati > Actinomycetota > Actinomycetes > Bifidobacteriales > Bifidobacteriaceae > Alloscardovia > Alloscardovia venturai. The sequence goes on along the minus strand of NZ_JBHTHQ010000010.1, from coordinate 7,283 downwards.
TTACAACTCATTCTCGCCTATTCTGATGAAATTTCTCACAACCTCGATAATGATGAGGAAACTCAGAGCCTTGCACAGCAGATAGTGGCAAATACGAATCATGTAGCACTGCTCATCTCTGATTTGAACATGGCGAACCGTCTAGAATATGCATCACAATCACTCACTATGAAAAAACAACGTATAGCGCCACTCATTCGGTCAACTATCGCCCAAATCATCAATGAGGGAATCGAAGAGAAGTACGATATAGCAGTCAATATCAGTGATGAAACGCAGAAAGTTGAGGCTAAAACCGATGCATCACTCTTTTCCCGTATGATCACTAATCTTGTGCGCAATAGTATCAAGCACAATCCAGACGGCTGCACTATTACCATTTCCGCAACTATAACTCGCTCAGGTTTTTTGAAGCATAAAAAGAACCTCGAAATTATCGTAGCCGACTCAGGCTCAGGGTATCCACAAGATATCCTGAGCAGCCTGCGTGATGTGAACTCTCAATATTCTCATTCTGCTTTGAAAACGCTCCCTGAGCACGGACTAGGGTTAGTCATCGTATCGCGTATCGCCGGCGCCCATCACGGTTTCGTAGAATTCAGAAACTCACAAACTGGCTCAAGTGAGACGATTATCACGATTCCGTGCGCGTAGGATAGAAGACGTGGGGAAGGGCACTTCTATTCCGTTTCTGCTTCTGTAAAGAGTTTTCAGCTCTTGCCGCACACGTATCTGTAAGTCACGCAGGCAAGCGCAGATTAGTCGATAAGGATGCGGCAAGAATTTTTATATGACTACTAGCCACGGAGCTAGGTTGTAGTGATTCAATTGATAAATCAGGATAAGAGAGTATCTCCAATCAAAATGAACGCAAATGCCGAATTGCCTGCATTATGCTATACTTTTGCTACACATTATGAGGAGATTACCATGGTACAAGTCAGTTTCAGGATAGATGAAGAAACTAAGAGTGAAGCAGAACACACATTAGAGGAAATTGGTTTGAGTATGTCTTCTGCACTCACTATTTTTCTGAAAAAAGTTGCTCGTGAACAACGCATACCCTTCGAATTAAACGTTGACCCATTCTACAGCGAGGAAAATATGGCGCATCTTCGCGCCGCGAAAGCACGGATGGACACAACAGGTGGCACAATTCATGAGGTAAATTACGATGATTAAAGCCTGGGATGATGAGGCTTGGGAAGATTTTCAATACTGGCTTACTCACGACAGGAAGATGAGTAAACGTATTCTTGACATTCTCAAGGACATTGACCGTAACCATTATCAAGGAATCGGGAAACCTGAACCATTACGTGGTGATTTATCTGGTTATTGGAGCAGAAGGATTGATAAATCTAATCGCCTCGTCTACACCATTGAGGACGGAATGATAAAAATTATTCAGTGCAAATCACACTACCGTAATACTTAGTATCATCTCTATAACGGCTCCTGATTTATCTTTCTAATCATTACAGCTTGTTAGTGTGTTAGAAAGTTACCTAGCGCGATATCGTACAGACAGGATTAAGTTAAGTTTGGGCGAGATAAGTTCCATAGAGTATAGAAGGAGGTTAGGATACGCGGTCTAAAAACGTCCACACGCCTTTTCTAAAAAGTATGTCTATAAACGCATAAGCTCATAGACATACTCACGCGTATGCAGGCTCCTTAACTTCATGGGTTTCATGCTCAGACTCTTCCATCCGGGAAGACTCAGTAATAGAGAGATTCAAGCCAAGTCCATCAAGAATACGCATAAGGGTATCAAGACGAGGATTACCTCTATCAGACAGAATCTGATACAGACTTTCTCTTGGTATACCAGCTTTCTTAGATAGTTCCTTCATCCCCTGGGACTTGGCTACTTCGCGAAGAGCTGTAGTAAACAAGTGGGGGGTCATTCGCTTCTAAAGCAGCATCGAGAAAATAAATAACGTTTTCGGAATCGTCAAGGTATTCCTGAATATCAAAATCTGTAACATTTACCATAATTTATTCTCTTTCAACTGTGCAAGAATCTCTTGCGCTTTCCTAATATCACGCTGCTGACTACTCTTATCTCCACCAAAAACAAGAAGAACGGTAACGTCTTCTTTTGCGTGAAACATACTCGATACCCTGCACCAAAATGAAATCGAGCTTCCTTTAAATCGCCCTGAATTGTTTTTATATCGCCAAAAACAATTCCTTCACTCTACCATTGCAGAAGACGTAACTGAATCTGCGCCTGAGCCGACCTATCCTTCAGCTTCTTAAGCCAACGATTAAACTCGTCAGTCTTCTTTAATCTCGCATAACATATTGTAAGACATACCTTACATGTGGTCAATACACCAGATACCGATAAGAATCTTGATTAATCCCGATTTGTCAATCTAAGTTAAACAAACTATTTGTGTTAGACTCGGATAAAATACGAGAACAAAGAAATGGACCTACCGGTCAGTTTGTGTGTAAGTTTTGGCTTGTAAAGCATTAGTTTACTAGACAGTTTAAAACTGTTCACATACTTTGAGAACATATGGTATGAAAAAGTCTCCTGACCGACCATAGTGTGGTTGTCACCACCGCCTTATGAAAAACGGGTAACAAGCGCGGGAAAACCCAATATAGCTGTTTCCATCTTTCAATGAAAAACAAAGGAAAGTGCCCCCACACGGACTCGAACCGTGAACCCACGAGAACCTCCAATAATGACATCGGTTTCACAATTGCACAGAACTTCATGACGATTCTTCTTGCTTGGAAGGGCCTATACCTTGCAAATGTCGCAAGCAGAGAACTTCAAGATATGGCAGAACCATGCGAGGTTAACGAATAATATCTTCTGTTCAAAATGAGCACAAGTTTAAGTATGGAGAATTCTTGTATTATGTATTACAATAAAGGTTATGAACATATAAATGCCATGGATGCGGAATCGATACCCATCGTTCATAGCCGAGTACATCGCAGGCATCCGGAACTCTCTGATGATGATGTGCGGCATGCTTGGTGGAATAGTATTAGTACAATTGCGCGTCCCGACACTACTCCGCGTCAATATGTCAGCATCGGAGTCGACAGCTCAGGACGAGTCGTTGAGATGGTTGCTATTCGTGGAAAGGATGGCAAGTGGCTCATTTACCACGCCATGACACCGCCAAGTAAGAAAACTCTCCGTGAAACAGCACTTAGTTAGGAAGGAAGGGGACGGATAATGGATGAGGATTATATTTTTCGTGAATTTGGTGTAACTGATGAACAGCTAGATGCTATGGCTGGTGAATATGAAGATGGCACTTGGGATGGCCCCGTAACTAAACCACGGCGCGGTCGTCCTCGCCAATTTGACGAGGATAATTCAATCGTTACTTTTAGACTCACGCGCAGCGATATCGATAAGCTTGATAGGTTAGCAAATTCTCACCATCGCACACGTTCTGAGTATCTTAGAGATGCCGTTTCGCAATTACTTGCTAACGTATAGAAAAAGATATTGTCGTAGTCGCAGAAACCCCGTGGCGGAGATTTTTCTCCGCCATTTTTATTTCTTGCTTCTGTTCATTGTGAACAGAAGCAGTTTTCTACTACTCACTCATCAAGTTTTGTACATGATTTTTGTCTTTTCCAAGTATTGTATACATAATTAGGAATGCTGAAGCCACTGCTGTTTTCAGCACAGAGCTTCACACGTTCACTCTATTTTCTTTTCTCTTGGGAAAGGTCGTGCTTATTCATGGAATTCTTATCTCACCGTCAACCACCCGAAGACTGGATTCCTTACATTGATGGGTGGGTTGGTGAGATGAGATTCCGCAACTTTAGTCAAGCAACTATTCAAGCATGGTGGTACAGAGTTAGTGCTTTCGCTCTCTATATTAACGCGGAAAAGAAAGACCCACTTAGTATTACACGCCACGATATTATCGAACGTATGAGCAGAGAAGTTTCTGTCTCTACCAAGCGTTGCGAATTTAATGCTCTACGATCCTTCTACGCATACATGTTTTCCAATCATCTTATCCCTGAAAACCCTATGGACGGGTTGCCTACTATCAAACGTGTTAAAAAGAGACAGGCTCCAGCTCAAACCCAGAATGTACAAAAAGGACTCGAAATCGCAGACGAAGACACAAAACTCATGATTGAACTCGCTGTGGAATTAGGGCTTCGTCGCAACGAGATTGCTAGCATTTACTTACCGAATGATCTTATTGAAGATCTCATGGGATATTCTCTTATCGTGCACGGGAAAGGACGTAAAGATCGTATCATCCCGTTGACTGCAAGTATTGCTCATACACTTACCCACCGGAATCCTGGCTGGTGTTTCCCTAGTATGTATAACGCTAGTAAACATATTCACCCCGATACTGTTTACCGGCGTATCAAAGATACAGTAAAAGAATCTACGCATAGTTTACGTCGTAAATTTGCGACCGACCTGTACCGTGCAACAGGAGGAGACCTCCGCGTAGTCCAAGAAAGTCTTGGACATGAAAGCCTCGCGACAACGCAGCTCTACATATCTATTAGTACGCAAGATATGAGGAACGCGATAGATAAACTCGAACGATTCCACGAACTCCAAGCAAGACAATACCGATAGAAACTTCTGCTCATTTTGAACGCAAGCATAAAAAGGTACAGGGAGGTATGAGCTTATCCCATACTTCCCTCACAATCTCATTACTAGGTTATTAAGCCGTAACGGACAGCTGGATCTAGCACAATGGTATCAACGGAATGGATTTATACCTGGACCAGACCCATTACGCTTATATCTTGATATCAACACAAAGTAGGAAATGGCTTCTGTTCAAAATGAGCAGAAGCCATTCTTTTATATAAAACATGTTTTCTTTTCTGCTCATATCAATATAGAAAGGAGAACACCATGAACGCTACAAGTATCGGGTATCTAAATTTAGCGATATGCATCATCGGTTGGATCTGTATCGCGACCGGTTGTATAGCTGATAATAAAATACTCGGAAAGAGAATATGGCTCAGAGAAATAGGGTGCATACTCGTTATCTTGTCCGTTACTCGTGGTTTTTTGCGATTGCTACGCAACTAATTGCTCTGGGATAAAGAAACATTGTGACATTTCCCCAGCATTATCACAAGACACACCATATAATAACAAATACATAAAAATATAAGAGGAAAGAAGAGATATTATGTCGAATACTACAGAAACAGAAACTACTGTTATCCCACCAGTCGAAGAAGTTGACATTAAGACAGTGGACACGAAGCGTAAAAAGACAATCATCATCAGCACGGTCGCTGGGGTCGCAGCTCTTGCTCTTATTGCTGGTGGAGCATTCGGAGTACATAGTTTGCGCTCTTCTAAGATTACAGCGTGCGAGAATGCTAACGAGTCTTACGCTCAGGCGTGGAAGAAGTACGAAACAGTCAAGGCTAAGGCTGATAAGACTTCCAAGACGATTACCACAGCAGAACAGGTTGCAGACTCAAAGACTTTTACCACATTCACAACAGAATACGGTAAGACCAAGAACACTACAAAGGTACAGTCTTTGAACTGTTCAATCTCCTACACTCAGGCGTTTACTGCTGATACGAGTCGCTTAGATAAGGCAACAGAACAGTTGAATAGGACTGTTAAGGCTCTGGAAACTACTGTAAGCAAGGTTGTGAAGTCTAAGGAAGTAAAGGATCTTGAAAACACCAAGCAGGCGGTACAGGCGAAGCTTGATGAGATGAATAATCTCTTGAGCTCGTCTAACGGGCAGGTAGCGGATAATGCTACTCGTGATAATTTGCAGAACCAGATTAATGCTGTTACTGCAGCGTTGAATGATAAGAAAGCTACTGTGGAGTCGTTGAATAAGGCTCTTGAGCCTGTTCAGGGTGTGATTGATGGTGTGAACGCGAGCATACAGCAAAAGCAGCAGGCAGACCAAGCTGCAGCTCAGGCAGCAGCGGCTGCTCAGGCTCAGGCTCAGGCGAATAGTAGAAGCTACTCAGCAAACCGTTCATACACTGGTACACGCTCGAATAATGGTGGTTCATCGCGTTCTAATGGTTCTGGCTCGTCGGGTTCGTCAAGTTCGGCCGGCACTTTTGACTGGCGCTCCGCGCTATCGGGGCAAACTGGCGGAAGTTGCACTGAACATAATAACTGCCAGTTTGAAATCGGCTAAACAAAAATAAATCTCTTCTCCCCTTCGTCGGAGCACCCCTTACGGGTGCTCCATTTTTTTATATAAAATCGCTCCTTTTTCTTGCTCATATTAAGTAGGAAACTTCTTCTCTCTTTCTTTACTACGACAAAACCAGAGGAGAGTTTTCTGAAGAATAATTATTCAAAAGAAGTAAGGAAAGTTAGGGATTATGACATTACATAAACCTTTCTGGCAGCCACTCATAAAAGGCGGAGCACTCCTCGTAGCAGCATCCACCCTTTTCGGTGGTGCTCTCGCCTATGCAGACGACATCGGTGGTGGTTCTGCTACCAGTCCTGATGGAGGTTCTGGCGCTTATAGTGCGAAAATCGTGTGGGCGACCAACGATAACTTCGGTCCAGCAAACGATGCAACCGTCACAAGCGTACTCACCGGTCAACTCGCAGGCAAAGTAGACAGCACCGCCCAGGGCAATATTACTCAGGCAACAACAGCTGCTCGCCAAGAATGCGAAACCAACTACGCTAACCGCCATGGCGGAAACGCGACTGGTGCGAACTGCCGCGTCTTTGGTGTTGGTGCCGTGCGTACCAACGAGGATGGTTCCATCGCGCGTAGTAACGGCGGCTACCGCGAAGACCAATGGCTCAGCGCATGGGTTAACGAGGTTAAAGACAAAACTTATATCCATACAGGTAAAGAAACTTATGATACCTCGACTCGGATGTCTACTGGGCAGACGATTAACGATATCGCAGCACGTGAAATGCGTGGCGGTAACCATGCTCTGGTCGTAATCGTGCTCGCTGCTGACCAGCCAAAACTGTGGGACTTTACCCCTGATAAGTCGTGGGTCAAATACTCTAATGGTAAATGGGCAACCGTTATTGACGCGAAGCATACCAACACCACCGGTGCAGACACTCAAACCATCCTTGATGGTGACAAGCTCGGCTCCGTGGTTAATGGTAGCTTGGGTGAGAACCTGGGAGACAGCCTAGGCGAGTTCAAACTGGTGGATGATTACACGGCTGCGGATTATTTGTGGGATCCAGACATGAACGACGTGCATGTGTATGCTGCTCCAATCCCTGAGGCTTCCACTACCGTTTCCTCAGTCGATGACATCCTTACTAA
>NZ_JBHTHQ010000009.1:0-1227 GCF_042676605.1 Alloscardovia venturai | reverse complement strand
CCGAGTTTGGATGCACGGAATGCTTCAAGACGGTTCAGGATGTGTGCGATGTTTTTCGCCTTTTCTGGGGTGAGGATGCTCGTTTTGATAAAGCTTAATTGTGGTGTCCACCCGTTACTGTCATTCATATCGACGGTGTGGGTGATACGGATGACGAGACGGACTTTACGTTCTTGTTCACTCATTGCAAGTCTTCTTTCGTCTTATTGTGGTTACTGGTGTATGGTTCTATTCCGTGTGTGGCTGCTATTTCTTTGAGGGATACCCGTTTTTCTGGTATCCAGGCTTGGTAGAAGTAGTAGTGGGCAAAGAATGCCATCATGCCGATGACACTGATTGAACTAAAGATAATAAAGGTTTGCGTGTTTGTAGGGAGAAAACTGTTATAAAGCGCTGCTGCCAGTACGAGGGTTATGGTTACTGCGAGAACGCTTAAGAGTACTGTCCATGTGCGAATAGTTTTGTGGTGGTGGGAATCGTGTACTCGACTGCTGTCTTTCCATAATCTATTTGTTTCTGTGTATGCTGTAGCAAGGAGGATCCAGCATGAGATGATACTTGCGAGTATGATTGCCCACTGTGGCATGCCGTGGCCTATTTGTGAGCATAAGGCAGGGGCAGCGGGTGCTAAGACGAGCCATAGAAGGTCACGCTGCCCGTTGTCTAATGTAAACTCCATGATGTTTCTCTTTTTTAAGATTCTTTTGTTTTGGTTATTCTTGGAATAATGCGGGCTCTAGTTGGGAGACATAGTCTTTATCGAGTGTCCAGTTGTGGATGAAGCGTAGGTCGCACGAGTTTTCGTATGTGTTTTCAAGCTCACTTATGGGATGGATAGTGTATCCGGTTTTTTGCGCGTCTTGCTCATCTTTCTTGCTTTCGCAAATGTAGATTTTGTGGCATCCGTCGTAGGCGAAGCTTTCACCGGTGACTTGTTTGTTGTTGATTTTCATTCTTGTTTTCCTTTCTACTTGTATATGATTTTTCTTGTGTTTTGGTTTTATATAAAAATCCTGGTGTGATTATTTTTTGTTCGTGTTGTTGAACACTGGAAGGGATAAAAAACGGAATGCGCTGGAGCCAACCCCTTGTGGGTCTTGGGGCTTCGCGCGCGGCCGAGACAATTTATTGTTAAAGGACGCGGGGAAGTTGGCGCAAGTGACCCGTTTTTTAGGATTGGAAGTGTCAAGAACACGATAAAAAACAAGGGAAACCTTTACAGTGCCA
>NZ_JBHTHQ010000008.1:0-1462 GCF_042676605.1 Alloscardovia venturai | reverse complement strand
CCGAGTTTGGATGCACGGAATGCTTCAAGACGGTTCAGGATGTGTGCGATGTTTTTCGCCTTTTCTGGGGTAAGGATGCTCGTTTTGATAAAGCTTAATTGTGGTGTCCACCCGTTACTGTCATTCATATCGACGGTGTGGGTGATACGGATGACGAGACGGACTTTACGTTCTTGTTCACTCATTCTTGTTCTTTCTTTTCGTTGCTCGTTTTGATTTTTTGATACATGCCACCTGCAAAGTTGCCGATAAGAAATGCAAAGGCTGTGAGAGTGATTGTTCGTATAGTCTGGTTGTCTGATAGTGTTTCTATGAGTACACAGACGGTCACACTGGTAAAAATTAGTGCGAGTGTGAGTTTTTGCCATCGTGTTTTTGGCGTATGTGTCTTGTTCGCACTCTCTTGCATGAGATGTGCCATGTAGGTTACAAGACCGCTGTATGCGATAAGTGCATTTATTAGGATGAATGCTGCGACTATACGAATGAGCATAAAAGACCTTTCTTTATTGTGGTTTTGGTTATTCTTGGAATAAGGCGGACTCTAGTTGGGAGACATAGTCTTTATCGAGTGTCCAATTGTGGATGAAGCGTAGGTCGCACGAGTTTTCGTATGTGTTTTCAAGCTCACTTATGGGATGGATAGTGTATCCGGTTTTTTGCGCGTCTTGCTCATCTTTCTTGCTTTCGCAAATGTAGATTTTGTGGCATCCGTCGTATGCGAAGCTTTCACCGGTGACTTGTTTGTTGTTAATTTTCATTCTTGTTTTCCTTTCTACTCTACTTGTATATGATTTTTCTTGTGTTTTGGTTTTATATAAAAACCTTTTCCTTTCTTCCAGGGAGCATCACAGAACACTGCCTGGAAGAAAAAGTGGATGGCTAATCGGTTGTGGTGTAGTAGTAGGTTTTCTGCTCGTTAGTGAATGTGCTATCACACCATTGGTCGAGTTCGTGCCATAGCTCGGTGTAGGTGCGAGCTAATTGCGGGCTGGTGTGGTAGTGTTCCCAGATTTTATTGTTGAGGACCATGACGAGTTCGGTCATCTTTTTGTAATCATTCTTCCATTCCTTTAAGGCTCGCTTGTAAGTGTCGCGGATAGCGTTGCTGCCGAATGGGTCGGCGATGCTGAACTCTTCCCAAAATGTTGTCAAAGGCTTGTATCCGTAACCTGTAAGGGGGTTTGCTGGCAAGATCATCTTGATTGGTTGTGTCATAGCGTCCTTCTTTCCTAGAGACCTGATGGGCTGGTGTGATTATTTTTTGTTCGTGTTGTTGAACACTGGAAGGGATAAAAAACGGAATGCGCTGGAGCCAACCCCTTGTGGGTCTTGGGGCTTCGCGCGCGGCCGAGACAATTTATTGTTAAAGGACGCGGGGAAGTTGGCGGAAGTGACCCGTTTTTTAGGATTGGAAGTGTCAAGAACACGATAAAAAACAAGGGAAACCTTTACAGTGCCA
>NZ_JBHTHQ010000007.1:0-27772 GCF_042676605.1 Alloscardovia venturai | reverse complement strand
ATGGTTCATCCCAATAAATACAAGGGGTAAACAAGCATAACAGCAACACAAAATGTCCTATAAGCCAAAAGAGAAAAAGAAAACCCCGCAAACCGTTGAAAAACCTTGTATTTGCAGGGTTAAAGAAGTGGAGCGGATGACGGGAATCGAACCCGCGTAATCAGTTTGGAAGACTGAGGCTCTACCATTGAGCTACATCCGCGAACCGCTGCTTTGCACATTCACAAAACAACAAAAATAAATTATAGCGTACGACCTGACAATTTCAAACCGTTGTGTTACGTGTGTTGCTACACTGAGAGGGAGAAATTGAGAGACTTACGTGCCGTAAGACTCGTCCATGCGCGTTCACGGAGAGTTTTTCATAAACAGCATGATAATTTATGAAAACAGCAGCGTTTCTCACAGTCATGGCTTGTGGTGGGGACAGTTATCAGCAAGGTAGAAAGGCATGATAGTGACTCTAGGAAAACAGCATAAAGTCCTTGTAGACGAGGTCATTGCTACGTCGACCGATAAGCGTATTTCTATTGCTGATGCCCAGCGTGCCAAAAAGACAAAGCCGTGGGTAATAGCATTGGTTACTCTCCTTGGCATACTTGTTGTGACTGTTCCTTATGGCTTAGGTCGCAATACTGCTCTTCGTTACACAGGTTGGACGATCTGGTTTTTGAGCCATGCACAGCCACAGGGTTGGGCGCTAGTGAGTTGGAGCGTGACAGTCGTGGCTATGTTGGCGTTTGCTTTGGCAATTATTGAAACTGCGTGGTCGACGTGGGGCATTGTTGCTTATGTCGCTTTTGGAGTTGAGCAGTATCTGTCTGGCTTGGCGCTATTTAAGCCGAACTATTGGTGGGGGGCAAAGGTTATCTTCGGTTCGAGCGATATCTATGCGAACGGCATTAGTGCGGGAATTATGTGCTCCGCGATAGCTTTGGGAGTATTTGCCGCTATTTACTTTGTGACACTTATCTTTATCAAGAAGTCATCGCCGCTCAATGTATTGACCCGAAGTTGGGCAGCATTTATATTGTTCTTTATCGTAGAAATTGGTGCACTGGTTGTTGCAATGTTTGGCGGGCTGATATAGATTTATCTGTCATATATACAATCCAAGTGATACAGATGGCGAAAGTTGTCAGTGTATTCTTCGCCATACTATAAACTAGATTATGGCTGTGAAACAATTTATGGCATAGAGACTTTTAAGATAAAGAAAGTGGGCCCCAGTGATTAAGGGTTTTAAGGACTTCATTTCTCGCGGTAATGTCGTCGATATGGCAGTTGGTGTTGTCATGGGTGGTGCAGTGACCGCTGTAGTTACTTCTATTGTGGATAATTTCATCAATCCATTGATTGCGATGATTTTCGGTAAGCCAGATATGTCTGGTTTACTTATCCTTTCTGCGAATGGTGCAAGTCTCAAGTTTGGTGCTATTCTTACTGCTCTTATCAACTTCCTCATCATCGCTGTATCAGTTTACTTCTTCATTGTTCTTCCTATGAACAAAATCAAGGAAATGACAGCAAAGAAGGAAGAAGCTGAAGAGGCTGAAGAGGATGCTGCGACGAAGTTGCAGATCGAAACTCTTCAAGAGATTCGTGATTTGCTCAAAGCACAGGCTCAGTAAGGCTTACAACGCTCAGTAGAGAAGTTCTTCACTTGTGAGGAATGCTGCTGCGGAAGCCTTTCTTAGACAAAATTTGTAAAAATCTCTTTTGCTGATTCACTTTTTGTTTCTCTAGAAATCTTCTTGAGGAAGCATCGGCGAAAGAGATTTTTGTATATCTTATGGTGTACTCTTGAAACTTGGCGTGTTCCGCCCGCGGATAAAGAGCGTTTCATCATAGGGATGAGACACCGCGCAACGAGTACAAGGGAGAATGCTATGGCACTTACCCAGGATGAAAAGAAGGCAATTATCGCTGAGTACGCAACTCATGAGGGTGACACAGGTTCCCCTGAAGTACAGGTTGCTTTGCTCACCAAGCGAATCAATGATTTGACTGCGCACATGAAGGAAAACAAGCATGATCATCACTCTGGTCGTGGTTTGCTCCTCATGGTTGGTCAGCGTCGTCGTCTCCTTGGTTATTTGCGTGGCGTAGATATCAACCGTTACCGTTCCTTGATTGAGCGCCTCGGTTTGCGTCATTAAAGTCTTCTGTGCCCGGGCATGTGCTCGGGCTCTTTTTACATAGAGATGTAGGTACCGATTGGGGAGAGGGTCTCCCCGCTGTGTGTAAAAACAGAGAAGCACGTAGGTAAAGAAGTAAAGTATAAGGAGGAACCCGTGCAGGGTCCCGATATTAAAGCAGTAGAAGCCGTCATCGATAACGGCACATTTGGCAAGCGTACGCTACGCTTCGAGACGGGTCGTCTCGCCCAGCAAGCTGATGGGGCAGTGGCAGCCTATCTTGATGGAGAAACTATGATTCTCTCTACTACCACTGCAGGTAGTAGTCCTAAGGAGAATTATGACTTCTTCCCACTGACTGTCGACGTTGAGGAGAAGATGTATGCAGCAGGTAAGATTCCTGGATCTTTCTTCCGTCGTGAAGGTCGCCCTTCCACAGAGGCTACTTTGGCAGCTCGTATCATTGACCGACCATTGCGCCCGCTGTTCCCACACACTCTTCGCAATGAAGTTCAGGTAGTGGAGACTGTCCTGTCTATTCACCCAGACGATGCATACGATATGGTTGCGATGAACGCAGCTTCAGCATCTACCTTGATTTCAGGGCTTCCATTCAACGGCCCAGTATCCGGTCTGCGACTTGCTCTTATCGACGGTCAATGGGTTGCGTTCCCGCGCTGGTCTGAGCGTGAACGTGCTGTCTTTGAACTTGTTGTTGCAGGTCGAGTCGTCGAAAATGGCGATGTCGCAATCGCAATGATTGAAGCAGGTGCTGGCAAGAACGCGTGGAATCTCATCTATTCCGAAGGACAGACAAAGCCTGATGAAGTTGTAGTAGCAGGTGGACTTGAGGCGGCAAAGCCTTTCATCAAGGTTATCTGTGAAGCTCAAGAAGAGCTCAAGAAGTTTGCTGCAAAGGAAACTAAAGAATTCCAGCTCTTCCCAGAGTATACCGATGAACTTTATGCGCGTATCGATGAAATCGCTCACTCTGACTTGAATGAAGCTCTCTCTATTGCAGAGAAGCTTCCACGCCAGGACCGTATCTCCGAGATTAAGCAGGTTGTCAAGGATACTTTGGCAAACGAGTTCGAAGATATGGATGATGCTGAGAAGGACAAAGAAATTGGCAATGCCTTTAAGGAATTGCAGCGTCAAATTGTTCGCCGTCGTATCTTGACTGAAGATTATCGTATCGATGGTCGTGGTCTACGCGATATCCGTACCCTCTCTGCAGAGGTAGATATTGTTCCACGCGTTCACGGCTCTGCGCTCTTCCAGCGCGGTGAGACCCAAATTCTTGGCATTACGACGTTAAATATGCTCAAGATGGAGCAGATTACTGATGCGTTGTCTGGTCCAAATACCAAGACCTATATGCATAACTATGAGATGCCTCCATACTCCACTGGCGAGACTGGACGTGTTGGTTCTCCTAAACGTCGTGAGATTGGTCACGGAGCATTGGCTGAACGTGCACTCGTTCCAGTTCTTCCGAGCCGTGAAGAGTTCCCATATGCTGTCCGCCAGGTATCTGAAGCAATTGGTTCCAATGGTTCCACTTCTATGGGGTCTGTATGTGCGTCGACACTGTCTTTGATGGCAGCGGGAGTACCGATTAAGGCTCCTGTAGCAGGTATTGCTATGGGCCTCGTGTCAGGTGATGTCGATGGGCAGCATATCTTTAAGACTTTGACTGATATCCTCGGTGCTGAAGACGCATTCGGCGATATGGACTTTAAGGTCGCGGGTACCTCTGAATTCATTACCGCTTTGCAGCTTGATACTAAGCTTGACGGTATCCCAGCAGATGTTCTCGCTTCTGCGCTTCAGCAGGCTAAGGAAGCTCGTGCTACTATCCTCGACGTGATTACCGAATGCATTGATGGTATCGCTGAGATGAGTCCATATGCTCCACGTATCATCACTACCAAGGTTCCTGTTGACAAGATTGGCGAGGTCATTGGTCCTAAGGGTAAGATGATTAACCAGATTCAGGAAGATACTGGTGCAGACGTCACAATTGAAGATGATGGTACAGTCTATATCGCTTCCGAAGGTGGAGATGGTGCTGAAAAAGCTAAGCATCTCATCGACCAAATTGCTAACCCACACATACCAGAAACAGGCGAGACTTATAACGGCACAGTGGTAAAGACCACATCCTTCGGTGCATTTGTCAACCTGCTCCCTGGAACTGACGGGTTGCTCCATATCTCTCAGATTCGTAACCTCGCTAACGGTGAACGTATCGATGCTGTCGATGATGTGCTCAAAGAAAACGACACCGTAGAAGTCGTGGTCCAGTCTGTCGATGACCGCGGCAAGATTTCTCTTGCAATTCCTGGTTTTGAGAATCAGGAAAATGGTTCTGACCGTGGTTCTCGTGGTGGGCGCGCAGACCGTGATGACCGTCGCTCCGACGACCGTGGTGGGTATCGCTCTCGTCGTCCTCGTCGTGATGATGACGATCGCCCCGTGCGCCATTCTCGTCGTTTCGATGAACGTGGTACTGATGATCGTAGTTACCGAGATGATGATAGAGACTCATATCGTCCTCGTCGTTCTCGTCGCGATGATTTTACTCGCGATGATAGTCGTGAATTTGATCGTGATGATCGTCGACCACGTAGGTTCCGTGACGAGCGTGACGATCGAGATGGCCGCGATGGGCGTGATTTCGACCGTAACGACCGTAATGACCGTTATGATCGCTATGATCGCGATCGTGAAGACCGTGGTGCCCGTCGCTCTCGCGGGTCCCGCCATGAGAATCCACGCTATGCGGTAGATGATTCGTATGACGATTATCGTGCAGAACGCGCTGAACGCTCTGAGCGACCACGTCGTCGCGTACGTCGCGATTTCGACCCGTTTGATGTCGAAGAGTAGAACGCAGTCATACGACTATAGCGCATAGCGCTTATATGCTGAAATGCAGGGGCAGGCTTTACGGCTTGCCCCTTTCTGTATCACTTTTCGGATAACATAGACGTATAAAGCTTTAGATTGTGCTCGTGTCTCTTCAAGGAGGAATTATGTCTGCGCTGATACGAAAGATTGGACCTTACACTACGACTGCTATTGCTCTAGGAGGTATGGGTCTCTCTATTGAGAAGAAGCCTCCTTACGAGGAGTCCATCGAGATTATCCATGATGCCTTAGATGCTGGATGTCGATTCATTGATACTGCTTGGGCATACTACATGTCTGGTGGAGAGGAGCAACACAATGAAAAGCTTATCCGCGAGGCATTAGACACATGGAATGGTCCAAGAGATGAAGTCTTAGTTGCTACCAAAGCTGGTCATTTCCGCAACTTTACTGATGGGGTTCCGACATGGGACGTCAACGGTGCTCCTGAAGCTTTGATTCAATATGGTAAGCAATCGGCAGTAGCGCTCGGCGTCGATTCCATTGACTTGCTCTACTTCCACCGCCCAGATCCTAAAGTCCCGTATAACGAATCAATCGAAGGTATGAAAGCACTTTATGACCAGGGAGTGGCAAAGACTATCGGCATTTCAAATGCAAGTATTGAGCAGATTGACATCGCACGTTCTATTTTAGGAGATGCGTTTGTGGCTGTGCAAAATCAGTTATCGCCAATTTATAAGGACACTCTAGACACCGTGGAGTATACGAAGAAGCTGGGGCTTGCATTCCTGTGCTGGTCGCCGTTAGGAGGTTTCCGTAAGCCAAAAGATGAGACTAAATACGATATTTTCAAGGAAGTAGCAGCGGCGCACGGAGTCAGCTACCAGCAAGTCGTTCTAGCATGGGAGCTGGCTATGGGAGACCATATGTTCGTCATTCCTGGGACACATCGCAGTCAGACTATTCTTGATTCGTTGAAAGCGGATCAACTTGTGCTCAGCGATGAGGAGCTCTTACGTCTTAATGCAGGGAAGTAGCCGTATGAATCAGGAGAATGCGGATGCGACAGTAGATTCGCCTATACCAGCTGTCATCCCTATCGAACTTGCTGAGGGCTATCGAGCCTGGTACTCCACGCGGTTAGGCGGGAATTCGGATGCAACTTATGGCTATGCGAACATGAGCAGCCGTCAGGGAGATGATGAGTGGGCAGTATCCTGTAACCGTGAAGCGCTCGATGGTGTTATTGGCTCGCATGTTTATACAGTGTATCAGGTCCATTCTGGCGAAGTTGTCCTGATGGATGAGATAGAGGACAAGACTAAGATGACTGAACTTGAAGCAGACGGAATTGTCAGCACGTCGGATGAGGCGTTCGGAGTGTTTGGCGCGGATTGTCTCCCGGTACTTCTCGTAGATCCACACGCAAGAGTCAGTGGTGTCGCACACTGTGGCAGACGTGGCCTGATGAATGGAATTATTGAGCAGACAGTAGCGGCTATGGAGTTTAAAGGTGCTCATCGTGAGCATATCCGAGCTACTTTAGGTCCGTGCATTTGTGGGCAATGCTATGAAGTCGGAAATGATATTGCTATGGCATTTGAGGAAAAATTCCCAGGAACTGCAACTATTACACAGTTTGGAGGAGCAGGAATTGACCTTGAAAAGGCTGCGCTCCAAGCGTTGAAAAAAGCAGATGTCTTACAGGACAATCTCGTAGACTCCTTGCCACGAGTAGCTGCAGCAACGGAATATTTGACACCAGATCCAGAACTTCGCGAGTTGTGTGAGAATGACGAGGAAGGCTCCTCAAGTGTGGAAGAGCGTATGAATCTCATGCACAATGCGCTATGCACACGGGAGAATCCACTGTGGTTCTCTTATCGTCGCGCGACCCTTGCAGGTAAAGATGTATCGGGGCGTATGCTCGCATGCGTAAGCCCCTATAAATCTGAGTAATTAGTGCGCGGGGAGAACTGTATTTTTAAAGTGGCGTGAGAAGAAGAAAGAAAAGCGATTATGAGTAGTATTCGAGTGGTTGTTTGTGGTTTTGAGTCGTACGAAGGAATAGATGTCAATCCGTCAAAACTTGTGGCACAAAGCGTAGCAGACGAGGGTATTACGCTGGCTGATACTACGGTAAGCGTCACGAGCGTACTTCTCCCCATGAGTTTCCAGCATGCGTGGCCGACACTGAAAAAAACTCTGGATGAAGTACAGCCACACCTTATCCTCGCGACAGGATTGAAACGAAATTCTCGAACGGTTGCGCTCGAGCGGTGCGCTAAGAATATTATCGATGCGTCTCATCCCGATGCTGACAATGCGCAGCCACGAAAAGAGCCTGTTATCGAGGGTGGTCCACAGGCGTACTGGACGTGTCTACCGTTGCGTGCCATTAGCAAGAAGTTTGCAGAGCATGATATTCCTGTCACGTTCAGCTCCGATGCGGGTACTTTCGTGTGTAATTCTTTATTCTATGAGTTGCTTGATTGGGCGAGTAAACAGCCGGGTGCGGCGGCTGGATTTATGTCGTTCCCGCAGGTGGAAAATCACGTGGGATACGCTAAACCAATGAAATTGGGAATGATGATTGATGCTGCGCGTGACGTTATCACAACGAGCATTGAGTATCAATTACACGATTTCTCTCACGACATGTTGCTCCCAGCTGAAGCTGCGTGATGAAGAAGTCGCGTTACTTTCGAGAAACTCTGTGAGTAATTCGCGAAAAACGAGCTACTATACGCGTGCCGCTATCTGTTCGTGATACGTTCTAATAAGAATCATTGTCACTATTGTGTGGAGTAGTAATGGCTGATAATTTCCCCATCGTTCTTCGTGGTTACGACAAGGAAAAGGTTGATGATGCGTTCTTGCGTGCGCAGGAGAATACTGCACGCTTACGCGAACAGATTAAAATTTACGATGCACGTATCCTAGAGCTTGACGCTCAACTTCAAGAGGAACGTGAGAAAAATAGTGGACAGCAGCAAAATTCGTTTACAGCATTAGGAGCGAATGCGCAGCAGTTGCTTGCATCCGCCGAGCAAACAAGTCGTGAGCTTCTTGAGCGTGCGAAGCAGGATGCTGAAACTATCCGCTCAAATGCGAGCAAGGAAGCGCAAACTTTGCTCAACAATGCGAAACTTGATGCAGATAATATGCGTCTGAGTGCTCGTAATGAAGCAGAGACAGTCGTCAACGAGGCTCATGAGCAAGCTGATACGTTGCGTTCTACAGCACAAAGTGAGAGCGATCAGCTCGTTTCTACTGCTAAGCGAGAGAGTGAAGATCAGTGTCGCACGCTGGACTTGGAGCTCAGCGCAAAAAGTGAGGAGCACGAGAAGCGTCTCAATGCACAGCAATCTGAATTTGATGCACAGCTTGCACAGATGAAGGCACAAGCGCAGCAGGCTATTGCAGATCAACGCAAGCAGGCAGACGATGAAATTGCTGCGAAAAAGAGCGAGGCAAATGATCAAATCCAGAAAGCTCTTGACTCAGCAAATCAAAAACTTGCTGACGTTCGTGAGCAGGTGAGCCGCTTGCTTTCTGACGCGAAACGTCAGGCAGATGAGATTACAGATGCTGCACATGCACAAGCTCGACAGATTACGGACAGTGCTGATGTGGAGCGTGCTCAGACATTGGCAAAAGTGGCTCAGGAAGCGGAGCAAGTACGTCACGACATTGCCGCTAGCCAGGAAGAAGCAAATGTCAAGGTCAAGGACATGCTCGAAGACCTTGCTCATCGCCGTGAAACGGTTGAGCAAGAATCGAGTGAACTTTTAGACGCCGCAAAAGATGTCCGTAAAAAAGCTGATGAGTATGCGACTTCAAGTCGTGAGAAAGCGAAGCGCGAAGCAGAAAAGATTGTTGAAGAGGCAAAGCGACGTGCGGAGCAGCTCGTCAGTGACCGGCGTGCAGCAGCACAAGACGAAATTGAAGGTCTCCAAGATCGTATCGCGACATTGCAGGAGCGTGAAGCATCCATTACCTCTCGAGTAGATGAACTGCGTTCTATCTTCTCAAGTGCTTTTGGATCGAGTCTTTTCGCGCAGCCTGATTCATCTGATGATGCGGAAACGTCTGAGGTCTCTGACGAGTCTGCACAGAGTGCAGATGATGAAATAACTGATAGCGAGGAAGCGCAAGCTGAAGCGTCAGCGACGAAGAGCGAAAATGATCGCAATGAGTAGTCGTACTTTCTAAAACTCTCTAAACTAAAGTAGTGTAAAGCGATGTGAGGCGTTGTAAAACGAAACTTTCTATTAAATCGTGCGGTGTTCATGCTGCACGGTTTAATTGTATGTGTAGAATATCTATTCAGTATTGACTCATTAGAAAAGGGACGAAGCATGTCTTTTGAACCACTGAGTGCACAGACTTTAGAAGGTCTGCGCGCGAATTTTGATAGCCGTGAAGCAAATCGTATAGCGATGAATGCGGTCACGGCATCTGGCATTGATGCGGTCGCAAAGAACTACGATCGTGCTCGCTATCTCCAGCGTCGTTTCAGTACTATCATTGATAATGGTCCAGCTACAAGCCAAAAGCATTCAGGCCGTTGCTGGCTCTTTAGCTCGCTGAACGTTGCTCGTTTCGTCGCCAAGCGCGAGATGAATATCGATAAGTTTGAATTTAGCCAAGCGTATGCGATGTACTTCGATAAGCTTGAACGTGCTAACTACTTCATGCAGGATATGCAAGAACTCATCGCAGCTGGTGAACCGTCTGACTCTCGACTCATTCAGTTCTTGCTGCACGACCTCATGGGCGACGGCGGACAGTGGACTATGGCGATGAATATTTACACCAAATATGGTGCTGTCCCACGGGATTTCTTCCCAGAAACTGCCTCCTCTCAGAACACTGGTGCGATGAACACTGAGCTTCGCAAGGCTCTACGTCAAGCTGTTGCCCACATGTATACAAATCCTAGTGACGCTAACCGTATCGCGAAGGAAGCAGTCGAGCAGGCTCATCGTATTCTGACCATTCATCTGGGTACTCCTCCAACGTCTTTCGACTGGGAATACACTGACAAGGATGGTAATTTCCATCGTGAGGGTGAAATGACCCCGCAGGAGTTCTGGAAGAAGTATGTAGGTCCGGCACATCTCGAAGACTATGTATGCCTCGTTGATGATCCTCGCCGCGAGCATCCAAAGGGCACGATGATTGCTATCGAGCATTTGGGCAACGTTGCTGGGGGAACTCCAACTGCTTACCTTAATGTCGACACTCAACTCATGAAGAACACTGCTCGAAAGATTATGGAAGAGCAGGGGATACCGGTGTGGTTTGGCGCTGACTGTCATCCTATGATGGACCGCAAGGATGGTGCGTGGGCTACGGATTTATTCGAGTACGGCCGTGTCTATGACATTGACTTCGATCTTGACAAGGAAGCTCGTGTACGCTTTGCAGACTCCGCCATGAATCATGCTATGGCATTTGCTGGTGTAGATGCTGAGGGAGAGAAGACAAATCGTTGGCGTGTAGAGAACTCATGGGGTACCGATATTGCTGATAACGGCTACTTCACTATGGATGATCCGTGGTTTGATGAGTTTGTGTATGAAATTGCCGTGCCAAAGTCTCTGCTTCCAGCAGAGTATCAAAAGGCTCTTGAACAGGAGGCTATCAAACTCCCCGCATGGGATCCGATGGGTGCTCTTGCATAATTTCTTACATAAAGGATAGAGAGCGATATCGCTGTAATGGTGTAGTCTATCGCTCAAATCACGCGCTCGTGAGATTGTTGGTGATCTTGCGAGCGCTTGTGTTTTACAATAGAGCACACAGTATAGAGCACACAGCACGTATGAGACATGAAGCATAAGAGTATAAAAAGGAGCTATGATGAGTGAACTTCGCGGTCCAGATTCGTCACAAGATAGCATGAAGCTCAGTGCTCATGCGGTTCTTCCTGAAACTGTCGACGTCAACATTCGTCAGCTCGACCCTATACCCGCTCCGCGTGCTTTTATCAATGAAATTCCACTCAATGCGGCAATGGTCGCGCGTGTTCGCGAATCGCGTGCTGCCATTCGCGACATCTTGCATGGCAGAGATGATCGTCTTGTCGTCATCGTCGGACCGTGCTCGATTCATGATGCGAGGGCTGCACGTGACTATGCTCAACGGTTGGCTACGCTAGCAGAGCAATTACACGATGAGATTCTCATCGTTATGCGTGTATATTTTGAGAAGCCACGTACGACTATTGGTTGGAAGGGGCTTATCAACGATCCTGACCTTGATGGTACTTTCAATATCCGCAAAGGCATGTGGTTGGCGCGCAAGATTTTAGTGGATACGGTAGAGCTCGGCTTGCCTACTGCTACGGAGTTTCTCGACCCGATTACGCCGCAGTATATATCGGACGCCATCAGTTGGGGCGCTATTGGCGCTCGTAACACAGAATCCCAAGTCCATCGTCAGCTTGCGTCGGGACTTTCTATGCCTGTGGGATTTAAAAATTCCACTGATGGTAACGTTAAAGTCGCTGCGGATTCTTGCTACACCGCAGCACATGAACATCATTTTCTTTCTATTAATGTCGATGGCGCAGTTATTGCCGCGGAAACGCGTGGAAATCCTGATTGCCATGTAATCTTACGTGGCTCCATTCATGGCCCGAATTATGACGCACAGTCTGTGGCGGATGCGTTGGAATATTTACGTGAGTCGAAGGCTCCTCAAGCAGCGTCGCGTGGTGTCATTATTGATGCAGCGCACGGTAATTCAGGAAAAAACGAGATTCGAGAGGCGGCTGTCGTTGAAGATATCGCATCGCGTATCGCTCACGGTGAAGATGGTATTTCAGGAATCATGATGGAAAGTTTCATCGAAGCGGGGAACCAGTCGCCAGCCCCGCTTGACCAATTAGTCTATGGTAAGTCCGTAACGGATAGCTGCATTTCGTGGGAACGAACTGAACAGCTTCTCCGAACGCTTGCAGAGGCTGTACGTACTCGCCGTACCTTACGCTAAACTCGACATTATGGGTGAAATTGTTAATCGGCGTGTGCGTGAGCTTGACCCTCTGCCTACGCCGGCACAGGTCCTTGCGACTCTGCCGTTGTCAGATAAAGCGCGTCGGCTCATCATAGAGTCCCGCGAAGAGGTGCGCTCTGTGCTCATGGGGCGTGATGACAGACTACTCGTTATCGTCGGGCCGTGTTCGATACATGATCCGCACGCCGCGCTGGACTACGCGCACAGGTTAAGTAGTGTGCGACGAGAGCTTGAAGATGACCTTCTCATCGTTATGCGTGTGTATTTTGAGAAGCCACGTACGACTATTGGTTGGAAGGGGCTTATCAACGATCCTGACCTTGATGGCACGCATAAGATTAACAAGGGTCTGCTTCTCGCGCGTCAAACTTTGCTCGATGTTCTCGATGCTGGCGTTGCTGCTGCTACAGAATTTTTAGAACCTACTTCTCCGCAATATTTGGCTGACGCGGTGACGTGGGGCGCCATCGGCGCGCGCAATACTCAGTCTCAGGTTCATCGCCAGCTTGCGTCGGGGCTTTCTATGCCTGTGGGCTTTAAAAATGCAAGCGATGGAGATGTATCTGTGGCAGTAGACTCAGTACTTACGGCAGCGCAGCAGCATACATTCTTTGGCATCGATCATCGAGGTAGAGCATCAGCTGTAGAGACTTTGGGAAATCCTGATTGCCATGTGGTACTTCGAGGTTCAACAAGTGGACCAAATTATGATGAAGAATCTGTACGCAATGCGTTACGCATCATAGAAAGAAAACTTGGAACGGTTCGTATTGCCTCACGGGGAGTCATTATTGATGCTTCCCATGGAAATTCTGGGAAGGATGATATCGAGCAAGCGCGTGTAGTTCGTGCCCTTGCGCAGCGAATTGCTCACAATGAAAAAGGCATTTCCGGTATAATGATGGAAAGTTTCATTCGTGGCGGCAATCAACAGGCTGCACCTCTTGAACAATTGGAGTATGGTAAGTCTGTCACAGATAAATGCATATCGTGGGAAGTAACTGACGATCTTCTTCACGAATTAGCTACAGCGGTGCGAGAACGTCGTGCGTGTGTTACTGCGGCTGGCGAATGACAGAAGAAACACAAAGCAAGGTATTGAGGGGACTATAACAATGGCAAGCACTATTGCAATCATTGGCGCGATGGATGTAGAAGTTGCGCTTATCGCTAAGAGTCTTGAACGTGTCATGGAGCACAAGAGAGCTGGGCTTACCGTTATTGACGGCTTGGTAGCTGGTACTGCAAAGCGTGTCGTGGCGACGGTGGCTGGTATGGGGACGGTCAATGCTGCTTCGACGGTACAGTACCTCATTGATAAATTTGAACCTGACTGCGTGATTTTCTCTGGTATCGCAGGAAATCTGACATCTACGCTCAATATTAACGATGTCGTTTTAGGAAAAGACCTTGTCTACCTTGACTCGGACATGCGTATGATTGCACAGTCGGAACCATTTGCTGAAGAATTTCATTCTGATCCTGAGCTTTTGGAAATCGCTGATAAAGTGCTTAATAAGCTTGGCGTTAAGCACCTTGCAGGCAAGATTGCCACAGGAAATAACTTCATTGAGGGTGAGGCTGCGGAAAAAGTTAAGCGAGAGACACAAGCTGATGCGGTTGAGATGGAAGGCGCTGCAGTTGTTCACGTCGCAAATCGGAATAATATACCGGCTTTGGTGATTCGTGCTCTTTCTGACAATGCGGATACTGAGTATGAGACTTTCAAGGAGTTTGATGTGAGCGTTTATGCGGATAATGCAGCGCGAATTGTCATGCAAATCGTGCACGAACTTGAGTAGTTCTTGGATAACGGAGATAAAATCCATACCCTCATGTAAAGTTGTTCATCGTAAACCACAGACCGTTGGTTGGGGTAACTCAGTAAAGCGTCAGACTTGTGTCGAGCGCCATCGCAGGTTGAGAATAGATGAACTCTTATAGAGAGTTAGTGTGTGCTCTGCTTGCGTGCAGAGCTTTTTTATTGCTCTGATTCTAGGGACTTCAATGTGGCGGTTAACTAGGAAGGAATGCCAATGAGAAGGCCAGAAAAGGCAGAGGCAATCGCTCAGCTTACTGACAAGTTCCGTGAAGCTGATGCTGTGTTCCTCACCGAGTATCGTGG
Organism: Alloscardovia venturai; assembly: GCF_042676605.1. Taxonomy (NCBI): domain Bacteria; kingdom Bacillati; phylum Actinomycetota; class Actinomycetes; order Bifidobacteriales; family Bifidobacteriaceae; genus Alloscardovia; species Alloscardovia venturai. Next base: position 13,606 of record NZ_JBHTHQ010000007.1, on the reverse strand, counting down.
CCTTAGCGTTCCACAGATCACAGATCTGCGTGAAAAGCTTGGCACCGATACAACCTACAACGTGGCGAAGAATACGCTTGCACGTATCGCAGCTAAGGAAGCTGGCGTAGAAGGTCTTGACGACATGCTCTCAGGTCCTACCGCTATCACTTTCGTAAAGGGCGATTTCGTTGAAGCCGCTAAGGTTTTGCGTGACTTCACCAATGACAATAAGCAGCTCGTCATCAAGGGCGGTTTCGCAGATGGCTCCATCTACGACGACGCTGGTGTACAGCAGCTTGCAGACCTCGAATCCCGCGATACCCTCCTCGCAAAGATGGCTGGTGCTCTCAAGGGCACAATGGCCAAGGCAGCATACGCATTCGTCGCCGTGCCTACCAAGGCAGTGCGCACATTCGATGCCTTACGCGAGAAGCAGGAAAAGGCTGCATAGTTATCCAGTTAGTGTACTAACGATAACTGTATAGAAGATTTTAAGAATTTTTGGTACTGAGATTTTAAGGATTGGTACCACGACGAAAGGAAGCCATTATGGCAAAGCTTTCCGCTGATGAGCTCCTCGAAGCTTTCAAGGAAATGACACTCGTAGAGCTCTCTGACTTCGTAAAGAAGTTCGAGGAAGAGTTCGACGTTGAAGCTGCAGCTCCAGTAGCTGCTGTTGCTGCTGCTCCAGCTGCAGGCGCAGCTGCTGCTGCAGAAGAGAAGGATGAGTTCGATGTCATCCTTACCGCAGCTGGCGACAAGAAGATCGGCGTTATCAAGGCTGTTCGCGCTCTCACCTCCCTCGGTCTCGCAGAAGCTAAGGCTCTCGTAGACGGCGCTCCAAAGGCTGTTCTCGAAGGCGCTTCTAAGGATGATGCAGAGAAGGCAAAGGCTGCTCTTGAAGAAGCTGGCGCATCTGTAGAACTCAAGTAGTTTCTTCCTTAAAGAAATTTTCAAGGTTTACACTAGTCCTGCTAACCTCTACGGTTGCAGGACTTTTTGTATATGTGCCGCACCATACGTGCCGCGCGCATATAAGTTAGATAGGGCTCAATACTCTGCTTATTGCGGTATTCATTTGTCGGTCTTAAGCGCAGGACAGGTAAAACATATATCAGTGACATCGGTACAATAAAACAGTAGAAGACTTATAGTGAAGCTGTACTGTCAGAAATTAAGTGAGGTGTTGTGCGGTGACTGATTCTCCTTCGCGCGTGGCCACCTGGTCGATAACTGTCAATGATCAGACTTTGAAAGTAGTTGCTCCAGCGGTAGTGGTCATTGGACGAAAGCCTATACGACCAGTGCAAGTTGCTCCAGGCGCTCAACGCATGGACGTTGTTGACGAAACGAAGTCGATGTCGAAGAATCATGCACGTATTGATTTTGCTGAGGAGTCGGCAGTTCTCACTGACTTAAATTCCACGAACGGTACTTATGTAATAGGGCATGGCAATTCGCTTTTGCGCGTGCCTGCGGAAAATCCTTATACTTTTCTGAGCGAAGAGCTTCAGGGACAGTTTGGTGACGTGAAGTTTGCTATTACAGGAAGCTTAGACAGTGCTTCTTGGCATGAGGAGGAAACTGGAAGAGAAGAAGTACAGAATCTCTTCTCCTACAAGTCCGAGGTCACACTTGAGGATGCTCCTGTCACGTCGATGTCTGTCGATGACATATTAGATCTCCGTGCTGGAGAGCCGACGGCTGTTTTTGCGGCGCAAGATACTCGCTCAATGTATGAGACAGAGGAGAAGTCAACTTCTACTGATACTGCAGATGTTGATATGAGAGAGCCTGATACGAGAGAATCTGCAGGTACTGCTGATGGAGAGAGCGCAGATAATGGCGAAGAAAAATATACTTTGCCTACCAGTGTCGAGTCTGCAGTTACGGGACTAGCTCCAGTGACGGAAGACTCGGGATATATGCCAGTGTATGAAGCTGGTTCAGTATTTGACCGACTTTCTCGTGGAGAATTCGGACATAAAAATGATGTCATTGAGATTGATGGTCACTCTAGTGATGAAGCGAAATCTACACGAGACTATAACGTTCAGTTTGATATCGCGCAAATTCCACAGTTGCGCTCTTTCCTCGCATTGAACCCGTTCTTGTATGATGATTTGTATGCGTGGCTAGAGGCTCAGAATAGTTCGGAAGTTGATACAGCACTGAAAACAAATGATGGCTATCTCGCATGGAAAGAGAGTGCTAGGTAATGGTTGAAGAACGTGACATGCGCATGAAAACTTTGAAATCATGGTATAACGACTACAGAGCCAATCATGGTAGCGCACCAGTAGAAGATATGAATCAATTATCGGCACGTCTTGACTTGAACCATGCTCATCCATCAGGGATTGCTCAGCTGTTTTCGAGCGGACATGCACATTTGGACTCACTGTATCGTGATAACGGCATGCTCAAAGCGACCGAACGTAAGCTTGCTCGAGTCCTTGAAGACAAGGCAAACAAGGAACACAACGAAGGCACTGCTCAAATCTCATTGAGTGTGGGCTCAGCTGTATGGCCGGGGCACAATATTCCTATTCTGCTCTATCCTATCCGCGTTGAGGAGCAGGAAGACGGGTCCTTGGCACATGCTCAGATTCGCATTACGGGTCCTGCTACTCTTAATGAGGCATTGATAAATGCTTTGCGCGTTGCTGGTATCGACGTTGAGATGGAAGATATTCTTCAAGAGTCTCATTCGGAAGGTATCAGCATCGATAGTGACAGTGTGTTCCATGCAATCCGCAGTCGTGTGGGAAGCTTAATTGATAAATTCGCAATTGACAATACGCTGATTCTTGGTTGCTTTATCCGTTCCTCCACCCTCATGCTCGCTGATGCCGACAAGATTCTCTCTCATCTTGAGCAAGGACCTACAGGTAATGCTTTACTTGATTGCCTCAATGATTCTGAAGAGGCTCGACAGAAGCTACGTGAGCAGGAGCTACCAGAATATGATTCATCTGACATAGATCCGCATGATGAAGTAGAAGTGGGAGATGTTGATAATATTACCCGATATGCAGCGCGCGTTGCGACGTCGGGAACGTCAATTTTCGTCGATTTACCTGCTGCATATGATAGTGTCCATCAAGCAGCAGCTATAGCTTCACATGCTGTCATGAGCGGGAAGTCTGTACTGTACGCGCCGGGTGTGTCTGAGCAAAAGCGTAATTTTTTGCGTACGATGCGTGATAATGACATGGATAGTTTCGTTGTCGACATCGCTGACTCTCTCGTGGGAGCATCTATCGATTGTCAGCTTATATCTGCGGTAAGTTTCCAGCCGGGAAGTGCATTTAATCGCTTCAATCAGCTCTCTGATGAGTTAGTAGGCGTACGGGGGCGTTTGACGAAGTATTTGTCGGACCTCCACGAGAAAAATGATCAGTGGGGTGTAAGTGCTTACGAGACCATTGAAAATCTGGCTCGCCTTTCTGCACTCCCAAGTCATCCTTCTACACATGTTCGTTTAAGTGTAGATGCCGCTCGTGCCATCGTCGGGCATGAAGAAGAATGGGACAAGAAGCTAGTTCGTGCAGGAGAACTTGGTGAATATACTATTACGGCAGAAGATACTCCGTGGTTTAAAGCCTCACTCTATACGAGCGGTGAAGCGCTCACATCCTACCAGCGTGTAGAACGATTGCTTGATACGACATTGCCAGCTATTCGGCAGCACATTGCGACCACAGCGCAGACGTGTGGGTTCCCTGTACCTGAGACTCCAAGCAAATGGGCTAAGCAAGTCCATGTTTTGCGAAATTTGCGTAAGGTCCTCGACGTCTTCCAACCGGCAATTTTTGAACGTGACATTGATTCTATGATTGAGGCCACGGCTTCCAAAGAGGAACGTAAAGAAAGTAACAGTACTATGGGGTACTGGGAACGTCGTCGTCATACGAAAGAGGCGAAGAGCCTCCTGCGTGCTGGGGCCGGCGTGCTTAATCTTCATGACGCATTGGTCGTAGTTCGTCAGCAAGCGGACTTGTGGCGACAATTTGTGCCACGCGGTGGATGGCCTGTACTCCCACCGCGGTTAGATGACATCATTGAGACTCAGGGTAGTCTTGAGCGTGACGTGACAGCCCTGAGCAATGTTCTTGATACCACACCGATGGGCGGGAATCTTTCGGGAATGGATTTCGAAACTCTTGAAAAGAACTTACGAGCTCTCTACAACGATCGCAACGCTCTCGAAACTCTTCCAGAGCGGACAAGCATTGAAGTAGAGCTCAGCGCCGCAGGTCTTGATGCTCTCATTGACGATTTACGTCGCCGTCGGGTAAAGCCGAGTGTAGCTCCTGACGAATTGCATTTAGCATGGTGGACTACGGTGTTCGAGAGCATCGTGCAGGCATCGCCTATCATCTCTAATCAAGATGGATCTGTACTTTCCGCTGCGACAGAACGCTTTACTCAAGTTGATACGGAGCACGCCCGCTCTATCGGTGCATATGTCCACGAAACTTTGATGAAAAGATTATCTCAAACGGTATATGCGCACTCTAATGATGCAAATGCTATTCATGCAGCATTGACAGTACAGCCGACGATGCGCTATGCCACGATTGCGAGCATGTATCCGCAGATTACTCGGGCGGCAAAACCGATTATTGTAGGTATGCCGGTGGCTGTGGCAGCACAGACTTCTTATGAAGCACAGATTGCAGATGTAGCTATCATTGATGCATGTGCGCATATTGAGCCGATTGAGCTTCTCAGCATTTTAGCGCGTGTACGCACTGTTGTTGTCTTAGCTCATAAAGAAACAGTTTCATCGTCATCAGTAAAAATGCTCATTGATGCCCTGCCTCGTGTAGAAGCGAGTGCACGACTCGTTAAGCGTGACGCTCGTCTCTCTCAATTCTTACGCGACACAGGTTTTGGAGTACTGCCATGCGCAGCGGTACCAGACCAAGATATGTATGCAGTGACGTTTACTCACGTTCCAGCGAATGGTGTGCCGTCTGCAGCTAGCGGCATTGTGGAGACAAGTCGGCAAGAGATTGAAAAAGTCGCCTCTATCATCGAAGAGCGAGCATCACATAGTGAAGTGGTGCCTCAGGGCTACAAGCTTACAGTAGTGTGCTTAAATGATACGCATCGCCAACGTGTCGGGGCAGAACTCAAATCCTTGGCTTCCAAGGATGCGAAGTTGCGCTCGTTCCTTCATCACGTTGCTGTTATAACTATTACCGATGTGGCGGGAATGGATTCGACAGATGTCATCATCACTATGGGCTTTGCGAAAACAACCCACGGTCGCCTAGTTCAACAGTTCGGAGCCCTGGAAAATTCAAATGGTGAAGGGATGCTGCTTGATGCTCTTGCACTAGCTCACAATCAGCTTGATATCGTTTCTTCCTTCACGGCAGTAGAAATGGAAGATGATAGGCTTCACCAGCGTGGACCACAGCTTTTAAAGAAGCTTCTCTCATGGGCACAGAATCTGGATAAGAATGCTGAAGGTGCCGTGGAACATATTCATGAGGATGACGTTCTCCTGAACGATTTAGCAGAACGTATGCGCGCTCGTGGATTACGCGTAGCGGTAAACTACGGATTTACAGAGTCGCAGACTATACCGTTGGTAGTCGGTTTGCCTGGGCAAGCATATGCCTTAGCAGTATGCACCGATGACAAAAACTTCATGAATGTCTCCTCAACGAGGCAACGTCATCGTTTCATGGTGGAAGATCTTGAGTCGCTTGGCTGGTCTGTGATGTACGTGTGGTCTGTCGCCGCATTCGTCAATCCCGAGAAAGAAGTGGACCGTATCGTTGCATATCTTGCGCGTTTGAGCGATGAGAAATAGCAGCGCAAGGACACGGGGAAGGAGAGATGAGACCGCTGAAGAGAAGTAATCGACCTCACAAACGTGTGATACGACAAGGGACAGAGTGGTTTGATGCTGATGGTGTCAAACTCGACCCGTCGGAGGCTGTAGATCGCCTTAATCGTGATGCCGAGGATGATCAGCGCATCCTATCGCAACTTCCACCACACTTTGCAGTATTTGATGAGGAAAGAAAATAGACGTTTGATGAATTTATCTATCACTGGACGTTCTCCCATTGTCTGTTCTTAGCTATTTATCGACATGAGTAGCGGTGGAAACGGCTATAATAGGTGAGTCGCTTTGCACTGTTAGTACGCGCATTGCATCCTGAGCTGGCATAGCTACAGTGATATGAGTGCCAGCGGAAGTGCTTGTCGATGATTCACCTTCCCAGAACTGTGCGTGCGCTTTCTGGTGCGGGATATCAGTGACTATAGCATCACGAGCAAGTGTGGTGCTTGTATCATACTGGTTCTCTTGTGAGTCTAAGCGTGCGGTGATAAGGGTAATGTGTTGCCCGCGAGTGAGAGTAGCTGAAGAACTTGCTAAGCGTACATCGATGCTTGTGTAGCTCACTGGTACAGCAGTCGCATTGTGGAGTGCAGACTTGGGAATAGGACAGTTAGCTTCTAAATCAATAGCACTTGTCTTTCCTACAATGCTTGAGCGTGAAGTAACGAGCGCATTGTGATTTACTCGTAAAGTCAATGGTACCGTACGTAAATCTGAGGAATGGATCACGGTGCCTTTTGAGATGTGCCTAGCAAGGACTACGGTTGAATTTGTTCGTGCTGCCATATGTGGCACTGTGCAAGTAGTAAGAATGCATGCACAGCACAGCCCTATGCTGAGGAACTTGACTACGCGATGAGTAGTAAATCGCTTACGAGCAGTTGAGTAAAAATGCCGATAGAGCCACTGTGCTAATGCGCTAGGTGGAGCGCAGTATCGTGCAGATGATGCAGAATATTGTCTGCGAGGGCGAGTTCGCAGCTTTCTTGGCTGCGTATCACGATGGCGTATAGCTTTGTGCGTTGGGGAAGTCATATCGCTATTTCAGCAGATATGACTACAGCATGCAGATTCGGAATAATGAATGTGCACGAATGTGGATAACCGTGTCGCTCAGAGGTATACCACCATAACTACTAGTTGCATCATTAAGTTACGAGTTTTTGTCGGTACGGTAGAAACCGCTTCCCCTGAAAGTAATACCTCCTACTGAGTACACTTTGTGTACTTGGCTTTCACCACACTGAGGACATACCGTGATAGGTGCGTCGGAGAATGACTGCATACGAGTAAAGTCATGACCGCAATTTTTACAACGATAATGATAAGTAGGCACGGTTCCTCCACATACGCTTTTAAGCTCTTACTAACGTGTCTATACTAGTGCGTGCTCTGACATGTCGCCCGCCTTACGGTATATATGCAACAGCACTTGGCGTAGTATATGCTCATGAAGGCGACACGATAGAGAGTCTAGTATGGATATTTGGGATGAACCTCATTTATTGTGGAGAATATGAATATTCACTCTCTTAGTGGCATAGTGCTTATCGCTATCATATTGGTTATTCTTGCGGGGATTATCCCTACTAAGACAGTGAAAAGTTTGAAAAATGCGTCCCGGCATTCTCAAGATAAGTTTTCGCGTTCATTGCACATCGTTGATGGGAAAGCTGATTCTCCTGTCCGTTTAGGAAATCAGATAAATACTTCAGCAGAGTATGTTACTAAAGTTCGCGCTGCGCGTAAGGCAGCGGTTCAACGCCGTAGGATTCTTGTAAGCATCTTGATATGTGCCATCATAGCTGTCGCAGTATGCGCATGGTATTTTCACTTTAGCTATGCATACATCGTCATTCCCACAGTCCTTCTGGGCATTGTGCTTTCTCTGGGAGTTCGTCAGGCAGAGCAAGCTCGTCAGTGGGAGAAATCTCTTCAAACTGCACGTGCTCGCGCTCGCACGATTGGTAGGCAGGAGCAGAGTGGTCTTTCAGCTGTGACGCAAGGAATTAATACAGATTTCTTGTCTTCTCTAGCTCAAGAATCACTGACATATGAGCGAGATGAAAGAACTCCTCTTACTTTTGCTGTCGATTCTATAGACACTATGGAAATGCGCAGAATTGATGAATCACCCATAGAGGAAATAGACGATGAGGGTGATGTATACAGCCGCGAAATTGTTTCTACAAAGCAAGTAGCAACTGCTGTACCACCATCTTATCCGGTAAGGATTCCACCAAGGGATAGAGAAATGGAAAGAGAAATAAATGCGCCTTCAGTAAAATCACCGCAAAACTTGAGTGTATGATTATCAACTTTTCGCATTTTGGTGCTACATTTGTGCATAGAGTTCCACAAGGATTATGAAAGGAGATAGCAATGGCAATTGCTCTTACACCTTTGGAAGATAAGATTATTCTCAAGCAGGCAGCTGCTGAGACTACGACCGCATCTGGTTTGGTGATTCCAGACTCAGCAAAGGAAAAGCCACAGCAGGGCGAAGTGCTCGCTGTAGGTCCTGGTCGTCGCAATGATGCTGGTGAGCGTATTCCTATGGATGTCAAAGTAGGCGATAAGGTTCTTTATTCAAAGTACGGCGGCACTGAGGTAACGTATGGCGGTGAGGATTATTTGATTCTTGGCGCTCGCGATGTGCTTGCAATTTTGAACTAAGGATAAGCTCGGTTAGCGCTTAAATTTTCCTTGGCGTGTATGGTTGTATATGCATTGCAATCCTCAGACTGCTTTCGTGTAGTCTGAGGATTTTTGTATGAGAATATCGTTTCGTGAGTAAAAAGTTTTCGACACGCCATAAGCGAAAACTTGCACCACTCAAAAATTCATGACATACTATTCAAGTTGCCCATTAAGTGTGGGAACGATGGCTGATTTCCCAAGCGGTCAAAGGGAGCGGACTGTAAATCCGCCGGCTTCGCCTTCAGTGGTTCGAATCCACTATCAGCCACGCCTCGATAGCTCAGTGGTAGAGCACTTCCTTGGTAAGGAAGAGGTCGCGAGTCCAATTCTCGCTCGAGGCTCCATAGCGGGATAGCTCAGCTGGCTAGAGCGTACGACTCATAATCGTAAGGTCGAGAGTTCGAGTCTCTCTCTCGCTACAAAAGCCGAAAGGCTGAACCAATTTTTATGAAAGGTGAACAATGGCTAAGAGCGCCGATATTCGTCCAGGCATTACGCTGGCGTGCACCGTATGCAAGGAACGCAACTACCAGACAACTAAGAACCGTCGTAATACTCCAGATCGTCTTGAGCTGAATAAGTTCTGTGCACGTTGCGGTAAGCAGACCCTCCATCGCGAGACTCGCTAAATATCGTACTTCGAAGAGCCCGGCTAGTCCGGGTTTTTTCATATCTCACGCCCATTTTGACGTTGAGGGTCAAGGATAGATAGATTATAAATTATGGCTAACATCCCCGATGTACAGAATCAACCAAGCTTTGCTGACCTCACAACAATAGGTGTCGGCGGACGTATTGCGCGTTTCGTAGAGCCGCGCACACGCGAAGAATTTATTGAGACGGTCAGGCAGGCTGATGAAGAGAAAACTCTGCTGAGCGTCATCGGTGGCGGGTCGAACATTTTGGTCAGCGATGATGATTTTGATGGAATGGTTGTGAGGGATGCTCGGCACAGTATTACAGTTGTAGATGATGAGTCTAACGATGAAAATTCGTTGCTAAAGAGCATAACTATCCGAGTAGATGCCGGAGTTCATTGGGATGATTTTGTATCGTACTGTGTGCATAACGGTTTTGCGGGTGTAGAAGCGCTTTCAGGTATTCCAGGAACCGTTGGCGCAAGTGTTGTGCAGAACATTGGTGCGTATGGTCAGGAAGTTGCCTCAAGCGTTTCATATGTTGAACTATGGGACCGAGAGAAAAACGAGCTATGCACGTTTGACGTCGATACGCTGGAATTTGGCTATCGCACCTCAATTTTGAAACAATCCATGTATCAGTCTGGGGCACACTCTGCGACTACAAAGTATTTCCCATCTCCACGCTACATCGTACTTGCCGTCGTGTTTAAGCTCACAAAGTCGCACACAAATACCGTGCAAATGGGTCAGCTTGCCAAAGCACTCACAGTGGGAGTAGGACAAACTTTTAATATTGATGATATTCGACGTGCCGTGCTTATGATTCGTATGCGTAAGGGGATGGTGGAGGATCCTCATCGATATGAGAATACATGGATGAAAGGCACCATTCAGGATATCCAGCGTACTTTTGTGGAACTCTCTGGAGATGATGCCAATACTTCCGACAGTAAAGTAGCCGCGAATTTTGGCACTATAAAGGTTGACCGTAACCGTTGGAGTTGCGGAAGTTTCTTTATGAATCCGATTATCAGTACGGAGGTGGCGCAGACCCTTCCTGATGGTGCTCCTCAATTTGATGCAACTCTTCCAGGCGGACGAGAAGGCATAAAGACTTCGGCGGCGTGGCTCATCGACCATGCTGGTTTTAAAGCGGGATTCAAAGTGTCTGATGATGCGACGGCAGGGCTGTCTACACGCCATACGCTTGCGCTGACAAACCGTGGTGGAGCACATTGTAATGACATACTAGAACTCGCTCGTGTGATTCGCGCAGGCGTGAGAGATACCTATGGCATCACACTTGTACCAGAGCCGGTTTTTATCGGCGTAGAAATATAGAAAATACGCCACGCGCATTGACGATACATGATGGAAGAGTAGGATAATTTTCATGACTTATGTGATTGCAGAACCATGCGTTGATGTAAAAGATAAGGCATGCGTAGACGAGTGCCCTGTAGATTGCATCTATGAAGGTCCTCGCACGCTCTATATCAACCCTAATGAGTGTGTAGATTGTGGCGCATGTGAGCCTGTATGTCCTACAGAAGCCATCTTCTATGAAGATGATTTACCAGAGGATTGGGCGTGGTACAAAGCTGTGGCTGACGATTACTTTGCTGAAGTGGGTGATTTTGGTGGAGCGTCTGGTGCTGGTCCAATCGACCACGATCATGCTGACGTGGCAAAGCTGCCAGCTGACGTGAACTCTGCGTGGTTTGAACAGCATTAGTCACTCATGTGAACTTAGTCAAAAGTAGGAAATAGAGTACGTATAGTCAGTACTAAATTCCGAAATTAATTGAATCTTTCCCAAAGCGCTTGCGAATGTCGTCAAGCGCTTTTTCTGTTTTCTTGGCAGAATTTTGTAATCTGCGTGATTTATGTGATTCTTTGTCAAAGTCCATGAACTCGTCGAAGCTTGCCTGAACGATAGTGGTGGAGACGGGGGAGAGATTCGACGTACCAATCCCCGCTAACCGAATGAATTGGGGTAGCGGAGCATCTTCGGATTCACGGGGAAGAAGCTCAGCAAAAAGTTTTTTAGCGTATACGAAAAGCTCAGAGGCAGACTGAGTGGGAGTTTCCATAGTAAAAGATTTGCTTACGTATTTGAGATTTGCAAAGCGTAACTTAACGGTGAGTGTGCGCGCGACCAGACCGCGTTTTCTCAATGTTGAAGCGGTCGCATCGCAGCATTTGCGAAGTAAATTTGTGACCTCGTGTGCGTTACGAGTATCTTCGGGGAAAGTACGTTCATGACCAATTGATTTATCAGGTGCATGTACGACGACTGGCCGTTCATCGAGCCCCTGTGCAGCCATATAGAGCATATGTCCAGTAATGGCGGAGCCCGTCATGCGTGAGATATTATCTTCAGAAAGTTGCGCAAGAGAGGCTACAGAAGAGATACCAAAATTATCAAGGGTACGCTGAAGAGCAGGACCAACACCAGGTATAGCGCGAACGGGCATCATGCGGATAAATTCAGCTTGACGAGATTGAGGAATGAGAAGCATACCGTCGGGTTTTGCATTCGTAGATGCAAGCTTTGCGATGAGTTTATTGGTGGCGATGCCTACAGAACAAGTCAGCCCGAGACGCTCAAAGACAGTCTTTCGTATCCACTGAGCAATGGCTACGGGCGACTTCCACTGCAGAAGAGCGGAAGAGACGTCCATATATCCCTCATCGACACTGACATGCTCAATGCAATCTGTGACTTCTTCAAAAATTGCGAAAACCTTCTGTGAAATAGAACGATAATATTCCATATCTACAGGTAAATAAACGCCATGCGGGCATAAACGGCGAGCAGTCGCTACGGGCATAGCAGAATTGACACCAAAAGCCCGAGCTTCATAGTTCGCAGCGGAGACTACAGAACGTGTTCCGGTACCGATGATGACGGGCTTGCCTTGAAGCTCAGGGTGGCGTCGAGTTTCGCACGATGCATAAAATGCATCCATGTCAATATGTAAAATAGTACATCCGGACGCATCATGTCCCCAGTCTTTTTTGACGGCTTTAGTGCGTGGCGATGTACTCATATGACCATGATAATACGTACTTGTGCATATTTATGCAATGAGGTTGACGCCCCCGGTGTAGTATCGCGGTGTGAGGAAGTGGATGAACCATATAGCAAATACATCGCCGGTATTTTTCCTTTTAGGTGTACAGACCGTAGCTATCGCGCTCGCAAATGAGTTAAGCAAAATTGCTTTTGTGCAGATTGATCCTATTCTCGTAGCATGGTGGCGTATGGGATTTACCGCGCTGATTATGATGATGTGGCGGCGACCTTTTTCCTCAGATAAACGCAAGAATCTTCCTCATGATAGGAAAACATGGATAGTTCTTGCTGTACTTGGTGTAGCCACTGCTGGCATGAATAGCGTATTTTACATTGCGATTAATTCATTAAATTCTGGTGTGGCGACGGCGATTGAATTTATCGGACCGCTCGTTGTGGCAGTGTGGACGGGTAGATCATGGCGCGAGTACTTGGGTGCGGGGCTTGCTTTTGTGGGCTTACTTGTTTTAGCTGGAACTTCAATTTTCTCCCTAGGTCCTTCTTCGGTCCCCGGTCTTGTGGCAATTATCACGAGTGGTGCACTGTGGGGTTTGTATATCGTGCTTGGACGCCAGGTGGCACATGGTGGGAATGGCTTAGATAATTTAGCGTTATCCATGACTATGGGGTGGATACTACAAAGTGTGCTTTTGGCAAAGTCCGCTGTGGAAGGTGTTATTCGTCCGGCACGCACTGCAACATGGGCGAAAGAGAGTGACGGCGCAGTGAAGCTTGTCGCTCTCATGCTTGTCATCGCGCTTCTTGCATCCATCGTGTCGTACGTTATGGATCAGATTTTGATGCGACGTGTGACGGCAAGTCGTTTTTCGGTGATGCAGGCAGTGCTTCCGGCCGTGAACCTTGTAGTGTCTCTCGTGTTTGGAGACCGTCCGGTGTTGCTTGACTATGTCGGCGTGGCAATCATTATTTTTGCAGTAGTAGTGAGCTTCTCCAGCGATGAAGATCCATTACCATCGCATGATTTGACACATCGTCATCATGTTGGTCTACATGAAGAAGATGGCAGTGTCGAAGAAATTGATATTCCAGATTAGAAGACACTCCCCAAAGTTTGAATTTGCACGATTTCTAAAAAATGATAAACTAGCAAAGTTGTTATACAACACGGAGACGTGCCTGAGTGGCCGAAAGGGGCACCCTGCTAAGGTGTTAACTGCGTAAGTGGTTCAGGAGTTCGAATCTCCTCGTCTCCGCATATGCCCTCTCTCGAGATTCTCGGGAGAGGGCTTTTTTCTTGTCTTTACGACTTTTGGCTTATAGGACATTTTGTGTTGCTGTTATGCTTGTTTACCCCTTGTATTTATTGGGATGAACCAT
>NZ_JBHTHQ010000006.1:0-94827 GCF_042676605.1 Alloscardovia venturai | reverse complement strand
AAACATGGTTCATCCCAATAAATACAAGGGGTAAACAAGCATAACAGCAACACAAAATGTCCTATAAGCCCCTCTTTGTATAAAAATGAAATGAATACTCCCTGATACGCAAGTGCGGCAATTAATTGGCAAATCAGGAACTATAAGAAATCTCCATCGCGTATAGAGCGATGGAGATTTCTTATTTAGGTGTTGCTACATGCTATGCACGTGGCACAAACGGTTTAATACCAATTATAGCTTTGTGAGTGAGCCCATGCGGCAGATGGAGTTCCGTAACGCCCTGCGATATACTGAAGTCCCCACGTGATTTGGGTCTTTGCAGAAGTTTGCCAGTCAGAGCCAGCGGAAGCCATCTTGGAGCCTGGAAGTGCCTGTGGGATGCCATATGCGCCAGATGGGTTAGCGGCATTCGTGCGCCATCCGGACTCGCGATTCCATAGGTTGACGAGAGCTGTAAAGTCAGATTCAGACCAGCCTCGAGCGATGACCATTTCGTGAGCTATGGACTGAGCCTCAGACACTGGCACCGTGGTACCAAGATTTGCAGAAGATGATGAGGACGCGGAGCTAGAGCTACTTGAACTGCCCCCGCTTGATGATGCAGTAGCCTTCTTCGTGCCGATGTGGATCTCCTTGTTGACGGGTGCTGTCTTGACGTGTTCAGCGATGGTAGCAGTGGTAATCGTATCGCTACCGTTCTTGGTCACGAGATTAGTTTGCTCGACGACGCCATCTTTGCCTTCTGTGACGACCTTCTTCGTGCCAGCTGCCAAGGAGTCATCATTCACTTCGACAGTGTTGTAAGGAATGCTCTGCTCGACAGTTTCGATAGTTGAATTTGCACGAGTAATGGTGATAGTCGTGGACTCGGTTACCTTAGTATTTAAAGATGGCGAGACGCGATCGGTATCTTCAAGTGTAATGTTTCCAGTCTCAAGCACAGATTTTACGGTCGTGAAATGAGTGCCAACCACCATTCGGCTTTGTCCATTAATGACTACCTTGACGTAGCGAGAATCAGCCGAAGCATCACCCTCGCCGTTTTTTAATGCGGCACGGAGAGTGCTACGGGACACATCTTGGCTGTTACTTGCCAAATCATTAATGGAATATGACGTAATGCCATGGTTTGTACTGCTATTGAGATAGTGTGCAGTCGCGAAGACCCCTCCAGTGGTAAGCAGAACGATTGCTGCTACACCAGCACCCAATGCAGTCCAGTGTTTGCGCTGCATTTTCTTGATGAGTGGAACGGTTGGTTGTCCGTGACGACCAGACATAAAACTCCTAGCTTCGACCGATAATATCGATTTTCAGTTATAAACTCAACTATTTTATCATTTACCCCTTACGGATGAGAGGGGGCAAATATTTTACTTGCTTTCTGCACTATTTCCTGTATTGTTTCCTGTTCCCTCTACCTCAACTGTGCCCATATCGAGATCTTCTACTTGCTTGATGACCTCCTCCAAATCTGAAGCGCGTAAAGCGCCTGCTTGCTGAAAGACTACGGTACCGTTCTTGATAGCCATCAGCGTAGGAATAGCCTGAACGTTTGCTGCTTGTGCTATGTGCTGGTTTTGATCTACATCAATCTTGCCGAAATAGATATTGGCATGCTTTTCAGATGCTTTTTCATACACAGGGCCGAAAGCACGACATGGGCCGCACCAGGTAGCCCAAAAATCAACAAGTACGATGTCATTAGCTGAGACGACGTCATTAAACTGCTCTTGAGAAATTGCGTGGGTAGCCATGATAGTCCTTCCTTATTTTTCTTAAAGTGCTCATAGGCTCGTAGGTGGTTATACGCTGACTTACACAACCAAGTCCCTCTCACACTTATTCCAGCGTGCTTTGCTCTCAGCTGAGCGTGTAATTATGACATCATATGCAGGCAGTAACTCTTTGCGAGAGAGTACCGTGGAAAGCATGGCAATCAAATACTTCGACATACCTGTGTACTACTACCATCGTGAATCATTAGCGGTCTCGACTCAGAGTTCCTCTCGTATACCTATCGTGCTTATCCATGCGTTCCCTGTGGATCATCATGTCTGGGATAGAGCGGCGCAGGAACTTGTACGCCAGGTCCCAGATTTGACGGTGATGGCGATTGATATGCCTGGCGCTGGTGTTAACCCCGTACCGACGAAAGAACAGACGGGCGCAGCCGCTGAAGATGGAGCCTATAAGCAAGCGATGGATCGTCTCGCATCGTCCATCGTACACGCTGTGCAGAGTCAAGGATTTGAACAGGCTATTTATGTAGGAATTTCTATGGGCGGGTACGCTGCTTTGGCTATAGAGCGACTTTATCCTGAGTCGGTAGCAGGCATCGCGCTTTGTGACACAAAGGCTGATGCTGATAGAGGAGCAGCACGTGCAAACCGACTTCAGGTAGCACAAACTGCTGAAAGTAAATCAACTCTCGAACCTGTGCTTCATTTTGCACATCCTCAAGAAAACGATTCTGATTTCAAGAAATCTGCAGAGTTTATTGATACTTTTGTGGGGTGGATTAACTCTCAAACTCCATCAGGCATCGCATGGCGTCAGCGTATGGCAGCAGGTCGCCGAGATGAAAATGACACGGCTACTCAAATCACCGTCCCTGTGGCAGTAATTAGCGGAGAGCTTGACGGGTCATCAAACCCGGAAGTAATGCGACCGCTCGCTGAGAAGATGGCTCACGCAGATGTCGTTTTTACGCAGATTGATGACGCAGGTCATTTTACAAGTTTTGAAAAGCCTGTAGAGGTTGCGACAGCTTTGAAAGACCTCGTATTACGAGTGCGGCAGACGACAGAGCTAGAATCAGAATCAGAAGAACTCCTACAGCGTGCAGAAGAAAGCCATATTCGTCCGCTAAACATTCAGCAAACACTTGAAAACGTTCCCCTCACCGGTGGACGAGTAGATTGGCGCGTGGATGTGCGGGAAAACCTTGATGAGTACAAGATGCGTGCGCTCATTGGTGATGAACATACACAAGTGATGATGGTGCAGGGTGCGCAGGTGGCGCTCGCGAAGAATGGTACGTCACCGTCGGTTATTACGGCGCATAAGCGAAGGATTGCAAGCTTGTCTGGCACGTATGTGGCGCATGCTTTGCATGCCCAAACAGCGAAAGCCTTCTATTACCTTGGTGAGGTTTGTGATGCTTCGACTCACAGGACTACGACATATGTGGCGCTTGACATAGATGCGCTAGTTGATGAAGCCTCTCAGGAGGAGCATAAGGAAAATAACGAACTTCACGAATTTATACGTCGGGCACGAGCACAGTTTGACTGGGTTCCTTTGCGCCAAGCTGCATTATATGTGACGCCTAATGAATCTCAGATTTCTGTCATGGCTACGAGTCTTGCTCAATGGCATGCGACCCATACGCACTGCTCTCGTTGCGGAGCAGTAGTAGAAAGCATTCACGGCGGGTGGGCCTTGCGCTGCACGCGTACGCACGACGATGCATTCGGTCCGTATATCACCTTCCCTAAAATTGAGCCATCGATGATTGTGCGCATTACAGATAAGGATGATCGAATTCTCCTGCAACATAATGCCCAATGGGATGACGGTGTATATTCGGTATGCTCAGGCTTTGTGGAAGTAGGCGAGAATATCGAGCACAGCATTCATCGTGAAGTAAAAGAAGAGCTAGGCATCGATGTAGCACATATTGAGTATCTAGGTTCTCAACCGTGGCCGGTGCCAGCATCGCTCATGGTGGCATATAGTGCTACCGCTGTGAATGATGCGTTTTCACTGGATACTCGTGAAGTACAAGACGCTCGATGGTTCAGCCGAGATGAGTTTATGAATGCCGTTGCTTTAGGCAAAGTTCAATTACCGGGAGCATCTTCTATTGCCCTGTCAATGATTGAGCAGTGGTATGGCGCGAAGTTACAGTAAAGATTACGACAAAGATTTATGTAATTGTACAGAAAAAGTTCTTGTTTTGTGATGAATAGATACTATACTAGCAAAAGTTACTGTAAAAACTTGAGTAAAACCTACAAATGAGGGAAGGAGGCCGCGTGGACGAGGAGACCACTGTGGAATTGAGCCGCATGGATGAGGCGCTGCGGGCAATTGAGCCGGTGAAGAAGCCCCATAAGCGTCGTAACGCTATCATCGTGGCTGTTATCGCCCTTATACTTGTAGGAAGTGTGAGTGGTGCTGCGTGGGGTGCTTCACAGTATTACAGTCAGCGTGTGGCTCCGGGGGTCTCTCTAGGAAACGTCTCGTTAGCAGGGCAGAGCAAGGAAGATGTCGCTCGCGCGGTACAGAGCTCTCTCAAAACGACAAAGGTCAGTTTTACCGTGGGCAGTCAGACAAAAACTGTTAGTCTCGCTCAGCTTGGTATCAAGGCAGATACGCGCAAAAGCGTTGATGCTGTGCTAAAAGCAAAGTCTAACAGTGGTCTTGGCGGTGCGCTCAATCGTATCAATCCTTTTGCACATAAAAACGTCAATATCATCACTGAAAAGATTAATGCTACAGCGCTTAATCAGTGGGCACAGAAGCAATTCCTGACGCAGGATGACCTCGTGCAAGAAGCAGGCGTAGCTTACAACTCTCAGACTCAAAAGTTTGAAGCCCAGCTCGGCAAACCAGGCAAAGGTATCAATACACAGGAACTTGTAGCAGTAGTACAGAATGCGGTCGCGCATACAGGTACTACGACGTCTGCGACGATTTCTGAAGAAACTGTGCCATCTGCTGTAAGTGATGAAACCGCTCAGCAGACTGCAGATGCTGCGAATGCACGCTTGAATACCCCAGTGAAATTAAACAACGGGCAAGGCAAAGCGATTACTGTCGATAGGGCGACTCTTGCTACGTGGATGACCTACGCTCCTGATATGACAAACGGTACACTTAATCTCACTGTCAATAAAGATGCCGTAGCCCAGTATGTTAGCGCTCATAGTACGGAGCTTAATCAAGACAAGGTGGATGAAGTTCAGGTTAAAAATGCTGCCGGCAAAGTATTCGCTACCGTTACACAGGGGCGTAAAGGAGTCGCAGTTAAAGAAGACCAGAGCGCTACTGTGGAGGCTTTGGAGAAGGCTCTCGCAGGTACAGAAGCTACATCGGTGACTGTTGCGGCGGATGTCATTGATTTTAAAACGAACGTGCGCGTAGCTGACTATGACTCTCCTAATGGTGACGCGTGGATGAAAGTTGATTTAAGCGCACAGCGGGCGTACGCATACCGCGGTTCTACTTTAGTCAGGGAATTTATTATCTCTTCTGGGGCAAATACTCCCGATAAGACTTCTGATGATGGCACTTTCTTCATTAATATCAAGTACACGTCTCAGACGATGCGGGGGCCAGGATACGTGACGCCTGGAGTACAGTGGGTGTCTTACTACAATGGGGGCGAAGCATTCCACGCGGCTCCTTGGGCATTAGATAACATCGCTAAAGGTCGTCCAGGCTCCCACGGCTGTATCAATATGTATGAGCAAGATGCGAAGTGGGTTTACGACTTTGCGCAGCCTGGAACTATGGTGCAAGTAGTAGGAAGTACTCCTATGTCTCCAGTACGCGAATAGCTGAACGTACGCGTGAGCGCAAGGCACCTGTAGCGCGAGTTATGGGTGCCTTTTCCTACTTTTCGTGCGCCGTCAGCTCTCTGTCACAAGCTCTCTTACCTATAAAACCATATAAATAGCCTGTAGCGTGCGAATGAAATACGGTAATATATGACTATGAATGAAAATAACGCGAATACGCCGGATTTGAGCGTTCCGGATCACTTGATGTACTCCGAAGATCACGTGTGGATAGATACCTCTGTGTCCCCTGCTGTACTTGGTGTGACAGAGTATGCAGTAGAGCGGTTAGGTGATTTAGTCTTTATTGACCTCCCTGATGAAGGTAGTGAAGTGAGAGCAGGCGATGAGCCTGTCGAGTTGGAATCTGCAAAAGCTATTTCCACTATGGTAGTGCCAGTTTCTGGAACAATTAAATATGTCAACCACGCGGTATCTGATGACCCTGAGGTTATCAACGGTGACCCGTATGGAGAAGGCTGGATCCTCAAGATTGAGCTTGACGATGATGAACCAGAACTTTTGGATGCAGACGGGTACAAGAAAGTTACCGAATAGATTGGGTTTTATATAAGAGCGGATAGGGGAGAAGCACAATGGTACGAGACCAAAAGCCAATCGTAGTGCAACGTACACGCACCACAATTGATGCTCCGTCTGTGCGCGAAAAACCTTCTCAAAAGTCTTTCTTCGTACGCCTTATCCGGCAAATCATCACAGGCGCTTTCGGAGTATGGTATGCGCTATCTACCAAGCTCGCGCTTGCATTAGGCTTCTATCCGCGAGTTGACCCCTATGTCAGCTACGGTACGGAAAAATTTACGAGAATCGTCTGCCGCACGACGCTGAGCTGGCCAGGGCATGGACTTCGTCGTCGTATCTACCGCGGTTTTCGCAATATGCTCATGATTCCCGCAGCGCATGTTCCTGTAGGACTTCACATCGACGGGATTCCCGTGCAGACTGCGCAGGTAGGACAGATGAGTCGATTTGATTCAGTTGACGAAAATGCTGAGTCAGATATGGCGATGATTGCTTCGGATAATCAAGGATATCTTGATTTAATTACGAAGCGTGATATGAGCGCTGGCGTTCACACAGTATCGTATAGCGTAAAAAATCGTTCCTCTGTGTCTGCTCCTGTTTTCATTGCCCCGGACGGTGCACCTGTGGGTATCATTTCTGATGTCGATGACACTATCATGGTGTCTCAAGTACCTGAACTTGTAAAAGCTGCTACAAAGCTTCTCTTTGCGGATCCTAACACTCGTAATTCTGTGCCGGGTATGAGCGTTTTCTACAACAAGATAGCGGATTTATTTCCTGGAGCGCCGTTCTTCTATCTTTCTACATCCCCGTGGAATGTCGAGGGCTCTATCCGTGAATTGATTCACGCGCATGGTTTCCCGCAAGGTCCGATCCTTTTGCGTGACATCGATCCTCGTCCGAAGACGTTTATCCCTAGTGGCGTCCAGCACAAGCTAGAATTTGCACAGCAGCTCATGGCTGATTTTCCGCATATGCGTTTTATTCTGCTCGGTGACGATGGGCAGCATGACCCGACTACATACGCGCGACTGACCAAACTCTACCCAGGGCGCATCATCGCTATCGGCATTAGACAGCTGACGCGCGATGAGAAGCGGATTCAGCAAATGATGAGTATGCCGTCTGCCCCGGATGTGGATGTGCCCGTGTATTACGGACAGTCAGGTGTGAGCTTAATGGCGACGATGCTTCCATTGCTAGAAGTCGAGGCAGAACGGTTGAAAAAGGGCAACTAAAAGCGGGCGTACACATATCGCACAAAACACACAAGAGTTGTGAGTTATAAGGACGTCCACGAGACGATACGACGAAGAGAGAGCTAGGCTGAAAAAATACTATGACGGATTATTTTGCATCACATGGCGTAACATCTGCTGATATCCCTCAAGCACACAAGGATCCTCACATTCGCGTTCATCATGGACGAGAGTTTATCGACAATTATGAGTGGCTTCGTGATAAAGAAAGCTGGGAAGTACAAGATTTTGTATCAGCGCATAACCGTTTGACAGATAAAGTAACGTCTCATCTTGCTGGGCTAAAGCGCACTCTTTTTACCGAGCTTAAGGGTCGCGTGCAAGAGACAGATATGAGCGTACCGACACGCATCGGTGATTACTGGTATTTTGCGCGCACTGAGGAGGGCAAGCAGTACGGCAAGCAGTGCCGTGTGCCAGTGCGTGACGTCGATGATTGGACGGCACCGAAAGTTACAGCTCAGAAAAATCTCGAAGATGAAGAAGTCATCTTTGATGCAAACGCGGAAGCACAGAACTACGATTTCTTCCGTTCTGGCGGCATGGACCTCGACAAATCAGGACGTTACTTGGTTTATAGCATCGACACGAGCGGGGATGAGCGTTATGACGTGCACATGCGCGATTTATCCACAGGTGAGGAGTTGCCTGACATTATTACAGGCGTGAGCGCAGGTGCATTCATCACGATGGATGGACAATGGATTTTCTACGTGCGCACAGATGATGCGTGGCGTCCTTGCGAGGTGTGGCTCCATCGTGTGGGGACGACTGTCGATGAAGATACGATGGTGTGGCGTGAAGAAGATGAGCGTTTTTGGGTTGGAGCAGGTTTGAGCTTTGACGAACAGCGTATCATCGTCGAGACGAGTTCTAAAACGACATCAGAAGTACTTCATCTCGCAGTAGAAGATATTCCAGGGCTTCTTCTCGCGGACGATGACCCCCGTGCTCGCCGTTTTGAGCCATTTATTCCACGTCGTGACGGAGTGGAATATGATGTGAGTTTTGCTCGCTTTGAAGGTATGGGAGCCGACGGTGCAGATGTACCTGTCGCCGTGGTTGTGCATAATGTCGCACATCCTAATTTTGAAATTGACCTTATCGATATGAGCGAATCTGCCGGTCCCTATAAGCTCACAGATGGCACGTGTATAGCGGTAGGCTCTGATTATGCGTGCGAAGAAGCTGCCGAGGAGGATCGCTCCCGCTCAGTAAGCGAACCATACTATAACCCGGCTAATCCCGATATCGTGCAAGGTGCAGCAGGACTGCAAGTAGGCGGGTTGGGGATATACAAACATTTCATCACGTTTAGCTATCGTGCGAATGGTTTGCACCATAGTGCCATTATGTCGAAAGCTCAAGCGTATAGAGATTGGAAAGCAGGCCGTCCGTTAAGTTTTAGCGTCCTCGGCGAAAACGTCGATGGCGTGATTCCGTCCGTAGGTTTTAGTGCAAATCCTTCTTATGATGCACCCGTTGTACGCTACGCGGTGACGAGTTACACGCATCCGAGTCAGTTGTGTGAACTCAATCCGCTCACGGGCGAAGACTATGTGCTCAAGGAAGCATCGGTCCTTAATTATCATCAGGATGATTACGCTGAGCGTCGTATATGGGTAGAAGTTCGCGATGGGGTACACGTGCCTGTGTCCCTCGTCTGGAAGCGTGGACTTGTGCCGTCACTTGACCACATGACACTTTCGAGTGATGCTAACGATATGGTTTTGAGTGCACCTGAACTTTCTGATATGTTTCGCGCTCAAGATGGTGATTTTTCGGGCAATGGTAGTTCTCCGATGTTTATCACGGGGTATGGCTCCTACGAATCCAGCTCAAATCCGGGATTCTCTGTGGCTCGTCCAAGCATGATGGATCGCGGTGTGATTTTTGCAGTAGCGCATATTCGCGGTGGCGGCGAGATGGGTCGCGCATGGTACGAGCAGGGCAGACGTCTGAAGAAAAAAAATACTTTCTTCGACTTTGTAGACGTTACTGCTGCGCTTCAATATGCTGGAATTGCTGACCCGCGAAGAACCGTTGCCAATGGCGGATCTGCTGGCGGTTTGCTCATGGGGACTGTGGCAAATATCGCGCCATTCCTCTATGCGGGTATCGAAGCAGATGTGCCTTTCGTGGATGCGCTGACGACCATTCTTGATGAGAATTTACCTTTGACAGTTACTGAATGGGATGAATGGGGAGATCCGCTTCACGATGAACGGGTGTATGACTATATGAAGTCGTACACACCATATGAAAACGTGCCAACGGCACAAGAGCGCAAAAAAGCTTTTGGCACTGATCATTTCCCTGTCATTTTCATAACGACATCTATGAATGATACGCGTGTGTACTATGTAGAACCCATGAAGTGGGTTGCTCGTATGAGCGAGTTGGGTATGGGCATTGAAGCTTTTGCAAAAATCGAAGTAGAGGCAGGGCACGGTGGAGTTTCCGGACGATACAAACAGTGGGATGAAGTATCCTTCGAAAACGCGTGGTGCCTTGACATTATGGGAATATGCTAAGCAACGTTCATTCTGCGGACGTAGTGACCATTCCTTGAGCCTTGCCCCTTACACTTGAGTCATGGCAGATACGAAAACGTATGACATCGCGGTTATCCCTGGCGATGGAATTGGCAAAGAAATTACCCCAGAAGCTCAAGCTGTAATGGAGAAAGCTACCGAGGGTGTGGCGCAGTTTAACTACACGCAGTTTGACCTCGGCGCTGACCGCTATTTGCGCGACGGCGTCATCTTGACCGATGAGATTCTTGATGAAATTAAGCGCAATGATGCAATTCTTCTCGGGGCTATCGGTGATCCTCGTGTCAAGGCTGGCGTGCTTGAGCGTGGATTGCTCTTGAAGATGCGTTTCGCTTTGGATCATTACATTAATCTTCGTCCCTCAAAGTTATATAAAGGTGTGACGTCCCCACTGGCTCATCCCGGTGAGATTGATTTCGTCGTGGTGCGTGAAGGCACGGAAGGACTATACGTAGGCGCAGGTGGATCTGCTCATGCTGGTACAGATCAGCAGATAGCGACGGAGGTATCTATCAATTCTGCCGCTGGAGTAGAACGTACGGTTCGCTATGCATTTGATCTTGCGATGAAGCGCCGTAAGCATGTCACTCTTGTGCATAAGAAAAATGTGCTTATCAATGCGGGTGACATGTGGCAACGCATCGTGGATAAGGTCGCTGAGGAATATCCTGAAGTGACGCATGACTACTTGCATATCGATGCTACGACTATTTTTATCGTTACTGACCCAGGGCGTTTCGACGTCATTCTCACAGATAATCTCTTCGGCGACATTATCACGGATGAAGCTGGGGCGGTTGTAGGAGGCGTGGGCTACTCGGCCTCGGGAAATATTAACGCTTCAGGTAAGTATCCGTCGATGTTTGAGCCGATTCATGGATCGGCTCCAGATATCGCTGGTAAAGGAATCGCGAACCCAACAGCTGCTATCATGTCATCAGCAATGTTGTTGCATCATCTTGGATTGGACGATGCGGCAGAAAAGATTGAGCGTGCTGTGGAAGCAGATATTGAAGAAAATGGTTCTACTGCGCGTTCCACGCACCAAGTAGGACAGGATATTCTTGCGCGACTGGCATAAACTCACCTCATATCGCGGGGCATGTAAAGTCCCCGGCGGAAAACTTGTAGCCGTTCAACTGTGGTATGCGCAGGGGCGGCTATGTCGTGTTCAGCTTGATGGCGACTTCTTCATAGACTCAGTAGAGGATCCTAGCGCTGTCGTGGAATATATGGAAAAGCTCCTCGTTGTGGCGTCAGCACACAAAGCTGTAGAAACAGTGCAGGAGCGTTATCCCTCTGCACAACTTGTCGGACTCACTGCTGAAGCAATTGAGTGCGCGATGAACAAGGCGGCTGAGCAGGCAAATAGAGAGATGCGGCCGTATGAAGAGTTGACTCCTCATACGCAGGAGCGTCCCACGAGTACCGTCGTCCAAGGTAGCGGATTGCGCATACCTTACTTGAGTGCAGTCAGTCGAGATGGCGAAAAAATTGAACAGCTATGTTTCACGTGGAACAATTATGACTTTGATATCATTGGCGATCCGCAGCCGCGCAGCCCGGCTATGCACATGGCACTCGATGAGATTCTTGCACGCGACGTGGCACGAGGCGCAAGAAAGCCTACTTTGCGCTTTTGGCAGTGGGACAGTAATGCTGTCATCATCGGGCTTCACCAAAGTGTGAGCAATGAAGTCGATAGAGTGCGTGCCAAGGCGCATAATTTCACTGTTGTCCGTCGTATGACTGGTGGCGGCGCGATGTTTGTGGAGCCTGGAAATACGATCACGTATTCGCTCTACGTGCCTGCGGATTTTCTTGATGGACTCTCGGGGTATGAGGCGTATAAGAGGTGTGATGAATGGGTTATACTGGCTCTTCAACATGTGGGGATTGAAGCGCGCTATAAGCCGCTGAACGACATCACTTCTGCGGCAGGGAAGATTGGTGGTGCTGCACAGCGAAGGTATAGGGCGTCTCACGCGACTGGAGGAAGTGTGCTCCACCACGTGACGATGGCATACGATATCGATGCGGCAAAAATGGTTGAAGTCTTGCGCATTTCACGCGAAAAAATGTCAGACAAACCCGTGAAATCAGCAGTGAAACGCGTAGACCCATTACGATCTCAAACTCAGTTAAGTCGTGATGAACTGTGGCACGCACTGGAAAATCAGGCAAAAACGATTATTCCGCACATAAGAGAGTCCAAACTCGACGCTCAGACTACAGAGCGAGCGCAACTGCTCGCTGCAGAAAAGTACAGTAGTGACGAGTGGACAAATCGTATCCCATAGTAAAAGTAGTACAATGAGACTCGACTCTAGGAGGAACTTTATGGGATACGTAAGTGACAGTGTCGTTCGCGATGCCATCAATCGTGCAAGTACGGGCTTGTTTCAGCTAGCGTATAAAGAAGCGGTCAAGCCTATCGTGTTTGACCAGTCTCCTGATGATGCCCATGCACAAATGCTTCAATTTGCACGCGTGACGCGTCACGTTCTACCTCTTATGTGGGCGTTACGGGGCATGATAAACTACACGGACCCTATTTTAGAAACGTCTGTCATGGGCGTGAAGTTTGATAATCCTTTTGGTCTGTCTGCTGGGCTTGATAAGGATTGTGATTTACCTGTGTTGCTTGACAATGCTGGTTTCGGATTTGAGACAATTGGCTCTATAACGTCGCGCGCATGCGCGGGGAATCCTCGTCCGTGGTTCCACCGTTTGCCTGAATACGCTTCTATGATGGTGCATGTCGGGCTTGCTAACGATGGTGTAAACATGGTAATGCCACGTGTGGAGAAAGCCGTGATAAATGCTCAAACTATGCGCATCTCGGCTTCTTTGGCACGCACGAATGACGACCTGACTGGCGATATTGATGAAGGTGTGGAAGACTACGTTAAGTCTTTTACCCGTGCGGCTAACCGTACGCACATGCTTGAAATCAATATTTCCTGCCCAAATACGCGCGTAGGTGAGCAGTTCACGAATCCTGAGAATTTAGACAAGCTTTTCACTGCATTAGATAAGGTGGAGCATAGTCAGCCTGTACTTGTCAAGATGCCGAGTGATAAGTCATGGGAGGAGTTCAAAGAGCTCGTCGATGTACTTTCTGACCATGATGTGCAAGGATTATCTATAGCAAATTTGCGTAAGGACAGAAATGGTCTTGACGTTCCACCAGATTGGGTAGGCGGACTGTCGGGACTTCCTACGGAGAGCCTGAACAATTCTTTCGTTGAGCGAACGTATCGCGACTATCACGACCGCTTTGCTATCGCGGGAATAGGCGGAGTCTTTACTCCAGAACAGGCGTATGCAAAGATTCGTAAAGGTTCAAGTCTCGTAATGTTCATCACCTCGCTCATGTATCGTGGGCCA
The DNA here is from genome assembly GCF_042676605.1 of Alloscardovia venturai. Taxonomy (NCBI): domain Bacteria; kingdom Bacillati; phylum Actinomycetota; class Actinomycetes; order Bifidobacteriales; family Bifidobacteriaceae; genus Alloscardovia; species Alloscardovia venturai. Next base: position 81,507 of record NZ_JBHTHQ010000006.1, on the reverse strand, counting down.
CAAAATATTACCGTACTTAAACGCGGTCTGGCTCAATTACTTCGCCGTGATGGTTTCTCTAGTGTGGCAGAAGCTGTGGGCGTGGATGTAGAGTAAAGGGCTTAGTGAGGAGCTTAGCTAGCTAAACTTCCGTGTCTCTATGTATCTCTATCTTTGCTGATGGATACTGATGCACATATCAAAGGGGCTTCCTCACGTAAACCTTCGTGAGGAAGCCCCTTATCATACCCTGTACGAGCAAGTTATGGAGTTGCTCTACAAGACTATATTAGTCGTCTCCATCGTCTTCGTTGTCCGTGTCGGACTGATTATTGTTCTGTTGGGTCTGAGTTTGAGACTGCGTGCTACGATTTGCGCTACGCGAACTAGAAGAGCTCGATGCAGAGCTTGAGCCACCAAGGAACTTTTGATCTGGGGTACCGTAGCTTGGGTCATCAGGAATGCTTGCAGCAGTAGTGTAGGCTTCCATAAAGTTCTTAAAGATAGGAGATGCGAGGTACATACCATACCAGTTGCGGCGGGTTACACCGTTGATAGTCATACCGGACATGTCCTTTTGTGTCTCCATATTTCCTGCTACAGCAAACGCTGCTACTCCGTTCGTGAAGCCACCAGTATTCATAAAGTATGTTTCTGCAGTACCAGTTTTTGCAAAGGTCTTACGGTTTGGAAGGTTTGCAGCTGTCGCAGCACCCTTTGTAGCACCGAGGTTCATCACATACGCTACGGTTTGCGCTACATTTTCAGGGATTGCCTGTGTGCAGTTTGCAGAAGGCACCTGATAGCTCTTGCCATTTTTCTCGACCTTAGTGATAGCGATAGGGTCGCACTTAACGCCTTTTCCAGCGATAGTTGCGAAGACGTTTGCCATAGTGAGTGGAGAAGTATTGAGAGAGCCAATGATGAATGGCGCATACATAGTGCTGTGAATATCTTCCTGCCCCGCTAGGGAATTATGGTAGCCCATAGCGGTAGCAGTGTCGGCGATGGAGCACAAACCAATCTTTTGTGCCATAGAAGCCTGAGTGGTGTTATGAGACTGGAGAAGAGCTTGAAGCGGTGTCTCAGGATTGACCGTACCGCCGCCAGTGTTCTGCACGCTCCAATATCCCGCCTGTGTAGAGTTACATGGAATGGATGCATTAGCATATGAGGTGGCTGTGCGCAGTGGTTCGTTGATAGAGCGACCATTGATCATCCACGCTGCGAGGTTCATAGGTTTGAACGTAGAACCTGGCTGGATACCCTGTCCGCCGCCATCTGCTTGGTCCACCGCGTAATTGATAGAGGTGTGAGTGCCTGAAGCGCTCGCGGTGGCATCATATGTTCGATTTTGCGCAAGAGCGAGTACTTCGCCTGTACCAGGCTTAACTGCCGCAAGTACGGACTCGATACCCGATGGGTCGTTTTCAGGTACGACGTCACGCACCGCCTGCCATGCTGTGGCTTGGGCATTGACGTCCATAGTGGTGTAAATGTTCAAACCACCTTGATAGAGAAGCTTGCGTCGGTCTGCCTTGGTCTCGCCAAAGTTAGGAGACTGAAGCATCTTGTTGACGACATAATCGCAGAAGTATGCCGCGGAGCCCGCGGTTTGGCAGCCAACTTCCACATCCTGGATGTGAAGCATATCTGCGATATTGACTGCTTTAGCTGCCTTGACATCATCAGCAGATGCGTATCCTTCCTGCTGCATTAAATCAAGGACGATATCGCGCTGTTTTTGAGACTCCTCTGGATGAAGAGTTGGGTCGTATGCCTGAGGATTTTTCGTAATGGAAGCAATGGTAGCTGCTTCGCCAAGAGTGAGGTCTTTTGCTGACTTATTGAAGTAGTGGCGGGAGGCTGTTTCTACACCGTATACGCCTGAGCCAAACTGAGCGATGTTGAGGTAACCCTGAAGAATTTCTGCCTTGGAGTAAGTCTTTTCAAGCTGTACAGCGAGAAGCATTTCGCGTAGCTTGCGTGCGATGGTATCTTCCTGTGCATGGTATGCAGCGATAGGGTCGTCTGAATTTGTGGCTTGGTCGATGAGTATATTCTTGACATACTGCTGAGTCAGAGTAGATCCGCCTTGCGTATCGCCCTTGGACACGTAGGTTTGCACGAACGCGCGCAATACACCTGTAGGATCCACGCCGGCATGCTGGAAGAATCGACGATCCTCGCGGGCTACCATAGCCTGCTGCATGACCTTAGCAATGTCTTTCAGTGGGACGATGATGCGGTTCTGTGTGTAGAACGTAGCAATCACTGTCTTTCCATCAGATGCGTACATGCGCGATTGCTGAGGCAAATCGTTCAAGTCGAAGTTGACGTCCTCGACACCTGCGCTCATCTGCGGTTCGACAGCTTTTGCGACAACCGTTGCGCCGACCACAGCAGGCATGACGATGCCGGATGCGACGATACCGCCCATTGCGCAAAAGAGTAAGAACGACAAAATCAGTGTGAATAAGCGTTTTGGTGTAAACTTATTCTTCCCAGTTTCTTCAGACATACGTACCAGTCTAGCTGAATGGCTAAACGCGTCGAGGAGTATTTTAAGCGGGTACTTTTAAGTACTCCACGTATGGCACTTTAATGTCGTGCGCGCAAGATGAGATTTCCAGGCTGATAGATGATGATAGTACGCCCCTCGCGTGCTATCCATCCTCGATTCGTAAAATCCATGAGCGCCTTATTTACCGTTTCGCGCGAAGTGCCGACTAGCTGTGCTAGTTCTTCCTGCGTGAGGTCGTGAGGGACAACGAGACCCTGAACCGTTGGCTCGCCGAAACGCTTCGCAAGATCGATAAGTGTCTTTGCCAAGCGTGCTGGAACATCCATGAAGACGAGGTCTGAAATACGTTCGTTATTATGGCGCATGCGATTTGCAAGGACTTGAAGCATGTTGACAGCCACACGAGGGTGCTCGTTCAACCATGAGAAAAGAACATGGGATGCGAGAGATAGGGCAACGGTGTTGTTGACCATGCTTACTGCGGAAGCTGTGCGCGGACCTCCATGAGGGTCAAAAACGGGAATCTCACCTGCTATTTCTCCTGCGCCAGAAATGCTGAGGAGTTGTATACGCTGATCAAAAGACTCGCGCGTAAGTTTCAGTCGTCCGCGTTCGATGATGTACATAGTGTGATCTTCGTCACCCTCATGGAAGATATACTCTCCTTTGGCGTAAGTGCGCCGTTCAAGATACGGAAGAAGCTGGCGAGCATCGTCAAGGGGAACATGTTCAAAGAGTGCGGTGTGCATAAGAGTTTGCTCAAGAATTTCCAGTGATGTCGTAGTTGGTTCATGCACAAGCGCCATAATCCCTAACTTTCCTGTGTGTCAAATTCCGGTGCGATGCCTCGTTGCTCTGTCTATCATAAGCGAAACGCACGCATAAGGGAAGTATATGATGTTTCTCCACTGGAGACCATGGAGCGCTGCTGCTCTTGTTAAGAACCGCTTTTTTGTTAAATTACGAGTTATTAAGAGCGGGATGAGAGCGGTATAAGAGTGGAAAGTGCAATATTTTTGTGCGATAATGTTCGTATGATTTCATCGCAGAGGCAACAACTTATACTTGGACGACTTCGCACACGCGGTGCTGTACGCATTGCGGGACTTGCTGATGAGTTCGGCGTTTCAGCTATGACCATTCGCCGTGATATTTCCGAACTTGCTGACAAGGGGCTAGTGAAGCGAGTCCATGGTGGTGCTGTCTCTTCGTCGACATTGCTTGCGGAGCCGTTGTTTGCAGTCAAGTCTCAGATGGACGTAGGTCTTAAAGATTCTATTGCTCTCAAGGCTGTAGAGCTTGTGCAGCCGGGTGATGTGATTGCCATTGGTGGAGGGTCCACGACGTATGTATTTGCACAGCATTTGCTTGAGTCGGAAAATTCTACGGGTATTACGATTTTGACGAATTCTTTGCCGGTCGCTGAACTTGTGCAGACTGCGGAGAATAAGGATGTGGAAGTTATCGTCACTGGTGGTGTGACCACACGTTCGAATTCTTTAGTGGGGCCTCTTGCTGACCGTGTCATTTCGTCACTGCGTGTAAATTTGCTCTTCCTGGGAACGCATTCTGTGTCTGTGCCACGTGGGTTCCTCACTCCGAACTCGCTGGAGTCATCTACTGCGGCGGCGTTGATGTCTATCGCAAACAAGACTATCGTCTTAACGGATCATACTAAGTGGCAGTTGACCTCATTGTCACTTTTTGCAGGGTTTGATGATGTCGACGCTATCATTACGGATTCTGGAATTTCACCTGAAGATGTCGCGGCAACTCGTGAAGTAGCAAGAAATCTCATCATTGCCCAGTAGAAATTGCGTAATGGATAGTGCCAGTCTGTTGTGAAGAATAACAGAATGTTACAAAACCGCACAAATTAGTACAGAATTACGCTATACTATTAACTATGACTACATTCACGAAGTACGTGCCAGGCGAGTATGCACGTAAAAACATTCGCATTACCCCTACAACGTTGTCGGATGGTCGCGATTTCTTCTATCTCGATGATGACCCAGAGTACGTTTCTGGTCAGAAGACGCGCGAGCTTAAGGACCCACGTGTTCTTGCAAATCGGTATGAACCGGGAATTGACGGTGAGGGCAATCCTATGCCGGTTCAGGCTCCTACTATGCGCCAAGATCCACTTACTGGTGACTGGATTCCAATGGCGACAGCGCGTATGAATCGACCGATTACAGCTGGTCCGGGTGCCACGGCGACGGGCAATCCACTTGCTGCTCGCAAGCCTGGAGATCCTTATCAGGATGGAGAAGTGCCGGATACAGACTATAACGTGGTGGTTTTTGAGAATCGTTTCCCATCGATGACTCGTGTGCCGGGCATTCCAGACGTCGTAACGAATGTCGATGGCAATCCACTGTGGAAGTCCCAGCCAGCTGTCGGACGCTGTGAAGTTATCTGCTTCGATCCGAATGAGACGGGGCTTCCGGCAGATCTTCCTATTAAGCGTTTGCGCACCGTCGTGGAGGGGTGGGCTTTCCGCACCGCTGAACTTTCTACAATTGACGGCATTGAGCAAATATTTCCTTTTGAAAATCATGGTCAGGAAATTGGTGTATCTCTCGCCCATCCTCACGGTCAGATTTATTCGTATCCGTTCATTGCTCCTCGGTTGGAGACAGAGCTTCAGCATACGCAGGCGTACTTTGAAAAAAATGGTTCCAATCTCTTGACAGACCTCAAGGATGCTGAAATTGAGGCAGATGAGCGCGTAGTCCTTCGCAATGATACATGGGTTGGCTACGTTCCCGCTGCTGCTCGCTGGCCGTTGGAAGTACACGTCCAACCGCTGCGTGACGATGTTCGTACTCTTGATGAGCTCAACGATAATGAGCGTTGGGGATTAGCCCAGATGTACTCGCAGCTCTTGAAGCGCGGCAATGCATTCTTTGATATCGGAGACGGTAAGGGCATGGATTTGCCATATATTTCCGCATGGCATCAGGCACCAGTGCATGACAAACGCCGTGAAAATTACCGCCTGAATTTGCAATTCTTCTCCTTCCGCCGCTCTGCGAATAAAATTAAGTATTTGGCAGGCTCGGAATCTGGCATGGCTGCGTGGATTTCTGACACGACTCCAGAGAAGATTGCTGCTCGCTTCCACGAGCTCGGTCCAGTCGATATTTCTAACGTTACTGATTAATCGTTGCTGATTAATTGCTTGTGAGCTAAATAAAAGGAACTTCCCATGGCAAAGATTGAATTTATTGATGCATTAAGCATTGAAGAAGGTGCTCGTCAGGCCAAAGAGCTTTTCGAAAAAACTTTCGGTTCTGCTCCTGCAGGTGTGTGGGATGCACCGGGTCGTGTGAACTTAATCGGCGAGCACACAGACTATAACAACGGTCTGTGTCTGCCGATTGCACTTCCTCATCGCACATTCATTGCTCTATCTCCTCGTGAAGATACTAAGGTTCGCGTCATCTCTACGCTTTCTGATGGCATTGTAGCTGAGGCCGACCTTGATGGCTTGGAAGCAGGTGGCGTCGAAGGCTGGGCTGCGTATCCTGTCGGTGTAGCGTGGGCGATGCGCGAACGTGGTGGATTTGGAGATAAGGTGCGTGGCTTCGATGCAGCTTTCTCCTCGTGTGTGCCGCTCGGCGGCGGGCTAAGCTCGTCAGCTGCTATGACATGCTCTACGGCACTCGCTCTTGACGATGTGTATGGACTCGGTTTCGGTGATACTGATGAGGGGCGTGTCACTCTCGTTAATATGGCTATCACTTCTGAAAATGATATGGCTGGAGCTGCTACGGGTGGCTTGGATCAGTCTGCATCGATGCGTTGCCAGGCAGGTAAAGCGCTTTTGCTTGACTGCAACCCTGAACTATCTGCGCTTGAGAGTGTATCCCAGCAGGAGTTTGACTTAGATAAGCTGGGGCTTGAACTTCTCGTGCTTGACACTCAAGCCCCGCACTCGCTCAATGATGGTCAGTATGCTGCTCGCCGTCGTGTATGTGAAGAGTCTGCTGCTGCTCTCGGTGTGAAGTCGCTGCGCAAACCTGCCGACCGTATCAACGCACTCCCTCAAACTGAGCGTGCTGTAGCTGTAGATGCTCTCGTGTCTCGTCTCGACTCCGAAGAAGCACAAAAACGTGTACGCCACGTCATTACAGAGATTGGACGCGTTACTGAATTTGTGGACGCATTCAAAGCAGGCGATATCAAGCGCGCGGGAGAACTCTTTAATGAGTCGCACAACTCCCTACGCGATGACTATGAAGTCACTGTCCCGCAGCTCGATGTAGCAGTAGACGTAGCACGTGTGAACGGCGCATACGGTGCACGTATGACCGGTGGCGGCTTTGGCGGCTCCATCATCGCGCTCGTCGATAAAGGACAGGCTGCCCTGATTGCTCAAAAGATTGCTGATGAGTTTGAATCACGTGGGTGGAATGCGCCGCGCGCGCTCGCCGTGGTGGCGTCTAATCCAGCAGAACGGGTGTGCTGACTCCCCCCCCCTCTCCCCACAACTGGAGAAGTTGTAAATTAGTCTAATGTGTCAGAACGTGCTAGGTCGGACGTTCTGACACATTTTGTATAGTAAAAATATGCGTACAGAATTAACGCGATTTCGCGTTCTACCGGGAAAATCAGCAGTTGTTGATGAATGGATGGCATTTCTTAACAATCACATGCCTGACACACTTTTAACGCTTGAGAATGAGAAAATGTATGTGGAATCTATATTTCGTGAAATAGCGAAAGATGGGACGGAATATCTATATTGGTTTTCTATTCAAGGATTAGGCGGTGCTTCTGTAGAGGATTCGGACAGCTACATTGACAAGAAACATTTAGAATACTGGGATAAATGTATTGACCCAAACTATGGTGAGGTAAATTTCGACGAGCAAGTCGTAATGATTCCCGAACGGATTCGAGCAGCGTTCTAGCTATTAAACAAAAGTATCAGGTATCTCTTTTTTGTAAGGGATATCTGATACTTTATGCGCTCATCATCACTTAACGGTATTGAAGATTTAATCCACTTGATTGAGCATCATGAGCCGTTTAAGCTCATCATTGTCGATGTTGCCCATATCGTGAAGCGTGCCGTAAATAGTGTTCAACACGTGCTCGCGGTCGCTATCGCTATTGACGAAGTCATATTTCGTCCCATCAATAGTAATCATCGGCGATGCATCGTACCGTCTCTCCCAATCCTCGTAGTAGCGTAGGAGGCGTTTGTAGTACTCTTCAAGCGTTGGGTCGGAGTCTACCTGCTCATATGCGCGTCCGCGATGGGCGATGCGCGAGATCATAGTGGGATAGTCGACCTTGAGATAAATCATGAGATCTGGAGACTTCTTGTGTGCTGCATAAGGAAGCTCTTCCATCATATTGTTCAAGAGGTGCTTGTAAATCTCGTATTCCTCAGGCTTAGCATTGCCCATGTCAGTGTTCATCTTCATGAAGAGCTGGTCTTCGTAGATGCTCCTGTCGAGGACGTTATTGTCGTCCTGCATTGCCTTTTTAATCATGGCAAAACGCTGATTGAGGAAGTAAATCTGGAGCAGAAAAGCGTAGTGGTTTGTCGCATCCTTCTCACCTGCTTGGCGGCGCATTTCAGCCTCTTCGTTGCCTTTGTAGAAGAGGGGCAATACAGGATTGTCAGTGACTGGCTCCTCAAAAGCTTGAGTGCCAAGTTGTTGTGAGAGTAGATGAGTGAGTTGTGTTTTCCCGGCGCCAATTGGGCCTGCGAGTACTAACAAGATAAGATCACGCCCTTTTCTCTTATTTAATCTGCCCGGTCGCGGCAGAATTTCCTGTGTGATGGAACCACGATACCTTAGAGTCGAAGAATGCCACCATATCATTGGTCAAGTAGAGGATGTAAGTGACGAAGAGCACCCAGTTCGCATCTCCTTGGAATGCTGTCACGCCCCATAGAACGATAGACATAAGCCCCTGTGCTGTCCAGAAGTAGTACGTGTCTGAGAAGCGCAATGTCGTCAGGATGGCACCTGTGATACCGATAGCTGCTGCGATAGAGTCCGTCCAAGGGCGAGGGCTGATAAACCAGTGAGTGTCAGAGTAGTACAGAATACCGAGTACAACGGCGAAGAAGAGTGCAGTAAGTGCCCAATTACGTACGCCTTTGCCATCTTCGTGCAAGTAGCGCACCTTCTTATCGACATTTTTTGCCCAGCTTGGCATGAAGAGAACTGGCAAATCGAGAATTAAGATGTAAACGCTCTGAAGAATCACATCGTTAAAGTTCTTCGCCTCGATAGCCACGATGATGTAGATAATTGCAGAAACGAGACCGAGTACACCGTTGAGTGGTTTCGCATTGGTAATGGAGAGAGTACAAGTAAATCCGAGCATACCTGCAAGCATGGTAGCGATGGTAACGGGAGTAATTTTCCCGCCGACGGTCATACCGAAGATGATGCCAAGACCAAGCAAAAGCAAGCCATAACTTGCTGGTGTCCAACCTTTCATCTGTTCTACATACCAAGACGGCTTGAAGATGTCATACCAAGCGAGTTCTTTGCTCGTACTTGTGGTGCTCTCAGACATATTTTCTTTCTCTTTCTGTCAAATTTCGTGGCATATTGCGTAACCAGTAAATATGGTACTGAGAGAATAAAATAACACTAAATATGGAAGTTTTAAAGAAGTAAATTATAAATATTGTGTTGGCGCCTGAGTTCATTGGACTTACTCAGCGTGTTGGAAAAATTGGCAAAAAATACAATTCATGCAAAGACGTGATGTTCGTCACAAACGGTGTTTTTGATAGGTCTTGTAGTAACTGCAAAATCCACGCGGCCGATTTTTATTCTCAGAATTAGAGATAGGGGGAGCTTATAAGTGAGATGCAGCTATTCTTCATATTGAAGATGCATTAAGGAAAGATAAATGATAGCAAAGTATTATCCACGTGGGAAATTTATTCTCTTAACTGTTCTTTCGCTGTTGTCTAGCGCTGAAAGCATTGCAGTAGCTTTTATGGTAGCAAGTCTGACTGCTGTAGCGACGAATGGAAACGTTAAAGAGCTTCCGAAAATTGTCGTAGAGGTCATTATTTTCCTCCTTATCGTGCTTATATCTCAGTTGGGTTACAACTATATGCGTACTGATGCAGTGCGCTATGTCAATCAATTCTTACGCAAGAAGGTTCTTCGTGGCATTCTTTCAAGTGCGAATGGTAACGAGTCAGAAAAATTAGGTTTCTTTACCAATGATTTCAAGCTCCTTGAGACGAACCGTTTCGGTGCAGAGCTTAATATTGTGTCCGCAGCTTTTACTCTCATCTTATCGTTGACATACGCGCTCGCTATGAATTGGGTTCTCACTCTTGTATTTTTCGTCGGCTCATGCATACCTTTGGTCGCATCTAACTTTTTCCAGAAGCCTATCCAGCGTGCGTCCGAAGTATGGAGTAAAGCAAACGAGGGCTATGTTGCGAAGACGAAGAACTTCTTATCTGGAGCAGCGACTCTCAAGCTGTATCGGCAAGAAGACAGCGCTGTTGCACGTAACGAGAAAGTAATAAACAAACTCGAGAATTCATTGATGCGCATGAATCTTCTGAGTGCTCATGCACAAACGAGCGTTAGTATTGTAGCGGAAGTGGGAACTTTCCTTATCCCATTTATCGTCGGCGTTCTTTTAATCACACATCACCAAGCATCGTTGGCGTCATTATTTGCTGTCATGCAATTGTCGAATTCGTTTGTCAACCCTATTTTGACTATTCTCAGCGAAAGAAATAACCTTTCTACGACCAAAGCTATCGCACATAAAATCAGTAATCTTGTGGGCGAAAAAGATAACGATGCCAACGCTAATGACAGTACTAGTGTCAGCGCTAAGGCAGACTCTACAAAGATAATGACGTTTAAGGATATTTCTCTCATACGCAATGAGAAAGTTCTCAGCGACAAGATAAGTTTTGATATTTCGCGCGGTAAGAAGATTGCAATTATAGGTCCTTCGGGGTGTGGAAAGTCGACTCTTCTTCAATTCCTAATGACTGGTCAGTATGGCAAAGCTCAGGACATCACACTTAACGGGCTGCGTGTACAGGCAGGATCTTTTGCATATGAGTTCGCGTATGCAAGCCAAAACCCAGTGATATTTTCTGATTCATTAGAATACAATCTCACGCTCGGCGCACATGTACCCCATGAAATCATGAAGGAAGTCTGCAAGATTCTTGGAATTGAGGAAGTCGTAAACGAAAAAGGGCTGCAGTATGACCTTGGGGCTAACGCTGATCAGCTTTCTGGAGGACAGCTCGCGCGAATTGAGCTAGCAAGAGCCATTCTCTCTGGCAGGTCTATACTGCTTCTCGATGAGATTAATGCATCGTTGGATAAGAAGACGGCAGATGCTATTCATGAGTATCTCTTGACTTCTGATCTCACGTTCATTGAAGTTATCCATCACTATGAGGAGGGCGAGTTATCTCGTTATGATGAGGTGATTGATTTTTCACGCTTTAAGCATGAAAATGCTTAAAGATACGTGAGGTATTGTGCTACTACAGAGCTACTACAGAATTGGCGTTGGCAAAGTCTCATCTTTGCCAACGCCAAACGCATTCTTAACAGCTCAGTTGAAATTAGTTTTTAAAACTATGAACCGGAGCTGGAATGTGCCCACCTCGGTATACGAATTCAGAGCAGTCAGAAGTGTTGACAGGCATAATCGGCGCGTGCCCCAGCAGGCCGCCAAACTCAGCGGTGTCACCCACACCCTTTCCTATCACTGGGATAATGCGCACGGCAGTGGTCTTCTGATTAATCATGCCGATGGCTGCTTCATCAGCGATGATACCGGAGATGGTGGCTGCTGTAGTATCTCCAGGAACGGCTATCATATCGAGACCTACGGAGCACACGCATGTCATAGCTTCAAGTTTTTCGATGGTAAGGTTGCCGCTTTCTGCTGCCTCAATCATGTTCTTATCTTCTGAGACAGGGATAAATGCTCCAGAAAGACCGCCTACATAGCTCGATGCCATGATGCCGCCCTTCTTGACCTGATCGTTGAGCATAGCGAGTGCTGCAGTCGTGCCAGGTCCACCCACCTGAGATAGACCAATTTTCTCTAAAATCTCGCCTACGGAGTCTCCTACTGCAGGGGTAGGTGCAAGAGAGAGATCGATAATCCCGAAAGGAATGCCCAGCCGAGCGGACGCTTCTTGAGCTACGAGCTGACCGACTCGAGTAATCTTAAACGCCGTCTTCTTGATGGTCTCGCAGAGGAACTCAAAATCCTTGCCTTTAGCCTCGTCAAGTGCGCGGGAGACGACACCCGGTCCGGATACACCGACGTTGATGACGGCATCGCCCTCAGTGACGCCGTGGAACGCGCCAGCCATAAATGGATTATCATCAGGCGCATTACAAAAGATGACGAGTTTTGCATTTCCTAAGGAATCTTGGCTTGCAGTAGCTTCAGATACTTCCCGCACGACTTTACCCATGAGCGCTACCGCATCCATATCCAAACCAGTACGTGTAGAGCCAACATTCACAGAAGCGCACACGAAATCTGTAGTGGACAGCGCTTTCGGAAGGGAGCGAATGAGAAGTTCCTCAGAAGGAGTCATGCCTTTAGAGACGAGCGCGGAGAAACCGCCGAGGAAGTTGACCCCGACTTTCTTTGCAGCTTTGTCGAGGGTTTGGCACACCTTGACATAATCGTCTGTCGTCTTGCAAGCGCTTGCTCCGACAAGAGATATAGGGGTCACGGAGATGCGCTTATTGACAATCGGAATGCCGTACTCGCGCTCAATCTGCTGACCTACTGTGATAAGGTCACGAGCATATGTAGTGATTTTGGTATAGATTTTCTCACATAATGTATCTACGTCATCACTGACGCAGTCGAGAAGGGAAATTCCCATAGTAATAGTGCGCACATCGAGCTTTTCCTGCTCAATCATGGTGTTTGTCTCGCGCACTTCCATTGCGTCAAGCATTGATGTCATCGCTAAACTCCTTGAGATGTCGCTGATATAAGCGTGTTTTGTGGATTGTAAGTGTGGTAAGTGAGTTTAGATGCGATGCATCTTAGTGAAGATTTCTTCGCGCTGGCAACGGACGCTGACGCCGATTTCCTCGCCAAGCTTGTCAAGGGTATCTCCAATTTCCGAAAAATCGACGGTGGCATTGGCATAGTCCACAATCATCATCATATTAAAGAATCCGTCGACGATGGTTTGAGAAATGTCTAAAACATTGACATTGGACTCAGAGAGATAAGTGCACACACGAGCGATGATGCCCACAGTGTCGTGACCGACGACGGTAATAATAGCTTTATTCATGGTGACCTCGAAGACCTTAAAAATTGATGTGATTTCTGCCGTAGCCTCCAGTATATCGATGGCTAAGGTTTGAAAAGCCCCTGCATTCGCATAATGGTATACGCTGCAGGGGTTTGGACAGTATGTATGGCGAGAGCTATACGTCAAGAGCGTTATTCAGCTTCGTCGGCTCCAGCAAAGTCGAGTTGATGCCAAGCTTCGTACAGGGCAATGGATGCAGTATTAGCAAGATTGAGGGAGCGCAAGCTTGGTCGCATAGGAAGTTTGACCTGCTCAGCTACGTGCGGCCCAAAGAAGACATCCATAGGATCGGGAATATCTCCCGGCTCTGGCCCGAAGAGTAAGATGTCATGCGGCGTGTACTCGATGTCAGTATAGCTTTTTGTCGCATGGGCGGTGAAAGCGATGATACGGAAACCTGGCATAGCTTCTACCATTGCTTCAAAACTCTCATGTACGACGACATGTGCCATATCGTGATAGTCAAGACCAGCGCGACGAAGTTTCGTATCTTTCAAATTGAAACCCAACGGTTCAATGAGGTGTAGTACGGAACCAGTAATGGCACACAGACGAATGGCAGAGCCAGTATTCCCTGGGATACGTGGCTCGTAAAAGCACACGTGAGGTACTTGTGTGACGCGCTTTGCAGCCTCAATTGCCGTGAGCATCGTATCGGAAACAGTAATAGGATTTCCATGAGCATCCGTAATGAGCTCATCTGGCGCGTAGCTCTTTTTGCGGTAGCCGTATTCAAACATAGCGGTTTGCTGGTCTTCTGGCCTTTGACTTGCAGGGATAGGGCGCAATTTGTCTGCATTTTCTGGCTTGTGCTCATTACTCATATGTATGACAATAGTGACGATGACAGACCACACAGTTTCTCCTGACGTACACTCCGACGATGACTACTCTGCTTATCATGATGCACTTGCTCCATGGTGGGCAGATCATGCTCGTGATTTCCCATGGCGCTTTGGACGGACGGATGCGTGGGGAGTGTTGCTCTCTGAGGTGATGAGTCAGCAAACTCCCATGACACGTGTGCTGCCATACTGGCAAAGTTGGATGGCGGTGTGGTCAAGTCCAGATAAGCTGGCAGAAGCAACCGCAGCAGAAGTGATTTCTGCATGGGGCACGCTAGGCTACCCGCGTCGTGCCTTACGTCTTCGAGAATGCGCACAGGAGATTGTCGCGCGATTTGGTGGTCGAGTGCCGGATACTTACGAGGAACTTGTATCTTTGCCAGGTATCGGCGATTACACGGCGTGCGCGGTAATGGCGTTTGCTTATGGCAAGCGGGTCCCTGTAGTGGATACAAACATTCGCCGTGTACTCTCGCGAGCTATTGGGGGCGCTGAGTCTTTAGGTGGTGCAGCAAATGCTTCAGAAAGGAAACTCGCCGAGAATGCTCTGCCGCGTGACGCGCGTATGTCAGTTATCTGGAATCAAGCCACGATGGAACTAGGAGCGACGGTATGCACCGCGAAGTCGCCCGCGTGTGATGAGTGCCCTTTGCGCAGTGAATGTAAGTTCGCGCAGGCTGGCTGGCCAGGATTAGGGCAGAAGCGCACCCGTCCTCGCCAAACTTTTACGGGGACAAATCGCCAAGTGCGAGGGAAGATTTTGAAAGCGCTCCGTCATGCAGATGAGCATCATCTCAGTTATGACGAGATTTCTCAGGTGTGGGCAGATAGTGTACAGCTCGATGCGTGCATTGCAAGTTTGGATGAGGATGGTCTTATTGAGATTCGTGAAGATCATTCACTCACATTGCCTCTGGGATAGTTTGCGGTGCTGAATGTCTACTGAATATCTTATGGAGCTTGGGGTTACGCGGGCACGCTACACTAGCAGGTATGGCTGTACGAAATTCTGGTCCACGTGGTGCTCGCTCGCGGGGCAATAGAGCTACGACTGCACATCCGCGCGTAAAGGGTACCAAGCGAAAACTCGCTCGAAAGTATCTTATCCGACGTGTTGTGGCGCTGGTAATTGCAATTGCCGTGCTTGCGCTCGTAGGCGTGGGAATTTTCGCTGTAACGCATCGAGGGCGTTCCGCAGCTTCCTCTGCTCTTTCAGCCACATCATCCAGCACGAAGAAAACGCAGAAGTCACAGTCATCTACGTCTTCGGACAGTTCTTCGCAAGGAAACTTTACTACTCAAAAAGCTAAGGACTCAGGTATCCCTGATTGCTCTACGAACCAACTTAAGTTGACTTTGTCGGCAGACAGTACCGCTGTGAGCAACGATAGTACGATAAAATTTACCAAAACGTTCACTCATCAAGGTAATCAAAACTGTCTCATCGACACGAGCGATGATAATACTGTGCTCGTCGTCACCAACGCGCAAGGCACGCAAGTGTATCGTAGCGATGCGTGCACAGTTGATCCTGGGGAAATTCTTCTAGGACAATCCGATACGTATACAAAGGACACGAGTTGGGCGACTGCAGTCTCTAATACAGCTGTCGATAAATCTATCGCTGACAATGCTGAGGTCAATGCATCGGGACATGGATGTATGAAATCTGGCAAGTCTGCACCTCATGTCGCCGCAGGCGAATACACAGCTCAACTCATCGATGCAACTGATAACTCCGTCGTTTCAGACCCCGTAAAACTGACTATTTCCGCACCACAAGCTACTCCTCAAACGAGCGAACAGTCAGAACAGAGCACGCAAAATCAGTAAACGTTAGCGCCTATCTGACTTATTCAGCCCCAGCGCGCGCATCGCATCAAGAACAGAACTAACCTGGACAAGTTCTACGCCATCTGCGTTTTCATATGTCATGCCATGCCGTGCACGAGGGACGAGAATGGTAGTAAATCCAAGACGGGCAGCCTCACGAATGCGATGGTTCATGCGAGGTACTGGACGAATCTGCCCTGTTAGTGAGATTTCGCCTATGGCCGCTGTCGTACGAGCAATGGGCTTATCTGACACTGCGCTGGCTAACGCGCTCGCGATTGCCAAATCGCATGCAGGCTCCTTAGCAGCGCCGCCCGCAATCGTAGAGACATATAAGTCACGAGCAAGCAGATTGATACCCGCGTGGCGATATAGCACAGCTACAAGCATGGCGAGACGGTTTGTGTCGACGCCATTGGTGGCGCGCCGAGGTGCGGGAAGTACGGAATTTGTGACAAGAGTTTGAATCTCGATAGGCAGGCTTCGATGCCCATCCACGGTAAAACTTACGCACGTGCCTACAGGAGACTCATCAGAGTCGCTGATAAATAAACCGCTTGGGTCTTTAACTTCTTCGATTCCTTCTCCACTCATATCAAAGCATCCGACTTCGTCCGTTGGTCCGAAACGGTTCTTGACAGACCGCAAAAGTCGTAGAGCTGTCTGAGAGTCACCCTCGAACTGACAAACAACGTCGACGAGGTGCTCAAGTGTGCGTGGTCCAGCGATGGACCCGTCTTTGGTAACGTGTCCTACGAGTAGGAGAGGGATATCTTGCGCCTTTGCTACATCTATCAGTGCGGTGGCAACTTCGCGCACTTGAGTAGAGCCGCCTGGGATACCGTCCACTCGTGTGGAATTGATGGTCTGAGCTGAGTCAACCACAGCGAGGACTGGTTTTTCTTGGGATATAAGAGATACGACGGTATCGAGATCTGTAGTGGATGCCATGAGAAGGCTATCGTTTTGTGCGCCGATGCGTCGGGCACGCATCTGAATCTGGGCGAGAGACTCCTCACCGGAGATATAGAGCACTGTAGCCTGTGGATCCTTGCGTGACTGCTCATCGGCTACATTCCCTGCTGTTTCAAGGAGAAGTGTAGACTTACCGATACCTGGTTCGCCTGCCATGAGGATAACGGAACCGGGCACGATGCCACCACCGAGTACTCGGTCGTACTCTTCAAAACCCGTGTGAATGCGCTGTATATGCTGAACAGTAACGTCTGAAGTGGAATGCACGTAATCGTGGACATTGATATGCAGTGATGCGCCGGATGTGCTGGAAGTTGTCTTGCTTGCGCCTCTTGAGGGACGTGCTTCATGAAATTCCTCAATCGTACCCCACTCGCCACAATTTGGGCAGCGTCCAAACCACTTTGCGCCATTCCATCCGCATTCGGTACAAACAAATTGAGTCGTGCTCTTCGCCATAGCTTGACACTATATTTTTCTTCAGACAACTGCGCCGTAGGCAGATAGACTCGGGCGAGTTATCCACAATTGGTTATGTGATTGTCGCGTATAATCGTGCGTGCGAAGCGCGGAGGAAGAGGAAAGAGAAGAGTATAGACAATAAAATAAGCCCCTATTCACTATAAAATGAATAGGGGCAGAACTTGGACAGACAGTTTCTACTGCCTTATGAGCGTGACTACTCAGCTTCAGGTGCAGAACCTGCAGAATTTTCTGGATTTACCGGTGTCCCCGGCGTACCCATTTCTTCAGGAGTTTGTGTACTCGTAGTTGGAGAAACGCTATACGGACTTACAGGAGTGGCAGAGTTTGTAGCAGCCTGCTGAGTAGCTGGTTGCTGCACAGATTTCGCATTGTACGCTGACTGCTGTGGCTGTGCGTATGCTGACTGAGCATAAGTCGTCTGAGCCTGTGGCTGTGCATACTGCATTGGCTGTGCTGTTTGTGCGAACTGCGTTCCCGTTTGTCGAGCTTGAGCATCCTGAGCAAGTAAGTTGCGATAGAAAGCAGCACGAGTAGCAGACATATATGGAACGAGCCAAAGGAGAAGGAAACCGAGAGTGAATGGAGTAAGGATGATCCATCCAAGGAAGGAAAGGTCAAGTACAAAAAGCTCCCACTTGTGTCCCTTCATCAATCGTCGGGATTCATTGATAGCCTCAGTGCTCTTCAACTTGTATCCTTGATTGCCCCAGTCCTCAGTGAGATAGTAGCTCATGGAGTATGAGTAGGACTTGACAATGCCCGGAATGGCGAGGAGAAGAGACCATAAAAATGTAAATATCCAAACGAGGAGAGCATTCTTAATAGTGCTCCACGCTTTATCGTTATTATAAGGTGCTACGAGTTCCTCCCCCACACCCTTGTCAGTGCGATCAATGACATGCAGAGAATAGAGCATAAAGGATATGCCTAAGAGAGCTGTAACAATTCCGCCGATAAATCGGATGAAGGGACCGAAACCATTTGATGTAGTGTACAACCCTTCACTAGTTCGTGTATACGGAGATACTATCGTCGCAAGAATTCCAAAAGCTAATCCAATGACTTCGATGATTAAGAGCAATCCGATGGATTTGCCATACTTGCCCTGGAGAGATGCTTTAGCTTGTGCTTTTAATTGTGCACGAGTCATAATGCCCCTTCTGTTCAAACTTTAACGTGATGTACACCTTACCCGTTGTGCGAAACATAGAGGGTCTTAAACTCATGACACAATGAGAAATATGACCGAGGAGAAAAAGCTCGATATGGCAGTATCTAATAGTGAAAATGCGGTAGATGAGAGCGGAGTGCAAGAATCTCACAAAATATCTGAGGCTAACGGGGCTCCATCTGTGGAGAAAGCACAAGAAGAGCATAAGCTCTCCCATAGGAATCGCGCTATTGCTATCGCTGTGATTTTTGTGATTATCGGCGTGTCGTTGATTGCAGCGTTTATATGGCCAGGGTGGGCGCGACACAGTGCGGATAACGGTTCGCACGTAGCTACAGGCACTCAAGCTGTAGTGTCAGTAGATCCGGTAGCCCTGCCACAGGATGCTACAGATTTGGAAAAAATTCTTCCTGATAGTGTCGAGTCTTACGCGCGTGGGGAAGTGAAATCTATCACGGCGTGGGAATCTTCAGAGCCTACTGAGGAATATCAAGTCGTGTATACGAATGGCGATCATAAAGCCGACATTACTGTGACCTTCGGCCAGTGGACTTCAGCTGATTACGCAAATGCTCAGTACACCTCTTTGGTGAGTGCACTAAAAGGCGATAAGAAGGCGAGTGGTAAAGTCAATGTGAACGGGAAAGAGACTGGTGCATACGAATTACATGCTGTAGAGGGTAATTCAGAGCAGTCTGTTGTGGTGTGGCAGAATGGCACGACGGTGTTCCAGGCACAAGGCCCTGCAAATGCTGTTAATAATTTTTATGCGAAGTTCCCGTATTAGGGTACGTAGGCGCTAAGTAGCCTGAGCAGTACCGCGGCGCTACTCAGGCGAAGAAGTTTGTGGATAGATCCTTTGAATACTATTTTGGGCATGCGTGCCATACCAGTCGCCAATCCGTAGTACTATAGGGAAAGTTGTCAATTTACTAGAGGAGGCTCTGATGGGTTCGGTCATCAAGAAGCGCCGCAAGCGTATGAGCAAGAAGAAGCATCGCAAATTGCTGCGTAAGACTCGCCACCAGCGTAAGTAGTCTTAAAAAATAAGCGTTAGAGGAGCAGACCTTCGGGTGTGCTCCTTTTCGTATGTCGTGCATCGTATATTGCGCATCGTATTGCAGTGTGATTGCGCATACGCATAAAGAGTGAGTGCAAGTAAGAAGCAAGTGACGACGGCAGCGGCGATACAGGTCGAAGATGACCTTAAATTGTGTTTGTATAAATGATACAAATCTTCTGCTTTTTGTGGCTACTTATTAACGAAATATATATTTGAGACAAACATGTGCGAACATGTGCGTTTCGTCGAAAAGGCGCGTTACACTGTCGCTATCGTGAGTTCTCAAGCCGGTTCGATGGTGCACCACAGTAGCACCGCGAGATTTAGGATGTGGCAACGAAGCACTCACGGAGAATGGAGGACAAGAGATGATGAAGTTATCTCATGGTCGAGGATTAGGAAGAATTGTCACGCGCGCTGTCGCAGTTGTGGCGACTGCCGCGATGATAATGGGCGCGGCAGCATGCGGTTCCTCATCCTCTCAGACCGTTACTTTGGACTTCTTCCAGTTCAAGGCTGAGGCAGCGACATGGTTTACTGCAAAAGCCCGCGAATTTGAGAAGTTGCATCCAAATATCAAGATTAACGTAAATAATTCTTCAGATGCGACAACTGATTTGCGCACACGCCTTGTCAAGCATCGTGTTCCGGATGTTTTGACAGAAAATGGCGATATCAGCTTCGGTCAGCTTGCTGAAACTGGAGTATTCCACGACTTTACAGATGATCCTATTGTATCCAAGCTTAATCCTGGCATGGTAAGCATCGCTAAGAATTTGGTTCAGACAAAAGATGCTTCCAAGAAGCGCCTTTATGCTATCCCTTATGCGGGCAATGCTTCTGGCTACATCATCAACGTTGATGTCTGGAAGAAAGCTGGTGAGGATCCAAACAATCCACCGAAGACATGGTCTGAGTTTATCGCGCTCCTTCAGCGTTTCAAGGATAAGGGCATCACGCCTTTGGAAGCTTCCGAGGCTGAGGGATGGACTTTGCAGGCGCCACTATCTTCTTTGAACTCCACTCTCGTGCCGGAAGAGAAGTACACTGATCTTGCTGCTGGTAAGACCACTCTCAATGAATTGTGGGAGCCAGTCGCCGGTAAACTTGTCACTCTCTATAAGAATTACACTCAGAAGAATCCTTCTATCACATATCAGCAGGCGACACAGAATCTCGCAGCAGGCAAAGCGGCAATTCTTCCACTCGGTACATATGCCATTCCAAATGTTCGTTTGGTCAATAAGAATGCCAACCTTCGTTTTGCTCAGATGCCTGCGACGGACAATGTAAGCGAGCAGAAGCTCACTGCTGGCGATGACGTCATGCTTACCATTGGTGCAAACACCAAGCATTACAAGGAAGCACGCATGTTCGTTGACTTCCTTATGGAGCAGAAGAACGTCAAAGACTACTCCAAGCAGCAGTCTGCATTCTCGCCATATAAAGACACCTACGTCGGTGACCCTGCGCTCAACGGTGTGCTGGACTTCTACAAGGCAGGAAAACTGACCGACTTCTGCGATCACTACATTCCTGCATCAGTCAACATCGCTGGTTTTGAGCAGACGTTGATTACTACTGGCAACGTCAAGCAGTTTACAAACGCTATGCAAACCGAGTATGCCAAGGTGCAGGCTCGTAACTTTAGAGACTAAGGAAGGAGTGGAAAATGGTAAATGCAACAGCGGCTAAGTCGAAAAAGGCAAAGAAAAGCACTTTCTCGCGTCGTAAAGTCGACCCAGCATTTTATTGGATGACGGTACCAGCTGCAATTCTCGTAGCACTTTTCTTGTACTGGCCATTCCTTCAGGGTGCTTTCTATTCTTTGACCAATTCCACCGGTTACGGTACATGGAAGTTCATTGGTTTTAAGAATTACATCGCGATGTTCCAAGATAGTCGTGTAGGCTATTCTTACCTCTTCACAATTCTTATCGCAATTGTGATTACTCTAGGTACGAATGCTTTTGGTCTTTTGATGGCAGTTCTTTTGGATTCCAAGATTGCTTTTAAGAATGGTTTCCGCGCTATCTTCTTCATCCCATATACTCTCTCCGTGCTTGTCATCGGCTACGTTTTCAAGTACATCTTTATGGAGCCTCTTCCAGCACTTGGACAGGCTCTTCATATCGACTGGCTGTCTACGTCGATGATTACAAATCCTGACTTAGCGTGGTTCCCTATAGTCTTCCTTTCCATCTGGCAGGGCGTAGCTTACTCAACGCTTTTGTACTTGGCAGGTCTGCAGACTATCGACTCCGAGATTTACGAAGCGGGCGAAATTGATGGTGCGACAGGCTGGACGAAGTTCACCCAGTTGACACTTCCACTTCTTGGACCGTTCGTCACCATCAACATGGTGCTCGGACTCAAGAACGCACTGAGCACCTTCGATCAGGTCGTAGCATTGACCGGTGGCGGTCCTGATTCCAAGACGGAAACTGTGTCGTACCTCATCTTCCATAACGGTTTGGGCTCCGGCGAATACTCCTACCAGATGGCGAACGCTGTGACATTCTTCATTGTCCTCGCAATTCTGGCATTCATCCAGCTGAAGTTCTTCGGCGATAGGGAGGAAATCTAAAATGGCTGAAACAATGACAAAGCCAGTTAAGGCTGAAAAGATTCGTAAGAATCACCGCATCAATTGGTGGCTTACAGCAGTAGTAGCAGTTCTGTCTCTGACGGTTCTCGTACCTCTCTATTTTGCCATCGTGACAGCGCTCAAGACTCCTAAAACTGCGGGCGACTTCTCTCTGCCGACCACATGGAATTGGGGTAACTTTGCCTCCGCATGGAACCAGGTAAATTATCCAAAGGCTGCGCTGAACTCAGCAATCATTACAGTGCTCGCTATTGTGTTTACCTTGCTGACGAATACTTTCGTAGCGTATGCAGTAGCTCGCAATATGGATAAGAAGTTCTTCCGCTTCTTGTACTACTTCTTCCTTGCGATGATGTTCGTGCCATTTACCGTAGTGATGCTTCCGATTGCTTCCCAAATGGGTATGCTTCACTTGGACAATCAGGTCGGTCTGGTCATCCTCTACGTTATTCTCGGCCTGGGTACGAATCTCTTCATTGCTATCGGATTCATCCGTTCGATTCCGATTTCTTTGGAAGAGGCTGCTCGCATCGACGGTGCAAGCACATGGCGTATCTTCTGGACTATTATCTTCCCGCTTATGGGACCTATCAATGCGACTATTGCTATCCTGACGGCATTGTGGGCGTGGAATGACTTCCTTCTGCCATTGATTACTTTGACAGATCAGTCAAACCAAACCATCCCATTAGCACAGTATGTGTTCCAAAGCCAGTTCACCTCGAACTACCCAATTGCGTTCTCTAGCTACCTGATGGCGATGGCTCCAGTGCTCATCGTGTATATCTTCGCTCAGCGTTGGGTCATCGGTGGTGTAATGCGCGGTGCGGTGAAGTAAATTAAGGCTTTACTGCACATACGGCGTATAGCAGACGAAGTTTAAGGTTCCTTGGTAATTGTTCTCAATTGTCGAGGAACCTTTGCGTTTCGTTTGGTTGAGTGAATGTGGCTTGAAACAAGAAGTTTGACGTGATGAAGAAAGTCTCAGGTAGCTAAGAGCCGCCTGAGACTTAAGAGAAGAGAGAGAAAAGAGAAGAAGGGATTAAGTTTTCTTGGGGAGGTAGTCAGCTCAGCTTCCGTTTGTTCAGAACTCAGGTTCCTGTGCGGTTACTTCCTTGCGTTGGTATTTATATAACCAAGCATTTCTGAGAGACATCCCGTAAGAAACCTGAGAATTCTCTGAGAAACGTGACGAGTCTGTGAAGGCGGGACACAAAGCTGAAGGGATGCAAGGGTAATAGAAGAGCGGAATCAGCGTTGAGGTACACACAGGTATAAACTCAAGAAGAGGAGATAAAGCAAAGAAGGCTGAAGAAGGTTAATATGCGTAAAGAGTATACGCGCCCCGTGTCGAAACCTATTGATGGTGATGCGAACGTTCTATCCATTCTGACGTCCCGTGTATCGAGGACGGCAGATAAGTCGCTGATTGAGTATAAAACCGACAATCAGTGGAAATCATTTACTGCTAGCGAATTTTATGAACTCGTCAAAGGTCTTGCGAAAGGCTTGATTCGTAAAGGGGTCCAGCCTGGGGAAGCAATCGGGATTTTGTCTCAGACACGCTGGGAGTGGACTGCACTCGATATTGCCATTATGAGCATCGGTGCATTGACCGTACCAATTTATCAAACAAATTCTGCGTCCCAAGTGCAGAATATCGCTAACGACTCTCACATCCGCATGATTTTTGCAGAAAACGACGAGCAACGTGACAAGGTAGAGTCTGTTATCGACGATGTACCTACTCTCGGAGAAGTTCTCGTTATCGATAAAACGCATGCGCAGTACTCTGTCATCGATACTTTACTTGAGCTTGGCAAGACCATAACGGATGCTACTTATCAGGCTCGTGTAGATTCTATTCATGGCGATGCGGTGGCGACCATCGTGTATACCTCAGGTTCAACGGGGACGCCAAAAGGCATCGAACTTACCCATCGAAACTTTGTGTACATGGCAAATTCGGGTATACAGTCCATGATGGATATTTGCTATCGTCCTGGCGGAGCTCGCCTTCTGCTTTTCTTACCGCTGGCTCATGTCTTTGCCCGTTATATGCAGTTCTATAGCATTGGTTCGGACATTGTATTGGGTCTTTCGAGCGATATGAAAACGATTATCGCAGACTTTCAGTCGTTCAAACCTACGTTTATCTTGGCTGTGCCTCGCATATTTGAAAAGGTGTTTAACGCTGCTTCGCAGAAGGCAGGTAGTGGTATAGCTGGCAAACTCTTTGCTAGCGCTGCCCAGACTGCACGCCAGTGGTCCATGGCCCAACAGGCGCATCAGAAGTTGAGTATGTGGAATCGCGTAAAGTACGCATTCTTCAAAAAAGTGGTCTATTCGAATATCATGGATGTATTTGGCGGACAGGTAGACTATGCGGTGTCTGGGGGAGCGCCTTTGGACTCATCTATCGCGCACTTCTTTAACGGTGTGGGGCTTCCTTTGCTGGAGGGCTACGGCATGACAGAGACGTGTGCACCCGCGTGTGTGAACCCAACTTCGGGATATAAGATTGGCTCGGTCGGCTTGCCGTTGGAAGGCTTAACGTTTGGTGTCGCTGACGATGGAGAGCTATGCATCAAAGGTGCAGCCGTGTGTAAAGGTTACCACAATCATCCAGAGCTTACCCAGCAGCAGATTCACGACGGTTGGCTTCATACTGGAGACCTTGGGGATATTGACAAAGACGGTTTCATCTATCTAACTGGACGCAAGAAAGAACTCATTATCACGGCAGGCGGAAAGAATGTATCGCCGGGTATTCTCGAGTCAAGCGTGATGATTTCTCCAGTTGTCGACCAGTGCGTCGTCATCGGAGATAAACGACCATTTATCGCTGCCCTCGTGACACTTGACCTCAACGATACGAATGCGTGGCTCAAAGCTCAAGGTGCTGCGCCTGTGACAGACCTCGAGGAAGCGGCAAAGAATCCTATTGTCATAGCCGAAGTGGATAGTGCTATAAACAGGGCAAATCAGCAGGTTTCCCGCGCAGAGTCTATCCGCAAGTTCGAAATCATTCCTGAAAGCTTTACTGAAGCTAATGGCATGCTGACTGCGAGTTTAAAGGCGAAGCGTAACGTCATCGTCAAGCACTATGCACAGCTTATCGATACTAAAATTTATGTGTTGCGAAGTGGCAAATAGTAAAGCGATAAACAACGAAAGTAAGTAAAAATAAGAGCTCCTCATGTGAGGGGCTCTTTGCATAGTTTTATCGTGAAGAAAGCTTAGAAGAAGGCTTACTTCTTATGTGGGTTTGTCAAAACTCGTGGACCTGCTTCATCACCAACGATGACGGTATCGACCATATTCAAGAACAATCCGTGCTCGACGACTCCCACGGTATTGATAAGGTCTGCAGCAAGCTCTTGTGGATGGTCAATCCTCTCGAGGTGCAGGTCTACGACGAAGTTCTTCTCGTCAGTGCGCACAGGCTCACCCTGAGCGTCAAGACGAAGAACTGGCTTGTAGCCCTTTGCTTCAAACTTCTTGACGACCTGACCTGCGCCGAATGGGATAACTTCTACAGGAAGTGGGAACTTACCGATGACGTTGACTACCTTTGATGCATCTACAATCCATACAATCTTGTCGGAGTTCGTAGCCACAATCTTCTCCCAGAGGAGAGCCGCTCCGCCGCCTTTAATGCCGTCGAACCGAGCATCAACCTCATCTGCGCCGTCAATGGTGACGTCAATGTGGTCTACATCATCGATATCGATAATTTTGATGCCATATCCTTCAGCCTGCTCCTTAGTGCGCAGAGAAGTGGTCACACCGGTAAAGTTAAGCCCTTCTTCCTGCACGCGACGACCAAGCTCATCGACGAGGAAACGAACAGTGGAGCCTGTGCCGAGACCTACAGTCATGCCGTCTTTTACGAGCTTTGCAGCTTCAATACCTGCTGCCTTTTTCAGCTCATCCTGAGTTGCCATATATGGCCTCCTTTAATTATTGAATTACTACAGCCTACTAGTAGAAAAGCCTAGTGCGTGACCTAGAAGTTTTCTTGAAAAGTTTTGCTGGAAATCATATAGAAATCTCTAAAAGAGGGTGCTTTGATGATTATTCTTCCAACTGACATCATCAAAACGACGAATTGCTTCATCGAGCTTCGCTACGGCTTGGTCCATGTGCTCGCTAGCCGTTTGAAGACGCGCGGCAGCAAGGTCAAAGCGTTCCGTTGCCATGTTTAATCGAGTGATGAGCTCTTCGGTAATCGTCGCATTGTCTTCATTAAACAGTGGCTGTTCGATGAGCGTAGTAGTCTGGGAGGTCGAAGGATTGGCAACGGAAGTGATAGCGGCCGCAGTAGCAATAGGGGCTGAATCAGAGTTAGAGCCAGAGTCAGGTGTGGTAGCAGAAGATATACGCGAAGAGGACGAATCTTGTCCCGGTACAGCGTTGTCAGGTCGTACAGTTTTATCGTGGGGTACAATGAGTCCCTCGCTGTACGGTCCATTTATGAGTACTTCCCAACCTTCGATCGGCATGTATCCGTCGATCTGATGCTTGCCTGCACGCTGTGCAAACCCGCGGCACAAATCGTCGACAGTCTCATTGTAGAAATTACCTGCGTGACCCTTGACCCACTTAAATTGGACAGAGCCTTCGCGCGAGCGAATCTCAGCATCGATAGCCTTAATTAGCTCAGCATTCTTGACTGGTTCTTTTTTAGAGTTCTTCCAGCCATTTTTCTTCCAGCCGTAAATCCATTTTGTAGAGCAATTGATGGCATACTGGGAGTCAGTCTCGATAATGAGTGGATACGACCCGGGATGCTCGCGTAGACATTGTAAAACTGCGGAAAGCTCGCCGATCTGATTTGTACCGTTAGAGGCCCCACCGCAATCACGATCGCGCCCAGAGACGCTCGCTGGCTTGCCCGTTAGGTTTTCCTTGACATGCTCGACCCATCCCCAACCCATTGGGCCGTTAGGGTTATTCAAAGCGGAACCATCAGTGGATACAGTTACGGTGAAATCGGTCACGTGCTTTACTTTCTGCGCAAAAACAAACTAGGCATATTATACAAGACCGTGCGCTACGTGATAGTCAGTAACGCACGGTCATGAATAATGAGATAAGGAGATTAGTCTGCCAAGGCCTCGTTTACTACTTCAGTGGCCTCTGCTACAACTTGTTCCAACGCCTGCGGAGAGGTGAAGGACTCAGCGTACACCTTATAAATGTTCTCGGTGCCAGAAGGACGAGCTGCGAACCATGAATTTGCGGTAGTAACCTTCAGTCCACCGATTGGCGCACCGTTTCCTGGTGCTGTCGTCATCTTCGCGATGATGTCCTCGCCAGCCATAGAAGTAGCGGACACTGAGTCTGCTGTCAGACTTGCAAACTTCATCTTCTCTTCGAGCGTGGTAGGTGTGTCTACGCGGGTGTACCAGCTTTCACCGAAACGTTTAACCTGCTCTGCATGAAGTTCAGCAGGATTCTTACCGGTCTTTGCGGTAATTTCTGCTGCGAGAAGATCAGGAATGAGACCGTCCTTATCAGTGGTCCATACACGACCATCACGACGTAGGAAACTCATACCGGAGGACTCTTCGCCGCCGAACCCAACTTCGCCTGTAAAGAGTGGATCGACAAACCACTTAAATCCGACTGGAACCTCCACGAGCTTTGCGCCGATAGATTCAACGACTCGGTCAATCAAAGAGGACGAGACAAGCGTCTTTCCTACGCCTGCAGTCTGTGGCCATTGAGGACGATTTCCGCCAAAGAGGTATTCTACAGCGACTGCGATGTAGTGATTAGGATTCATAACGCCACTTCCTGGGCAGACGATGCCGTGCCGATCAGCGTCAGGGTCAGTACCGCCTACGACGTCGTACTTCTCCCATGCGCCAGCATTCAAGCGGTCTACCAAGCCTTTCATAGCGTAAGGTGAGCTTGGGTCCATACGAATCTTGCCATCATGATCGATACTCATGAAAGGCCACTGAGGGTCGACATCTGGGTTGATGACTCCGATGTTAGTGCCGTACATTTCATTGATGAGAGGCCAGTAATGGACAGATGCGCCGCCCAATGGGTCAATACCCAAACGAACCCCGGAAGACTTGATGACATCAAAATCGATGACATTCTTCAAATCTTCTACGTAATGCTGGCGGAAGTCAAAACGCTCAATCAAATCAGATGTGATGGCTTGCTCGAATGGGATGCGCTTGACGCTCTTCCACTCTGGCAAAAGCTCATTGGCGCGGTCTGCGATGGCAGCAGTGATTTCGGCAGATGCAGGGCCACCCGTCGTTGGATCATACTTGAAACCGCCATCAGTTGGAGGATTGTGAGATGGAGTCACAACGATACCGTCGGCAATGTCCTCGCCGGAGAAACGCTGTGTACCATCTGCTGCGCGGTTATGCGTCAAAATTGCCTGAGAAACGGTTGGCGTAGGGGTATAGTCATCGCGCGAGTCGATACGTACGCGCACACCATTGGCGATGAGAACTTCGATAGAGGTCTTCCACGCTGGAAGGCTCAGTGCGTGAGTATCGCGCCCCATATAGAGAGGTCCCGTGATACCTGCTTTTTTGCGGTATTCAGCAATCGCTTGTGATATAACGACGATGTGTGCTTCGTTAAATGTACGCTTTAGTGCCGAACCACGATGTCCAGAAGTACCGAAGATGACGCGCTCAGAAGCAACTGCTGGGTCTGGGACGTCGTCATAGTATGCACCAATTAATGCGTCTACATCTACTAAATCTTTATCTGTGGCAAGCATGCCTGCATTTTTAGCTACCATGCTCCCTATTGTAACATCAGCAAATTATAGAAAATTAAGCCCATAAAAATGGTGCGTTGGGCGTAATAGAGCGTGATGTTATGAGCCTAGTGTCTAGTGAAGCTGAGTATTGAGTATTACGCGCCCTGAGAGACGCTTTGCACAGGAGGTAGGACTCCTGTCTCACTCGGACCATCAAGACGTGGTGCACGTACGAGTAGTGCTTGACGGTCAATGCTGAAGAGAAAATGGTCAGACTTTTGCAAGACATCACCATCGACTTCAGCGAGTACTTCCTTCTCTAAGATGACCTCTGCGCTCGTGCCCTGATACTGGCGAACGGTAGCGTGAGTAGCAAATGGCGACTGGTTCGATTTACGCGTCATAGTCTTGTGCACGACGTCCCAGAAAAGGTTTACCCAACCCACAAGCCCGCCTCGCGTATCGATAGTCTCGATGTCGAGTAGACCATCGTCAAATCGTGCATCAGGCATCAACGAGAATCCGGGAATTTCACCACAGTTCCCTGCCATGATAGTGCGGAACTGCACCTTATTCATAGTGCGGGTCACGCCAGCTGCTGTACGGATGAGAATCGTCCCGCGGCTCTTCTTGCCAAAAAGATGCTTGAATGCTGCGACAAAGTACGCGAACCAGCTAATACTTGCTTTCAATTGAGGATCGGTATCGTTAATCATATAAGCATCAAATCCAGCGCCCGCGATAACGAGAAACCCGTGCTCATGCTCTGGGTCAGATGAGTCAAGCAGGCTCATGCGTCCCATATCTACGCGTCGGCTTCCGTGTGAGGTGGCGATGGCGAGAGCGGCTTCGATATTCCCTACAGGAATGCCGATATTTCGTGCGAAAAGGTTTCCTGTGCCGATAGGGATAATGCCAAAAGCATGCGTTGAGTACGCCATAGCAGAGGCGACGGTGCGTACAGTACCATCTCCACCCACGGCTATAACCACATCTGCACCGAGCGTGAGAGCTTCCTCGGCGCATGCGCGCCCATCTTTATCGAGCTGGGTGTCGATGAAAAGAATGTTGCTGATGTTGTGGTCTGCACAGTACTGCTTGATAAATTGGCGAGCATCCTCAGCTTCTGGCTTGGAGGGGTTGATGATAAAAGCGTATGTCACATTGTCAGACACGCGCTCATCTGCCACAGCAATTTCTTGCTGTTTGCGCCCCTTGTCGACACTGCGTATGATTATCACCGCTACGACAATGATAGCAACGATAATAGCAGCGATTGTCAGCTCAGGTCCCCAGTTCATGCTCATAGTTAAAATCTACATGCATACGTTCTCATATATGAACAAAAATGAAAGAAGTTGCACAAGTATTTCAAAAATATTGTAGATACACTGCAAGTCGTTTTGAGCAGCACTTCACGAGGAATCAAAATAAGGATCACATAGAGACCGAACGATGAAATGCATGGCTTGAAAAATCTTGGAAATGTCATACTTAACGGATAATTTCTAATTATGCTTGATATTCAATTTATTCGCGAACATGCTGACGTGGTGAAGGAGTCCCAGCGTAAGCGTGGCGAATCTGTAGAACTTGTCGATGAAACGTTGAAAGCGGACCAAGTGCGCCGTGATGCACTTCAGGCGTTTGAATCTGCACGTGCTGAGCAGAAGGCGATGGGCAAGAAGGTCGCTTCCGCACCGAGCGATGAAAAGGCAGCTCTCATTGTGCAGACCAAGGAACTCGCAGCGAAAGTGGCTGAATACAAGGCTGCTGCTGATAAAGCAACTGAAGACTACACCAACTTCATGTGGAAATTCTCGAATGTGGTTGAGGATGCTGCGCCAGAGGGTGGCGAGGACGACTATGTCGTTGTCAAAAAAGTCGGTGAAATCCGTGACTTTGCTGCTGAAGGGTTCGAACCAAAAAATCATCTTGAACTCGGCGAGGGCGTAGCGGGAATTGACATGAAGCGCGGATCGAAGGTCTCTGGCTCCCGCTTTTACTTCCTTCGCGGCGCCATCGCACGTCTTGAACTTGCTATGCTGACTATGGCTGTAGATCAGGCAGAAGATAACGGCTTTATCATGACGACTACGCCAACGTTGGTACGTCCGGAAATCATGGCGGGTACAGGCTTCTTGAACTCGCATGCAGATGAGATTTACCGTCTTCGTGAGCCTGATGACTCCTATCTTGTGGGTACTTCTGAGGTGGCGCTCGCTGGTATGCATGCCGATGAGATTCTCGACTTGTCCAATGGTCCGCTGCGCTATGCGGGATGGTCAAGCTGCTATCGTCGTGAGGCTGGCTCAGCAGGCAAAGACACGATGGGTATCATTCGTGTACATCAGTTTAATAAGGTGGAAATGTTTACCTACGTCCGTCAGGAAGATTCTCAGGCTGAGCATCAGCGCCTGCTTGGCATGGAGCAGGAAATGCTTGCCAAGGTAGAGGTGCCTTACCGCATCATCGATACTGCTGCTGGTGATTTAGGTTCTTCTGCTGCTCGCAAGTTTGACTGTGAAGCATGGGTGCCGACTCAGGGTCGTTATCGTGAATTGACTTCTACGTCTAATTGCACCGAATATCAAGCTCGCCGTTTGAACATTCGTGAACGTGTAGACGAGGGAGGCACTCGTCCAGTGGCTACTTTGAATGGCACATTGGCAACTACTCGCTGGCTTGTGGCGATTCTTGAAAATCATCAGAATGCTGATGGCTCTATTACGATTCCTACTGCTATGCGCTCCTACATGGGAGGCAAGGAAGTCGTCGAGCCAACTACGTGGGAAGCATAGAGTTTTTCTGATAGTTCGGAAGCGTCTTAATGCGCTTAGCGTGTTTAAGACGCTTCTTGCGTATTTTGTGTTGCATAACTCATCTACGGTTCATTCCTGCAAACGTGAGGAGAGCTAGACTTTGATGTGGAGTATTTGGCTTGCTAGGCTGAAAAGGTGGATATCACGATGGAGCGAGTATGAGCTGGTGAATTATAGCCCAGCAGACTTTACCAGCGTTAAGCGTAGACCAATGCAGGAGAGGTATCCCTCTAATCAGCAATATGCTCAGGCAAAAAGAGAATGGGGAAAGTCTCTCATAGAGAGTTTCGTCGTTGTGTACGGAATTTTCGGCATTCTCGCAGCTTTTAGTTATATAGGAGAGCATAGTAAGTCCTTACACAGCCTGTACATTGCTATTATCGGGTGGGCGCTCCTTAGCACAGTTGCATTCGCTCTTATATTCTTTTGTAGTTATCTCGAAGATTTACGTCGCCTTATAAAGCAGAGAACAACCGACTGGATTTCCACAAATGATCAGGGCATGAGTATTTCTGTGAGAAAGAAGCGATGTTTAGTTTCCTGGGATTCTATCCGAGAGCTTTCTATTGTGCTGAAAAATAGAAAAGGAGAATCTGGAAATCATATTTTTCTCCGTGTTTCTACCCTTAGTGGAGAAGAGGCGGAAGTCATATTTGACTACGGCATGAAAGAGGCTATCAATTTCGTGCGTGAAGTATGTAAGCGAAATCCTCAAGTAATTCTCAAAATTCCAGGAATCTGGACACCTAGCTACTCGAAGCTTGACCACAAATTAGATAAGGAAGGACAGTACTATCAGCACTAAGCTAGACGCGTATCTTCAGTCGTTCCACGACTTTGATGAGGACAATTTTTCAGACGTAAAATGAAATGGATTCACAATATCCGAGCAGGTATACGAAAATTCGAGAGCTATGGGGTGATTTTCTCGGGCTGCTTTCTTTTTCATTGGTTTGGCTGTGATTATGCTGTTCATAGCGAGTATTTTTTGCTGTGAGCCTGCGAATACGGCATGAGGGTTTTGGTAAATTCGTGTGGTCTATGCCTTCATAGACTTTGTAGTGTACTTGTGCGCAGAGTGCGTGGAAGAACCTAAGACTCTTAGGAAAAGGCATGAAAGAGAGAAACAAATCTCTGTAATTTTGATGATGCTGGAGTTACAATTCCTTCTCACGATGGACATCAATTGTTGGAATGGGACGATTTGACAGGAATTGACTTCATTCTCAAATCAAGTGTTTCAAAAATATCTTCATCGTATACTACTTTTCTTTATTTTACTAGGAAAGGTGGCATTACAACTGAAGCTGAATTTAATTATTTCTACCATGATCTGGTCAACGTAGCGCGTGGTCTACATAGACGTCATCCTCAGATTAATATAAGGGTGCCATGGGCCTCCTAAGCAAGAGTCATTTACTTATAATGTGCTGACCTAGCTCATAAGAACTCGCGCCTGATTTGCGAAGAGTCGCACAGTCCGCTAGAGTACGTAGTGTTGCATTTTGAGTCGGACGTGAATTTCTCTGTTCTACGAAATTGCGACATGGATAGTTGGCCGAGCGGTCGAAGGCACTTGTCTTGAAAACAAGCGTACGAAAGTACCGGGGGTTCAAATCCCTCACTATCCGCTTGATGTAAAACCTCTCTAAATTGGCTAAGTGCCGGTTTAAAGAGGTTTTGTGTGTTTTTAATGTGATGCTCTGTATCGATATATTGGTCTAAACTTCCTAGCGAACGCGTGACTATTTCTGGCCTGTTTGATGAATTACGTTATATCTTTTCGCATTAAAATAGACTCCTTATTTCTCTGTTTCTTATGATTTTGCAACAGAAGTAATATGTACATTTTCTACAAAACGTAACTTTTGGGAAATGGGCAATCATAGGTGTTTCCGTTAAAATATCCCAAAGAACTGCTTTCGAAAAGACAAGATTTTTTAGATATCACTCAAAAATGTCCCCCCCATTCCTAAAGTGACTATAGAAGTTTGGAAGAACACACAAGATTGTGGTTCGTGATGGAGGGAAAGATGAAGAGATACTGGAGAGGGCTCTTAGCGTTTTGCGTGGCGTTAGTTACGATTGTAGCTACGCTTTTTGCGATTCCCCCAGTGAAGGCCGAAGATGTAGCGCCTACGACGACGTTGAAGAAAACTATCACAAAGATTGCTGGTACGGATGACCAGTACGAATTAGCATTAAGCCTTCTGCCTAAGAACGGCTCTGCTATACAGACAGTCCCGATGGACGTCGTGTTTGTGGCGGATATGTCCACCAGTATGGAAGATAATATGTCGACTGGTATTAGCCGTATCGAAGGTTTGAAGAGAGCCTTGGTGGGGTATGGCGGTCAAGATGGCTTCCTGAAGACCGTACTTTCAAATCCAGATAATCGTGTATCTTTCGTCTCTTTCGGTGGTCTGGATGATGACCATGATTACTGGCAGGGAGGGTTTGCTCGAGATGCGTATGATGATTCTTGGACGTCGTTGCAGTGGACTGGCAATTTAAATACAGCAAATACCGCGGCAAGGAATTTGGAGCTTGCGAAGGATTATTGCGGTAGTGGATATTGCGGTGGAACCAATATTGGCGCAGGTATTCGTAGTGCTGGAGAATTGTTGCACTCAGGTCGCTCTAATGCAAAGAAAGTTATCGTTCTCCTTACTGATGGTGAGGCGACTCATTTTTATGATGAGCGCGGATATACACTGAAAGATGGCGACTATACTAGCGGCTCTGCTTTCCAACACGACCTTAGAAGTGCACTAAGACGCGACTTGGCGCAGGTGGGTTCTATCGATGGATTCTATTCCATCGACTATGGAACTTCGGCGCAAAGTACATTGAACACTATTCATAGTCTTGTACAGAGCACAGGCGTAGCAAATAGCGATGCACAGGGAATTTTCTCTGCAAATAATGAACATGAGCTTGCTGATTCCTTCAAGAAGATTGCTGATAAGATTTCTTCTCTTGCACTGCGCCAAGTAAGCATTACGGATATTCTCTCTAAGTATGTCGAGCTTCCTAACGGTGCATTTGACATCCGCATGACGAAGACTGATGCAAGTGGCAATGTGACTGAACTCAACTCGAATCAGGTGACGTTCTCCCGCACGGCGAATGCCCAAGGCAAAGTTGAGGTAGTTGCTAAGTTTGCTGATGACTATGTGCTGGAGGATGGCGCTTCATACGAAGTACGATTTAAGGTGCAGGCATCGCAAGCAGCATTTGACGAGATTGCTGACAATCCTCATGTGACTGAACTTCATTCAAATGAAGATGCGTATATAACGTATCGATATGGTACTGGTACGGATGTTAGTAATCCTGTCACCAAGCATTATGATGATAACCCAGTCTTTACACCATCAAAGATTGATGGAATCCCTGTCACCGTGGAGTGGCACGCGATTCACCAGTCGGACATACCAGACTCTATCGATGTGAATTTACACCAAGATGGTAAGGACGCATCTTATCGCTCGTTGACCATACAAAAGGGTACAAACCAAGGCACGTTTGGTAGTGCTGCTAAGGGTCATACATACTCCATTACATCTACTGACGTAGATGGGTTTACCAAGACTATCGAGAACGTTGGAACTGACCAAAATCCGAGCTACAAGATTGTCTATCGTCAGCTGCCAAAGCTGACCGTAGCGAAGAAAGTATCTGGCGACTTAGCAGATAAGTCGAAAGAATTCACGTTGCATGTGTCCGCTAAGTCTCAAGATGGTTCTCCACTTAACGGTGAATATGATGCGACAGTCCAGCAAGAGAACTCCGATACGCTTACTCACCAGAAGGTCACATTTACTAACGGTACAACTGATGTCAAGCTCAAGCATGGTCAGAGTATAACAATCGACCGTATGCCACTGAATGCGACATATTCCGTGACAGAAGATCAGGCAAGTGCAAAGGGTTACACTGCGACGTATGAGAATCAGACAGGTACGCTCAGCACAGATATGACTGTGACGGTCACGAACACTTTGCCATACGTACCGCAAACGGCAACTCATACCGATACTAACTCGACAACTCAGCTCACCGTAGGCGTCATACTTGCTGGAGCAATTCTTCTGCTCAGCGGTCTTGGAGTTGGCTTGGGTAAGGCATCGAAACGTTCATGAAAAAGGAACACACAAAGCATGCAAAGAAGGAAGTGACTGTATGGGATGACTTGCTGTATCTATTCGGCAAAATCGTGCTTGTTGCAGTGGCACTCTGTGCAGTCTATTTCTTCCTGTTTGGAGTGGTCCGCTACAACGACAATGGCATGAGTCCTGCCGTCAAAGACGGAGATTTAGTTGTTTACTATCGTCTAGACAAGAGATATAAGGTGGGTGATATTTTCGCTTATCACTATGACAAGAAAATGCGAGTTGCGCGCGTGGTTGCGACGTCTGGAGACACAGTCAATATCACTGACAAAGGATTGATCGTCAACGGCGCAGTGCAGCAAGAAGACAATATTTACACTGATACTTTGCTGTACAGAAAGGGAGTGAAGTTTCCACTGAAAGTCCCACAAGGTCAAGTTTTTGCCTTGGGGGATAACCGCGAAAGCGCAGTGGATGGTCGAGTATTTGGCCCGATACCTTCTCAACGTACAGATGGCAAAGTGGTAATGCTTATGCGCAGACGCAATTTCTAGCAGAGCACATACTGACATTGCTGAGATGCCATTATCAGAAATCAGTAATTTTTACATAAACGTAGCTGCTTTCGCAGCTCAGAGTAAAAGAGATAAAGGAAAAATATGAAGAAAAATATCATGGGAAGAATCACTTCTTCACTTGCAGCTGTAGCTGCTACAAGCATGTTGCTCGTCGGCGGTGCGACCGCTTTCGCAGATGACACAAGTGCTACCACAACTTCCGGCGCAGCTGGTACTAGCGCTGAAGTTACCATTACCAAGACTTTGAACATTCCAGAGGGTGTCACCGCTCCAAATGCAACATTTACTTTTAAGTTTGCTGCTAAGGGCTCAGATACAAACTCTGCTGCAGATACTCCTGCAATTGCAGATAAGACTGTCAACTATGCAAATGGTGACAAGAACACCGTTGCAAATGGTACTACTGCATCTGACAGCTACACTGGCAAGATTAATAAGGAAACTGCAAACCTCTTTGACGGTGTGACCTACACCGCTACCGGTGAGTATGTTTATACAGTTTCTGAAGCAAACACAGGCTTTACTGCATTGACTGGTTCTAACGGTCAGACAGTCGACAAGATGGACTTCGACAAGTCTGAGTATGAGATGCACGTCATTGTTAAGGATAACAATGGTGCAAAGTACATCTCCTCTGTATACTTCCGACAGACAAAGGACGCTGCAGGTCATGACGCTGACAGCTCCACCAAGGTTGAGCCAATTGCTCCAGGTTCCCACTCTTACAACCTCTTCAAGAACACTTACACCAAAGAGGCAGGCAAGACTCCAGAGGACCCAAGCACTGTAGATGACACAAAGAAGGCTTTGACTATCACGAAGACTGTAGCTGATACAAACGGTCTTGGCGACAAGAACAAGGACTTCACCTTCAGCCTTACCTTCACAGCTCCACAGCATGACACCACTAATGATCCAATCCAAACTTCCTACACTGCAAACAAGGTTGCTAAGGACGGCACCAAGACACCTGTAACATTCACTGCAGGTCAGGCTCAGACCTTTACCTTGAAGCACGGCGAGAAGCTTGAGTTTGACTCTCTCCCAGCTGGTGTACGCTACACTTTGACTGAAAATGGTACAGCACACTACACTCCATCTGCAAAGGTTGTAGAGAACGGTGCAGCAGCTGTAGAAGTTAACGGCGAGAAGAATGCTGCTCTCACAACTCCAGCAAGTGCTACTTACCTCGTAGGTGAGAAGACCAATACCAACGACGTCACCAACACATACGCTGATGATGTTCCTGCAACTGGTTTGCTTATCAACAACCTCCCGTTCATCGTTATGATTGGTGTGGCTGTAGCTCTCTTCGCAGGTCTCGTTATCGCACGTCGCAACCGTCGTGCTTAAGTGAGAATCATCCCTCGTAAGTAAGAGCCATTAAGAGATAGAAAAATGACCCAAGATAGGAAGAGCACAGGAAAAATCATTGTTAAGGTGCTTGATAGCATCATAAGCAATATTTTGTTAATCCTTGCAGCTTTACTCTTCCTTCTTGGGTTTTATGCTTTGTGGGACTCACAGCAGGTCTATGCAGCTGCATCTCCGAGCGAGTACGAGTCATATAAACCGCAAGCTCAGCAGGGGAAAGATCCACTAGAGACTTTCACTGGGTTTAAGCAGCTGCAAAAACGTAATCCTGATGTTATGGGGTGGATTAACATTTATGGAACAAATGTAGACTATCCCGTTGTGCAGGGGCATGACAATGAGAAATACATTAATACAGATGCTTTAGGAGAATACAGCGCAACCGGCGCACTTTTCTTGGACTCTCGTAATAGCAAGAATTTTGACGATTTTAACTCTATTATTTACGGACATCACGTAGATAGTGGTGTTATGTTCGGGCACCTTTCGCGCTTTATGGACAAGAAATTCTTTGACAGTCACAAGTATGGGAGCATTTACTACAACGGTAAGCAGCGAGGTCTTGAGATTTTTGGCGTGATGGAAGTCGATGCATACGATGGAGATATTTACAATCCTGGTATTCGTGGCGATGCTCAGCGTATGCAGTATCTCAGTAACATTCTTGCACACACGGCACATAAACGTGATATCTCTGTCGGTCCGCACGACTCGATTGTGCTCCTGAGCACATGTTATCTTAATGCGACGAACGGGCGCCACATCGTTCTTGCCAAGATTACGGATAAAGTTCATCCTAATACGTTTAAGAAGGTGAACAACGACCCGTTCCCATATAACGTTTTCGGCGACTCGACCTTTGGGCGGTTACTCAGAAATATCCCGCTATGGGTGTGGTACTTCATTATCTTTATCTTGATACTCATTATCGTTCTCCTGCTCATTGTGCTTTACCGTGCGACCCAGCGAAAGAGAGCGCGTGATAAGGAACTTGCAGACGACAAGGCATAGAGTGATGCTTATGATTAGGTATTTCTGTACGTATGCTCGTTCTGCACGCCGCCGTGTCAGTATCATCGCGGCAGTTTTGGCAATTGTTGCCTGCATGGTAGGTGCCGTTATGCCGATTCGCAGCGCTATCGCGGCGGAGAAAGACAAATCAGAGCAGGGATTCTCCAAGCTCCAGCGCATTAATCCTGAAGTGGTCGGTTGGATTAACGTGTATGGCACGCATGTAGACTATCCGCTTCTTCACACGACGGATAACAAGAAATATCTTAAAACGGATCCGCAGGGGAATTATTCTGAGCTGGGAGCGCCATTCTTAGACTACCGGAGTAATGCGCAATTCAAGGATTTCAACACCATTATTTACGGGCACGATACCATTCATGGATATATGTTTGGTGATATCAAGCGTTTTACGAATGCGCAATTTTTCGACTCTCATAAATACGGCAGTATTTACTATGACGGTCGTATGCGAGGACTTGATGTCTTCGCGATTCTCCAAGTCGATGCGTATGACAAAGAAGTCTATACGCCACATATTTCAGACATTGAGCAGAAGAACGCCTACTACAAATATTTACTGTCCAAAGCTCAGCTTATGCGTAATGTATCGGTTTCCTCTGCCGATCATATCGTCATGTTGAGTACATGCTATGAGAGTGTAACGAACGGGCGTCACATCCTTCTCGCTAAAATCACGGATACAGTGCATGAAGACCCTTTTGCTGGAGGGCGCACTGATTCCGTCCTGTATACCGTTGCAGGAGCTATAGACTATATCAGCGGAAGGTACTCCATAGCATTGTGGATATTATGGCTAATTATTATCGTGTTGCTTATCGTGATTCTTGTGCTAATTACCCTGATAGTGCGTACGGCGCGACATGGCTCCCTGAGCAAAACGTAGTAGTTCAGCGGCTTAAACGGTAAAAATATGCCTGAGTCCATGAAGACCCAGGCAATTATATAATTTCTGTAATTTCAAACGCGGGAAACGTAAAACGTAAAGGAAAGTACTGCTAATACTGTTAGTACTGCTCCACCACAAACTTCAGGACATCAGAGCGGTTAAGGATACCGACCATCTTTCCGCCGTGTGCGCTGTCAACTACTGGCACCTTCTTCAAGTGCTTGGCTACGAGAACCTCGCAGATATGAGACATAGAGTCAGTGACATCGACAGAAATGACATTCTTCGTCGCAATCTCGGACACTGGAGTATCGAGATTGTTGCGCACGCGCTTAGAGAAGCTGTCACTGTTGCTTTCGATGACCGCAGAGTAGAAACTCGTAAATTCAGGATTCTGGTCAGCAAGCAAATTCAATACGTCTCCATCAGAGACGAAGCCCTTGAGCTTACCGTCTGCTGCAACCACAGGAACGCCAGAAATTCCATGCGACGTAAACAAACGCATAGCTTCCATCGCAGTAGTATCTTCGGATACCGTGTACACATCTGTCTTCATAAGAGTCATCAATGCAGGCTCAATCTCAGTAGAGTCAACTGCCGCAGGAGTCTCAGCTGCTTCTTCGTGAGTCTCTGCCTTCTTCTTGTCGCTAATGAAGAAAGCACCCACGAAGCCAAGGATAGCCATAATGAGAGCGAAATAGAGACCGTACTTTGTACCATTGCTAAACTGTGCTGCCTTAGAACCGTGCACGGCTGCTACCCCTGCCGTGAGGAGGGAAGTGGTGACAGCGGTGAAAACTGCACCGACGACTTGCTGCAAGGTGTTCATAATGGTAGATCCATCAGCATTGTACTTGCGTGGAAGAGCGCCGAGAGCATAAGTTTGCATAGGGCTCATTGCCAGAGGTACACCAATCATCATAATGATATGCGCTGTAACGATGAGGGCAGGATTGAGCGCATTCGCGAAGATAGCGCCAAGAATCATAACGATGCCGATGATAGTGATGAAGAAACCGAGGATTGCCGGTTTCTTTGCACCAATTTTGTCATAAGCACGACCGGAAAGCATAGAAGTGAGAGCGTTCACGATACCGCCTGGCAGCATCAAAGCACCTGCGAGAGAGACGCCGAGAGCCAAAGAGTACTGGAAGAACTGTGGAATGAGGAACATGACGCTCAAGGTGATGCCGAAGTTAAGCATTACGAGGGTAGTACCGATGGCGAAGTCGCGGAAAGTAAATGCACGAAGATTGAGGACAGGAATTTCCTGCTTAAGTTGGCGCATGGAATACCATATGAGTGCTGCGATACCGATGATGAGCGCACTGAGTACAGGCGCAGAGATCCACCTGAATTCTGAAGCCATACCCGCGCCAAGCACGACACCGCCGAAGCCGATGACGGAGAGAACGACGGACAGGGTATCAACCTTAGGCTTGGTCAGCTCCATAGGGCTGATGAGGAACATAAAGGCGAATACAAGACCGATAACGCCGAGGACGGCAATAGAGACGAATACCAAACGCCAGCTTGCAATGCCGGTTAAAATACCTGCCAAAGTTGGACCGACGACCGGCGCAAGCATGATAATCAGAGATACCATGCCCATCGCTGCGCCGAGTTTTTGTGGAGGCATGACTTCCATCACCATTGAGAAAGCGAGAGGAAGTACGATGCCCAAGCCGATACCTTGAATTG
This sequence comes from Alloscardovia venturai, assembly GCF_042676605.1. Classification (NCBI taxonomy): domain Bacteria; kingdom Bacillati; phylum Actinomycetota; class Actinomycetes; order Bifidobacteriales; family Bifidobacteriaceae; genus Alloscardovia; species Alloscardovia venturai. The sequence goes on along the minus strand of NZ_JBHTHQ010000006.1, from coordinate 40,434 downwards.
CGCGACCAATAAGCAAAATTGCAAATGTCGGAGCCGCGGCAGAGATAACGGCGCCAATGGTAAATGCTGACAATGCGAAGATAGCCAAGGACTTAATAGTAAAGTGCTTCGTCAAAATTGAGCTAAATGGCAGTACAAAACCAATCATAAGCATGTAGCCGATGACGAGCCATTGGCTGGTAGCTGTAGCAACGTGGAACTGTCCGCCAATCTGTGGCAGGATAATGTTGATGGCTGTCTCACTGTACATGCCTGTAAATGCACCGATTAAGAGTGCCATGAGCACTAGGTATGGGTGCTTGACCTGAGGGCGCTTATGCATAGGTGCGCCTGCTTGTGTAGCGCCTGACCGTGCTACTTCAGACTGTGTTTCAGACACAGAAATCTCCTTCATATCTTTCTTCAATTCAGCTTTTACTCCAGAAAATTCGCGCTAGGATTCCGCGACTTTGGGCGCATGGTATCCTCGCTGTTTTTCAGCGATATACGCACCATTGGGAAAAGAGAATAACGTTTCGAGTCTAGTTAAAAATTGCAAGAGCTCGTAAGTGATATTCACAAACTCTACACAAGATTATTATTTCGTAATGGTGCTGCTTTTTGGTTGTCAATGCTGTGCTGTCGGCATAATGGGCATAACATTTGTAGGAGATTTGCGCAAACGAGCGCAAAGCCCTCCTCTATAGGTTCGAAAAATCGTACACTTTTAGGGTTATGGTCGATGTAGTTATAGTAAGTGCTGTACGCACTCCCATAGGGAAATTCGGAGGCTCGCTGTCCTCTCTTACTGCAGTGCAGCTAGGCACATGTGCAGCCAAAGCAGCAATAGAGCGTGCTGGAATATCTCCCGACACTATCGATCAAGCGATTTTTGGAAATGTCCTTCAAGCAAATTCAGGACAGAATGTCGCACGGCAGATTGCCTTGAAATCTGGAATGGCTACAGGCTCTACCGCGATGACCATTAATGAAGTGTGCGGGTCGGGACTTAAAGCAGCGAGGCTCGGGCAGGCAGCCATCGTGATGGGAGACGCTGACATAGTTCTTGTCGGTGGTACAGAATCTATGAGCAATGCTCCACACTATCTACCGAAGCTTCGCGATGGTTTCCGCTATGGCAATACGGAGATGGTAGATGCAATTTACCGCGATGGACTTTCCGACGCATTTACTAGTGAAGCGATGGGGCAGACCGCTGAAAACGTCGCACAGCGATTCGGCATTTCGCGTGAAATGCAAGATAGGTTCGCGTTAGAGTCTCATCATAAAGCTGTAGCCGCGATGAGCGCTGGTGCATTTGATGAGGAGATTGTCTCCGTCGCGATTCGTACCCGTAAAGGCGACACTATCGTAGATAAAGATGAGGCTCCGCGCGCTGATACATCCCTCGAGAAACTCGCTGCACTTCGACCGGCTTTCATGGATGACGGTACCGTCACAGCAGGTAACGCAAGTAGTATCAACGATGGCGCTTCTGCTCTGATTTTAATGAGTAAAGACCGTGCCAAAGAGCAAGGAATCTCATATCTAGCAGAGATTAAAGGGTACTGTGAAGGTGGTATCGACCCTGATTTTATGGGGTATGCGCCGAAACATGTGATTGAAAAACTGATGAAAGCTACTGGCTCGTCATTAAACGATATGGACTTGGTAGAAGTCAATGAAGCGTTCGCGGCTCAGTCTGTCGCTGTGGCACAGCAGCTCAAGCTTGATGAGTCGAAGCTGAACGTCAATGGTGGTGCTCTTGCTTTGGGGCATCCGCTGGGATGTTCGGGGGCTCGTATCCTTACCACTCTTATCCATGCTCTTCGCGCGCGACATGCGCATGATGGAGTAGCTGCTTTATGTGTGGGCGGCGGTATAGGCGTGGCAATGCAAGTAGAAGTTCAGTAGTGAATAGCATCAACGAGTAGTAACGACGGTGTGGAGGCGAAGAACGGGGCAATGGTAGAGAGCGACGAGAGTAAAAAACGGAAATTTTATCGGCTCTCTCCTTTAGGGCGCTTAGAAGTTTTGAGCGCATCAGGTGTCCTATCTGATGTCGACATAAGTGTGTTGGCGCAGGCCAATGAGTGCGGCATACTTTCTCCCGATGCGGCTTCACATCTTATAGAAAATCAAATTTCGCAATACGCGCTGCCGATGGGAGTGGTGCGCGGGTTGCGTGTTAATGGCAGGGATTACACCGTGCCGATGGTGGTAGAGGAAGCCTCTGTCGTTGCAGCGGCTTCTCATGGAGCTCATATGAGTGCAGTGTGTGGGGGCGTAGTTGCGCATACTCAAGAAAGCCGCGTGCGAGGCGAGGTCGTCTATGCTGCCCACGATGTGTCGTATGACAAGCTCAAGCAGGTTGTGGTTTCATGTGAAGCTGAGTTGCGTGCAATTGCTCGGAAGGCGCTTCCGAGTATGCATGCGCGCGGTGGCGGACTAGAGGCTCTCTTTGTGGAGAAGACGCCGGATAATCGTTTTGTAAAAACGGTACTTGTGGTGAATCCGTGCGATGCTATGGGAGCGAATGCGGTAAATACTATCGCTGAGGCGATTTCGCATACCCTTGAAAGCCCAGAATACTTTGGGATAAAGCCTCTAGTGGCTATTTTGTCGAACGCTGGAAATGATAGCGTTACGACCGCGCACGTTGAGCTTACGCCTCAAGCTGTCGCTTTTCGTGGCGCTTCACGAGTTGAATCAGAAAAGTTAGTGAAGCGTATCGCGTTGCTGTCTGACCTTGCGGTGTCGGACTACGACCGTGCGGTAACGCACAACAAGGGCATTATGAATGGCATTTCTTCTGCGGTACTTGCATCGGGAAATGATACCCGCGCTGTAGAGTCTTGCGCGCATGCTTACGCGGGGCGAGGTCAGTCATATATGCCACTTACTCGTTGGTATGTCAATGATGCGGGGAATTTGTGCGGTCACATTGAAGTTCCGCTTCAAGTGGGGATCGTAGGTGGAGCGGCAAGTTCCATCCCACTTGCCGGAGTTGCGCGACGAATGGGGCACTATGAGAATGTCGCCGAGTTTAAGAACGTCCTCGCAGCTCTTGGACTTGTTCAAAATCTGTCCGCTTTACGTGCACTAGCAGGGCCTGGCATTCAGGCGGGTCATATGAATCTCCAGATGAACGCTCTCGCCATCGCCGCTGGAGCACAAGGCGATGACATCGACGTAGTGGCGTCATTATTGAGAAAGTTGAAACCTGCTGAGAGGACGTCTGCGCGCGCGGCTCAATTTGTGGAGCAGATTAATTCAAAACGCCAGATGGAAACAGAGCACAAACATCGTGAAAATCAAGGAGAGGGAAACTAATGACATATTCCGCAATCGGTATTGACCGTATCAGCATGTATACGCCGGCGTATTTCCTTGATATTCGCCAGCTAGCCGTTGCGCGCGGTGTAGATCCTGACAAGTTCACCATCGGAATTGGGCAAGATCAGCAAGCTGTGATTCCAGGATCGCAAGATGTAGTGACTATGGGAGCTACAGCTGCGTTGCGTATGCTTGACGATATTGATCCCGATCGGCTTGGTCTTGTCATTCTTGGCACAGAGTCGGGAGTTGATGCATCCAAGGCGGGCGCGCTGTATATTCATGATTTACTGGGTTTGCCACATAGCGTGCGTTGCATGGAGATTAAAGAAGCGTGTTTCGGCGGCACTGCTGGGCTCATGACTGCGCGAGATTATGTAGCTGCACATCCAGATAAGCAGGCTCTAGTCATCGCTGCAGACGTGGCTCGATATGGCTTGGGGTCTGGAGGAGAAGTGACTCAAGGCGGTGGGGCTGTGGCGATGCTGGTGAGTTCCAATCCGCGCATCCTTGAGCTTGACGATGATACATGCGTATATTCTGGATCGATTCAGGATTTTTGGCGCCCTGTATATACGGACGAAGCATTGGCACGTGGAAAGTACTCTACTGAGCAATACCTAGAATTCTTCGAGCATGTGTGGCTTGACTATGCTGCGCGAACCGGCCGGTCGGCATCTGAATTTGCGGCATTTTTGTATCACTTGCCGTATACGAAAATGGGTGCGAAGGGGCTAAAGCGTCTCTTTGAGATAACTGAGGTCTGTGATGAGGCACGTTCGCTTCTTGAAGAGAGGTTTAACAAGTCGATTCAATATTCACGTCGCGTGGGCAATGTTTACACAGGGTCGCTCTATCTTGGCTTGATTTCTTTGCTGGAGTTGGATGATACATTGCAAGCTGATGATGAGCTTGTACTCTTTTCCTATGGTTCTGGAGCTGTAGGAGAACTTTTCACGGGGCGTTTAGTAGAAGGCTATCGTGCTGCGTTGTATAGCGAAGAACATGCTGCAATACTCGATAACCGCCGCCAGGTCAGCGTAGAAGAGTATGAGCGCATTTTCAATAATGTTGCGCCATACTCACCTCAAGACTATGTTGCGGATGAGAAGTATTTCTGCGGTTCTTTCGTGCTCGAAGGTGTAGAAGGTCAGGAGCGCAAGTACAAGCGGATTGGCTAGGGCGTCAGCCGAGTAGCGAGGTTGATATACCGGCTGAGGGACTTGGAGATTTCATTGGGTGAGGTCGTCTACCTAAGAGTTTAGGTAGACGACCTTTTTATGTATGTAGTATGCATATTTCTGACTGATGCTTGAGTGTGGTATGCGACACGGTTATCCACATTGGTACACAATGTTGAATAACCGTGGCGTCTTTTGAGAGATACATATGATACTGAATGTATAAATAGCATTTAATGTACTTCCGTTGTGAGTACATATATTGAATTATAAGGAGTAAATGATGTAATATGGCTCTCAAGATACAACAAGGAGTAATAATGCCAAGAAAAGCTGGTGCACGACTTCAAGTGCGCGTAAATCAAGAAGTTAAAGATGAAGCTGTAATAGTTCTCGAAAGTATAGGAATGGATTTGACCTCGGCAATTAATTTGTTCCTCAAGCAAGTAATTGTTACTCGTAGTATCCCATTTAAGCCAGTAGCGAGTAGTGAGCGCGAGCAGATTGTTGATGAAGCAATTCGTGCTCCTCGCATGCATTTTGATAGGTGCGAAGATGCAGAAGAATACATACGAAACCTGTGATGCGATAGAGTTTTCAGAACGGCATATACGAGATGTCAAACGGCTTAAGAAGAAGCATGCCAATATTGAGCTTCTTCTTGCTGCTCAGCGAGCTGTGATTAGTGGTAATGTGACTGCACTAAGAACTAAATTTAAAAACCATGCCTTGCGTGGAAACTATATCGGGTGGCGTGAGCTTCACGTTCAGTCGGATTGGCTTCTGATATATACGAAAGAAAATGGAACCGTTGTGTTCTTACGTACAGGTAGTCATGATGAGGTTCTCAAGCACTAACTGACAGAATCTCTACCGTACTTGACGGTTATCAATTACTTCTAGCTCTTCGTGAGATAGTGTGCTTTTAGATTGATGAAAGGAGCATGCTATGTCTCAATTTATGCAGTTTCTCGCTCGGTACAAGAAGATACTTCTGGCGGTTATGACTGTATTTCTCGCGCTCGCCGTTATAGGTTCGATTACGAAAGTTACGTGGCTGAGCGTTGCGGGGTATATCACGGTCACTGTCATAGGTGGGGTAGGGCTTGTACTGAAGGCGGTAAGTGCGCTTCGATATAAGGTCGTATCTATCGAACTTCTTGTCAGTATCGCCGTCATAGGTGCACTGATAATTGGCGAATTTAGCGAAGCAGGAATAGTTGTCTGGCTTTTCTCGCTCGGTGATGTGCTCGAAGAGCTTACTCTTGCGAAGACGCGAGAATCCATCAAAGACCTCACAAATCTCGCGCCACAGACAGCTCTTAAGGTTAACGACCCATCAAGCAGAGATGCTGTGGAAATTGACGTGGATGATATCGAGCCGGGTGACTATGTCCTTGTCAAATCCGGTGCGAACGTCCCCGTTGATGGCGTGGTATCTGATGGTCAGGGATACGTTGATGAGGCAAGTATCACCGGTGAGTCAAAGCCAGCAACTAAAGAGCTCAATTCACATGTTTATGCCGGTACGACACTCACCAATGGGACACTTGTAGTGAAGGCAGAAACAGTCGGCGAAGACACTACTTTTGGCAAACTCATTGAGCTCGTGGAAGAAGCACAAGATAGCCAAACGAAAGAGCAGCGATTTATTGACTCCTTCTCGAAGTACTACACGCCAATCGTTCTCCTGCTTGGCTTGATGGTCGGCATCATTACGCGTGATGTCAAGCTTGCTATCACGGTGCTCGTTCTCGGTTGTCCAGGAGCACTCGTGATTGGTGTCCCCGTGGCTACGGTTGCTGGAATTGGCCGCATGGCATGGCAAGGTATCGTGGCGAAGGGAGCATCTGTACTTGAAGCTCTTAGTCGCGCAGACACTTTCATCTTTGATAAGACGGGGACAATTACGACAGGTAAGCCACAAGTAGTTCGATCAGTCAACGTATACGGAGGTGAAATTTACAACCGCCAACTCCTCGCGAGTGCGGAGTCTGAATCGGACCATCCTCTCGCTACGGCCATCGTTGAGTGGGCGAACCCATATCAGCGTGAAGAAGACAATCACAACGAGCTGACACCAATGCCGTTACTACCGGTAAGAGACGTCCAAACATTCCGCGGTAAAGGTATATCTGCGCATATTGCAGATCATCAGGTTTTAGTGGGGAACGAGCGTCTTCTTGATGAAAACGATATCGTACACGGCGAGCTTGAACTAGGAAAAACAACATCTCACGTGCTCATGGCAGTGGATGGAAAGCTATCTTATGCTCTAGAAATTGCCGATACCCTCAAAGAAGATACGCCGCAAGCATTAGAAAAGATTCGCAAGACAAATAAAAATACGCGATTCATCCTTCTTTCTGGAGATGCTCAGTCCACGGCGGAGGATGTCGTCAAAGACCTTGATTTTGGTGAAGTACATGGGGACTTACTTCCCCAAGATAAGGAAGCGTGGGTTCACTCTCTGAAAAGCTCTCTTAAAGGTAAGGGGCATAAGGTCGTCTTCGTCGGTGATGGCATCAATGACGGCCCCGCACTTGCGACAGCGGATGTGGGAATTGCCATGGGAAGCGGTACGGATGTCGCTATCAACATCTCCGACATCGTCCTTACCCGCTCTGAACTTTCGCAACTTGCTACTGCATATACATTCTCAAAGAAAGTTATGGCAGTAATGTACCAGAATATCGCCATCGCACTCGCCACAGTGATACTGCTCATCATTGGACTTTTCGTCGGCTATATCCACATGGCATCAGGTATGTTTATTCACGAAATAAGCATCCTCATCGTCATCGCAAATGCCATGCGATTCGTCCGAAGAAAAAATCCAAAAAATTGATAGTTGTCAATTACAGCACGGCGTATGTGCGACACAATAAAGGCAACAAAACGAAAAAACAACGTAACGATAGCAAGGAGAAGTTATGAAACAGCTCACACTCAAACTCAGCGGAATGACATGCCCATCATGCATGACCAAGATCGAATCTGCTGTAGGGGCGGTAGAGGGTGTCCATGACACCAAAGTCCTCTTCAACGCAGGAAAAGTTAAGGCGCACATGGATCCGCTTACAGACCCACAAACCGTGATTAACACAGTGGAGGGGCTGGGATATCTTGTAGAGAAATTCTCGGTAAAAGACGAGTAAGAAAACGCTGAAATATAGCGGAAGTCTTTCAAAAAATTTAAGGAGTAACAATGACCACAGCAATGACATGGGAAGAAAAGTTTGAAGCAGAGAAGAAGCGTAGCGATGAGGAGCACCACAATCCTACTGCTGGAGCGATGATAGGACATGTAACTTCAAACCTGTGGGTACATAGGGCAAAAATCGAGCAGGTGGCGCTGTTTGCTCAAGGTAGCGCATCTCAATTCCTTGAAACTTACGCCGTGAAGTGGCAGGAGAAGGAAGCTGATTTTTCCTACAGACTCAATCGTGCTCTTGTGGCTGAAGATGACCTCGTGCCTACTCTCACTTCCCAATTTGGCGAGTTTTCTATGCTTACCGAGTCATGGGAGATGAAGTTTAAGAGTGGTGAAGAGCAGCTTTTCGACCTTATCAATGATTTTGATATCCAGCTCATGTTCATCACAAGGGCAATTTCGTTGGCAGTAGAGGAGAAGCACTACGAGCAGGAAGATGTGCTCAAGGAGCTCTATGCTTGGATGCGAGAGCAAATAGCAGCAGGACAGAAATTCCTAGGTCATGATTTTGCTGACGGGCTGACCGGTCTTAATGCTCGCGATGAGGACTGGGACAGGACTAAGGAAGAACTCAGACAGGACCGCGATGGCAACTGCGATGATGATAAAGAAGAACCATAAATGAACCATAGCCAACTCCACCACACGCCTGACGCGACACATACTCCGTGCGCTGCACATGAGGTACATGAAATCCACGGAACGCACTGCTCAGCGAAAGACAAAGAACAGAAGAAACAAGCTACAAGGCAACAAGCACTGTGTGTTTCACATGTTCCGATATTTCGTTCACTTTCCTATGAAAGTCAGGTCCAGATAGAGCATCTCGTACATCATAAGCATGTACAGCGCGAGGATGTCATCCTCTCTCCTCACGATGCCAAGGGTATGCTTATCGTCGAGAACGGGCAGGTGCGCGTCACGCGCTATACGACAGATGGCAAAGAGCACCTGCAAACCGTGCTCGGTAGTGGTGATCATGTGGGTGAGAGTTGGCTTTTTGGCCACAGCAATGACGACACCTTCATCATCGCAGACAAATCGTCCGACGTGTGCTTCATTACAGCAGAGAATTTTCACAATCTCCTCGTGCGCATGCCAGATTTGAGCTTCCAGCTGCTCAAAGCAACTGTCTATGCAAACAATCAGCTCCAGCGACAAAATTCCTACCTCACTCGCACGCGTGTGAAAGACCGAGTCATGGCATACCTCAGCGATTTGAGCGTAGGAAAAGAGAACGGCATTATCGCAGTTCCCGTTAGCTGGAAGGACATAGCGACATTCTTAGGTACGACGGCTGAAACCATATCTCGCACTATTTCCGCGCTCGCGAGTGAGAGGCGTATTGAGAAGATTGACAACTCTCACTACCGTATTCTTAAATCAAGAGCATAAATGTAAATGAAGAATTAAGAAAGGAAGCGGGATAGGCCGTAGCTGCTGCGACTGTGGATGTCCGCACCGCTCAACTCAACAAAACTTAAACGATCTTGCGCTGCGCTGCCCATCGAGTGAGCTGTGAACGATTGGACAACTGCAATTTGTGCAGTACCTTCGACATGTGGCTTTCCACAGTTTTAATCGAAATGAAAAGCTCAGCAGCTACTTCCTTATACGTGTAGCCACGCGCAATGAGCCGCATAACTTCCTGCTCGCGCTCGCTCAAAGAATTAAGTTCTTCATCATCGTAAAGGTTTGGCTCTGACCCAGATACAGAAGTAGAAGTAAGATCACCCGATGAGCTTGTAGAAGTGCCTTGGAATGCTTGGAGGACAAAGCCTGCAAGCTGTGGAGAGAAGACGGCGTAACCATCGCGCACTTGATGAATGGAGGAGATAAGCTCGTTAGGGTGTATCGCCTTAGTGACATACCCTCGTGCACCTGCACGAATGACTGCTCCCACGTCTTCAGCAGAGTCGGAAACGGAGAGAGCTAGATATGTAGAGTCAGGGGAGAGCTGCTTGGAACGGGTAAGGATTTCCGCGCCTCCGCCGCCGTTTCCTCCGGGGACATGAACATCAAGGAGCACTACATCGGGCTTCGTCTGGCTAATCATATCTATAGAGTTTTCCACGTCGCCTGCTTGCCCTACGACTTCGATGTCAGGTGCGTTAGAGACGGCAGCGATGACGCCTGCGCGAAACATTTCATGGTCATCTACTACACCGACTCGAATCTTTTTACTCATTTTTAGCTCTCTCCTTGTAGTGCATAAGCCACGTGCCAGAGTTTAGTGTGCATTGACACTAGCGTGCGGTGGTTGCGCAAACCTTGAATTTGACGTCTGTGTCGGCACCTGCGCAGGTACCGTCTGTGTTGACGTTTGTGCCGGCGTCTGTGTCGGCGCTAACGGCGATGATACTGGTGTCGCCGTTGATACTACCATCGGAAGTTTCATCCGCACTTCTGTGCCCCACCCTTGCCGAGAAACAATTGTCACGCTACCTCCTGCACGCTCTACTCTACCTTGTATGGAGTGACGAATTCCCATGCGGTCTTCGGGAATAGAGTTGACATCAAAACCATTTCCGTGGTCTCGTACAAATACTTCTAGCGCATCCGGGCGTGCCTCGACGTACAGCGAAATAGGCTCAGCGCCGTGGATACTAGCGTTCGTAAGCGCCTGACGCGCTGCATCGACGAGCGCAAGGCTGTGCTCATCAGGCACGGCATCCCCCACGGTGATGACGTCAATTTGTTTGCCAAAAGTGTCCTCTACTTGTGCAGAAACCAATTTCATGCTGCTCACGATAGAATCGCTCGCCACTTTACGGTCTTCGTAGAGCCAGCGGCGCAGTTCGCGCTCTTGAGTGCGAGCTAAACGTGACACCGTTTCTGAATCAGTGGCATTCTGCCGAATGAGATTAAGCGTCTGGAGCACGGAATCGTGAAGGTGTGCCGCCATGTCTGCTCGCTCTTCTTCGCGCTGTTTGCGTGCGGTCTCCTTAGCAAGTGCTCTACTCGACGAGGAAAGCCACGGCGCAGCTATTAGCGCCACGGTTATCATAGCGATGAAGACACCCCAGAAATGGTTGGCAAATTCCTCGCCGGTATATCCATAGAGCCTCACATAGAAGAAAAGAAGGCATAGGGTAAATAGTCCGACGGTGCTTAAAGTGACGATGAGTTTTCCGCGCGTGAAACGTTCAAAAAATGTCCATTCGACAGCCACGAGAAACATACTGACGAAAAGTTCAGCGCCGATAAAGCTCGAGATGATATTACTCTGCATCATGGTCGCAATGATGAAGAAGATTCCCACAAAAGATGCTGCAATGAGACCGATTAAGCTCCACAGTGTCGGTTCATTTGTCTTCTGGGACGTTTCATGACGTTGCTGCTTTTGTGCAGTGCGCGTTTGAGATGGTGCTTGGGTATCTGTCTGAACTGGCGAGCTGACGTGGGCTGATGGTATGAAAGCAGAGCTTAGTGTATGTACCACTTTGGAGGGCATATTGAGGTTTGCTGAATTGATAGCACTATACGACTGAGGAGCGCTATGATTTCCGTATGATAATGCGGCTTGTGAAGCTTGAGGTGAGTAATGCTCGGCTGCTACTTCTGCCTCGTCCTTTGACGGAACGGTAAACCAGAGAAACGCGTAAATGATAAAGCCGATGCCGAACACTGCCATGATGCTGAAGATAAGGCGAACGTGCCACGTTTTCATACCGAGATGAAGCGCGATGCCTCGACATACTCCAGCAAATATACGACCGTGGATAGGGCGTATCAAAGGAAACTGCGCTCGTGCAAGTGGACGAGCGAGAGGAGCGATATCAGTGCGTGGACTCATACCCCCTATTATGCACGATAGGGGTTGGAAAGTCGGGAGTGAGAGACAAAAACAAGGGGAGATTCAGGGGTGTCCCCCATGACATGAGAAGAAAATTCTCATCATAATGAAACCATGAACAACGATACTGGACTTTCAAAATTTTTCGATTGGATTCGCTCTTCGCAAATCGTGCGTGGCGATGACCGCTGGATAGGTGGCGTGTGCGCAGGTATAGCGCGCCGCGTCGGCTGGGATAGAGCTCTCGTGCGTGCTCTTGCACTCCTGCTGATACTTACTGGTTCGGGCATTTTGGCATACGTGTTTGCATGGCTTCTCCTGCCAGATACTCATGGTCGTATCCTTTTTGAGGAAATGATCCGTGGCAATTGGTCAGGGGAAGCAGTCGTGTCGACTATCTTCCTGGTCATCGCAGGTATGACTACGTTTCTGACTTTTTGGGGAATGGTAACTGTCCTTCTCTTCTTCGTTCTCGTAGCATACTCTTCACGACAAGCTCGAAATCCTGAGAATTGGCAAACGGTTAATGACATGCAACAGCCTCAGCCATCGCACCTCGGACCGCAACAGCCTGGACCGCAGTCACAGCAATATCAGGATTATACGCATTATACGCAGCCGCAGGCTGCTCCTTGGCAACCTTACAATCACGATACTGCATACTATGCCACGCCACCTACGCAGTCTTTCCCTGCTCAACCTTCCTCTGCTCAGGGGACTGCTGCTCAGCCCACCCCACGTGTGCAGCCCGTCGTTCCACGCATTATCGAACGCGAACGAGTAGTGTATAAGCGCAAGAGCGCAGGACCGGTACTTCGGCTCCTTGTCCTCGCAGCTGTTCTCTTCTCTATCGCTGCTACATACTTTGTAGGCAAAAACGTACTCCACATCGCTTCTACTGATTTTGTGAACTTGGCGTTACTCGTCTTTACATGGTTTGCCTGCCTGACCATTGGACTATTTGTCGTCACACTTGTACTCGCATTAATGGGACGTAAGAGTGCTGGATATGGAACTGCGGCAGGTCTGTGCTTGGTGCTGTGCTTGGGAAGTTTACTTCCGGCGTATGGAGCTCTCGCATACGAGGCGGGTACTGCTGCAAATATTAAGTCGTATTCCACCGTTGTACTGACGAAAGAAAACACGACTATTAAAGCGTCAAAGAGTTTCGATAAGCAACTCCAGCAAGGTGTCGCGTTTACCAGTTCGGGACGCTACCGCACGCGCAACGTCACCATCGACTTAAGAAATTGGAAAGACGTAGAAGGCACTCATAAACATAAGAAAGTAGATGGTACGTGGGTAGATTCTGGTTGCCCTACAGGACATATGGGTATCTACGCGCGAGCAGTAAATGTGACTGTAAAACTTCCTCGTGGGTGTGGCTATAACAGGGAAGGTCTCAACTCGTTTGGCGCTGGCTGGAGTGATAACCTCGTAGGTAACTCTGCTGCTGATACTCAGTGCGTAGAACTTGCTGAGCAGTTTAGACGGACTTTGCAAGACTACGTCGATTCGCATGACAGGTCCGATGAGAGCACAGAACTCGTGCAGGACTCCCTTGCTGACCTTTCAGATGTTGATTCAGAAAGTGATTTAGAAGATTGGCTTCAGGATTGGAAAGAGAAGAACCTCGACACTGTCGTGAAGAACGATTTCCGGAACCAATTTAACCAAGTTATAAACAAGACAGAGAAGCCAGATCTATATCTCAACGCAACTCTTATCTTTGCTCGCCTGAATGTGGAGGCTCAACAATGACAGTTTTAAATAATTTTGGTAATCCTGCGATAAACCCAGCTTTCTGGGAAGCGCAGTCGCAAGCAGGAGGTACGGAAAAAGTGGACAGTACTGCAAATAGCTCACATGGCGCTAATGATACTAATGGTGCTGATGGCGATGCGCAGACACAGCAAAATCAGCAATCGTCACAGAGCGCTCCACAACCACAGAACGGTCCGCAAAATCCTCAGCAACCATATGTACAGCAACCGCCTATGTATGCGAGCATGCCTTATCGCCAGCCTACTCAAGTGCGGTGGAAGGATAAAGTGGCAGAAAAGACGGGTATCAACGTCGCTGCGGTAATTTACGCAATTGTGGGTCTCATTCTCGCTGTGATGTGCGTCGCCATCGTCCTCACCTTCCCTCACATGGGACCGACTGTATATGGGTACGCGGGCAATTTCATCATCGGTGCGCTCGTAGTGAGCGGAGTCGTTCTTGTTGTCGTTGCTATCGTGATGGGGATTCGTAGCTCGCGGAAAGAGGAGAAGTCACAACAGGATAGTGATGAGCACGATGATGCCTATACAGCTCCAGCTGACGATGAACTCCGATGATTCTCCTCTCCTCGATTCATGGGCTCATGCTGTGATAACTGCGAATAGGTAGTATCGCACGCATTTTACCCAGCTAAGTATTTCTCAGCGGCTGCCAGATTCGGGTGGCCGCTGAGCTTTACCGTCCACAAAACTGTCTCTTCGGTGATATTGATATCCTCGGCAGCATATCGCTCTATCATTGTCGCATAAAGGCGAAGAGTCTCATCAGAATACGTACTGAGCTCCCCACGCAGATAAGTCTCGAAACTGGTAACGTCACGTGTGTCCTCACGAGTTTCTATGACGCGCATGTTTTCGCCAAGATGTGGGTAAAGCTGATGGAAACGCTTCGCCCATATAAGCTGCTGGGCGATGATATGCTCCTGAAGCGCGATGCGCTCGGGGTCTAGGTGCGCGAGGTATGGTTTGAGTTTGTGCTCGTAATACTGTGGGTCAGTACTTGCCATCATATGCGCATATTTCTCGGTTAGTAAGTTGCGGTGAGTAGTCTCGCACTCTGTGAGATCTGTATCATAACTTTCTAAAACGTCGTCGTTCCACGTAAGGAATTGGCTCATGCGCATTACGCGGAAAGTGGGCCAGTTCCCTTGGCAATTCGCTGGACCACCTTCGTTGTTCACGTCTTGGAATTGTTTCCATTCCTGCTCTACGATGTGCTCGATAAGGTCGAGATTCTGACTCATGATATCCTTTCTCTAAATTCCTGCGTTATGTGCTCTTCAATATATGGTCGCTGCCATTCGAGGAAATCTTCCGTAGATGTGGTCAGCCCATCGGTAAGAAGTTGCTCAAGGATACGAGCGCAGATGCGAGAAATCTTATCCTTATGTGGGTCACCTAGATTATCTTCAAGAAGTGGCGTCAGGTCAGTCAGCCGCGTACCCATGCGGCGGCTGAGTTTACGCAGTGCGGCAAATTTCCACTTGTAGTACGGCGCGTACCCTACGCTTGCGGGATTATTGAGTAAAAATATTAGTGAAATGACATTATTCGTAAATTCGGCGATAGCAAGTCGTGCGGCACTCACGTCACCGCGCTTCATCATGCGAGGGAAGTTGTACTGACCGGTTTGAGAAATCATGCCAAGCTTCTCAGAGATGAGATAGAGTCTTACATCTTCGGGCATGTGTTTAAAGGCATTGCGGCGACTGGAAAATGCGCCGAAAGGATCAGCAAAAACCTGACCATTTGTGGCGGTAGCAAGCAACTCTTCACGAAGAGAGAGCCAAACGTGCTCTTCGCCATATGCAGTCGGAGCCGCCGTAAGCGCTACAGTATCCATAAAGAATGAGTCAATGCTCATCACGCCGTCACGCCTGATATTTCGTGGAGTGCGGACAGAACGGTCATACCCTAAAAATGACGAAGGCAGCTTGTCGTACCTCTCTTGAAGTTCGGCGCCAAACTGCTGAAAATCTTCATTCGTCAGCCACACGCAAAAGCGCGGACCGAAATCATGATCTGTAGAAAATTCATCATCAAAACCAAAACATTCCGACCCATACCCAGCTAGCCCTATAGCAGCACGCGAGCGAAGATCTTTCATGCCATCGGATCCGCCAAAGAGCACATCACCGTAAGCATTCCAGTATGCGCGAGATAGCTCAAGCCCAGAAAGCCGTTGCTTACTCGCTTGGTGCGGAGTGCGACCTTTCACAGGACTCTTTTTCAGAAAGTCACGCACAATATCAGCATTTGTCTGCGTAGTCTCAAAGTAATCACTCTCTTCGCCATACTTCGTTTTGATAATGCCGAGAGCGCGGTCATAATAATCAAGTGATTCTTGAGCACGACCATTCATAAACAACACCTGCGCATACCCAGCAAGCGCAGAAGCATAATGACTAGAAGCACGAAGCTCCTCATGCTTCTCATACATAGCTACCGCCTGCTTCGTGTGGGCGAGAGCCTCGGAGAGGGTTTCGGAGAAAGTAGAAGGAAGTGCTTTTTTGTCGGGATTCTTCTTGCTGAAAATCTGCAACTCCAACAGCCCAATATTTGTCAATGTCGTTGCTACGTCGATATCCGCGTCTGGATTCACACTCGCGATACGTATTAAATCAAGAGCGTGAAGAAGTGCAGTCCTCGCCTGTGTAAGCTGCCCAGTCTCACTATAGAGAAGAGAAAGATTATTATAGAGCGAAGCCTTACGACGATCAGTGTTAGGCAATGTGTGAGACGCTTCATTCTCAGCTAGAGCGTAACATGTGCGAGCATTCTCATAGTCACCCGCCGCACGATATGCTGTAGCCACATCGATGAGTACGACTGTACCCTGCCCGGTGTCATCCAGTCTGAGTGCATCGCGCAAAGCCAAAGCGCGCTCGCATAACTTATGATTTTCTGCGTGACGGCGATGAGAGCGGTTAAAGCCCAAAAGCTCACAGATGACGGTGAGTTCTGCCTCCTCATTGTTTGCCTGTTTTGCATCTTTCAAAGCGCGCTCGAGGTAGGGGAGTGCATCTGTAGTGGCGCGGTTCTCAGAAAAAAATCTGGTCAAGCTCGGCGAAAAATTTTTCAGCATTGAAGTCGCGTTGAAGCATGGTTACATTCTAACTGATTTGTGGTGCTGTTAGGATTTTGAGGAGCTGAGCGTGTGAGAAGGTGTTTGATAACGGGAGTAAGCATAGTCGAGGTAATGGTCGTGGAAAAATGCATGTTCACACTTCTCATACGGCACCGAGCTTCGCTTCTTCTACTTCTTCTTTTATCTCTTTCTTTGCTTCTTTCGCGACGTCTGTGCGCACACTACTCCGCAGCATCTTTCCGCACCCATTGTCGGGAAATAAGAGTTTACGCAAACGGTATGCCATCGCTATCGTGGCGATAGTCGCAGCTGTCGCATTCACTATAGGACTTACTGTAACGAATTCAACGCTACGCACTCAAATCGAGCAGCTCAGGAGCGCAAATACGAGCGCGACGAAGCGTACAAAGTTTCGCGCGGCAGCATTGCAAACTGCAAAAGGTTCTGGAAAATACGGTGATGTAAACGACCTTGTGCTTCAGAGTGTGGTGGGGATAGATAGCCTTCCTAACAGTAGGTTTGACTCAGACGGCTGGATTTAACCTCAGTCAGGCGAATGCTGATACTATCAACGCTCGTATAAAAGATATCGAGGGTAACGGCGCTGATGTGTCCTTTGTCGTCGTCGACATGACGACAGGGAATGCGCTTGGATACGATCCTCACGCCCCGCATTACGGTGCTTCGGCTATTAAATCCTGTCGTGCTTGCTGACTTGTGGTCTGGTGCTATAGATGCACATAATCCTGACGCGCAGACACAAGAGTGGGTCAATCAAACAATTTCTAATTCAGGCAATGATGCCTATGACGACATTTACGATACGTTTGGAGTGCAGCATTTGCGCGATTGGACGGCTGGAGTGAATCTTGATGCCGACATCCTGCCTAGAAATACTATTTCCTGTCATCGGCAAATCTCGCAAAGATGTGGGTGCTCGGGTATGACTATCTCTTCGGGACAAGTGCCACAGAGTCTAACCCTGAGAAAAATTCAGTTGTGTTGGAAGATGCACTGGCAAATGATAGCGCAAAATCGTGGTTTATGAATTACTATGTAAACCCGACGAATTCGTTTATTCAGCAGATGTTATCTCCTTCTGGTATCGGTACATACACAAAGGCTGGATGGATAGATGACGATCAGTATTTCCTCGCGCAAAATGATGCGGGAATAGTTAAAAGTAGGCAGGGCGACTACGTCATCGCAGTGATGAGTACGGCATATGAGCGCTATGATGCTTTGTCTTCCTTGGTTAGCGCACTCGATGCTGCGCATGACTCGGATATGGTGAAGTAGTATCGAGGGGCGTGTGGAGCATGGCTGTGGGGGAACTGCTCTACCGAGCAGCAGCGTTTTATTTGTTGCACTTAAAGAGTAAGATAGTGCAACAAAATTATTGAATGTTGTGTGTCTTACTGGCGTGTACTGGAGAGGAGTGCGACATGACATATAAATCCATCCGTCGCATGGTAGCGATGAGTCGTAGTGCACGGCGCCCAGACCAGGTAGCCCGATACTTTTACGAAGAGCGTATTGCACATCCTTCTGTGATAAAGACAGGAATTACACTCGGCGAAGCGAACAAGTGCAATCAGCATGAGATGTTTGCCGTGATGACAGCGGATATCGTGCGAATGATAGATGACATTTATACTCTTGACCGACAGGTACGTGTGAGGTGGAAACGCCTTCCGGACTTCGCGCAAGATATATACGTAAAATCACTCATAGCGAGGGAAATAGAGAGCACAAACAAAGTTGAGAGCATCGACTCATCATGGGAAGAAGTGTGGAGCGCGGTTTCAGTTTCGAGTGCTCAAAAGGGTGCTAAAAGGGATATCCAGACTCGTTCAGTGAGCGGTTCACAAAAGCACACAAAGAAGCATATTCGTTTTGAGAGTCTTGCACATCTGTACTTTACGGTACGGGGGTCGAGCGAGACAGACGAGTGCGCAGCAGGTACTGGACATGATGCTCTTCCACATTCCCTCCAAGAAATTCGAGACATATACGACCTCGTCATGCAGGGAGAGATTGAAAAAGGCAATGAAGTAGATGGTCAGATTTTTCGTAAAAATTCTGTAGCTATTTATGACCCCGGTAGATTAGAACCAACTCATCAAGGTGTGCGTAATGAGGCAGATATTACGCAATACATGCGGTTGTGGCTGAGGCTTCAGTGCGATGAGCGCATTCCGGCACTGCTCAGAGCGATTATGTGCCATTTTCTCTTCGAATATGTGCACCCCTTCTACGACGGAAACGGACGTACGGGAAGATATCTGCTCACGCAACACCTGAGTACAATTGTGTGTTTCCCTGTCGCAGCTTCACTCTCGCGCGTCATTCATGGTCATAAGGCGCAGTATTATAAAGCGTTTGAAGAGGCGGAAGACAGTATGAATTGTGCAGAACTGACGATGTTTTGTGAGCGCATGCTGAAGTTCGTTCTGGAAACTGAGAGTGATGTCAATGACGCTCTTGAGACACGCTCGTTTGAGGGAGAAATGCTCGGCGTCCTCCCAGTAGATATCATCACTCAGCTGCTCTTTGCACAGGATCTTTATGGATATAAGCGCGACATAGGGCTCACGATACAAGACATCGCTACATACTCAGGGATGGGACGAAATCGCGTAGCACAGATACTCAAAGAAATGGTGGTACAAGGTACTGTGATAGAAATTCCAGGAGCCGGGCGGCGAGCAGGGATGTATGTGTTGGGAAAGAAGGCGAGATAGAGCCTAGAGGTGATTTGAAGTCTTGTCCGTGTCGTTATACTTGTGGCTCGTAAAACGAGTCATTTACGATGCATGACATTTACAAGGCACTGGATGACCATTTATCTCGAAGTCAAAAAAGTAGGAAACATGGTAGCTACTCTCACACAATCCAGCATGGATGCGAAGCAGCAGTCGGCTGGATTAGGTAAATACACAGAACTAGCATTCGCGGCGGGTATCGGTGCTACTCTCGCTTCAGGTATTTTGGTTGGCTTGTCGTCTACTATTACAGTGTGGCAGAAAGGCTTAAGCCTGAGCACTGCTCAAGTGGGAATTATTTCCGCTGTCATGTCATTTGCAATAGCACTGGGTTCTCTAGCGGGCGGGCGAGTGGCAGATAAGGTCGGACGTGTTCATTTCTTCAACTGGATTAGTGCTCTTTATGTTGTAGGTGCCTTTATGTGTGCGGCTGCTATGAATTTTGGGATGCTAACCGTGGGTATCATCGTCGCTGGTGTGGCATCCGGCGCAGAAATTCCAGTTGCAATTACCGTACTAAGTTATGATGCCCCAAACTCCGCGATGGGCTCAAAACTCGTGTCAACGAGTCAAATTTTCTGGCAGATTGGTATTTTTGTTTCTTACATTGCAGCATTCTTGGTTTCCAGTCTTTCAGGTGCCATGGGTGGTCGCATTGTTTTTGGGTTCTTCGCTGGCATGGGAATAGTAGTGTGGGGATGGCGAGTATTTTCTTCAGGCTTGAAGAGAATTCATGCTGAAGCAGATGAACGTCATAACATTCAAGCTCGAGCAGAAGAGGGTTATGATACTCAAAAAGTCTCTGTCTTTTCTGTACTCTTAGGCTCCCAGAAGAAGGCATTGCTTGGTTTTCTGGGTGCTATTACTGGCTACTATGTGATGTGGAATCTCTTGGCGAATACATGGGGACAGTTCCAGACTTATATGTTTTCTCAGGCTGGTGCAAATCAGACATTAGCTACAGCGCTGGGTATTGGGTTGAATCTTATTACGCTGATTCTGAATATAGTTTTTGCTGCTGTGTCGGGTGGTAAATATCGTAATAGCGCGTTCTATGCTGGTCTTATTCTTACTTTGTTTTCCATTATTGTTATGGCGTTAGGTGGTGCAAGTCTTGGTGTGATTATCACAGCGACTGCACTTCTCTATGCAGGTATTCCGCTCGCTGGTGAAGCGATGTACAAGGTGTGGACCCAAGAATCCTTCCCGATTTCTATACGCGCGACGGTTCAAGGCTTTATCAATGGTTTTTCACGTCTGATATATGGTCTCTTTGCGCTTGTAACCCCAATGCTTGTAGCGCCATCAGTAATTAAAAGCACGATGTGGGGTTTCGTAGGTGTAGTTATTATAGAAGCAGTTGCTGGTTTTACTATGATTGTATTACAGAAGAAGTACGGTACAGACGAACATCCATTGAATCGCTAATTGCACTCGTTATATTTGTAGAAGAAAACACTCAGGTAGAATCGTACACAGTATACGGAGTACTTGAGTGTTTTATTGTCATGAAAGCTGGTGGAATGATATGCTGACTATCGCCATTGTCGAAGATGAAGATAAAGCGGCATTTACTCTTGAAAGCTATCTTCATCAGTTCAGCGCTACACATTCCACGCAGTTCAAAATTACTCGTTTTACTGATCCCACTGTGTTGTTAAGTGACTACAAGCCTGTGTGGGACATCGTTTTTATGGACATCGAAATGCCTAACATGAATGGCATGAATGCGGCGCATAAGTTGCGTGAGGTAGATCAAAAAACCGTACTTATCTTTGTAACGAATATGGCGCAGTTTGCAGCTCAAGGCTATGAAGTAAACGCTTTAGACTATGTCATTAAACCTTACATATATACCGATTTTGAGCGTAAAATCCAGCGAGCAGTTTCTGTCGTTGAGACAGCAGAGAGTTCTGTCGTTATTAGTTATCGGGGTGGAGCTCAGCGCATACGTGTGCACGATATTTCATATGTTGAAGTGCGTGGGCATAATGTTACATATCATACAGAGGTCGGTATTATGACTTCTGCAGGAAGCCTTCGAAGCGTGCAAGAACAGTTGGAGATATATGGTTTTTTGAGATGCAGTAAAGCATTTTTGGTTAATCCTCAACATGTGATGGTTATGAGTAGCTCTGAGATAACGTTGAGCAATGGTGAGAAGATTCCAGTTGGACGTGCATATCATAAAGAATTTATGCAGGGTATGGCTGCTGCAATGGGAAATGACATAGCATGATTTTAAATTATTTCCAACATACAGGATACATTTTTGAGCTTCTTGGAATTCTTGGCTTGTATCTCTTTCATGTGGAGAAGCGAGAGAATTTCTTTGCACGTATGATAGCCTCTGGCGTTGGGGCAGTACTCATAGCGTCTGTATGGGAAATATGTATCCCTGAAACAAATGTTGTGCGCTTGATTATCCGTGGAATTATTTTTTATGGACTGGCATTTGCGGCTGCGTGGATTTGCGCGAAAATCACATGGCGTCAGGCTGCTTTTTATCTGGCAGGTACGGTGGCATTGCAGCATGTGGCATATAGCTGCGCTCAAATAGTAATCGTGACGTTCCCCGCCATCGGGAAGCTACTAGATCGCGCACATATAGGATGGCTCGAATATCCGTTACTCTTCGTGGTATTCGTTGCTCTCGGAGGTCTTCTTTTTGTTCGACCGCTGCATGCTTTGACGCCAAGGCGCATCGGTACCAGCTTTGTACTTATCGCTGTATGTATCATGCTCTGTGTAAGTGTTTTTTCAACGTTGTTTGATGCTTTCATTTCTACGTCGCATATACAAAATAGTGCCTACTTCATGTTTGTTCTTACGCGGTTAGTGACGTGTATCTTCTTACTCAGTTTGTTGCGTGAAATTACAGATCGCGATAATGCGCAGCGTGATAATGAGTTTCTTCAACAGTTGCTTGCTCAGCAGCGTGAAAAGCTTGCCGCTGATAAGGAGACTATTGAACTTATCAACATCAAGACGCATGACTTGAAGAAGCAGCTGAATGTTCTGGATGGACGCATTAGCCGTGAAGAGATTGACGATTTGAAAGATCTCGTTGACATTTACGATTCATCCATTCGCACGGGAAATGGCACCTTGGATGTCCTTTTGGCGAACCGCTCCCTTATCCTCGAGCAGCGAGGTATTCAGTTCGATCGTATGATTGACGGCACTCCCGTAGGTTTTATGACATCTGCAGATATTTATTCGTTGTTTGGCAACGCTATGGATAACGCAATGGAAGCGGTATCAAAGTTAACTGATCCAAAGCGTAAATGGATTCGTGTAAAAGGTACTGTCAACCGTGGAATGTACATCTTGCATGTAGAAAATCCATTTGACGGACTGTTAAAATTTGAAGATGAACTTCCGCAGACTACCAAAGCGGATAAAAATTATCATGGTTTCGGCATGAAATCTATGCATATGATTGCTGAAAAGTATAACGGTTATATGAATGTGACAGCAGCAGATGGCATATTTACATTGGATATTATGGTGCCATTACAATAGCTGAGCTGAGTAGCTGCGATGTTTCCCTTTTGGGGCTATCTTGAGTGTAGTTCGTGCAGTAAATAGTACCTTTTATGAAGTTCTCATTGTGATACATCTCTTCCTTTTCTAAGTTTGGATTTTGGAGAAAACTTCGAAGCAGAAGGAAGACAACATCATGGCAGAGATTACTCGTTTCACTGTTGAGAACGTAGAGTCAGGCTGTGTGACAGATGAGGAACATCCTTGCTTTGCATTTGTAGTTACTAGCGAGGTGGAAGGCGATGCCGTAGCATCTGCAACTATATCTATAAATGACCAGATTATTGATGCAACTGAGCAGATTGCTGTACGGTACATGGGTCCTGCACTAGAGCCTTTTACTTCTTATGCTGCTGAATTGTTGGTGACTTTGACGTCCGGTGCTACTGCAACAGCACAGACTTCTTTCGAAACGGGTCGTTTAAGCACTCCGTGGCAAGCTCAGTGGATCACTGATGGCGACTATAAGTTCACTGAAAAGAAGGTCTCTCCGCGACCAATGGTTTTCCGCCGTGTACTCAATCTCGATGCAGCCAAGGCCGTGAAGTCTGCCCGTTTGTATGCTACTGCGCTGGGCATGTATGACGTCACTATCAATGGTGACAAGATTAGCGATTACTATTTTGCTCCGGGTTTCACCAGCTATAAGACCAACTTGCAGTATCAAGCGTACGACGTGACCGAGCAACTTGCTGCATCGCACAACTCCACTCTTGTGGCAACGGTAACGGGCGGTTGGGCAGTAGGGTCCTTTGTGTTCACTCGTGTGAACCGCGTAACTGCTCCTCGTCAGGCATTCTTGGCTGAGCTTCGTGTGCAGTACACAGATGGCACTACTGAAATCATCGCTACTGATTCGAACTGGCAAGTAACTCTTGACTCTCCGGTCAAGACGGCTGACCTCTACGATGGTGAAGTTTTTGATGCTCGCGACACTTTTACGGCAGATGCGGTATCTACCATTAGTGGCAAGTCGGTTGCATGGAGAACAGCCGCACTGGAAAATGTGCGCATTCATCCTACAATCACCGCTGATTACAGTGCTCGTGTGAAGGTTCACGAAGTATTTACTCCAGTGTCGTGCAATCGTTTGAGCTCTGGTGAACTCATCTATGATTTCGGTCAGAACTTTGCCGGTGTGGTTCGCTTACATCTCAAGAATGCTCACAATGGTCAGACAATTATGGTGAAGCATGCGGAAATTATCAATAACGATGGGAGTCTCAATACTACTTTCCTTCGTACTGCCCAAGCAACTCTTGTTTACACCGCTACTGAGGGTGGACAGACATATCAGCCACAATTTACTTACATGGGATTTCGCTATATCTCCGTTTCTGGAGTGAGCGCGGAAGATGTAGAAGTAGAAGGCGTGGCTCTTTACTCCGATATGAAGCAGATTGGTCATTTTAGCTCATCTAACCCACAGATTAATCGGCTTCAGAAAAATATCGAGTGGGGATCTAAGTCAAATCTGATGGATATTCCTACCGACTGTCCACAGCGTGACGAACGAATGGGTTGGACGGGCGACATTGCGGTCTTTAGCCCAACGGCATGCTTTAACTTTGACATGTCCCGCTTCCTCAACAAATGGCTCAAGGATGTGAAGGCGGAGCAGACTCATGGCGGTGGCATTCCTAACACCGTTCCAGTCCAGGGATATGGATTCCCAGCCACTATGCCGAAGATGGCCATCGATTGGTGGGGCGACGCGTGCGTGCTCGTCCCGTGGGCTGAGTATCAGGCTCGTGGTGACAAGCAGATTCTTCGTGATATGTATGACACTATGAAAAAATACGTGAAGGCATGCCTCTTCTGGGCTCATTTGTGGGGTACAGGAGACAAGCGTTACATATGGGATACTCCATCTGTGCTTCACTTCGGCGACTGGGTAGCGCCAGATGTGCCACAGATGTCTCAGTGGCAGTCTCGCTCCAAGTGGACAGCTACCGCAAGCTTGAATAACACGTCGCGCACACTTGCGCGCATTGCAGAAATTCTCGGCGAAACAGAAGATGCAAAGAAGTACAACCAGCTTGCAGACCGCGTAGCTCAGGCATATATCAACGTCTTTACTGATGGTCGAGGCAAGCTCAAGAATGAGTTCCAGACTGCATACGTGCTTCCGCTCTACTTGGGTATGTTCCCTGAGAATCAGCGCGCAGCAGCAACAGAAAACTTCGTGCGCCTCGTAGAAAAGAACGACTACAAGATTGGCACTGGTTTCCCAGGAACTCCATACATCCTCTTCGCGCTCGCAGATAATGGTCGCGCTGATGTAGCATACAAGATGCTCTTGAACGATGCATGCCCGAGCTGGCTCTATGAGGTCAAGCAGGGGGCTACTACTATTTGGGAACGTTGGGATGGCCTAGATGAAAATGGTGAATGTCCTATTGGCGATGATGGCACGGACATTATGATTTCTTACAACCACTATGCTTCTGGCGCTGTGGGTGCGTTCCTCTATAAGCGTGTGGCGGGTCTTGAACAGACGAGCGCAGGATATAAGACTTTCCGCGTAGCCCCGATTATAGGTGGTGGCCTCACTTCTGCTGAAACGAATGTTCAAACTCCATACGGTGTGGCTGCAAGCTCATGGACTTTCGATGAGGAAACTAAGCAGTTTGCCTTGACTGTGACTGTACCAGTAGGAACGAGCGCCGAAGTAATTCTTCCCAATGGAGAAAAGTATACAGTCCAGTCGGGGACCCACACATACACCACTACTCTTCATCCTGAAATTACGTCAGAAAATAATGAAACTCGCGCCAACGAGGAGGTTCGTGCCTAATGGCAAGTGCAATGACAAAGATGTTTGAAGTGCCTGCGCTGAAAACTCGCATTACATCCGCAAATGTAAAGGCTCCAGAAATGCTTCTGGGCTACTTCGCAGGCCCATTCCTAGCATTTATTTCCAATGCAGTTTTTGCATCCTATCTCAATCGTTACTACTCGGATGTGCTTGGCTGGACTGATTTCACAAGGTTTGGTGTGTTCTCTACGCTACTTCCCGTGGTTTCTGTGATTTTCGTCATCGCGGGCAATCTCGTGGTGGGTCGTCTGATTGATAACACTCGAACTGCACAGGGGAAGTCTCGCCCTTATATGTTCTTCTCCATTCCATTCGTGGTCATCGCAATTGCATTGCTTTTCTTGACTCCACAGGGTACGAGTTCTGCTCTTCAGATGGCGTGGATCGCTTTGTCTTATAACCTGTACTATGCAGTGGCTTATCCACTTTTCTACACCGCCCATAGCTCCATGGTGGCTCTGTCCACGCGTAATTCCAATCAACGTGGTCTTTTAGCTACCTTCTCTAATGCTTCCGGTGTAGCAGCTACCGGTATTGCAGCAAATATTCTCGTTCCTATTCTTCTCCAAGCATTTCTCTTCTCTGCGAATAGTGATGGGAAAATTGATGTAGCAACGAGCTATGCTCACTGGCGCATTGCCATGATTGCATTGTGCATTATTACTGCCCTCGGTATCGTGCTCGAGTACTACTTCACTCGTGAGCGCATTACTGAAGAGAACATAAAGCTCAACATCACGGAAGACAAAATTTCCATGGGCAAGCAGGCTAAGGTCTGCATGACTGATGGCTACTGGTGGATCATCATCCTCTATTTCCTCCTTTTCCAGCTTTCTGGCATGGTGAAGAACGGTTCTATCAGCTATTACACTCGCTGGATGTTTGATGGCATTAACACCGAACAGACTGCAGGGGCAGCTATGTCTACTCTTGGGCTTATCGGCGGTATTCCTACCGCGGTCGGCATGATTGTGGCATGGCCAATTGCACATAAGTTAGGTAAGCGTAACGCTGTGATGTGGGGAATGGTCATCTCCGTCATTGGCGGTGCTGTCAGCTTCCTCAATGTTCATAACCTCGTTATTGTGTGCCTTGGCGTGGTTTTGAAGGGTGTGGGTTCTATCCCAGCTATGTATGTCACCCTCGCATTGCTCTCTGACGTGCTTGATCACTTGGAAGCAAAGAATGGCTTCCGCTCTGATGGCTTCACTATGAGTGTGTATGG
The DNA here is from genome assembly GCF_042676605.1 of Alloscardovia venturai. Classification (NCBI taxonomy): domain Bacteria; kingdom Bacillati; phylum Actinomycetota; class Actinomycetes; order Bifidobacteriales; family Bifidobacteriaceae; genus Alloscardovia; species Alloscardovia venturai. The sequence goes on along the minus strand of NZ_JBHTHQ010000006.1, from coordinate 13,702 downwards.
CGCAATTATGGTAGGTATGACCGGTCTCGGTAACGGTCTCATCAACGCAATGCTTTCTGCTGCTGGCTACAACCCAACTGCAACTTCTCAAAATGCCGGTGTCCAGGCAGTGCTCGCAGGCTGCTTCCTCGGCGCAGAACTGATTGCCTACACAGCCATTGCAATTTTGATGATTTTCCTCAATGTAGAAAAGCATGTGGAAGATGACCATAAGGTTATCCTTGAACACCAGAAGGCCACAGTTCTCGCTGCAGGTAATGAGTGGGTAGAGCCTGAAGAGCGTTTGCGCCGCGAGCAGGAAGAGGCTGATCGGCAAGCGGAAGAAGCTCGCATTGCTGACCTTCGTGCAAAGTGCGTGAAGTTGGGCTTGAACTTCGAGGAAGAAGAAGCGAAGTATCAGGTAAAGCTTGAAAAGCGCGCAAACTCTAAGTTCAAGTTGCCATTCTAAAGTGACAGTCAAAGCGTCATAGTGATAAAGATAGAAGCTGGAAGTTGCGTACAAAATTGCATACTTCCGGCTTCTGTCTTTCGAACATGTCGAGATATAAAATGGCGCGCATTTCATGCAGATTAAATTGCGTTTTATGAAGATGATGTTGAGCTTGACTGCGAAAGTTCATAGGTTAGAATGCAGAGAAATCTTTCAGAGTGGAAGGAAAGCGGTATTGTTTGAGACGCGCATCCGCAGATGAATTGCGTAGTCCTCATTGACTTACGCCCCTCGAATTCTTCTACTCCTAAAGCTTTCGATTCTTCAGTTCACAAGGGAGGAATTATGAAGAAAGGTACGCCATCGAGGGCGTGGAGAGGTGCTACAACGACATTCGCTGCGGTTCTTACATTGTCTCTGACCGTCACCAGCGCGGTAGCAGGTTTCCGCACTGATATCAACAAGCTGCTTGGCACACACAGCACTGAGTGGACTTCTAGCTCCACCGTTGACGCAGCAAAGTCTTACACTCACAAGTCTGATTACACATCCACTAAGGAACTTGTTCAGGCAGGTGCAAAGCTCGGCGAGCAGGTCAGTGCTGAAGGTTCTGTCCTGATGAAGAATACTAATAACGCTTTGCCATTGAGCCAGGATGAAACTCAGAAGGTTTCCCTCCTTGGTTTCTCTAGCTACTTCCCCGTTAAGGGTGGCGATATGGGTTCCATTGATGCTCCTAATATGGACACCGATGCTCCATCCGTTGATCTCGTAAATGCATTGAATAACAAGGGCTTCAAGATTAATCCAACGTTGCAGAAGATGTACAACGGAATGAAGAGTAAGTTCACTACCGAGGTGAACAACTGGGGACACGTTTCCAAGTACACCCGCATCACTGCTCCAGCAATTGGAGATGTCTTCACCAACAAAGAACCATCAGAAGCGGACCTAAACAAGGCAGATTCTTCGTGGAAGGATTCCCTGAATAAGGATAACGTGATGGTTGTCACGATTGCACGCGCAGCAGGTGAAAACCGCGCGTACCTTCCTGGCAAGGCTGGTGTCAACCCTAAGGATAATTTGAACCAGTCTGATCCACTCGGTCTCAACGATAATGAGCGTGCGCTCATCAACACTGCAGTTGCAGCCAAGAAGGCTCACGGCGGTAAGGTCATCGTTCTGGTCAACTCTTCCTCTGCTATGCAGCTTCAAGAAGTTCAGGATAACGCAGGCGTTGATGCAATTCTCGACATTAGCCTTCCTGGTTCCTATGGTTTCAATGGTGTAGCTGACATTTTGAACGGTTCCGCAAATCCATCCGGCCACTTGACTGATACCTGGGTAAAGAACAACCAATCTGCTCCAGCAGTTGTCAACTACGGTGACAATGAGTTCAAGAATGCAAATCCAAAGCACACTATCAACTCTGAATTAGTAGAAGCCGAAGGCATTTACACTGGGTACAAGTACTACGAGACCCGCTATGCTGATGCTGTAGACGGTCAGGGTAATGCAACTTCCACTAAGGGTTCTTCCGATGGAAGTGCTTGGAATTATGACTCCGAAGTAACCTATCCGTTCGGCTATGGTCTTTCTTACACCACTTTCAAGCAGACACTGAACAGCGTAAATGTTGACGTGGCTAAGAAGACTGTTACTGCAAATGTAACAGTACAGAATACTGGAAAGGTAGCAGGCAAGAGCACAGTTCAGCTCTATGTTTCTACTCCATACACTTCTTACGATAAGCAGCATGCAGTTGAAAAGGCTGCAGTACAGCTTCTCGACTATGGCAAGACTGATGAGCTTCAGTCTGGTCAGTCTGTCAATGTCACCATTACGGCTGATATGCAGGATATGGCAAGCTGGGATTCCACTGCTCAGAACCTCAAGGGTACTAAGGGTACCTACATCCTTGATGCAGGTAAGTACACCTTCGCACTGGGTAACGGTTCCCATGAAGCAGTAAATAACGTTCTCGCAGCTAACGGTGCAGATGTTAAGGGCGACACTGCTCAGACTGCTACATGGTCTCTCGATAAACTCGATACCACTACATTCGGAGTAACCAAGAACGGCACCAAGGTAGAAAACCAGATGGCTGATGCAGACCTCAACCACTGGTTGCCAAACACTGTCACCTACTTGTCTCGTTCCAACTGGGATGCTACATATCCAAAGGCATATAAGGACATTACTGCCACTGCCACAATGCTCAAGGGTGGTTTGACTAACGATACATATCAGATCAAGCCAAACAATGATGCTCCAAAGACAACTTGGGGTGCTTCCGGAAACCAGAGCCTTGCAGCGTTCAAGAATGTAAAGAGCCCTGACGACCCGAAGTTCAAGAAGCTCATGAACCAGATGAAGCTCTCCGAAGCAATTATCCGTACTGCTTTCGGCGGCACATCCTCCAAGTCTGTTATGTCTATCAGCTCTCCAGAAGCTATGCAGGTTGATGGTCCTAACGGTGCTAACAACTACCCACTTGGTCAGTATGCGAACTACGACAAGTCTTCTGGCGACCCATATGTAATCTCTAAGAACGACAAAAACGTCAACTTCAACGGCGGTATCCTCGCATCTGAAACCGTTCTTGCACAGACCTTCAGCAAGAAGCTTTCTCAAGACTGGGGTAAGTGGCTTGGCAACTACACCATTTGGGCAAACCTTCCAATCTTGTGGGGGCTTGGCGTGAACTTGCATCGTAGTGCTTACAACGCTCGTAACCATGAGTACTTCTCTGAAGATCCTGTTTTGACCGCAAACCAGTCTCTCGCAGCTATTCAGGGTTCTAAGCCTTACGGTTTGATTCTCACTACCAAGCACTTTGCATTCAACGATCAGGAAATCAACCGCGTTGGCGTGGCAGTCTTCATGAATGAGCAGAAGGGACGTGAAGGTGAACTTCGTGCAAACCAGGCTCCAATTGAAACTGGTAATGCTCTTGGTTTGATGACCGCCTTCAACCGTATCGGTGTTGCTGCGATGAATGCGCATCGTGGCATCATGTACAACATCCTTCGCGAGGAGTGGGGCTTCAAGGGTCTCATTGAGCAGGACTTCATCGTAGACAACGAGTATCAGAACTTGCGCGCTTCTATCTACAACGGTATCCAGCTCACTTCCTCTACGGGTGATGACTCCATGGCAGCAGTTGTGAAGTTGTGGCCGTACCTTAACGAGAAGGATGTAGCAGCTGATTCCAAGCTCTCCGCAGCTTTGAAGCAGAACATGCTTTGGGAGTACTATGCAATGGCAAACTCTAGCGCGATGGATGGCTTGAACACCACCTCTCGCTTGGTGCATGTCAACACATGGTATGACAACGTACTCTACACTGTCAGCGGTGTCTCTGGCGTTCTTGTCCTTGCAAGTGCTGTGATGTATGTGCTCAGTCGTCGTAAGCTCACTTGCTCTGTACAGGAAACTGTAGAGGCTGTAGCAGCAGGAAAGGAGAACTAAGATGAAGTTCTTGAAGAATCAGGCATTTGGTTTCTATGCAGAAGCTGTAGCAATCATCGCTGAGCTTGTAGGCTTCGTGTTTTACTTCCTTAATGGCAAGACTGCTACATATGGAAACCTCCAGATCAACCTCGTTACCACTGTCGGCGGTGTGATTGGTATCCTTTTGGCTATCTTCATCATTGCGGCATCTGGCAAAGTTTCTGAAAACAAGGGTCTTCGATGGGTAGTAGATATCGCTCACTTGGCGGTAGGTATCTTATTCACTTGGGGATTGGCAGTGTTTATCGCTGATCGAGTGAACCTGTTTGCGAGTGTTTTGACCTTCAACAAGAATGCACAAACTCTCGCAGACACGCAGAGTGCTATTTATGCTATCGTCGCTCTTCTTGTTGCGGTTGTGGCAGCGGTGGCCGCCTCCTTCACTCGAGTGAATAAGAGTGAGGACTAAGAGCTCGTTTCAGCTACGTAAGAAGTGCAGTTATAAGTGCCGGGCAGGTTTCCATTCTCATTTGCTCGGCACTTTTGCATTATGTTGGCTGCCTATGCTGTTACTACTTATGCTGGGACCATGATGAAAGCGAGCGCACGTTCGCCCACGCTTTTCGCGAAGTCTAAACTGCGTTTCGTGCAGGCTTAGATGCGCGCATTATCGCGCTTTCATAGACTTTTATAGAGAGAATTTATACAAGTTTCACGTGAAACTACACACCATGAAGCGTAGATTTTGCTTGAAAATAATTCGAATTACACAGGAGCAAAGATGCAAGCTGTAGATTTCAACGCCGGTTGGGCTTTTCGCCGTATCAATGGTGAACTCGACAAGACTGATGGTGAATTTGCGCCAGTAGAACTTCCGCATGACGCTATGCTGTACGAACAACGCAGCGAACTCGCATCTTCGGGAACGAACGGAAGCTGGTTTGAGGGTGCTGACTATGAGTATGTGAAGCGCTTCAATGGCACTGAGCTTGCTCCTTCTGATGGAAGTCACGTCGAGCTTGAATTTGAAGGTGTCTACCATAATGCGGAAGTCTGGCTGAATAGCGAAAAGCTTGCCTTTCGTCCTTATGGCTACACGAACTTCTACGTCGATTTGTCTTCAAAGCTTGTGCGCAGTGATGACAATGTGCTCAAGGTAATTGCGCGCAACAATGATCAGCCAAATTCTCGCTGGTACTCCGGCGCGGGTATTTACCGTCCGGTCAAGGTGTGGACTGCCGCGTCTGATAAAGAGCGCTTGAGTCAGAATCCTGTTTTTGTACGCACGGTGGATGCTGTTCAGGGTGGTATGTCTCGCATCGAAGTGAGCGTAGATGCTACTGCTGCAGGCGTGGCAACGGTGGCTGTGAATGGCACGGATGTGCGTGAAACTATCACTCTTGAGGCTGATTCCAAGGGTGCGAGCGGTGCTAAATTCATTGACATTCCAAACTCGCAGCTGTGGGATCTCGATACTCCTCATCTGTACACTCTAACCGTTTCCTATGAGAGTGAAAATGGTGCTCGCGATGAGTTCAGTACTACATTTGGTATTCGTACTCTCGAGTGGGGGGACAAGGGTTTCTTGCTCAACGGCAAACGCGTAATTATTCAGGGTGCGTGCATTCATCACGATAATGGTGTGCTTGGTGCCGCTACTTTCGCAGAAGCGGAAGAGCGTCGCGTACGACTTTTGAAAGATACAGGTTACAATGCAATCCGTTCTGCGCATAACCCTATTTCCAAGGCTTTGCTTGAAGCGTGCGACCATCAGGGTGTGCTCGTCATGGATGAATATATCGACCATTGGTATATTCACAAGACTCAGCATGATTACGTCGATTACTTCGACGAGTGGTGGAAGACAGATCTTTATGACATGGTGATGAAAGACCGCAATCACCCTAGCGTTGTATTGTATTCCACGGGCAATGAAGTAGCAGAAACTGCACAGGAGAGGGGCATCAAACTCACTCAGGAGCTCACTAACTTCCTGCACTCTTTGGATAACACTCGTCCAGTGACCTGCGGCATCAATATCTTCTTCAATTTCCTCAACAAGATTGGCTTCGGACAGTACTCCGATGAAAAGGCTGCAAAGGAAGCCGAAGCGGCTGAGAAGCGCAAGGCAGCTGGTGAAGGTGAAGCGGTAAAACATGAAGCGACCGGTTCTGAGTTCTTTAACCAGATGGCAGGAATTATGGGCGCTGACTTCATGAAGATTGGCGCGAGTATGCCTCCGTGCGACTGGGTAACCAAGGATGCATTCGCCGCAATGGACATTGCCGGATATAACTACGGCATCAATCGTTACAAGCATGATTTGAAGAAGTATCCGCACCGTTTGATTCTGGGCTCAGAAACCTTCTGCTCTGATGCGTATAAGTTCCGCGAACTTGCCAAGCGTGAGCCTCGACTCGTGGGTGACTTCGTCTGGGCTGGTATGGATTACTTGGGCGAGACCGGTGTGGGCGGCTGGGAATATGAGGATTATGCACCTCGTGACCAGCGCTGCGGCTGGCTGACTGCTGGATCTGGTCGTGTGGATTTGATTGGAAATCCACTCGGTGAAGCGCTCTACACGCGCGTGGCATTGGAGGCTCCGAAGGCGGATGGTACGCCGGATAGGGGTCCATACCTTGCAGTTGTTCCTGTCAACCACACCAAGGATAAGCACTCCCCAAGTGCGTGGAAGATGAGCAATGCTGTGGTGTCGTGGGCGTGGGAAGGCTGCGAGGGTAAGCCCGCTCGCGTGGAAGTTTACGCACGTGCGGCTCAGGTAGCTTTGTTGGTCAATGGTAAGGAAGTAGAGCGCAAGAAAATGAGCGGCAACTGCGTGGCTCGTTTTGATACTGTATGGAAGCCGGGCGCTGTAGAAGCTGTGTCCTACGATGCATCCGGTAAGGAACTCGGCCGCTTCGCATTGAAGTCTTCTGAAGGAGAGACTGTTTTGACTGCTTCTGTGGATGAGCGCGGATCTGAGAGCGGCGTTCGCACTCACGAGGGTAAGTCTGTGAAGTTCATTAACGTGGACTACACCGATGAGAGCGGTATAGTTAAGCCTTTGGAGCGTTCTGAAATTACTGCAACTGTAGAAGGTGAAGGCGCGCGCTTACTCGGTTTTGGTTCTGCAGCTCCGTACAATGAGTACGCATACGTGGGCACTACGTCCGATACCTACTATGGTCGTACTCTTGCGGTCGTGGAAGTAACTGATGGTAAGCCTGCGACGGTGAAGTTCTCTGACAAGCGGGGGAGACTTGCGGTCGTGGAAGTGAACGATGATGCGGCTGGAACTGGCATGGTTGAAGTGGGCACTGCTGAAACCAGAGCTGTGTGCTTAACTGTGCGCGACGAAAAAGGTCGAGAGACTTCAGCAAAGCTCTAAATTAAGTCGAGGAAGTCAAACAAAGTCCTGAACGTAAAATGGTTGTCCTCTTGCTATCAGGGAAGGCAACCATTTTTACTTTTGAGGTTATCTTAGCCACGTTTACTTCCACTTAACGTGGTCAATATACACACCCTGAGCCTAGGCATTCGCCTCAATAATTCCCTTGAGCCACTGCGTGAGACCTTCTGCACGTGAGTCATAGTGACGTGTGAAATTGTCGTTGTCGATATATGTGCGAGCGATGAGCACCTGCTGCTCGAGGCTCACGGGAAAGCACGGCTGATGAGCGTGCGATGTTTCTCGGCGAGAGCATTTGCCTCATCGCTCCCGGTAGTTATGCCAGAGCACATAGTCTGTTTCAAGCGTGCTTCGAACTCATCCATGTCCTGCTCCATAGCAGTCATATCTTCTTTCGTGGCGTTGACGATATGGTCGGCGCTCGTAGTCCATTCCTTCGTATCGCCCCACTGATTCTGCGCATCTTCTTGCCACTGAGGCAAATCGCCCTCGTTGAAAATACTTGCAATTTCCTTGACTGTGAGCTTTGCGTCACCCATGCTATCTCCCAATAGTTTTCTACAGCATCCATCATTGTGGAAAGCTGAGTCTGCTTCTGTATGAGCACATCACATTGATGCTTGAGGAGTTCGACCGCATTTTCGCCAGAGTTCATGATGGTTTTGATATCGCTCAATGACATTCCGGTTGTACGGTAAATGAGTACCTGTTGCAATTGGCAGATGTCGTTGCTGTCATACAAGCGATAGTTTTGGTCACGTGTGTTCAGGAGAGTTGATAACCCCATATTCTTCCCAATAACGCAGTGTGCGTACACTCACATGTACAAGCTGCGACACTTCACTAATCGTGATACATCATCTGCGGTTGCATCTGTGTCTGTTGCATCGTTGTGATTTGTCATATTTGTATTCTCAGGGGTGACGTAACGTGAGGGTCAACTTCCGGAGTGCCGTGGTTGGGGAAGAATTACTAGAATGAGGAATACCAATATAATTGCTCCATCAGAATCTTCTAAATTGCTGAGAAGATTTAAAAAGTTTTACTCGTGCAGGCTTTAAATAGTTCTTCCTTAGCTTACTTTCTTTTTCAAAGAATGTGCTCTCGGATTTGCTCAGTGAATTCGAAGATAGTTTTTCTTCTAAAAGAGCAAGTGTACAAAACATATCTGCTGCTTGGAAAAGGCTGTAATCCGATGGTGATACTTTCCTTACTTCTGCTTCAAGATAAGCATTGAAAAGTGTATTTACTAGATTGGTAATTTCTTTCTGACCGTTATCAGAGTACACAATTATTTTGTCAAAAGACATCAAGTAATCAAGATTTTCCCTCAGAAAATGACCGATATTACGTGATATTCTACTGACCAAGGCATCGTGATTTGGAAGTTCTTTTTTATGAAAAATGAATGATTTATAAGAGATATCTGATAATCGCATGAAGTCAAAGAGTACTTTGAATATTTTTCGTCTCTGAACAAGATTAAATGTTACGTAGTCGCCTTCTTTTCGTATGAGAGGAGCTGAATGAACTGCATGATTTTCGGACAAACCTTGTTCAACCAAACGAGTTTTCAAATGTTCAATTTGTTTTGAAATATCAACCCGTGTTTGTTCATGGAAAACTAGAGTAATTATGTATAAAGGTGCATGCGTTTTATAAGGTCCGAAATCGCCTGACTCATCAATAAATACGCCCAGCTCTGACATTGAGCGACTCCTTGGCATAAAAGTGGCGGGGAAAAAGTCCCCGCCGAAGGGTGGACCAGGGTTTTACAACCAGCCCAGATTTAAGTAATTCTAACATGAAGAATATTACAAGTCAATGTATGATTTTGTCTCCGAGCCTTGTAAATTCCCTAGCCTCGCTATAGTGAATATATCTAATCTCAACCGTGGAAATGTATAAGAGGTGTTCGGGTGGCTGATTCTGAAGAGTCTCAAAAGAAGACAAAGTGGACGGAATCTGTGCGCTCGTTGAGCCCGGTATGCTCCTCCCCAAGCTCTGCCTCTTCCTCTACTCAACAACAAACACGTCTCAAACCAAGTGTTCGCCGCATGCAAATTATTCACGCAGCCACGGCGGTTATCTCACGCAAAGGATACTGGGGTTTTTCCATTCGCGAGGTTGCAGACGAGCTCGGTTTGAGTGAGCCAGCAGTTGTCTATCATTTCAAGAGCAAAACCGCGCTACTCATTGCTGTGTTGGAATATCGCGATGATATGGATATTCGTCAGGTTGCAGACCATCTAGAAGTGAGTGTGGATGAAATTCGTGGTGGGCGGAACAAAATTGGTCTGTATGATTTCGCAAGTTCCTTTGTATATATCAATTTTTCTCAGCCACGCATGGTGCAGCTCTACACGATTTTGCAAGCCGAGTCGCTCTCTGCGGATCATCCAGCTCATGAGTATTTCAACAAGCGTGAAGACCGTGTAGTCTCTCTCTTCGAACATGCTGCGAGCAATAGCGGTTTTGAGGATCCTCGTGCGGAAGCGTTGGCTGCGTTGGCTCTTATGGATGGTTTGCAGATTCGTTGGCTGCGCAACCCAGACACTGTAAACGTAGTGGAGCAGTGGGAATACCATGCGCAGCATTTGTGGAAGAAAAAGAAGTAGTCCTAGCATCGGTGTTTTGTACCTAATTTATTGACAAGTAAATTAAATGTATCTATTATGATAATTACTTAATTAACTACGTTGTTAATTAAGAATATTGCTGACTGTAGAACCAAACGGATACAGCGAGCAATGCAGACAAATAAGACTAAAACACTTAAAACGTACCAGCGCACAAAGGGGTTTGCAATGGAACGCGATGGACAGAAAACCATTCACGAGAGCGCCAAAGCATTTGCTAATGCTGTAGAGCGTGTGAAATCTGGCGCAGATTCTGGCAGCGAAGCGCAGACGCTCTACAATCAACTAACTGAAGATGAGCGCTTGTGGCTTCTCGACGGTGATGTAACCTACTGGGTTGGTCGTCGTGCAATTTTGAGTGAGGGCTATAACGTTCGTCCATATATCATGGGACAGATTGAAAGACTTGGCATTCCGGGAATTCGCTTTGTGGATGGTCCGCGCGGTTGTGTGAGTGGCCACGGAACAACTTTCCCTGTATCTATGGCTCGCGGAGCCACGTGGGATACTGCACTTGAAGAGCGCGTTGGTAAGGCTATTGGAGAAGAAGTGCGTTACAACGGTGGCACATACTTTGGTGGTGTCTGCATTAACTTGCCTCGTCATCCAGCATGGGGCCGCGCTCAGGAATCATACTCAGATAATCCACTTATTTTGGGTGAGATGGGAGCGGCTATTACACGTGGTGTCAAGCCATATGCTATGGCATGCGTGAAGCATTTTGCCTGCAACTCAATGGAAAATTCTCGTTTCCAAGTTAATGTTACCGTGGATGAAGCAACTCTCCATGAAGACTATTTGCCTCACTTCAAGAAAGTTATTGATAACGGTGCTGAAGGCGTGATGAGCGCTTACAACATGGTCAATGGTGAGTACTGCGGTGAGAACGAATATCTACTTACTCAAGTTCTGCGCGAAGACTGGGGATTTGATGGCATTGTCGGTTCTGACTTCGTGTGGGGACTGCGCAATCCTGCAAAGTCTGTAAAAGCTGGTCTTAACATTGAAGAGCCATTCCGCCAGCAGCGTGCGGAGCATCTCAAAACGCAAATAGCGAACGGTGAACTTGATTGGGATGATGTGCGCAAAGTTGGCGTCAATACCATCGCTACTGAGCTTCGCTACTACGCGCAGCGCTTGGAACAGGAAGATTCTGCATTCATCAAGCCAGCATGCAAGCCTCATACAGATCTTGCTCGGGAAGTTGCTGAGCGCTCTATGGTTTTGCTGACCAACAAAAATAATGTGCTTCCACTTTCAGCTGGAACTACAACTATTACAGTTGCGGGTAAACTTGCTGCTCTCAAGAACACTGGCGACGATGGCTCGTCGAATGTGCGAGCGCCGTACGTAGTGACTGCTCTTGAAGGAATTACCGCAAAGTTTGGCAAAAACAACGTAACAGATGCTACTGTGCTTGCTGCAGACGAGGCTGCTGAGAATGCTGCAAATACTGATATTGCAATAGTCGTGGTGGGGTACACAGCAAATGATGAAGGCGAGTATTTGAAGCCAAGTATGGATCCAAGTATGTTGGCTTTGCTTCCAACTCCGAAGAACGATGATGAGCAAAAAATGATTGATGCTGTAAATCGTTCTATTCAAGCGGGACAGTCTACATTCGGTTCGGATGCTGTGGGTGGAGATCGCCAATCAGTTCGTCTCCATGATGAAGATGTGGAGCTTATCAAGAAAGTAAGCGCAGCAAATCCTCGCACCATTGTTGTGATGGTATCTGCGGGTGAGGTACTTGTTGATGACTGGATTGATGTTCCAGCAGTCACGCTAGTTGGCTGGTATTCCGGTATGGAAGGTGGCAATGCGCTGGCTAACGTGCTTGCAGGTGATGCAAACCCATCAGGCAGGCTACCATTCGCTATTGCGCGCAGTGAGGCTGATCTCCCTGAGTTTGACTCAGCAGCCCACGCTGTGATGTACACGCGATGGTATGGTCAGCGCCTCATTCAAAAGAATGGGAATACTGCACTCTTTCCATTGGGATATGGACTTTCGTATAGCAACTTTACATATGAAGATTTTGCTGTACGCGATGCACATCGTGAGAGTGCATTGGCAACTGCACAAGTGACAGTACATAACACAAGTGATGTGGACGGTATTCAGGTTGTGCAGGTTTATGCTACACGGCTCGATGGTGAGCGCACTGGCGAGCGTGAGCTCGTTGGTTTCGCTACGGTACGTGTGGCAGCGCATTCTTCGGTTGGTGCAACGGTCAATCTTGATTTAAGTCGCATCGGTACGTGGAATGTGGATAAGAGAGAAATCGTCGTTAGTGGCGGAAATGTTCGCTTTGAAGTTGCTTCATTCTGGGGCGATGAAGAAGCATTATCAATGGAGATAGCATTATGAGTAATGAAACTGCAACAGCTGCTGTTGCGTGGAAAGGAACGGTGAGCGACGACGAGCAGTCGAAGGCTCCACTGAATGTAGGCGTGGCTCTGATTCTGGGCGTGTTGCTCTGGATGGGTCCATATATGGGTGTCAATGGTGTCCTGCTCCCAGCTCGCGTGGCACAACTAGTGGGAGACCAGAAGGCAACGGTTTTGGCGTTGCTCTCTACATCAGCAATGATTGTGGCGGCAATTGCAAATATTGTGTTTGGCGCATTGTCTGATTTGACACGTAGCCGTTGGGGTCGCCGTACGCCATGGATTGTATGCGGTGCCGTGCTTTCTGGTTTGACTTTGCTTCTGCTGAACGTGGTGACATCTGTACCAGTTCTCGTGGCAGTATGGTGCTTGTATCAGCTATTCCTCAATGCAGTTGTGGCTCCGCTCATTGCAGTTCTCGCTGACCGTGTGGCTCCAAAGAACCGTGGTATGATTACGTCCTTCTACGCTCTTGGCTATTCCGTAGGTATCTACGGTGGCCAGATGGTTGCAGCTCCATTCGTGAAGAACGTTTCTGGTGGTATTGTCATTCTTGCTATTGCAGCAATGGTTGGTGGTCCTCTTGCAGCTGTACTTATGCGCGAAAAGTCCAGCCTTGACATGCCAAAGGGCGAGTTCACGTGGAAGATATTTGCTCAGCACTTTGCATTCCCAACCAAGAATTGCCGTGACTACTACTTGGCTCTCGTAGCAAAGTTCCTCATTGTTGCAGCAAAGTTTACTGTGGCAGGAGTGCAGCTTTACATTTTGACTGATTACATGAAGCAGACCGCAGACGGCGCCTCTGGATACCTCAAGATTATTAACCTATGCATGATGGTTACCGCGATTGGTATGACCTTGATTGCTGCGCCAGTCTCTGATCGCATTGGCTCGCGTAAGCTTCCAGTCGTGGCATGTGCTGTCTTCGTGGCTGCAGGTTCTCTTGTGCCATTCTTCAGCGCAAATCCAAGCGTCATGATTGCATTCGCACTTCTCGTCGGTATTGGTATGGGTATGTTCAACGCTGTAGATCAGGCACTGAATGTGGATGTGCTCCCAGATCCAGATACAGCAGCAAAAGATCTTGGCATTATCAACCTTGCAAACACCGGTGGTCAGGTAGTCGGTCCAGTTGTGGCAGCATCTGTCATTGCTGTGTGGGGATACCAGGGTCTCTTCCCAATCTCCGCATGCTTCGCAATCGTGGGTGGGATCTTGATTCTCTTCATTAAGAAGGTAAAGTAAGGGAATTACATAATTTAAGTCTCTTACAGTGAGCTGGCTACTTGTCGCAACTAAGTAGTCAGCTTTTGGCTTATAGGACATTTTGTGTTGCTGTTATGCTTGTTTACCCCTTGTATTTATTGGGATGAACCAT
>NZ_JBHTHQ010000005.1:0-61505 GCF_042676605.1 Alloscardovia venturai | reverse complement strand
GGTATTCTGTTCGGTGGTTGGGTGCAGGAGTCAACTTTGATTATGGCGCCTATTGTTGCGGCTGTTTCTTTATGCGCTTTTCTTTTGATTATTTTGCTGGACAAGGTTGATTATGTTGATTTCTATTCCTTGTTTAAGGTCATGGGTGTTGTTTCTGCTGTGATTGTCCCGCTTTGTTTGATTGCTATTTTTATGGGGAAGGCTAGTGTTTGGGGTTTGATTGTTTCGCTTGTTCTTATTGTTTTTGGTGTTTTTTCTTTGGATAAGGATTTGTGCGTTATTCAAGACCTGAGTGATGATGGTGATGTTAGTTCGGAGTATGAGTGGTTCTTTGCGGGTACGTTAATGATTGAGTTATTCGTTATTATCGCGGCGATAGGTCACGGCGCTGACCGGAAAGACGAAAACTAAGGATTTTCCAATGCTGTCTCGTTTTATTGCTTTATGCGAAGCTGAGGGTCGAGAGTATCGTGTTGCTGAGGACATGCTTGTCTTGCCACTGGAATCTTCACAAGTTGCGATACGGCTTGAGGAACATTCCATGACTATTACTGGAGCGTGGGAGAAGTATTTTCCCATGAGCGAGCACCTTCTTGCGACAGAAGTGGTTAATGCGTGGAACAGGGATAATCGCATACTGAAAGCTTTTACGGATGAATATGACGTTGATGAGCGCCTGAATTTACACTTCTATGCATCACTAGAAGTTCCAAGGGCTACAGAGTCCGAAGATGCTTTGTGGGCTTTCGTACTTTCGTCTCTACGTATGATGAAGGTATATTTTGAGTGGTTGTCTATAACCGTTGCCAAGCTTGGTAATGGTGTGACAGATACTAGCTCAAGTGCAGAGAGTTTGCTTGTGCTTGATGACTATGACTCGGCTAATCATCTTTTTGGGATTGGAGAAAAGCTGGATGAGAGTGGCTTTTCGTTCGTTATGAATGACGATGATCTTTTGTTTACAGTAGTTGATGATTATGATACAGCTATCTATATCGATTCGTTCAAGGTTGATTATATATACGATTCAGTCATCGCAGTACTCAAGACAGGCTATAGCAAAGACCGATATAAATATGTACAAGACTTTGTATCGTTAATTAATCGGTCGATAAAGTATATAAAAGCATTCATCATTGAAAGTGAGGGGAAGTATCATATAGCTCTCGAAACATTAGTAGCGAAGATTGAAAACGATACTGACGAAGTGAAGCAAATTACTTCAATGATTGTCAAAATTCATTCAACGGTACAAACTTTATCTGATATTGAATCATCTGCTTCATTTTTTGCGAGCAGCTATCCATCTCAAAACGAGCGTTAAAGCGTTAATGACAGTGATGACAATCCAGATCCACATGTACAGACGATTTGGTGTAATTACAGCAAAACGAATGCTCAATACGATGCATATGATAAATGTGATGACTGTCAGCGCGTTATTCGTAATGAATTTCCAGAATTTCATGTGCTCTAGCCTACCAGATGTATGGTGCTAGTTTGCGTTAAACTTGACACGTTATGCGTTATAAGGTAAGACACAATAACTCACGAGGAATTTCGTTCGTTGAGGCTCGTACATCCCGCGATGATGTGGTAGATGAGGTACAGCTCATGCGGGGGATGAATGTCGTAAATCATCATCCCGAATATTTCCTTCCAATGCGATGTGAAGTGTTACGAAAGTCAGCGCGATTCTACTATGATTCATCGCGTTGTGTCTCGCTTGAGGAGTATCTCAAGGAGCATCCTCTGACCGTTAATTTTACAAGCCTCGTGCTGCTGCTGTCGGAGATATTTTCTTTCGTGCAAACTAAAAATCTAGATGCGTCATATGTATTATGGGATTTATCTCATGTCTATGTGGATCCTACGGCAGGGACGTGGCAATTTATTTTTGTTCCTGCTCGGCAGAAAAATTATCGCAGCAGTCCGATTGAGTTCCTTCATAATCTTGCGCTTCACCCTCACATACTGGTCGCGTCTGAACGTGATAAAACTGTTCTGCAGTATTTTGCAGATTTTGCGATAACCGAGTCTGCATATGATGTGGCAACGGTTCAGCAGGTTTTAGAGCAGTTTCCACCAATTGCAGTCTCTCAAGATAGGGGTGTGGAAATTAAAGCTGATGACTTGATTCCACTCGATGGTGAAACTGTGCTTGCATCTTCACTCAATGGGGTTCCTCTTTTTAAGGGTGACGTGCTAGAAGATAAGAATACCTCGCATGAAGATATGCCCTGGCAACCTGAGATTCCAGAGGTGTCGGACGAACCGAAGGAAGCGTATGATGTATCGGAGTTTTCTCAGTCATCTCAGCAGGAGCTTCGTGGGACTGAAACGATTCTTGTACCACATGAGCAGTCACAGCAGCAAACGCATTCGCCTTCAATGGGGTCTTATGGCACAGGTTCGTCGAGCGATGCAATTATCAGTCTTACGCGATTAAGCGACGGAAGCGTCCGTACTGTAGCGACGCGGCAGGCGACCGTTGGACGGTCTGCGCGTAGTGTGATTCATGTGCCGGGAAATTCAGATATCAGCCGCATACATGCTTTGGTAGAAGTTACTTCAGACGGTTTTGACATCACGGATATGGGCTCACGTAATGGGACGTTCGTCAATGGGGTGCAGCTTACTCCACAGCAACCACTGCATGTGCAGGGTACAATCATTCTGCGTCTTGCGCAGGAAGAGTTTGTGCTGCAGCGAAAACTCTGAGTGGGCGTAACGAGATAGAGTTCTCGCTGCTGACTGCCGCGTGTACTACTTGAGATGGTGTGGATTCTCCCGTGGGCTGAATTTATTGTATTTTACGATTTTCATGATTTACTTAATATTAAAGCTCTCAAAATGAGAGTGAGAAAGGTGCAGACATGAAAATTGCAGTCGTAGCAGCAAACGGTAAATTGGGGCAACTAATCGTAGCAGAAGCTATTAAGCGCGGACATGAGGTCACGGCATTTGCACGGTCGATGAACAAAACCCAATCACAGCACTTTATACAAAAAGACATTTTTGATATCACAACCGAAGATGTTAAGGGCTTTGATGCTCTCGTTAGTGCTTATGGCATTACGCCAGAGTCTGCTCAAGATGAAGCTGTGCGTGTAAATAATCATATAAGTGACATTCTTTCGGGAAGTAAGACGAAGTTCTACACCGTCGGAGGGGCTGGGAGTCTTTATGTAGATGAAGCTCAGACTACTCGCTTAGTTGATACTCCAGAGTTCCTTGATGAATGGAAGTTTACGGCGCTAGCTCAGGCGGAGCAGCTCTATGCGCAACGTGAGCGCGACGATGTAGATTGGATTTTCGTCAGCCCAGCAGCATTCTTCGACTTTGAGGGAGAATTTACTGGTGAGTATCAGGTAGCAGGTGACGTGCTGACACATAATGCAGAGGGTAAAAGCTACATCTCCTATAAAGATTTTGCCTATGCTCTACTCGATGTGCTGGAGAGTGAAAAATATAGTAAGCAGCGTATTTCGTTCTTACATAAGTAATGAGTCCTGAATAGATGTTTATGTAGCTGGTATGAAATCATGCATGAGGGGAGTCTCACAGACATAGTCTGTGAGACTCCCCTCATCGTGTGGTGATTTGTCGCGGTTTGCTCTGTGGATTTGATGTACTAAGCTGCGACTTAAGTTAGGTCGTAAATAGTAACCCCTCCTACTGTGCGGGCAGTATAGTTTTCAGATACCCAGTTTGAGATTTGAGAAGTTGCTGAGGAACCGCCATTTTGTTGTCCTCCCATGCCTCCGCCTGCGATGTAGTAGTGGATGAGCCCTTCAGAGACATACTTCTTAAACTGAGTAAGAGTTGGATAATTGTCGGATCTGTTGAACCCACCTATTGCCATCACAGGGACTTCAGTGGCTAACTGATAGGAAGCAGCATTTTGTGATCCTGTCGTGGCAGCAACCCATCGGTAGGAGGAGGCGTTCTTTTTCAGTAGAGAAATGAGCTCTAAGTTACTTGACGCTCCGCTGCCTCCTGTAAAGCCATTGCTCATCCCGCCGCTCGCGTGAGATGCTGAAGTAGCTGTAGCGTATGAGATACTCCATACCGTAGGGGTGAGAATGATGGTAGCTGCAAGGAAACCAATAGCCACTTTGCGTACCATCGACTGAGATTTATTCGTAGCTTTATGTGATTCAGGTGCTACGTTAGAAGATGTAATTTGCTTCTTCATAAGAAAGTCCTAGCTCTGTGACGAAGAGTTGTCAGAATTCGAGTTTGAACTGTTCGAGTTCGAGTTACTCGAGTCGCTTGAGTTGGAATATCGTTAGAGCTGTCCGAGTCAGAGTTACCTCGCTGTCCTGGCTGTCCCATTTGTCCCATCTGACCGCCATTTGAGCCATTTGAGTTGTTGTTTGAATTATTTGAATTGTTCGAGCTATTTGGAGCGCCATTCATGCTGTTCGAATTATTCTGACCGTTCATGCTCCCCATGCTCGGTCCGCCTTGGAAATTTTGTGAGGACAGTGAATTGGAATTGTGAGCTGACTGAGAGGCAATCATCCACGTCGTAGGAGTGATAAGAATTGCTGCGCCGATGAATCCAGCTGCCACACTCATAATTGTCTTTTTGCGTTGGCTCTTGCTTAAATCAGCCGTCGCAGATGGTTGGGAAGTCCCAGAAGTACTGACGGGCATAGCTGACGCTTGAGTTTGTGGAGACACCGGTGTGTACTGTGGTATATCAGCTGACTGTATGGGCGGCACTTGAGAAGTGAACGTTTCTTGCGGGTTGGAGGAGAACCCAAAATCCTGAAACGCCTGAGTTTGAGTGTTATCTGCTACTGTGTTACGTTGCTCGACCCCATGATTGTGTGACATTTCTGTCTGCACGTCATGTGCTTGGCTAGAGTTGAATTCAGAGTAAGAGTTGGAATTAGTGGTAGTTGTCATGATAAATCCTTCATGTGAGTTGTAATGAGAAATTAAATTTTTAGCTTGAAATTAAGCGTTGGGAAATACGGAGTTCGATGTAGCTTTTCCATTGCCTTCTAGACCTGGGCTTACGCCTGCTCCACCCATTCCGCCTGGCTGTGAGCTGCTGTTTGGCCCGGCACTGACGATAGAGCCTTGATGTCCGGTAGCAACGGTTGCTGCTGTCCATGCAACTGGCCCTGAAATCATGGCAGTAGCTGCAAGTAAAACCGCAAGATATGCAAGGAACTTGGACATAGATGTTTCACGTGGAACACTGACCATATGTTGTATACCAAACCCAACCATGATAATGGTGGCAATGGCGCCCATGATAGTGATAACTATGGCAAGAGCTCTATAGCCTGATGCGGTAGAGACGAGACTATATGCCCATAGGGATGTGGTCAGGGTAGTAAAACCACCGACGAACGGTGCCCATGAGGTCTTGCGCCGAGACCATAACAGCGTTTCTGCAATTGCTGCCAAGATAGCGATGGCAGGAGAGAGGGCTACTGTGTAGTATGCGTGGAAGATACCAGACATGAAACTAAAGACGAGCCACGTTACGATGAGCCAACCGCCGAAAATGATAGCTACTGCGCGACGAATGTCTTGACGATTTTTCCATCCAGCGACACAGAGTGCTACGATAAGCCCCACGAGGGTGGCGAGCGCAAGCCATGTGATTTGGCTATTGAAATCGGAGCCGAGTAGTCGTGTCCAGCCAGTTTCTCCCACATGCCGCCTTGGGACTTTGAACCTCCAGGCACGACCGATCCAGTTTCGTCGCCGGTTATACGACCGAGCCCGTTATATCCAAATGTGAGTTCGAGGAAAGAGTTATTCTGTGAGCCACCGATATAAGGACGCTTGTCGGCGGGAACGATAACGGTAAGAAGTACCCACCATCCCGCAGATAGTATCATAGCTAGGAGTGCTGTGAGCCCGTCCATAACTCTGCGCCAGAACTTCGTTGGGGAGGCGATGAGGAAAGCAAGCGCAATGCCGGGGAGGATGAGCATGACCTGCAACTGCTTCGTAAGGAAACCAAACCCTACTGCTACTCCTGCGAGTGCCATCCATCCTGTTCGTTTCCTATTCCCCTGCCGTGTGGTGTCATACTCCAGTGCTCGCATAGCGGCATAGCATGCCATAACTTCAAGGAAGATGAGAAGCGCATCGGGGTTATTAAATCGGAACATGAGCGCGGCTACGGGCGTGGTGATAAAGAGGGCGCCAGCCAGGATGCCTGTCCAATTTCCCCAGTAACGGCGTGTGAGAGAATATATCGCATATGTGGTCGCTACTCCAAGCAAAGCTTGCGGTAGGAGAATCGCAAAAGAACTTAACCCAAATATGCGTATGGATAATGCCATAAGCCAGATAGACGCAGGCGGTTTATCGACTGTAATAGCATTCCCGGAGTCGGAAGATCCCCAAAGGAATGCCCACCAGTTGCGAGAGCCTGCTTGCGCTGCAGCAGAATAGAACTCATTTGCATATCCTGACGCTGTGAGGTTGATGAAAAATACTGCAACTGATGCAGCCATGAGAGCTGCTAGTGCTATCCAGTCGCGTGCCTTACGAGAGGGAAGCACAAATCGGTTCGTGTAGTGCTTCGTGATGTGTTGTGATGTGTTGTGATGTGTTCACGGTCTTACATGCCAAGCTAAGCGAGAAGTGCTATGGGGACGAGACTTCCTCTCAGACTAGAATCCCGCTGTGTTTCAAGTGCGTCGACTTGCTGTTTAAGGTGGGGAAGGTAAGTTCTGTCGCATGTATATTTTTTACGGGTGCGACGCATGCGGTGCATTCCTTTTAAATCCTTGAGGATAGTATCAGTGATATGAACGCTTGACGACTGATCTTCCACCCAATGCACGGGAACCTGTGTGAGGCGATAGCCTCGATATTGGGCAAGGAGGAGCATCTCAGTGTCGAAGAACCATTCATTGTCATAAAGTTGCGGCACAAGAGCGTGAAAGGTATTCGCTCGTATCGCTTTAAATCCGCATTGTGCATCTGAAAACTGCGCGCCAGAATACATGTGAAGAAGTGCATTGTACGTTCGTGAAATAAATTCGCGTTTGAATGATCGCGTAGTCGCTGAGCTTTTCATAAGCCGTGAACCAATTGCGATATCGCTTACGCCAGTGAGGATAGGATGTACAAGATTGTCAATGTGGTCAAGGCTTGTCGATAAATCAACATCCATGTATGCTGTGCATTGGAGCTGAGCCATGCAGTTTTTAACGCAAATCCACGCCCTTTTCTATCTACGCGAATTGCGCGCACTCTGTGTGGAAACTTTTGTGCGAGAGTGCATGCAATGTCCCATGTAGAGTCTGTACTAGCGTTATCGGTGATGACGATACGCCATGTGAAATCTGCTTTATGTGTCTCGTGAACTGTAGTTCCCGCACTATCGCGCTCGCCGGAGAGAAAACCGTACACTGCCGTGACGGCATGGGCGAGATCGCGCTCTTCGTTATAGATAGGAATGACAAATTCAACATCGACAGTGTCGACAGAGCCAATGGTGTCTGTAATGTGTGAGAAGTAATCATGAATGCTCAAATGTTCAACCATTATGTGCTCCTTTCATGTAATACACGCGCCCATCATGTGCGATGTTTCGTGTGATATCTATCAAACGACAGAGTGCTTGGAACAAACTTCGGTTCACGTTGAGCTTTGCCGAGAGTTTTCTGATAATGCGCTGACAGTGAGGATAAGGAACTGTTGCTGCATCACGAGTGTGTGCATATAAATGGTATAGAGCAAAAGCTGAGATGGAGATGTTATATGAAGCGTCTACCATGAATACCTATGTATAACTTCACTCCAAAACGTTGCTCAATGACAAATAAAATCATGTATGCGCATAAAGAGCAGGCGCAAGAAGCTGCTCGTCGAAGCTACATTGATAGGGGAGTGCAGTTATGGGTATATGTGTGCGATAGCTGTCATACGTGGCATCTCACGAGCCGAGCGCCTATGAAAGAATCTCTTCATGGGCTTCGTCGGTCGAGTCCTCAGGGGAGAAACTCATGGGGCGGTAAGCCTATTCTTTCTCGAAAGAAAGGTTTCAAGCCACGCAATCACTAGTTTTCTCGTTTGAGAAATTCATTAGAATGACCGTCCAGTGAATCCCTGTCTACGTGCAGGTTTGCCGAAAGCGCGTTGGAGACGATTGCGGTCGTTCGCCATAGAGGAGACCTGCTCAGTGAATGGTCGGACAGGATGGGACATATCGCGAGTATCGTAATACGTGACTACTTCAGCGTCGAAATCTGCGAGAGCGTCTGTCATACTTGGATGCTCGTTATCTGCAGGGTAGGTATTGTCAAATATTTGTAATTCTCTTGCCATGCGAGGCTTGAGTTGTGGCTCCACGGCAGGATACCCGAGTGCCAGACCAAGCACGGGGAACGTGAGTTCAGGCAAGTGGAGGGTGTCGATGACTGCTTGAGAATTATTGAGAATAGATCCAAGGATGACACAACCGAGACCGAGGGACTCTGCTGCCGTTTCCATAGCGTGAAGTGCAAGAACGGCATCGTTCTGACCCTGGGTGAAGGTGTAATCAGAATCTAGCGTAATCTCATCCTCAGGAACGCCAGCTTCACGAGCAATGCGCAGATTTCTATGGTCGTCGATGATAAAAACGTAAAGTAATGGTGCTTGAGCTATGTAAGGTTGATTGCCAATTTCTGCAAGTTTGAGCGCAATCTTCTCGTCTGTGACGCGAATGGCAGACCATGCGTTGAAATATTGTGACGTGGCAGCACGCTGAGCTGCGGCCTCAAGCGTGTCAATGACATCGTGTGAGACTTCGCACTCGCTCCAGGCACGAATAGTTCTACGATTGAGCAGAGTATCGATGGTGTCATTGTGAATGATAGTCATACTTCACAATGATAGTCTGCCTTGCATTGTTGTGATATGGAGATGTCATAGTGCGACATCGAAGGTGAATTGTGTGAAATTCCCGTATAGAACCTTGTAGAGGCGACAGGGATTATTGCCTGTGCTTGCCGTTTTTAGCGCGAATTTTAGTGTGAATTGCAGCATGCGAGTCTCTGTAAGTATTGTGGGCCTTCTTGTGGTGCGTGTGACGTACGTCCACAATTTTTTGTGAACCGCGAGTGGAAAGTGTGCTGACGAGAGAACTGATAGCGGCGGACGCGGCAGCAAAAATCATGGAAGCTACGACGCCGTCTGCTTTATCTTTTCCATCAGCATCGACAGCTTTTGCTCCAAGTACGCGCCGTTTTCCTTGCTTCCATGCGACTTCAGAAAGTTTTCCTATGACAAGACCGGCGAGAGCAGGCAGAGTGAGTTTGAGAAGTTTGTCAAAGATATCATCAGGATCATTCTTTATCTGAGAACGCATAGAATTGACCTTCTCGTCGACCGTGTGGAGTTGCTCAAGAGTATGCTGCACATCAAAACTTTCACTCATGTTCTCATTATCGCATATTCAATCTACTTCAAGTTTTATTCAAATTTCTTTGTTACCATGAAACTATGAATAATCAAGGACGACTCATCTTACTGCGCCACGGACAGACAGTGTGGAGTGTGTCTGGACAGTACACAGGGCGTACGAATATCCCACTCACTGCTGAGGGGGAGGAACAGGCTGTAGCTGCTGGACAGCGTTTGCGTGGATACGGAATCGATCCGCGCAGTTGCGATAAATCTCATGTTTTCGTATCTCCTTTGCGTAGAGCTCAGCGCACGGCGCAGATTGCCGGTTTTAGTCAAGTAACGACTCTCGACGAATTAGCCGAATGGGATTACGGTGGGGCAGAGGGGCGTACACGCGCTCAAGTGGCCGAAGTGCTTGGCATCTCCACGTGGAACGTGTGGGAAACTGGCCCACATGAGCTCCCTGAGTCTTTGTGGGGCACGCGCAGTGAGTACTTTGAAAATTATGGTGATATCGAAATCATCAATGGTAAAGGTGAATCTGTCGAAGAGGCGGCGGCTCGCACACGTCGCGTGATAGATAAAGCTCTTCCATACATCATGGCTGGTGAGGATGTAGTGTGTGTAGCGCACGCGCATATCCTGCGAATACTAACTACTCAGTGGCTTGGTCTCGATCCTCATTGTGCTCGAATGTTCGTGCTTGATACTGCTCATTTTAGTATTTTAAGCATGTATCGTGATGATAAAGTTATCGCGGGGTGGAATCAATAATTTTAGAAATATAGCGTAAGAGCTTTACAGATGTTTCTCTTTTGTAGCAAGGCGTAACGATGCTGTTGCACCTTTTATTATTTGATTTTGCGCCGTATAAGTTTTCCCTAAAATTTTTCGCAAATCGCCGGAATAAAAGTAGACAAATAAAAGTTGAGTGATGTAGACTCAAGTTTAGAAAGTTGATAATACGACGCTCAACTTTAGAAGGCTTGAATAGGACGATAAGGAAAGGAGCCCTGATTATGGGTCGCGCAGTGGGTATTGATTTGGGTACCACAAATTCTTGCATTGCTACTTTGGAAGGTGGTCAGCCAACCGTTATTGTTAACGCAGAAGGTGCACGTACCACACCATCTGTTGTAGCTTTCAGCAAGTCTGGTGAAATTCTTGTAGGCGAAGTCGCAAAGCGTCAGGCAGTCACGAACGTTGATCGCACTATTTCTTCGGTCAAGCGTCATATGGGTACCGATTGGACGGTCAAGATTGACGATAAGGAATGGACTCCGCAGGAGATTTCCGCACAGATTTTGATGAAGCTCAAGCGTGATGCTGAGGCTTATCTTGGTGAGCCTGTTACCGATGCAGTTATTACCTGCCCAGCATACTTCAATGATGCACAGCGTCAGGCTACCAAGGATGCTGGTACTATCGCAGGTTTGAATGTTCTTCGTATCATCAATGAGCCAACTGCAGCAGCATTGGCATATGGTCTTGAGAAGGGCAAGGAAGACGAGCGCATCTTGGTCTTCGACCTTGGTGGCGGTACCTTCGATGTATCCCTCTTGGAGATTGGCAAGGACGAAGAGGATGGCTTTGCAACCATTCAGGTCCAGGCGACTAATGGCGATAATCGCCTCGGTGGTGATGATTGGGATCAGGCAATCATTGACTGGCTCGTCACGGAAGTGAAGAATAAGTACGGTGTAGATTTGTCCAAGGACAAGATTGCACTCCAGCGCTTGAAGGAAGCTGCTGAGCAGGCAAAGAAGGAGCTGTCATCTTCAAGCTCTACATCCATCTCTATGCAGTACTTGGCTATGACTCCTGATGGTACGCCAGTACATCTCGATGAGACTTTGACTCGTGCAAAGTTCGAAGAGATGACATCTGACCTGCTTGATCGTACACGTAAGCCATTCAATGCAGTTCTTGCTGACTCTGGTATCTCTGTGTCTCAGATTGATCATGTAGTCCTCGTTGGTGGTTCTACTCGTATGCCGGCTGTTCAGGAACTTGTAAAGGAACTGACTGGTGGGCGTGAAGCAAACAAGTCTGTCAACCCTGATGAAGTAGTAGCAGTGGGTGCGGCAGTTCAGTCTGGCGTCATCAAGGGTGATCGTAAAGATGTTCTCTTGATTGATGTCACGCCATTGAGCCTCGGTATTGAGACTAAGGGTGGCATCATGACCAAGCTGATTGAGCGTAATACTGCTATCCCAACCAAGCACTCTGAAGTCTTCTCTACTGCGGAGGACAATCAGCCTTCCGTACTCATTCAGGTGTATCAAGGTGAGCGTGAGTTTGCTCGTGACAACAAGCCATTGGGTACTTTCGAGCTTGATGGCATCGCTCCAGCTCCTCGTGGCGTTCCACAGATTGAGGTCACCTTCGATATTGATGCAAACGGTATCGTACATGTCTCCGCACGAGACAAGGGCACAGGCAAGGAACAGTCTGTAACTATTTCTGGCGGTTCTGGTCTTGATAAGGATGAAATCGATCGCATGGTTCAGGAAGCTGCATCTCACGAAGCTGAAGATAAGAAGCGCCGTGAAGAAGCTGAGACTCGTAATCAGGCAGAGTCCTTCGCATATCAGACAGAGAAGCTCGTCGCTGACAACAAGGACAAGCTCTCCGATGAGGTAGCGACTGAAGTAACGAATAAGGTCAATGCTTTGAAGGAGGCTCTGAAGGGAGACGATATCGAGGCTATCAAGACAGCTCAGTCTGACTTGATGACTTCCGCTCAAAAGGTCGGCGAAGCCATCTACTCTCAGCAGAATGCTGAAGGTGCTGCTGGGCAGGCTGGTTCTGCACAGAACTCCAATGGTGGCGACGACGATGTAGTAGATGCTGAAGTCGTAGACGACGATAAGGAATAATCATGGCTGACTTCAATACCGAGAGCTATATGAACGGTATGGATGATGCTGAGAAACTGGTGGCGGAGAACGTTTCTGAATCAGCAGACGCGCCGTTGACTGGAGATAGCGAGACTGCAACTTCAGATACAGATGCACATAGCACGTCGCTTCGCGCTCAGGCTCAGCAGTCTGACGGTAATGTCGATGCAAGTGCTACGCGTACCGATGGAACCGATGATGCTTACGCTGAATCTGAGTCTAAGGCAGATACTGACACAGGCGCTGAAACCCTCACTCCACTTGGAAAGGCGAAAGCAGAGGCTGCGGAGTACCTTGAAGCCTTGCAGCGCGAACGCGCAGCATTCGTCAACTTCCGCAATCGTGCGGCAAAAGAGCAAGATCGCCATCGAGAGCATGGCATCGTCGATGTACTGACGGCACTTTTGCCAGCGTTGGATGACATCGATCGCATTCGTGCGAACAGTGAGATGGACGATTCCTTCGCGGCGGTAGCTTCCAAGATTGATAAGACCTTTGAGAAGTTTGGCGTAGAAAAGTTTGGCGAAGCTGGTGAAGCATTTGATCCTACTCGTCATGATGCGATTTTGCGCAAACCGGATACAGATGTGACTGAAGAAAAGGTGGATACAGTCGTAGAAGCCGGATACCGTATAGGAGACCGTATCATCCGTGCAGCACGAGTCGTCGTAGCTGTACCACAGGATTAACCTTACTCCTACTCGAAGGCGGCGCTTGTACCTCATGGTAGTAGCAGCCGCCTTCGTGCATATATACATATATACGAGACAAATACACGTAAAGATACGTAAAAATTATCGGCAGCCAGAAGATAAGGAGGAGTCATCATGGCTGAACAAGATTGGCTCACAAAAGACTTCTACGGCGTACTGGGAGTCTCCAAAGGTGCTGATGATAAAGAAATTTCGAAAGCTTTTCGCAAGCTTTCACGCAAGTATCACCCAGATTTAAATCCAGGAGATAAGAAAGCTGAGGAGAAATACAAAGAAATCTCTGAGGCATATGACGTTTTGAGTAATAAAGATACGCGTCAAAAGTATGATGCCATTCGTTCCTTCGGTGCAGGTGGTGCGCGTTTCACGGGAGGGACAGGTACAGCAGGCGGCTATGAGGACATGCTCGGCGCCATGTTTGGAAACATGGGCGCTCGAGGTGGTGCAGGTTTTGCTGGTATGAATTTTGGTGGTATCAACCTCGACGATCTTATGGCTCAGGCTGGCGCATACGGAGGTCATGGCGCAGCTGGCGCTGCTGATTTTGGTGGGCAACCCCGCCGTCGAGCCAACGCAAATCCATTTGCTGCCCAGCCTGAACCTGTTCGAGGAGAAGACCGCTCAGCGAAGGTGACCTTGTCCTTGCGCAAAGCTGTAGAAGGCGCGACTATAAGTCTTAAAGTGGCGGGGTCGAGCTTTAAGGCAAAAATTCCGGCAGGTGTACGCGATGGTCAGACTATACGCATTCCAGGTAAAGGCAAGTCTGGCCAGTATGGTGGCAAGAATGGCGACTTACTAGTCAAGGTTAGTGTCAAGGCTGATGATACTTTCTCCATGCAAGGCATCGACCTTGTGCGTTCAGTGCCAGTTACTGTGGCAGAGGCTGCGTTGGGCACTACTATCACTGTCAAAGACTTCAACGGTAATGATGTCCGCGCGAAGATTCCTGCTGGCTCTACGACGGGTACTCAAGTGCGAGTTAAGAAGGCGGGAGTAAAAACTTCAAAGGTGCACGGTGACCTTGTCTTGCGACTAGAAGTCCAATTACCAGAAAAGCTTAGCCTTGCTCAAAAGAAGGCTATAAAAGCAATGGATGAAGCTTTTGGTGACTTCCGTACTGAAATAGAAAACAAACGTGCGGAAAGATAGATGCGAGTAGGGTAGAAGTATGACACGAATGGATGCACAGACCAAGCAGGCGTACATTACCTGCGCTCAGGCAATCGCAGAAGGACGCATTGACCTTGATGGGGCCGATGCATCCGGGTTCAGCATTGATGAGCCAGTATTTAATGTCTCTCAGACTGCCCAACTTGTGATAATTCATCCACAAACTCTTCGGCAATATGACCGCTTGGGGCTTGTGGTGCCGCAGCGCACAGAGGGTGGCTCGCGCCGTTATGCATTACGCGATATTGACAGGCTCATGTTGACACAGCATTTAGTGCAAGATGAGTCTATTAACTTGGCGGGAGTATCACGCATTTTGCAGCTCATGGAGGAGAATCGTCAACTCCGCAGGCAGATTCGTCGGTTGAGACGTCCGGAAGGTTCGAGCATTTTTACTGCGGGAATGGATGGTGAAATCGTAGAGAATCTTCGCTCGCATCGTGAACGTGCCCAGGCTGCAGCGCGAGCTGTGGGCATTCGTGTGGGGCGTCATGCAGATTCAAGGGACGAAGGTACTCGCGATTATGATCATGAGGAATTAGAGATACGCCCTGCACGAGGACGTTTCCTGCCGCGTGGGGCTTCTGCGGCTTATGTGTTGCAGCTTACAAGCTCGCCGGTAGATGATGATACTGATTCCGACCAAGAGAGTGACTTCAATGCTGACACTGGCAATGATGACTACTACTTTAGTTTGGGGGATACTCGCCACGTATACTGAAATACGTTAAACGCGATTTATGGAGTATGCGCTTACGGCGCATAATTTTAGAGTGCGCGTGCGCGTGACGTTGAACTACGTATGAGTAATTGCACCGGTTCAATGTCATGAGTCGCGGCTGACATATCGCCATCAACTAGCGCTAAAGCCTTTTGAGCAGCTTTTATTGCTGTATCAAGGGGCTTTTGCTTTATGGTGCTTAACCCAACTTCACCAGAGAAAGTTGAGTTGTCATAACCGAGTACAGATAAGTGTTCAGGTATTGCCAAACCAATGTGCTGAGCTTTGAAGATAAAAGGCACAGCAAGTGAATCTTGATGAAAGAAAAGCGCTGTAACATCCTTATTGCGCGACGAGAGGAGCTGCGAGTAGATAGTATTAAAACCATCTTCATCTGATTTAATGGTGATAATGGTAGAGCGTATGCCTGCGTTATCGCACGCTTCGCTAAAGCCGTCAATGCGCTGTGCTGAGCTGAAATTGAGTCCTTCATCGAAAGTTTCATAGCAATACGCGATATTTTTATGACCAAGCTGAGCAAGATAGCGTACGCCGATGGACGTCCCCTCTCTGTCGTCAATGCTGACAGAAGCGGTAAAGCCAGTAGTGTCTGAAATGTTAATGCCGATGATAGGCAAGTGTGCTGTGCTAAGCCGTTCGATTTCCTCTGCGCTAATGGCAAAAGACGATACGATGACGGCGTCGACGTTTCCGCGTAGAGGTAAGTTCTCAAAGAACTCTTTGCGTTGTGTGACATTGCAGATAGGAAAAATTACTAAATCGTAGCGAGTGTCGCGAAAAACGGTATTAATTCCTTCAATAATTCTCCCAGTAAACCAATCGATTTTTGATGAGCCCACGAGAAGTGCCACGCGCATGGACCGCCCAGATTTGAGTAGACCTGCCGAACGTGAAATGTAGAAGTCTAATTTTTCTGCAGCTTTGCGCACGCGTTGCTGAGTACTAGGGGAGACACGTTCAGGATGTGAAAAAACGCGTGAAACCGTCGCTGTGGAAACTCCTGCAGCCTGTGCTACGTCTTCTATACTCGATTTCATATGCGCTCCTGTGCGCGCCCTCGCGCGGGTAAAAATGGTTTTGTGGGTTTGTCTAAGCGTTGCATCTGTGCGACACGCCGTGACTTATCTCCATAGTATCACGAAATGCTTGGAATGTAACCGCTTACATAATTCTGTGTGCAGAATTGAGAAAGTTTTCTGAAAATATTTCTCTATTACGAAAAGAGTTGTATAGTTAAAAGTGCAAAAATATTGTTCTTACAGTGAGGTAAGGAGAGAAAATGCAGTGGAAGAAAGTAGCGACATCTGCGATTGCAACCGTTGGCATTCTCGCTATGCTTGGAGCTTGCGGAAGTGGTGCTCAAGGTGTTACGGATACGAAGAAGGACAAGGGTCTTGATGTCATTGGTACAAATATCAAGTACGACCCTAATCATTTGGTTAATGGTGGTAAGCCGATAACACTTGACTACTGGACATGGAATCCTGAGGGTGTAGACCCTGTCTACAAGCTTTCCAAGGATTACAGCAAAATTTATCCAAATGTAAAGATCAACATCAAGAAGATTGCGTGGGATGACTACTGGACCAAACTCCCGCTACAGCTCAAGGGTAAGAATGGTCCAGCCGTTTTTAATATTCATAATTCGTATGATTCCTTGGTTCAGCCTTATGCTGCTACCTATGATGTGGATAAGGCTCAGCTTGAGGCGGATTACCCGTCTGCTGTCGCTCATGAGGATGCTCAGGGAAAAGTTAAGTATATTGATTCGGTCATCAATACCGGAAATATCTACTACAACAAAGACTTGTGGAAAGCTGCCGGACTTACAGACAATGACATTCCCAAGACATGGGATCAATTCATTGAGATTGCAAAGAAGCTGACAAAGTTTCAGGGAAGCAAGATGACTCAGGCTGGCTTCAACTATAACGGTGCATATTCTGCAATTTACCAAGGGTTGAACTACCAAAAAGGTGAATTACTTTTCACAAAGGACGGCAAGAAGGCAAATTATGATAACGCTGTTACTCGTGAGAACATGCAGTTCCTTAAGGATATGTATGAGAAGGATAAAATTGGCTCTGTAAACTTCGGCAATGACTATTCCCAGTCCTTCGGGCAAGGCCAGACGGCGATGGTGTACGCATGGGGTTGGCTTGAAGGGACAATGAAGGAAAAGTACCCAAAGATTAATTACGGTGTATTCCCAACGCCAACCTTTGATGCCAATAAGACACCTTTTGCTTATGATCGTTATAACGGCGAATCCACCCCAGGAATTAACAAGAATCAGTCTGCACAACAGCAGAAAGTGGCGCAAGACTTTGTCAAATATCTGCTTGCTAATGACGATTATGTACGTCAAGCTGTGACAGGATTAAACTCGTTCCCAGCGAAGGCGAACATCCAAAATGATCCTGAAATCCTTAAAAACCCAGTTATGGCATCTATTAAAGACCATGTTAATCGTCTCATTTGGCCGGGCGCGACACCTGCAACCGTTGAATCTTCTGGACAGACTGCTTTTGAGGATGTGATGAACAACGGTAAATCCATTAGTGAAGCTGTCAAGAACGGGCAAAAGACAATGGATAAGGATATGAAGGGCAGTTCCTTCGTATCTACCGAGAGTAAGTATGAGTTCTTCTCTGAACACAAGTAACTTGTACAGGTTAGTCACGTAAGAGAGATAGCAGAGATAACTATGACACGCGAGATAAAGCCTCAGGCTACACTAAAATCGACAGTAGAACGAATATTTTCCTTGAGAAATGTTGCTGTAACGTTTCTTGTAGTATATTTTGCAATCTTCTTGGCGTATCCTATTTTTAAGGCATTTGCTGGTAGCTTGCATAATTGGAATCCGCTCAACGGAACATATGAATGGGTAGGATTTGATAACTACATAGGCGTATTTACCGATGGTCTATTTTGGAAGTCCATGGCAAATACAGGTGTGTTCCTTTTCTGGTCGACACTTTTTAGAGTGGTTCTGGGGCTTGGTCTTGCGCTCCTTTTGAGTTCGCGCCTTATACATGCGAAAGACACGTTACGTGGTCTGTTCTATATGCCGACAATTACGCCGTTAGTAGCTGTGTCCTTTGTATGGTTGTGGATGTTTGACCCGCAGTTTGGGATGATTGATAAGGTAACGGGGCTCAATGTCAATTGGCTTCATGACTCGCACTGGGCTATGCCGGCAGTTATCATCATGACCATTTGGAAGGACTTCGGCTACGCAACGGTGCTCTACCTCGCGGGTCTGATGAATTTACCACGTGATGTGTATGAAGCGGCGGAAATTGATGGAGCAAATTCGGTGCAGATTTTCTTCAAAATCACGCTTCCGCTCCTGAAGTCGACGACACTGTTCATCGTCATTACGTCGATGATTAGCTATCTACAGGCGTATGTGCAGTTCCTCGTGATGACTGAAGGGGGGCCTGGCACCTCGACATACACTATTTCTTACTTGATTTTTGATCAGGCATTCCAGAAGTACAACTTTGGTGTGGCATCCGCACAAGCAGTGATTCTGTTCATCTTTACCGGCATCCTCACTCTGATCATGTTTAAGATTTCTGGAGATAGCACGGAGGCGTTGTCATAATGAAGAAAGTAACTCTCGGTCAGCGTATTGGCTCCATTCTTCTCACTATTATCTTGTTCCTCATTGCGTTCGTCGTCATCGTCCCATTCTTGTGGATGTTTGTCTCATCGTTTGCGCCTAATAGTGACATTGTGGCAATCAACGGTGGTTTGTTCCCTAAACCGTCGACTCTCGAAAATTATGTCAATATACAGAACAACTTCAACTTCTTCCGTTTGTTTGCAAACTCGCTGTTTATCGCGATTACTAAGACGGTCATTATTATCTATACATCGGCATTGTTGGGATTTGTCTTCTCAAAGATGCGTTTCTTTGGGCGCGATTTCCTCTTTGGTGTCGTTATGTCAACGATGATGATTCCATGGGCAGTAACTATCATCCCTCAGTATGAAATGATGCAGCAGTTTGGGTGGATGGACTCTTACAAGGCGCTGATTATCCCATCCATGATTTCTGGATTTGGTATCTTCCTTTTCCGCCAGTCGATATCAGGGATTTCTGATGAACTTATCGAAGCTGCGAAACTTGATGGTGCAAGTGATTTCCGTGTGTTCCACAGCCTGATTCTGCCTCTGAGTCACAACACCATCGCCGCGCTGGCAATCTTCACGTTCCTGTGGAATTGGGAAGACTATCTGTGGCCGTTCTTGATGATTACCACCGATGAGAAGCAGCTGCTTGCTGTGGGGCTGAAGGCGTTTAATGGGCAGTATGGTACGGACTACGGTGGGCTATTTGCGGCTACGTCGTTGGCAATTGTTCCTGTGATTATCGTTTATTTGATTTTCCAGAAACAATTCATCGCTGGTATAGCTACCGGATCGACTAAGTAATTTTAGAACACTCACTTTTTCCCGGACAGTGCGTACGATATCGTACAAACTGTCCGAAAACTTTTGAGTATTAGGAATACTCAATGTGGGGCGGGTGTGAAAACGATACTCACAAGTCTTTCTTTCATTTTGCAAAATTATGAATGAATAAATTATTGTATTACGTATTAAGTCAGGAAAACTAATAGAAATAGCAAAGAGTCCAACACAAAAATTATTTTGCAAACGTTGTCATTTTTAGAGAGTATGCGTTAGAATATTTGCATACCGTATATCAAAAAACTTTTGAGCGAAGGAGCTTGATATGAGCGCACAGGGTAATGGTGCTTACGCAGAGTTTGTAAGCATGTCAAAGCCTCATATGAATTCGGAACATGTTATTGCCGGTGATAAATGGCGCATTGGAGTGATTACAAATTCTCTGTTGCGATTTGAGTGGTCAGATAGCGGAGTTTTCGAGGATAACGCTACTCAGGTAGTTGTTAATCGTGACTTTAGCGATGATGTGACTGTCAACGTATCTGAGCGTGACGGTTTGCTCATCATTGATACGGGTGAACTTTATGTGACGTATGATAAGAAGCCTTTTAGCAAGGAAGGTCTCTCCGTTGTCGTCAAGCACTTGACCACATCGCAGTTTAATACATGGCACTATGGCGACGATGCGCCGGGCAATTTGCGCGGTACATATCGTACATTGGATACGATTGACGGCCGCTGCGAGCTTGAAGAGGGCGTACTCTCCATCGATGGCTGGGCAATTTTGGACGATTCAAAGTCAAATGTCGTAGCGTACGAAGGTGCTTCTCCAAAAGCTGCGTTTGGCGAAGAAAATATCAATGCTGGCGGTTGGCGTGTGTCCTCTCGTGATCACAAAGAGACAGATTTCTACTTCTTCGGTTATGCGCATAACTACAAGGAAGCGATGAAGGACTTCTATAAGCTCACTGGTCCTCAGCCGCTGCTGCCTCGCTGGGCTCTGGGCAACTGGTGGAGCCGCTACTACGCATATACTCAGGATGAGTACTTGAAGCTTCATGATCGCTTCAAGAAGGAAGGTATCCCATTCACGACGGCTGTGATTGATATGGATTGGCATATCACGGATATCGACCCTAAGTATGGTTATGGTTGGACTGGATACACGTGGAATGAAGATTTGTATCCAGACCATGTCAAGCTTCTTGCGGACCTCAAGGATCGCGGCCTTAAGACTACTCTCAACATCCATCCTCGCGATGGCGTACGTGGTTATGAGAAACCATACAAGAAGATTGCCGAAAAGGTTGGTATCGATCCTGCAACTGATGAGACTGTTGAATTTGATTTGACCAATCCACAGTTCATGGACGGCTATTTTGATATGCACCATGACTTGGAAGATGAAGGCGTGAACTTCTGGTGGATTGATTGGCAGCAGGGTGGCGTCACTCGCCAGCCTGGGCTTGACCCACTGTGGATGCTTAACCACGTGCACTACATCGACTCTGCGCGTGATGGTAAGTGGCCGTTGACCTTCTCGCGCTATGCAGGTCCTGGTTCTCACCGCTATCCAGTAGGGTTCTCTGGTGATTCTATAGTTTCGTGGGAGTCTTTGCGTTTCCAGCCAGAATTTACCGCTA
The DNA here is from genome assembly GCF_042676605.1 of Alloscardovia venturai. Lineage (NCBI taxonomy): Bacteria > Bacillati > Actinomycetota > Actinomycetes > Bifidobacteriales > Bifidobacteriaceae > Alloscardovia > Alloscardovia venturai. The sequence continues at coordinate 40,537 of NZ_JBHTHQ010000005.1, read as the reverse complement.
CGGCATCAAATATTGGCTTTGGTTGGTGGAGCCACGATATCGGCGGTCACATGATGGGTTATCGCGATGATGAATTGGAAGCTCGTTGGTATCAGTATGGTACATTCGCTCCAATTAATCGTTTACACTCCTCGAACTCTGCCTTTACTTCAAAGGAACCGTGGAATTTCCGTCCTGAAGTTCGTCGGGCAATGGTCGATACGTTACAGCTTCGTCATCGCTTGATTCCATACGTATATACGATGAATTATCGTGCTCACAATGACGGCGAGCCTATTATCGAGCCGATGTACTGGAGTGAGCCTGACAATGTGGACGCTTATTCAAATAAGACTGAATTCTGGTTTGGTACGCAGCTTGTTATGGCACCTATTACATCGCCATCAGACAAGAACGTAGCAAAGGCAAAAGCAGATGTATGGCTTCCAGAGGGCGAATGGTTTGACTTCTTTAGCGGGCGTCGTTATCTCGCTCAGAAGAATGGTCGCAAGTTTGAAGCGTGGCGTGCTCTTGACAAGCAACCGGTGTTCGCTCCCGCTGGCGCGCTCGTTCCACTTGCTCAGCTTGAGGAAGGAGACAGAATCAACTCCGTTGCAAATCCTTCTGCTTTTGAAGTTATCGTTTTCCCAGGCAGTAGCGAGAAAGGCGAGTTCACTCTCATTGAAGATGATGGCTTGTTTAACGATGCTCGTAAGGGCAAGACTGCTCGTACGAAGCTGACATGGGATGGGCAGCGATTTACTGTTGCGGGTGTAGATGGTGATGTGACTGCTGTACCTGCTCAGCGTACATGGACACTCACTGTGCGTGGCGTAGATAACCTTGGTGAAAGTGCCGTAAAGGGTGCACACGTAGTGTCATACTCTTACGATGAGGAGACTATGAGCGCTTCATATGAGTTTGAAGCCGTGTCTTCTACAGAGGGTTTGAAGACTGAGTTTGCAAGCATTGTAAAGCCTGCGGCAAACCCTGTTGCTGAAGATACTCGTAAGATGCTTCTTGATACGCAGATTGCTTACAACATGAAGGAAGCTATCTACACCGTTGCCAAGAGTGGCGATGTGCGTGAAATTGCCTCGATTGGTGCTCAAAAGTTTGACTACGAGTATGGTCTTCACGGACATACCCCGGAGCATATGGTAACTGAGCGTATTCCTTCAGAAGTGGTATCTGCTTTTGAAGAGATCATGTTCCGCTCATAAGTGAGCTTTGAGTGTCTGAACTGATGAGCTAACAGAAGGGCGGTTTGTGGACTGATTGCGGTCTACGAACCGCCTTTGCTGTATGGTAGGGATAAAATCAGAAAATCGAGTTTATCAGAGGAGAATTATATGGCTATCGAAGAAGTAGCAACATCTGGCGCGCCTGAAGCTCTTGGTGCCTACAGCCAAGGTGTAAAGGCAAATGGTTTCGTATTTGTATCTGGTCAGCTCGGCATTGATCCTGAGACTGGTGAACTTGCAGGCGCGGGTGCGGGTATTCAAACTCAGCGTGCTATGCAAAACATTGAAAATATCTTGCAAGCTGCTGGTACATCCATGAAAAACGTGGTTCGTGCGACGATTTACATGAAGGATGCAAATGACTTTGCTGAGGTCAATGCTGAGTACGCAAAATTCTTTGATGGCGATGTGCAACCTGCTCGTGTAGCATTCGGCTCCAATGTCATACCTAAGCCAGGCGCTGTGGTGGAAATTGATGCTATCGCTGTAGCGAATGAATAGGTAAATAGTTTTGACGAGAAGAGCACCCTGCCGAAGTGCTAGAAGGCATTTTGGCAGGGTGTTGTTTAGTTAGTTATTCCATGGTCATGGAGAGTTAATGAGTCTACGAGGAGAAACCACATGCTTTTGCTACTACCGGCACTTATTCTGGGTGTATTTCTACTCGTTGCGAGAGTGCTTCTACTCATTGCGAAGTTCATACCAGAATCCTGGGTTGATGTTGGGTTTCTTGCGGGATTATATATCTTGTTAGGTTATGTCGTCTTCGGTGCTCCAGCTATCTTTATATGGCTTATTACCGCGACATCGTACGATAACGGTAGAGTTACGGGAATAATAATTTTCATCGGAGCAGTTTTGATTTTTGTATTCCTGCCTTTTGCCATAAAGAAGATTCAGTTGGCAATCAAGAAGCGCTCACATAAAGGTGTTTAAGATTTCTATGAGTTTCGTCGTCACGTGTTTTCGTGTATGCCGTCGCCATTAAACTAAGATTCCATGAGTCCAGAAGCACTTGCACAGTTAATTTTTGATATCGCCACCGGTTTAGTAGAGTCCGGAAAAGCAGGCGATTTAACCATTGATCAGATTCCGGCAGTAGAAAAGCTCGCTGTTATGCGACCAAAAGACCGTGCGCACGGAGACTGGTCGACAAACATTGCGATGCAGCTCGCTAAGAAAGCAGGTATGGCACCTCGCGATTTTGCTTCGCTTTTTGCTGCTGAGCTTGAAAAGGCAGACGGCATTGCTAGCGTAGATATTGCAGGGCCGGGATTTATCAACATTGTGCTTGATTCAGCGTCCGCTGCGGCCATTGTTGATACGGTCCTCGAGCAGGGGACGACGTTTGGTACAAATGAGCATCTTGCAGGGCAGACTCTTAATCTTGAGTTTGTATCAGCAAATCCTACTGGGCCTATCCATATCGGTGGTACGCGCTGGGCAGCAGTGGGTGATTCGATGGCTCGCGTGCTTGAAGCAAATGGCTCTAAAGTCGTTCGTGAGTATTATTTCAACGATCATGGCACTCAGATTGACCGTTTTGCAAAATCACTCGTCGCGGCAGTACACGGCGAAGCAACTCCTGAAGATGGATATAAAGGTGCATATATTAATGACATTGCCACTCGAGTGGTGGAGCAGGGCAAGGCTGAAGGCGTAGATGTGCTGTCTCTCCCACGCGTGAAGGGCGATGATGGTGCTGAAGGAGACTCTCAGCAGCGTGAGGAATTCCGCAAGCGCGCAGTCCCTATGATGTTTGATGAAATCAAACAATCTATGAAGGATTTCCGTGTAGATTTCGACGTGTATTTCCATGAGAATTCTGTTTACGAATCTGGCGAAGTAGATCGCGCGATTGCTGAGCTTCGCGAGCAGGGCGATATCTTTGAAAAGGATGGCGCTGTCTGGTTTAAGTCTACAAAATATGGCGATGATAAAGATCGGGTCATCATTAAATCCGATGGCAATGCTGCATATATTGCGGGAGATATCGCATACTATCTTAATAAGCGTCGTCGTAAGCATAACCCTGCTGATGTGGCAATTTACATGCTTGGTGCAGATCATCACGGTTACATCGGTCGCATGATGGCTGTGTGTGCAGCATTCGGTGATGAGCCAGGCAAGAATATGCAAATTCTCATCGGTCAGCTCGTCAACGTTATGAAGAACGGCGAGGCTGTCAAGATGAGTAAGCGTGCTGGAAACGTTATCACCATTGACGATCTTGTTGATGCTGTAGGAGTGGATGCGGCGCGGTATTCCCTTGTGAGAACTTCGTACAATCAGAACCTCGATATTGATCTTGGTTTACTCGCTTCTCACACGAATGAGAACCCCGTCTACTACGTCCAGTACGCATATGCACGTTCTAAGAATGTAGACCGTAACGCAGCTGTAGCTGGCATTTCTTTCGAAGGTGCTGACTTGGGGTTGCTGGATACCGCGGTGGATTCTGAACTTCTCGCTCAGCTTGCACTCTACCCAGCAGTTGTGACTGCTGCGGGTGATTTGCGTGAACCTCACCGTATAGCACATTATGTCGAAGATCTTGCCGGCAAGTACCATAAATGGTATGCGTCAGAGCGCGTCGTGCCGATGAAATTGACAGGCGCAGAAGAAGCTCGCGATGATGCCGATGAGATACGTCTCGCAAAGAATCCTGAGCCTGCTCGTGCAGCGGCACGTTTGAAGCTCAATGACGCGGCGCAGCAAATTCTTGCAAACGCTTTAGCTCTTTTGGGAGTCTCAGCTCCGGAGAAGATGTAATTTTACTTTCTTAGGAATGTGAGATAAAGGCGTTGGCTCATCGGTCGGCGCCTTTATCATTGAAGAAGATTACAGGAATTCTGTAGTACAGTACTACGGCGTAGCTCAGAGGAGTTTCCTCGGAAATGGAGCATAGTATGGCAACTCCAGATATCACTCGAATTTGGCCAAGTGGCGTTTCGCTTGACAAGCATACTGGTGCTATGAATGACCGCGGTGAGACCTTTGAAAAGCTCGCTGCATTATATGGTACGCCTCTGTATGTCATGGACGTGCGCGATGTGGCAGATCGCGCTCGCTATTTCGTGCAGACTGTCCGAGATGCTTTCAGTAACGTGACTACACACGTGAGCTTTGCTGGCAAAGCGTTCCTATCGAAAGAGATCGCTCGTATCGTGACTGAGCAAGGTATGTATGTGGATACATGTTCATTGGGGGAAATGAAGATTGCTCTTGCCGCTGGAGTTCTAGGACGCCGTTTGGTACTCCATGGAAATAATAAGTCTGATGAGGAAATTCGTTTAGCTATTGAGCATGATTTTGACAAGATTGTACTTGATGAGCCTCATGAAGCTGACCGTGTGGCTGCAATTGCTCATGAATTGGGTAAGCGCGCTCGCGTCATGCTGCGTGTCACTGTGGGGGTTCATGCTGGGGGTCATGAGTACATTTCGACCGCGCATGAGGACCAGAAGTTTGGCATCGCTTTGCTTCCTCCTGATCATGGCGAGATTGAAGATGTCCAGTCTGCACAATTCTTTGATCAGGTAGCTCATGGTCCTGCTGTAGCTGCTATGCATGAAATACTTGAGCATAGCGAAGACCTTGAATTTGTGGGGATTCACTCGCATATAGGCTCTCAAATCCATGATGCTGATGCTTTTATCGCTGCGGCAGAGCGTGTGATGGTACTGCGTCGTGCATTTTACGCGACAGATGGATTTGTTGCCCCTGAAATTGATTTAGGTGGTGGATATTCCGTAGCGTACGTCGAAGGTGACGCGTCTATGGATATAGCTGATACCATGCAGCGCATTGCGCAGACTATGAAGGACGACTCTGCGAGGGCAGGACTTCCTCTCCCCGTCATCAGTTTTGAGCCAGGTCGATGGATTGTAGCTCCTGCTGGGTATACCTTATATCACGTAGGGACGGTTAAGACTGTGCACCTTGACGGGGGCAAAAGACGCGTGTATGTCAGCATCGACGGTGGTATGAGTGATAATATCCGTCCAGCTCTCTATGGGGCAGCCTATACTGCCACCCTTGCTAATCGGTCTAGTAGTGCTGAAACAGTACTCGCGCGAGTAGTCGGCTCTCACTGCGAGTCTGGCGATATTGTGGCTCGTGACGTGCAGCTTCCCGCTGATATCAGGCGCGGAGATTTGCTTGCTGTCCCTGTCACAGGCGCATATGGGCGTACCATGGCGAGCAATTACAATCAGTTTCTTCGTCCTGCAGTTGCAGCGGTAGATGATAATGGTTCGCATGTCATGATACGACGTGAAACGGTTGATGACTTACTACAACTTGACGTGAGCGAATAAGTTTGTTGGGGAGGGGCGAATCACCACCTTCAGAATGCAGACACGATACCTATTCTATTTCGTGTCTGCATTCTTGCTCGTGCTATCGGTCGCTGAACTTCGTGTATAAGTTACTCTTACTTTGTGCTTTGAAGGTACTACTTTTAGAGTGAAGAGATGCTACGAAACTCAATTTAGTTGAAGTGTACGAAAGCACGGTCTATTTTTAGCTTTCTCTATGGTTTTGTGGGGTTGTACCCGCGTGCTTCTTTTAATAATATGAGGTATGAAGGAGGAGTAATGAAGGGTTTTCGTGGGTCTTGGTGGTTTTGGTTTTTTGTTGTTTGTGCTGGGATTGTTGTTGTGATAGCTCTTGTTTTTGGAGGTAAGTTTTTTATGCAGAAGTCGGAGAAGGATGCTGTGTATGAGGTGGTGCATAGTGGGAAGGTGGCGAAGCTTATTGAGTCTGATTTGCGTAGGCTTGATCCGAATGCTTTGACGAATAAGAGTGATATTAAAAGTTATGTGATTGATGATTCGCAGAGTGCGATTAATCCGATGGGTGGTATTGACATCACGATTTATATCAATGGCGATAAAAATTTGGACGTTGACTATCTCATTGATAATCCTCAACACGACGGTAATTATGAGCTAGGGTATCAGGGGTATCCACCGCAGATTTACAATAAGTATCCTAACGCACTAGGAGACGGGAACTAAGAATTTGACTCAAGTGCGGAGTTAATGCATGAGTCATGTAGTTATGACACCGACTGTTGAGCTATTATACAGAACTTGGATATTTCACTTGGTGCTTGGTAATTTAAATCGTTTGAGCATATTATTAGTTGGATAAGCGGAATATTACTTAAGAGATGAGTTGTGACTTTTTCTCGTGCCCTGTGTGCGGAGGTGGAGTGGTGAAGGGTTTTCGTGGGTCTTGGTGGTTTTGGTTTTTTGTTGTTTGTGCTGGGATTGTTGTTGTGATAGCTCTTGTTTTTGGAGGTAAGTTTTTTATGCAGAAGTCGGAGAAGGATGCTGTGTATGAGGTGGTGCATAGTGGGAAGGTGGCGAAGCTTATTGAGTCTGATTTGCGTAGGCTTGATCCGAATGCTTTGACGAATAAGAGTGATATTAAAAGTTATGTGATTGATGATTCGCAGAGTGCGATTAATCCGATGGGTGGTATTGACATCACTTTGTACATCAATGATGATAAGAGCCTGAGATTTGATTATCTTATTGCTAATCCTCAACACGACGGTAATTATGAGCTAGGATATCGCGGGTATTCTCCAGAAGTTGTTAAGAAGTACCCCAATGCGTCGGGAAATTAGGGGAGGTAGATAGTAATGAATGAATGGACTGATAAGCAGCGAAAACGAGCTGCGGAGATGGAGTATAAAGAGCTCAGACTTGGCAAGGGTTATAAGGTAGATAGCCACAAGTTAGGTACTGTAGTCGAAGTACATAGCCATACGAAAGATTCGACGGGGTTAGACGCGTATGTCTTGGATAATTCAGATAGTCAAGGCAAGCATCATTATACGATTCTTTATCAGGGGTCGAGCCAACGGGAAACTGACTGGATACAGGCGGATGCTGGTCAGGTCGTGCATGATTTTCATTTGGATGACGTGGCGAATGCTCTTAATAGATCTACAGCATCACAATCATACGATGTGAAGGGCATGCAAGGGGCTTATGACGTACATGCGCCGGCGATTAGCGATCAAGCAAAAGCAGCTTCCAAGTTATTGAATAAATATCTTGCTGATCCTAACGCAGACGTTACTGTATATGGTCATTCATTAGGCTCGATGAATGGCCAGTATGCTGTGGCGAATGCTAGTGACCCTAATCGTGTTGTTAGCGCATATCTGTATGAGGGACCAAATATTTATAATGACCTTTCGCAAACGCAGAAAAAGCAAGCTGATATGCTTACAATGCGTGGTGTCGTTCACAATTATGTCGATGAGAAAGATGTAGTTCCGTACGGATATAAGAGCGGGAAAGCAGCAGCTGTAGGGGAAGTACATATCATCGATAGCATATGGGCGAAGACTGATAATCCTAAAGATTGGATTGCTAACCAGCATATGTGGGGTGGCTATCAGTTCGATAAGAACGGAAAGCTCAAAGTGCAAGCAGGTCCTTCCGCTGTTCAGACAACCAACATTGCTGAGCGTTCCCTCCAAGCTCTTGCACAGCATAAGTGTGAATACTCTCACGGTGGTTTCACTGACGCTGAGAAGTTGCAGCTAGATGAAGAACTTGCCACTATTTTAAGTAAGAGTTACGCGCGGGTGGGTGAGACTGCCGTGGATGGCATAGCACAGACCGACAGCACAGTTAAGACTGAACTCGAAAAGTTGAAAGTGGCGACAACGCAAGTCCCGTGGTTCGCACAAGGTACTCTGTCGAGCAGCGAAGTATCGGAGTTATACAGTGAGGGCAAAGTTGGCTCTTCTGATATTGCTGACACACTGACCGTATTAAGTGGATACAAAACTACGTTAGAAAAGCTCAATACTCGACTGAATACGTTGAGTACAGATATTGATAACTTCATCGTTCAGGTCAATAGCGAAGATATGACTCTGGCGCAAGCCGCGGAAAAGCTTCATGATGAATAATAGGAAAATAGAGGAGCTTGAGGAAGCTTACGATCAAGCGCGAACGGTTATTAAACGTAAGCGAGAGGAAGCTGAGTGGCAGTATCGGGAACTGCGTATGTTTTTCGAAACTGTCACACGTGATGCTATAGATGAATATACGCATACACATGAGAACCCTGACCCAGAAATTATACGGGGTGGCGAACGAATATTTACACAATATAGTCAAGCAAGTGACAGATCGTATAAGAAGTTTATGGCAAAACTTGATGACGATGAAGAGCGGATCAACGCCGAGTATAGAAGGTCTCTAGAGAGAGCAGAGGAGGAGTAGCAGATGGATGACGTAAATTATGATAAGACTTATGCCTATATCGATCGTTCGCCTTCTCCATCTCAAGCTGGTACAAGCGTTGATGTTGTAGGTCTGTTAGGAAAAGCGTGGGATGGTCTTACTGGTGCGACTCAGGCTGTGAAGAAAGAGTTTGTGAAGAGCATGGTGCGGAACTTTAATGTGCAAAGCGCTCAAGTAACTCTTGCGAATGAGAAGATGGAATATGAGCTTGCAGTCCAAACTCAAGCGCAACTTGCAAGCGAAACTTTGACAAAACTTGAATCCGATGCTCGAGATGCGATATTTGGCACTTTCAGTACTGCAGCGCAGGATAAAGCAAAGGAAATTCGCAAAGAATATGACAAACTCAGAGATTCTGCTCAGGCGCAAGCACATACAGCTCTCATAATTGTTGAGTGATAGTGAATACGCAACTGTGTGATACAACGTCGTGTGTGGCGCTTATCCTTTAACAGTTGCATGAAAATGGTTTCAAATACAACGCACATTAAAACTTAAATCCGCAGCGCACATACCTTTCATCATTTCTGGTGTGCAGTTGCGAGCTAAATTGCGCAGCATTGCAGTGATTTGGTAGACAAATGGCAAGAAATTTTGAGAGAAAGTTTAGGTTCATGATGCCACGAACGTCACTTCGTCGTATTGTATCGACAACTCTTGCAGGCATATCTGCATTCGCGCTTACAGTAAGTCTCGCAGCTTGTGGAGGTTCCTCTTCATCTGCTTCAAAAAATTCGGCTGACGGAAAATTAAAAAACGTTTCCTTTATGCTCAGCTGGGCACCTGATACAAACCATATCGGTGCGTATGTAGCAATTGCGAAGGGTTATTTCAAACAAGAAGGACTTAACGTCAGCATTCTCGCTACATCGCAGGCGGGAGCCGAGCAGGCAGTTTCTACAGGCGCTGCAAATTTTGCGTTGTCAAATACCTTCAATGTAGGTGTAGCAAATATCAAGGATGCAAAGCTCAAGCTTATCGCTCAAATTCAGCAGCGCACATCAGCGATTTGGTGCTCTCTTGCTTCAAATACGTCAATTAAGTCGCCAAAAGATTTCGACGGCAAGACTTTTGCTACTTTTGGTGCGAATGAATCTGATGCTGTCATTAAGCGTATGGTTCAGACCGACGGTGGTAAAGGTAAGTTTGATAAAGTCACTGTAGGCACGAGCACGTTCCAGACGCTGAATTCAAAAAAGGCTGACTTTGGTGGATTTTACTCCACATGGGAAGGCGTGCAAGCTCAAATGTATGGTCCGAAGCTCAACTGCTGGAGTGAACCTGACTACGGCGTCCCAGGAAATGCAGACGAAATCGGTGTGATTACTTCAGAAAATGAGATTTCTCACGACAAGAAAACGGTGAAAGGTTTCACTCGAGCTATTCAAAAAGGATATACATACGCTTATATGCATCCTGATGAAGCGGCTTCCATACTGGTTAAGCAGGCGAAAGATGCAAACCTTAACCTTGCATTTGTCAAGCGCTCTATGAAAGTCATTACTGAGGGAAACTACTGGGGATCACGTGAGGATGTAAAGTCAGGGAAGTTCACGATAGGGACTCCAGACCCTGAAAGCGCGCAAAAATATTTTGACTTCGTTGCCGACGCTGGAGCGTATACGGATGCAAATAATCAGAAGGTCACAAAGGCGCCTGTCGCCACCGAACAAATTGATGATGAGTTCCTTTCTCAGGGAAGTCGCATCATGAAAGATATACAGTAAATACGAGGATAGAACATGACTCAGCGCATCATTATGGATTGTGACACAGGAATCGATGATACTCTCGCACTCTTGTATCTTTTTGGCTCAGATGACATAGATATGCTTGGTGTCGTGGGCACCTTTGGCAATGTCACAGAGAAGCAAGCAACTCGCAATAATCGAGCTTTGCTTGATGCTGCAGGGTGTGCGCATATTCCTGCATTCCGCGGTATTTCCAAGCCATCTTTTGATTTGACTGACGGAGACTATGAAGTAGATGAGGGATGTGAGCGCTTCCATGGCAAGAATGGGTGGGGTGGTGCGCATCTTAGCATTCCGAAGAGTGTGGCGCATGGAGACATACGTCCTCACGGTGTTGATTTTGAAGCGCAAGCGGTTCACGAATATGGCACGGAGCTTACTGTTATCGCTACTGGTCCGCTGACGAATATCGATGCGATGCTAAGCCGTCATCCACATCTTGCTCCGAAACTCAAACTTGTCATCATGGGTGGAGCTTTAACGCAGCCGGGGAACTGTTATAACCTTATCTCGGAGACCAATATGGTCAACGACCCTGAAGCTGCAAATCGTGTATTCCACTCTGGTGCGGATATCACTGTCGTAGGCATCGACGTCACGCATAAGAGTCTGATGCAACGTGCTCATATGAAGGAATTTGCTGTGAGAGGTGGTAAAGCAGGACGTTTTGTGGCAGATGCTATGCGCTATTACATCAATGCGAACGAGCAAGCGGATTCTGTCTTTCTTAAAGGTTCACCACTTCATGACCCGCTTGCTGTCGCAGTGGCGCTGGACCCTACGCTGGTGCAATGTTTCCCTATCAATCTTATGGTGGATTTAGAAGGTCCGCAGCGCGGGCGTACTGTGGGTGATCCTCAGCTCATTAATGAACCAGCTGAACATGTGCGCATGGCGTTAGATGTGGATGCGCAGCGTTTTGTAGGTGAGTGGGAGGCGAGAACTTTCAAGGCGTTTAACCGTATGAATGCAATACTTGGTGCTGTATAGACTGCAGTATTTCTCAGATTTCTCAGATTCTAAGTAGTTCTCAAAAGTTGAGCCATCTTCACTCAACTTTTGGGAATTTTTGCTGTAATGGACTGTTGTATATATCAGAAACACGAAAACCGAGCTGTGCTGAACGTGCGATGTACAGCTCTCAAGAAAGACAAGTGGAGGTCTGATATGGAACAGAAATTCACCACTATGGCTCAAGAAGCTCTGTCGAGCGCTGTGCAGAGTGCATCGGCTGCGGGAAATCCGCAGGTCGAGACGTTGCACCTCGTAGTTGCCATGCTGACACAAGAGCAAGGTGTGGTGCGCGGATTGCTAGAGACGGCTGGAGCGGATGCAGGAACAATAGGCGCAAGTGTGCGTCAAGCTCTTGTCGCCCTTCCTCGAGTATCTGGTGCTTCAGCTACTCAAGCAAGTGCATCTCGATCTGTAGAGGCAGCACTTGTTGATGCTCAAAAAGTAATGAAGGACATGGGAGATGAGTACATCTCCACGGAGCACCTTCTCATTGCGATTGCTCAAGGAAATTCTGAAGCAGCGAATATTCTCAAAAAGTATGGTGCAAGTGCACAGGCTTTGAAGAAGGCTGTGCCTGAGGTACGAGGTGGAGCAAAAGTGACATCTCCAGATGCTGAAGGCTCATACAAGGCGTTGGAAAAGTACTCTACAGATTTGACCGCTCGCGCTCGCGAAGGCAAACTTGATCCAGTCATCGGTCGAGATAAGGAAATTCGCCGAGTTATCCAAATTTTGAGCCGTCGTACGAAGAACAATCCAGTCCTTATCGGCGAGCCTGGTGTCGGTAAAACCGCTGTCGTCGAAGGCTTGGCACAGCGAGTCGTCGCAGGCGATGTGCCAACGACACTGCAAAATAAGCGTGTTGTCACCCTAGATATGGCGTCTATGGTGGCAGGTTCTAAGTACCGCGGAGAATTTGAGGAACGGTTGAAGGCCGTCCTCGATGAGATTAAGCGCTCTGATGGTAATATCATTACCTTTATCGATGAGATTCATACCATTGTCGGCGCGGGTGCTACGGAAGGCTCTATGGATGCAGGTAACATGCTCAAGCCTATGCTAGCCCGCGGCGAACTTCGCTTGGTTGGCGCAACGACGTTGGACGAGTATCGCGAAAACATTGAGAAGGACCCTGCTCTAGAACGTCGTTTCCAGCAGGTATTCGTCGGTGAGCCGAGCGTAGAGGATACTGTAGCAATCCTTCGTGGTCTAAAGGAGCGTTATGAGGCGCATCATAAGGTAACTATTGGCGATGACGCGCTTGTAGCGGCGGCTACACTATCACATCGTTACATTTCCGGTCGTCAGCTTCCTGATAAGGCTATTGATTTAGTTGATGAGGCAGCAGCACATCTGCGTATGGAACTCGACTCATCTCCTGAGGAAATTGATGAGCTGACACGTCGAGTGACTCGCTTGGAGATGGAAGAGATGCAGCTCAAGAAGTCTGAAGATGTGGCTTCGAAGGAGCGTCTTGAGAAACTTCAAGCTGAATTAGCGGATACTCGTGAAAAGCTCGCGGCACTCAATGCTCGTTGGGAAGCTGAAAAGAGCGGACATAACAAGGTCGGTGATTTGCGGGTTAAGCTTGACTCTTTGCGCGTAGAGGCTGATAAGGCAACGCGTGAGGGAGACTTGGAAAAAGCATCTCGCATCCTCTACGGTGAGATTCCTGCTATTCAAAAGGAGCTTGCTGAGGCTGAAAAGCATGATGAGGAAAATGGTGCAGCTGATAGTTCTGAGACTAATGACCACGAGCCAATGGTTCCAGATCACGTTGATGCAGATTCCATCGCATCCATCGTATCTGACTGGACTGGCATTCCTGTAGGGCGATTGATGCAGGGCGAAAATGAGAAGCTTCTTCATATGGAAGAGGAGCTTGGTAAGCGTGTCATTGGTCAGAAGGAAGCTGTGAAAGCCGTATCTGATGCTGTTCGCCGCTCCCGTGCAGGTATCTCCGATCCAAACCGTCCAACTGCTAGCTTTATGTTCCTTGGGCCGACTGGTGTGGGTAAGACTGAACTTGCTAAGTCACTGGCAGACTTCCTCTTCGACGATGAGCGTGCGGTAGTGCGCATCGATATGAGTGAGTATATGGAGAAGGCATCCGTGTCGCGTCTCATCGGTGCTGCGCCTGGCTATATCGGATATGAAGAGGGCGGTCAGCTCACTGAGGCTGTACGGCGTCGTCCATACTCCGTTGTGCTCTTCGATGAGGTGGAGAAGGCTCACCCTGAGGTCTTTGACATCCTTCTCCAAGTGCTCGATGATGGACGCTTGACCGACGGGCAAGGTCGCACGGTAGACTTCAAGAACACTATCTTGATTATGACGTCCAACCTTGGCTCCCAGTTCCTTGTGTCTGGTGAGCTTGAAGGTGAAGCGCGCAAGAGTGCTGTCATGGAAGCTGTCCATGCACACTTTAAGCCTGAATTTATCAACCGTTTAGATGATTTGATTGTCTTTGAGCCACTTACCCGCGATGAGCTTGCAAACATCGTTGATATCCAAGTCAATGCTGTGGCATCTCGATTGACTGACCGTCGTATCGTGCTTGACGTGACGAAGTCCGCTCGTGAATGGCTAGCGGATATGGGCTATGATCCAGCTTATGGTGCGCGTCCATTGCGCCGCTTGGTACAAAGCGAAGTGGGTGATCAGCTTGCGCGTATGCTCTTGTCCGGTAAGGTTCATGATGGCGATACCGTACTTGTGGACCAAACCGGTGGCGAGCATTTAGAGCTGTCCAGCTGGGCTAGTGATGATTTGAAGTTTGAGGATAATGCTGAAGGTAGTGCTGACGGTGGCACTAGTGCTCAGGAGGCATAGGAATGATATCTGATCTTGATTGCTAAGGGTAGTTTCATATTGAACTGCTCCGTGGTTGCCGGACTATAAATAATAGTTTCCATCTAATCACGGAGCAGTTTAATACGTGATAGCTTTATAGATATTTGTGGAGGGCTTGTCTTTTAGGATCTCTTTAGAATGAGACATATCTCAAGGAAAGACTGTGGCGATTACAGTATGGGCATCAGAATGCGTATGCAGTAGCTATCGTCATACTAGGCTGGCTATTGCTATCATCTATAGGGATATGAGGAAAATGATAAAAGGGTGAATTAATCTGCATATTGTTAGCGTGATAAGTATTAATTAACTTAGCGTAGGCAATTTCAGTGCCTATTTCATAATCATGCGTCACATCAATAGAGATAAGATTGTTAAGTTCGAAGTAGCTAGAGAATATCGTACCGGGAATATCAAGATAGGTTTCTTCAGTGATAAAGAAAAACTCTGTGTCAACTATTTCATCTTGAGGTACATTATTGAAGCTATAGAAGCTCCCTATAATAGTTGCCGAATATTTTCGGGCACGTATAACACAGTCTTCCAGTTTTTTAGAAAATTGTGAATAATGAAATTTTAGATGAAATCGAAGAACATTTTCTGCTTCGAAATGCTCACTGACATAGACTCCAGGTTCTGTTATTAATTTCATGAGAAATCTCTCGCTGCTGTTGCTGTATAAATATCCACAAAAAGCTTATTGTCTATGTGTCTGATAACATGCCATAACGAGGTATCTTTCAACGGGTAGCGTGAAGAAGTGTCATCAAACTTATCATAAATAGTATCGACAATCGATGGATCAACTCGATTAAGAGGTACATTTCTGAGAAGAATATCTTCCAATTCTATGTTTGAAGACTGATTAAGAGAGTTTCTTGCGTGTGCATCGATACATGAATACCCAATTCTTACTAAATAGTGATGTTGAAATATATTAGCAAGAGTGCACTCATAGACGATTGGACCATCTGGACAGATGAAGTTTAGATTTTCTTGCATTAGTAAGCGCCCATAATCAAAACTAATTTGGCATAGTTCACGACCGCTATGGGCCTCGTCGAAACAAACTGTCGTGCCGAAGAAATGAGGTATAGAGAGGTTTTGTGTGGAAGATGTACTAGGCATTTATTGTCTTTCTATTTGCTAGAGCATGGAGCAGACCAAAGATGCTATCGACCACCATAATAGTGAGAGTCGCTGAGAATAACGGAGAGATACAAGTGAGTAAAACTCTACCTATGGCACCGTGGAACAATATGATTGCGATAAATACTATTGGAAGTAGTAGCCAGAAGCAGCGAGTTTGCATATTGAGTTTCCTATATTTCTTTTTATACTTGACATTGTGATGGAGATATGGAAAGGAAAAGAAAACTCCAAATACAATAGAGATAGTAAGCTGGAATGCAAGGAATAATATGCTTTTCCATGAGTAGAGAGTCTGTACATAAGTAAGGGTTTGCTGCTGAAAGATGACACCGTCGATTGCTACCTCAAAATTGAAGATAGTTGAAATGCTATTAAGTATAGCTAATGTAAAAAAGATAACCTTAGAAAGATGATTTTTTCTCCACAGCGGGGTAGCTATGATACTCATGATGCTAGTAAAGTCAAAGAAGAGAAGGGCATACTTAAAAAATCCTATAGTATCACCTGGCTGATAAAGCGCTCCTACAAGAGGAATTATGCTAAGAATGAGATTAATGATAGGAATGACAGGCCAAGTATCTTCTGTAGGAAGGGCAAGAAGAGGATGAGTAAAACGTTTTATACTTCGTGTCATAATTTTCACTAACTATTATTCTCGGAAAAGGAAACTTGTGATATGGTGCACACCATCTTTTGCTATATCTGTCACAGATTTATCTACTCCAGGAACTTGCAGAGTGGATAATACGCCTAAAGCTCCGCCAGCTGCGGCGCCGACTACTGTTCCTACAGGTGGAACGATTAAGGAGCCCACAGAAGCGCCAACGTATGCTGCACTTGCACCCACCGCCATATCAACGCCAACGTCTCCCGCAGTATTTGCAATTTTATGTGCTGCTGAAAATGTAGTATTTCCACCAGCAAAATTGTCATAGATATCACTGCCGATTGTTATGGCAGTTCCAGCTATCCCTAAACTTTTACTCGCCTTGGTAAGTTTAGAAACCCCCTCCCAACATCTGAAATCAGAAATAATATTCAAGCTATCTGTGAAGGCTTCTTTCCCGGCATTGTGCATTGCTTTAATGTTAAACTTCCCTTTACCAGTGAATGCGAAGGAAGCTTTTGCGATGTCGTATCCTGTTTTTTCTTTTAATTTTTTTCCAGTCTTAAAATACTTATTACTCTTGAAATCGTAAAGAGGTTTACCATCTGCATACACGCGAAGGCGCTTACGTGTATCAGTAGCGTAGGCAAGGGATTTTTCTATCTTGAAAATATCAATACCTTCATTATGTAAATACTTTAATGCAGATTGTTCATTTCTTGTATCGTCAAAGAATCCAACAACTGCCGATGCAATAGCTTCTCCAGAAAAGAGTTGGGTAGAATATTGACTCAAGCCAGCCATTGCTGAACTTATTGCGTTATTTATTGCATTCTCTTCTGACGCGTGATCGCATTCGAGTGTTTGTGCCTGTCGACGATAGTCATTGAGACTATGTTGAGCCTCCTCTATCATATTGTCGTAATTAAGCGTAAAACTCTTTGTAATCTCATCCTGGTTGTTGTATGTCTCGATAGATAGAACTTTGTATCGACTAATACTTTGAGATATTTGTAAGGCTTTGTCGTAGATATTGCTCATATTCTCTTGATCGCATTCTACTGTTTCAGCCCATTTATAAAGAAGTGAACTTATGTTTTCGGCTGAGTTATACAACGTAGCAATGTGAGTTTTTAAATTCGTTTTAAGGGTCAAGATTGTGGATACAAAAGCACCCGCAAGGTTACTAGTATTTATCGAGGTAATAGTTGATGCTGAATTATTGATAGAGGCTGCATAGTTCGAATACTGCATGGCGACTGAGCGTATATCTTCAGAACTTCCTGGAATTGGGTTATCTTTAACACCGAGTAAAGCCTAGTCTGCATGTGGCAAGTATGGCATAAATCTACCTTGTAGTACTACTGATGCTGTGAGACATATCGTTGTCTAACTGTGAACTTAAACTGCCAACCTGTTCTATAAAACCAACACCGGCTGAAAGCGCCCCATCTAAGACTGTCTCAGCGTTCATAAAAGTAGCCCCCACCTGCTCAATAGTATTAGTGAAAGCAGGAGAACCAACCTCACTTATATGCGGGAGATTAAAAATTATTGTTTGTTCTTTAATCGATTTAAGAGTATCGGCTATAGCACTTAAAGTAGCTTCTGAGATTTTTAGTTTGTCTATCTTAGTGCCTCCTCATACTTTCCCTTGCACTCTTTAGTATAGGTTACAAAGCAGACCTAAAATTTATCACATATCGATTCAAAAAGTTGCTTGTGTACAGGTGCCCAATAGGTGGTGTGAGAGGTATTAATGACAATTTTCCGTCGCTTCGCTTTATAGTAAGATTATGAAAAATATAAGTATTTCTGCAAATCCTATGGAAGTTCCTAGTCGGTTCTTGCATACATACAACATTGATGTGGCACTTGATAACGGGAAAAAGAATGTTTACACCATCGCTACGCGAAATGTAGTGAAGTGTCTTGAAGATCTTCCGCGTGAGACGGGTGATGCTGTAGCTGTCATAGTGCGGTCAGTGGGTGACGATCAGATGCTTGTAATTCGCCAGTATCGTCCTGCAGTAAATGGCTATATTTGGGAATTTCCCGCCGGCCTAATTGATCCTGATGATACGTCCTTTGAGGCCGCAGCGTTGCGTGAACTTAAGGAAGAGACTGGATATGATGCGGTGAGCGTAGACGAAATTATCCCTCCGACCTATACCTCTGCAGGTTTTAGCAATGAATCCGTGGCATTCGTATACGTCACAGCAGATCCTTTGCAAGAAGATGCTCAGCAGCAGCTCGAGGAGACCGAGGATATTACAATTCGTTGGGTGAATCGTAAAGAAGCAGCTGCTTTGATTCGTGGTGAAGAAGGCGTGCTCGATCAGCGCTGTGCATTGGCATTGAGAGAGTTCGTAAGGGAGAAGTAGTGGAAGTTACCCTCAAGCGCATTCCTGAAACCGACTATGTACGACTCTGGAAGATAGGCTTGCTCGAAAGCAAATATGCCTTGGACGTATGGAAATGGTCCATTCTACAACGATTACTATGCCTATACGTTTGATACGTTTCTGAAAAAGTTCTCTTTCTTTAAAAATTCTTTGAATCCTGGAATTTATGTGGATGATGTTCTCGTAGGAATTATCTTCTCCACACCTCATGATGATTCTTTCCACACAGTTGAATTGGGCATCATCATCTACGATGATTCATACTGGCATCAAGGTGTGGGTTATGCCGCTATGAGTCAATGGATGGCACAACTTCGTATAAAGCATCCTAAAATTGTGAGAATTACGGCAACTTCATGGAGCGGTGGTTTTCGAATGCTTGCTCTTGCAAAGAAATTAGGAATGCAGGAGATATCTCGTGAGGTTGGGGTTTTTGAATGGGAAGGTGAGTGTTACGATTCTATAACTATGGGTAAAGATGTGCGGGAGACTGAATAATGATTCTTCGAGAACCGACAGTTGCTGATAAAGCTGCTATTGAACAGATGGTTGCTGATTTCGAACAAGAGAATTCCGCTCATGATGGCGGAATGTGGGAATCGGGAAAGTTTAACTTTGAGCAGTGGCTTGCAATGTGTGAGCAAAGTCGTATGAACCCGCCTGAGGGATTTGTGCCTGCAGTTGAATTTGTGAGTTTCAAAGATGGTAAAGCTATAGGCGTACTTAATGTGCGTTTAAAACTGAATGAACATTTGCTGAACTATGGTGGGCATATTGGGTACGGAATTCGTCCATCTGAACGTCGAAAAGGATATGCAAAGGAACAACTTGCGCTCGGTCTAGAGAGTGCCGTGAGCTTGGTTTGAACCATGTACTTATCACATGTGATGAATCGAATGAGGAAAGTCGCCGCACGATTCTTTCCCAAGGTGGCGTGCTTGAAGATGTTCGCAACCATCATGAGCGGTACTGGATAGAGCTGTAAAATCTCTCAGCAATTAAATAGCTAGGACTAGAATTGATAATAAGTTCTAGTCCTAGCTAATCTCTAAAAAGTCAGCTTACTTCGCGTACTGAGCAGGATTCGACTTGAAAGTTTCTAAGCAATGCTCGGAGCAGAAGTGATATGCCTTGTCGCCGTATGCAAATGGATTCTGGTCTTGAGTAACGCTCATACCGCATACAGGGTCAGTAAGAACGTGTTCTAATCCATCTTCAATATCTGTGTGTGCGGACTTCTTCTTCAAAAATTCAAACATGAGTTCTCCTTGTTGTGAGTGGGTACTGTCATCAATGATAACTTGTGGGTTTGTGGATGTAGATGATGAGTCAAAGGTGACGCGCGACTGTGTGATGTCAACCGCGCGCAGTCGGCTTGCATTCGTGATGAGTGACACAGAACTTAGTGACATCGCAAGTCCTGCAATCATTGGGCTAAGAAGCCACCCAGTGAGCGGGTAGAGCAAACCGGATGCGATGATAATTCCGATGATGTTATATCCGAATGCAAATCCCAAGTTTTGATGGATATTGCGCATGGTTACACGGCTTAGACGAATCATGCGTGCTACGCCGTTGAGCTCACCGGTCATGAGAGTAACGTCGGCAGACTTCATAGCAATGTCGGTACCGGTCCCCATAGCAAAACCGAGATCCGCCTGCGCGAGAGCTGGGGCATCGTTGATACCATCACCCACCATAGCGACAAGGTGTTTGGAAGCTGCTGAAGATACTTGGCTCTGGATATGAGAAATCCAAAAAGCTTTGCCGTCTGGCTTGACTTCACTGATGACGGTGTCAATCCCCGCTTCGCGTGCCACGCGTTCAGCGGTCTCAGCCTTATCGCCAGAAAGCATAATGGTACGAATTCCCAGAGCTTTAAGCTCAGCAATTGCCGCTGGAGAAGATGACTTGATAGGGTCACTTGCATAAGAGATTGTGCCATCAGAAGCATCGCGTACTTCTGCTTTGCCTTCTGTGATGGTTCCTGTCTTATCGAAGACAACGGTCTTAATATGTCGCGCGTTTTCCAGAGCTTGAGCTGAGGAAATGAGTATGCCGTTCTTGGCTCCAACTCCTATGCCTGCGGTCACTGACAGCGGTGTGGCAAGTCCAAGCGCACAAGGGCACGCGATGATAAGTACGGTCACTGCAGTAGTGAGCGCATACGTCAGCTGTGGCTGTGGGCCGAAGCTTAGCCATAGTGTGAAGGTCCACAGGGCGATAGTGAAGACGACAGGTACGAAAATTTTTGCAATTCTATCAGCAAGAGCCTGCACGGGTGCTTTACTCGCCTGAGCGGATGAGACAAGCTGCACGATTTGAGAGAGGACGGTGTCGGAACCTGTATGGGTTACTCGTAGCACGAGCGGAGCGTCCAGCGCCATGGTGCCGCCCGTTACGAAGTCCCCTAAAGTTCGTTCTACAGGTTTAGATTCTCCGGTAATCATAGATTCGTCGACATGTGCTATGCCAGCTACAATTTTACCGTCGTTAGGAATGGTGTCTCCGCCAGGGACTTTGACTAAATCATCAGTTTTGATGTCAGCAATAGATATGCTACGTCCTACTTGTGGAAGTTTCCAGGATTCGTTACGTAGTTCTTCTTCAGTGATGACGAGAGCGGCGTCTGGGCGAAGTTTCATGAGTGCTTGGATAGCATCTCCTGTACCCGCACGTGCGCGGGACTCGAGTAGAGAGCCCATGACGACGAGAGTGAGTACTACACCCACCGAGTCGAAATAAGCATGACGTGCGTTGAGGGGGAGCGCCTGCGGAATCACAGTCACAACCCAGCTAAAGAGATACGCCGCCGTTGTGCCCATAGTGACGAGGGCATTCATCTCAGGGTTTCGGTGGATTATGGCATTCCAACCAATGCGGTGGATATCCCACCCTGTATAGAACATTACGGGAGTGACGAGGATTGCTTGAAGCCATGGGGAAGTGAGCCATGTTGGGAGGTTTTGTCCCCAAAACATTGATGCCATACTTAAAACGAAGACAGGAATTGTGAAAATCATTCCGATGAGGAATTTCTTCTTAAGCAATGCAATTTCTGCATCTCGTTCACGCGTGCTATTGCTATCCGCTGCATTGGCTGAATTGGTGGCGCGTTCTGCCAGCAGATTATGTTCGAGATTGCGCTCGTGCTCGCTTACGCTTGCAAGATTGTCAGATTGAGTTTCACCGCTCACGCGCAGCATGCCGTGTATCATATTCATACCACATGCGAATGGATAGTCTCCCGCCTTTAAAGGAGGAAGAGTAACTGCCGTGGTGCGGTTCCCGGGAAGCGTGGCATCAATGCCGAGATCAGAGAAGACGACATGCGATGTGCACTCTCCAGTTTCTTTTCGATCAAAATGAATAGTTAATGGCTTACCGGCCTCAGCTTGGATAAGAGCTGGCGAGTAACCCCCATTGACTTCGACGTCAATGTGCTGTGTATGTCCTGTAACAGTTGTTTTTCCGCCTTTTTGCGGGGCAAAGAAAAACCAAAGGAGCGCGGCAGTGATGAGAGCTGCAACTATGATATAAAGAACAGCCACGACTTTGTCCTTACTACTTCCATGTTTCTTATGTGCTAACGCTAGTACTAACGGTCTAGTTGTGTGTTGTATTCCATGGATTTCAAATTGTGAGCTGTTAGTGAAAGGTTTCTATACGTTCTTTTGCGCGTCGCGTTACACAGCGATATCTTTCTATGCTGACTGCTAGAATCGAACACATGTTCGAAACAATTCTTGCTCTCGTCATTGGCATCGTAGTTGGTGGTGCTCTCGGCTTTCTCTATGCGCAGCAGAAGCATAAGAGTATGTCGGGTAGCTCAATAGATATGCTGCACATGCAGCAGCAGATTGAAGAACTTACCGCCGCTCGAACTGATTTGACTGCTCAGCTTGAGGAAGGTCGCAGCGCGCTCGCATCGGAACGAGAAGCGAACGCAAAACTGGAGGGGCAGCTTCAAGGAGTTAACGAGCAACTACTCTTTGCTCAAGACCAGCTTCAACTCGCCCAGCAAGCTGAGAAAGAACGCATATCTCATGAGAAGGCAATGACTGCTCAGCGTGAGGAAGCTAAGCGTCGTGAGCAAGCAGATTCAATGGCTCAGGAGTCCAAGATTTTGAAGGCGCTTAGCCCTGTTCAAAAGAACTTAGATATGCTTCAGCAAAAAGTTGCGGACATTGAAGAAAATCGTAAGAAAGAGATGGGTAAGCTCGACGAGCAGCTTCAAGGACTGGGCAGCGCGCAGCAAAAACTCGATCGAGAGACGACAAACCTTGCGATGGTACTCCGTGATAATAAAGTTCGCGGTGCATGGGGCGAAGCACAGCTCAAGAATATTGTTGAATCAGCTGGCCTGCGTGAGCATGTCGACTTCGAGACTCAATATTACGTAGAGAATGAAGATGGGCGACAGCAGCGTCCTGATATGGTTGTCATGCTTCCTGACGGAAAATATATCCCGATTGATGCAAAAGTACCGTACTCCGACTATCAACGTGCCTGTGAGATTCCTGATACTGCTTCTGAAGATCAGCTCAAGATTCGTGACGAACATTTACGCGCTCATGCGAAGGCATTGCGTGCACACGTGGATACGTTAGGTAAACGCGAGTACTGGAAGAATAACGGCGACCGTGTGGCTCCTGATTTTGTCATTGCTTTTATCCCCAATGAGTCTTTACTTCAAGCTGCACTTGATGTCGATCCGACGATTTTAGATTACGCCTTTAACAAACAAGTCGCTTTGACTTCTCCTGTAACTTTATGGTCGGTCCTCAAATCAGTTACATTTGCATGGCAGCAGCAGACACTCAGTGAGGATGCGCAGCAGCTTTTCGACTTGTCGCGTGAAATGTTTAAGCGGTTGTCAAAGATGAGCGAGCATGCGGCAAAGCTAGGTAAGCATATTGGGTCAACCGTTCAGAGTTATAACGCTTTTGTGGGCTCTTTGCAGTCTCAAGTCACTCCAACTCTTCGCAGACTCAATAAGCTTGAGCCTGGTGCAGATTTCACTCAGCCTGAGCTTCTTGAGGATGAAAAGAAGAGTGATATACGCGAAATCACAGCTCCTGAGCTATCTCCTAATTGGGATGAGGAATAGATATTCAAAAGTAGGAAAGTGCAGAGTAGAACGTACACGCTAAGGTAACAGATATGGCACACGACTTTAAGACAACGGGTTCTGCTGATATTCGAGAGCAAATTGCGAATCTTCCTGAAGACATGCTTGAGCCGAAGCAACGACTGGAAAAGCTACTTCGTAGCGAAGTAGCTGATAAGCAGTTTAACGAGCTAACAGGGGTGACATATCATCACGATGGTGCTGCTCTGGCAGGTCATGCGATGCTTGACGCCCTTGAAACTGCTGGTTTCAGCATTGACGACTTCGATGCGGTAGGTGCACTGACGACAGCAGGTATTCCGCTGGTTACATCTATGATTTCTGCGGCTGCTTCCCGTGGGCAGGAACTTGATGGATTTGTCATGGATTTTGTCTTTCCTAGCGTGAAAGGTCCATCTATAAAAGATAAGCGAGTGATTCTCGTCGATGCATGGCTATCTGAAAAGTCCTTTGTACAAACTTCGTCTGTCGTGACCCTTACTCACGGAAATGAGCTCAATCTCGACTTTGCGGTACTAGAAAATGAGGGTGCTCAAGTCCTTGCGATTGCTTCTCTTATAGGAAGTACAGGACTGGTGGAAGACTATGCAGAGAAGCGTCCAGCGGATATGACCGATTTGGATACTCACTTTGGTGATGAGCTACCGCATAACGGCGATAACGATAAAGAATGTGACCACCGTGATGATGGGGAGGAGCATAGTGGTCATCATCAGTGTACCCATGCAGATGAAGAGGGTCATGTATGTAAATGTGGCGGCCATCATCATACTCAAGAAAGTACCTCGTCGCCGTCTTCTCAGTTTATCAAGCTCATCAATCCTGTGACGGAGAATTCCTCTCAGATTCCGTTCATCCCCGTTTTCTCCGATAAGGACTTGCAGGCATAATGATTCCTCCGAGCGATTTTACGAAACGAGTCATGGCAGCAGGCGATCCTGGCTTACGCGAGATAGGTGTAGGTCCGTGGAATGAGGAGCACCCTAGCGAGCCAAAGCCTACGGACTCCCGATATGATCAACAACTTCTTGATGAGGGTGACCAGCGCAACGTGATGGACCGCTATCGCTACTGGACGGTCGAAGCCATAAAAAAAGACCTTGACGACAAAGGTCGCTATGGTTTTGAAGTTGCCGTTGAAAATTGGACTCATGATTTCAATATTGGCTCTATCGTGCGTACAGCAAATGCCTTTACAGCGAATGCAGTACACATCATCGGACCACGCAAGTGGAACCGTAAAGGTGCGCTCATGACTGAGCTTTACCAGCATGTGTATCACCATGCGAGTATTGAAGAATTCGTGGAAAATATAACCAAGCAAGCAGACGAAGCCGGTACACCTCGCCCTCGCATTATCGCTTTGGACATTGTGCCAGGGGCTGTACCGATTGAGACATACGATTTTCCGGAAAATTGTATCATGATTTTTGGCGCTGAAGGTCCAGGGCTGACGACAAAAGCGCTAGAGCTTGTTGACGACGTCGTATACATATCGCAGACAGGTTCAGTGCGCTCTCTCAATGCGGGTGCTGCGGCAGCTGTGGCGATGCATACGTGGATCATGCAGCATGGGCGTATTGGGTAGGAATTAAAGGACTTGTGGCTGAAAATTAATGAATATCCAGAAGAGATACTATCAATAAATCTTTGAACCTTCACGGTTTTGCAGATAGAATAAAAGTGTCTGTAAACTACAGACAACTTTCACGAGGGTGTGAAGATGAATGGTCAAAGATTGAGAAGGCTATTGCCTATGATTCTCATATGTGCAATCGTTTCGTTGGGTTTGATGGCTCTTACTCCATCTCAGAGTGTATCCGCGTTGGGCGGTAATTGCTCTGCGCGAATGGTCAGTGGCGTAGGCTATACAGTCGCTCGAGGGCGATGCGTAAGTCTGAATAGAGATACTAAAGCCCGTAGCACTCTTGACATAGCCGCTGCTCCTGATACTCATTCTGCATGGTTTACCGACTACAATAAGGACCATGACTCCACGCCATGGGTTAGTGGATATCCAGGTTTTCCACGTGCAGCGAGAATTGATTACGGTGTGAGGTAAAACTTGGCGGCTTGGATGATACATGTCGTGCAAGCCGCCCTAAATGGGGTAGTAAAGGGGGTAGAGATGAAAATTGTGTTGCGTAATTTGTCGTTTTCCTATGTATCTGCATCGCGCGAAAGAAAAATATTTGAGAACGTAAATTTCACATTTGGGTCCGACAGAGTTTATTCGATTATGGGTCCAAGCGGTACAGGAAAGACTACACTTTTCAAGTTACTTTCGAATGATTTGGAACCATCCGAGGGAACGATTCTCTTCGACGATAGGGATAGTCATACATTAAAACCACAATATGTACGTTCTCACATTATCAGCAGGATTTATCAAGACTATCTGCTCGTTCCCTATATGACAGCTGGAGAAAACATCCTGCTCTCTCGCGAAATCCTTGGAACTAAAACTTCATTAGAGGAAAAAGAAAATGCGCATCATCTTCTTGACCTTGTGGGTATTGGGAATTTGAAGGATACTCCGGTGAGATTACTCTCAGGTGGAGAGCAGCAGAGAGTGTGTATTGCTCGTGCTTTAGCGAGCCAGGTTCCAATTCTTCTTGCAGACGAGCCTACTGGTGCACTAGACAAAGAGAACACATTAAAAATTGGTGAACTCTTACGCAAAGTTGCTCATGAGAGGTCAATAACGGTTCTTGTGGCGACTCATGATCCGCTTCTAGCGGAGGAAGTAGATGAACAGTGTGTCATTGATAACTTCCGCATAAATTCTGTCGCATAGCTTTTCTAAGGAGGACATTGTCATGTATGGCAGACATCACCGGTCATATGCTTTAAAGTACGTGTCCTATAGTCGTGCACGTTCTATAAGCGTGGTGTTCTTTATGGCAATGGCAAGCTTGATAGTTGTCATGGTAAGTACCTTGTTCCATACATATTTCAATACGATAGAATCAAGCGCGCAGTCATCTTTTGGATGCTATGACAGTCAAGTTGCTGTACAAAATTCGCAAGTCATAAGTGTCCTTACGCGGGAACAAAAAAATCATCGTGCTGTCGCAGTGACTCACGATCAAGCCACATTAATAAGTGCTTCGCATCAGCGTGCATTACAACTCAACGTAGTATATGTGTCAGCCAATGCGCGCAAGGAACGTATCATACAAGGAAGGTACCCTCATCAATCTGGCGAAGTTACTGTAAGCGCACATGCCGCAAATATCTTACATGTAAGACCTAGAGATAAAATTTCTCTCCGTACAAGTGACGGTGAAAAGTATAAAGTTATAGTTTCTGGAATCAGTATTAATGCTGCTCATGCAAGCGAGAATTTAGCTGTAGTCAATCTTCCGCGCTACTTTGATGGACATCAGGCGAATGTATGGCTTATAAATGATAATCTCAAATCTGTAGAACCTTATGGATCAGACGGAAGTATGAGTTGGGCATCTTCGACAGGCTACCTACGTCAAGTAGTCGATGCAGCTTCTGGAAGCTCATTAAAAACGTTAAAATTCGTACAGTATAGCGCGTTCATGTTAGTATTTATGCTCATCGTAGCGTTTATTTTTGCAGATCGTAGAAGATTGCAAGAGCGAAGAGACTTACTTATACATCTGGGGGACACTGTGGGCATTGCTGCCCATACTGTTGCACTTTCAGATACTGTACTTACCCTTATCGCCTCCGCCTGTGGAGCTGGAATTGGCTGCAGCGTTATGGCGGTTTGGTTTAGACAAATAGGAGAACTTTTTGACCATGTGTGGGACAGTATCGATGTAAGCTACATGGTGAGTTTTGGGCTGGGGACAAGTATCGCTCTGACGATTGTTGTTTATATAAGTGAGAGTGCAGTAGCATACGTAAGGAAGTTGAAATGCAAGAGTTCAAGCGGCATATCACACGTTGCGGCGTGGATAATATGGGGAACCATAGGCACGCTTGTGACACTTGTTTTAGTTGCTCTCAGACAGATACTTATTCTCAGGAATGGGCATTATGCTGCGATGCTCGTCGGCTCGGTGAGTGTCTCGGCATGTGTGCTTGGCGTTATAGCATTATCACTGCATCAGTACAAGACGCTTCAGGGTTTGTCTAGGAAAACCATTTGGGTAAGGTACTTTAGTCTCGTACTTACGTTCATCGTATGTTTTTACGCAAGCATGTACATGAGCTTCACTAGTTATAGTATCAATGGTATTCGTGGCCTCGCCCCAGACAGTGATGGCTATATCTCTGCGAAAGATATTTCAGAGGATACAATAAAGCAACTTGATAAAAAGTTCCCAGACGTAATGCACTCTGCGGATGTGTTTTATAAGCCAGATGAATCGCTCGGTCAGGTACGGGTAATCTCGGACAGTGATAAAGAAGTAGAATGTGTGAATAATGCAATGAGGGAGCATACACGTTTTGATATGTGTGATTTTAACATACTGACATCAGTCGTTATTGCAAAGAACGGAACCGCAGCAGAAACGCTGGCAGATAGTGCGCCGCCGGAGACAGTAAAAGATGGTACGTCGCATGTCATAGTTCTTGTGAATAATGCAGGAGTATATACAGTAGGGAACCATATGCTGGCTCATGGGATAAGACCGTCGAAAACGCTTAAATACGATTTTCTCAGAAGTATGGTAGTCGCTGAAAATGGTCCAGCGTATAAAGAACTAGGGCTTCACACTTCAAGCGTAGCGGATGTGTATATTCCTCATATTTACAACTATCCGTCTGAAGAGATTAACGCGTTACGCTCGCTCATACTTATTCAGGCGCCGTACACGCTGCTACAGGAATCTGATTCTGCTGAGTTTAGAGATATGCAAACCAATGCGTCTGCGCGTATCCTTGCTGCAATCATGGTGACTTTGATAGCATATGTGGTGTCGCTTACGGCGTGGAGGTCTGAGCAAAGACAGGTGCGTCTATTTGCTCGTGCACAAGGTGTAGGACCGTGGAGTCGATTCCTAATGATTATGCCACTTGTAGTTCCATTTATGTGCGTGATTATATGTGCGGTAGTGCTAGGACATCTGGCATCGCTTGACTATATACCTATCATAATGTCACGCGGCATCTCAGTTTCTCGCGGGACTGCATGGAGCATTACAGGTGTAGGAATTATTGCTCCACTCCTCTCTATAGTTCGTGAGCTGCATTGCCTCGTTGTGGAGTGAAAGTGTCTCGTAAAGGCTCTAACATTGGGCATTATGCCAACATTTACACCAGAAGAAATTGAGCACTTGGGTGAGCTTGCCCAGATTGCTCTGAGTCCGCAAGAAATCACTCGTCTTCAAGGCGAATTGAATGTAATCGCAGATGCTATTGCGCAGGTGCAGGAAGTAGCTGGCGAGGATATCAAGCCAACTGCTAACCCGGTCCCTCTTGAGGCATATTTGCGTCCAGATGTTCCTGCTACGCCACTCACTCAGGAAGAAGCTCTCTCTGGAGCTCCTGTATCCGAGTCTGGCATGTTCGTAGCTCCACAGATTTTGGGGGACTAAGCAATGGATAAAAATACTCGAAACGAAATTGTTAAGCTCTCCGCTTCCCAGATGGCTGAGGAGTTCAAGTCTGGTGAAATTAGCTCCCGTGAACTTGTCGATGCTCATCTTGATGTCATCGAAAGCGCAGAGCCGCATATCAATGCTTTCTTGAAAGTAAGTGCAGATGAAGCACGCAGTCAAGCAGATGCTGCTGATGCAAGGCGTGCAGCAGGTGAAGAGCTTGCGCCATTAGCCGGTGTGCCTATCGCAGTCAAGGACATGATTGTGACAAAGGGCATCGAGACCACGGCAGCATCTAAGATTCTTGAAGGCTGGATTCCTCCATACGATGCAACGGTCGTGACTAAGCTCAAGGAAGCAGGTATGCCGATTCTCGGCAAGACTAACCTTGATGAGTTTGCGCAAGGTTCCTCTACCGAACACTCTGCATACGGCACTACCAAGAATCCTTGGGATACGCAGCGTGTACCAGGTGGTTCTGGCGGTGGCTCTGCGGCAGCAGTTGGTGCTTTTGAAGCTCCTCTTGCACTCGGTACTGATACTGGTGGTTCCATCCGTCAGCCGGGTGCTTTGACCGGTACGGTCGGCACAAAGCCAACGTACGGTGGTGTTTCTCGTTTTGGTGCTATCGCAATGGCTTCTTCTCTTGATCAGATTGGTCCCGTATCGCGTACAGTTCTCGATTCTGCATTGCTTCAGGAGACAATCGGCGGTCATGATCCAAAAGATTCTACTTCTATTCCTTCTCCTGCTCCTGCGATGGTTGCTGCGGCTCGTGAAGGGCACAAGCGCGATTTGAAAGGCATGAAGGTCGGACTCATTAAGGAACTGTCTGGCGACGGTTTCCAAGAAGGTGTTACCGCACGTTTCAATGAGTCTGTAGAAGAGCTTAAGGCTATGGGTGCTGAAGTAGTGGAAGTATCCCTTCCAAACTTGAAGTATGCTCTCGGTGCTTACTACATCATTATGCCTTCTGAAGTATCTTCTAACCTTGCTCGCTACGATGGCATGCGTTATGGTTTGCGCGTGATGCCACCTGAGGGTGTTCCAGCAACTGCCGCAAATATGATGGCATATACCCGTGAAGCAGGATTCGGCGACGAAGTAAAGCGTCGTATCATCCTTGGTACGTATGCGCTGTCTGCTGGCTACTATGATGCGTGGTATGGTTCTGCGCAAAAGGTGCGTACCCTCATCATTGAGGACTTTAACAAAGCCTTCGAACAGGTTGATGTTCTCGTATCCCCAACTTCTCCAACGACAGCATTCAATTTTGGCGAGAAGTCCGGCGATCCACTTGCTATGTATCTCGGCGATATTGCAACTATTCCTGCAAATCTCGCTGGTGTTCCTGCTATTTCGATTCCTGCAGGTGTTGATGAGTCCAACCTACCTGTAGGTTTCCAGTTCATCGCTCCCCAGCAGCATGATGACGTACTCTACAAGCCAGCTGCGGCACTCGAAGCTGCTTTGGAAGATAAGTGGAACGGTCCCGTATGGCAGTCCCTGAGCACTCCATGGCTTGGCGAGTAGGCATAGGCGACATACGAGAACAGATAAAAGGAAAAGCATAATGGCTGAAAAGTTAATGAAGTTCGCCGAAGCTGTAGAGAAGTACGACCCAGTTATCGGCCTTGAAGTCCACGTAGAGCTCAACACGAAGACCAAGCTCTTCTGCCCAGCAGAAGTCTCCTTTGGCGGTGAGCCAAACACGCAACTCACCCCAGTGTCCTTGGGGCTTCCTGGCTCTTTGCCGGTAGTAAACAAGGAAGCTATCGACTATGCAATCAAGCTAGGCCTTGCCTTGCATTGCGACATTGCTGAGTGGAGCCAGTTCGCTCGTAAGAACTACTTCTACCCAGATATGCCTCGTGACTATCAGATTTCCCAATACGATAAGCCACTTAACGGCGAGGGTTATCTGGATGTGGAGCTTGAGGATGGTTCTACGTTCCGCGTGCCAATCGAACGCGCGCATGTAGAGGACGATGCAGGCAAGAATACTCATGTGGGTGGTGCTGACGGTCGTATCGAGGGAGCAGATCATTCTCTCGTTGACTACAATCGCGCTGGCGTGCCATTGGTAGAAATCGTTACCAAACCAATTACAGGAGCGGGTGCAAAAGCTGCAGAAGTTGCCGGTGCATACGTTCGCACAATTCGTGACATTGTTCGCGCTCTTGATATCTCCAACGCTCGCATGGAGCAAGGAAATATGCGCGCAGATGTGAATGTATCCTTGCGCCCGTCAGCTGATGCGCCACTTGGCACTCGTTCAGAAACGAAGAACGTGAACTCCTTCCGCGGCATTGAGCGAACTATTATTTATGAAATTCGTCGTCAGGCAGCATTGCTTGATGCAGGTGGTGAAGTTCTTCAGGAAACTCGCCACTGGGATGAGGCTTCTCAGACTACCGCTGGCGGTCGAGTCAAGACTGATGCAGATGACTATCGTTACTTCCCGGACCCTGACTTGGTCATGGTACATACCACCAAAGAGCATGTTGAAGAGCTTAAAGCTCAGATGCCAGAGATGCCACGTGAACGTCGCAATCGTTTGCAGGCGCAGTGGGGCTTATCAGATAACGATATGCGAGATATTGTCAATGCCTCTGCACTCGACCTCGTGGAAGAAACAGTGAAAGCCGGCGCAACGGCCGCTGGTGCGCGTAAGTGGTGGATGGGCGAGATTTCCCGCGTCGCGAACGAGTCTGAAAAGAGCCTTGAAGAGCTAGGCATCACACCAGCCGATGTGGCTCGTGTGGAGGAGCTTATCACGCAAGGCAAGCTCAACGACAAGCTTGCAAAGCAGACTGTAGCAGGCGTACTTGCTGGCGAGGGTACTCCAGACGAAGTCGTGGAAAAGCATGGTTTCGAAGTAGTGCAAGATACTGGTGCGTTGGAAGCAGAGGTAGACAAGGCACTTGCTGCGAACCCAGATATCGTGGAGAAACTTAAGAGTGGCAATATGAAGCCAATTGGCGCTATCATTGGTGCTGTTATGAAGGCAACTCGCGGCCAAGCAGACGCAAAGACCGTGACAGGGATCGTGATGAGTAAGATTAAGTAGTATTGCTAAGTAAGTAACGCATCACGCACGCACAAGGAGGCATCCATGGCTGACGAGCGTACACTCACTGAGAATATTGAAATTCCGCAGATTCAAGGCGAGATGGTCATACTTCGAGCCGCTACTGCGGATGAAGGTGAGAAGCTTGACAGCTTGGGTGCCTTCTCACGTTCTGTTGACACGTATGGGAAAACTGCTGATGCACAACGTTCTATAGTGGCGTCTTTAGTGCAACGCTCACGTCGGTGGCAGAATGGCGAGCGTACTCGAGACGAGGGGAAATTTGATGCTGAGGCGCGTGGCGTCCTCGCGTGGTCTATGTTTGCGAAAAATATGGACCCTAGCAAGGACAGCGCGGTCGATGGTGATAAAAACGATAAAGATGATAAAGTACACGATCAGCTTATCGGTATGGTTTTCCTTGTTGACATCGATGCGTGGAATTCTTCTGCGCGCATTCAAGTCGTGCTAGGCGAAAATTATCGTGGCCGAGGATATACACGTGACGTTATGCCACGCGTGATGACATATGCTTTTGCTCCGAAGCCGGCAGGTTTGGGTTTACATCGCATCTGGATGAGTGTGCCATCGTCAAATTCCCGTACTCTTGCTGTATATCAGTCTTTAGGTTTCACTGAAACTGGTGTATCACGTGACGCTCTATGGAATCCTTTTGAGGAACGCTATAAGGACCAGCATGTCTTTGATATCCTCGTTGATGAGTTTGATCCTATTCAGTCTCTTGAAACGTTTGGGCTGCATGCCATTATGGAAAATCCTGGTGTAAAAGAAGCTCTCGCTCAGTATGAGCACACTATGGAGGTGAGACAACGCGTTCGCGAAGAGATTGAAGTGCCTCTAACAGATTTATCTGCCGATGTACGCGGCTCGCAGGCGTCGCAAACTTCGGGTAACTACGATCCATATGCCGACGATGAATCTCGCAACGAGACATTGATTGACGAAGAAGACCAGCTCGCCGGTGTCGATATGCCTGATGTTGAGACGATAGCGGAGACTATGGCACAAGAAGCCGACTTGCCAGAAGAGCATATAGGGCGCAAAGGAGCAGATGCTGGCGCGGAGAAAAAATCGGCGCATCAACCATGGTGGCGTACGCTTGGCGCTGGGCGTCGTCGTCAACAGGCAAGCAATAAGTCAAGCGGTCCAGATAGCCACTAGGCTTTAAGTTTACGTCGTTGAGTAGGAGCACATGATTTTATGAGCGCTGAAGACCTTGATAATTATGAAACAAGTGCGGAACTTTCGCTGTATAAAGAGTACCGTGATGTCATCAAACTTTTCACATACGTTGTCGAGACTGAGAGACGATTTTACCTTGCTAACCGTGTAGATTTTAATGTCCGCCAAGCTGGGCAAGATGTCTATTTCGACGTACAGCTCACAGATGCGTGGGTGTGGGACATATATCGTCCCAGCCGTTTTGTAAAAAACGTGCGTATCGTTACGTTCAAAGACGTAAATGTAGAAGAGGTACAGAAGACGGATATAGAGATTCCGCGTGATTTATAGAGATTTATAGAGCCGAAGTTCTTGTGGTCTCTAGACCCGACGTAATAATTGAGGAAAAATTGTGTTATAAGTTCATTCTTTCTTCAAATTTATAAGCCATACGATAGTCTTGGATAGATTTATATACTTTCGAGGAGCAAAAGTGACAGATAAGAAATCTGTAGTGATTATTGGCGGTGGCCCTGCAGGTCTTACCGCGGCGTGGGAACTCGTAAAGGACGGTTCTAACGCTTACGATGTCACTGTTTTGGAAGCAAGTCATGAATTCGGCGGTATCTCCCGCACTGTGAAGTATAACGGCAACCGCATGGATATCGGTGGACATCGTTTCTTCTCTAAAGATGATCGCATTATGCAGTGGTGGAAAGACGTGCTTCCGCTGCAAGGAGCGCCTTCCTACGACGACAAAAAGCTTGGCCGCCACCATGATTTAGAGCCTGGTGGTCCTGATCCAGAGCAGACAGACAAGGTCATGCTCAAGCGTCATCGTATGTCTCGCATCTTTTGGAATCAGCGTTTCTTTGACTATCCTATTAGTCTTACTCCAAACACTATGAAGGCTATGGGTCCTATCTTGACTCTGCAGGCAGGCTTTAGCTTCTTGTGGTCAAATATTCATAAGTTGCCAGAAGATAACTTAGAGAACTTCTACATCAACCGTTTCGGTCGCAAGCTATACTCGATGTTCTTCGAAGGGTACACCGAGAAGTTGTGGGGGCGTCACCCATCTCAGATTTCTGCTGATTGGGGAGCGCAGCGTGTCAAGGGACTTAACATCTGGAACATCCTTGGAAATGCTATCAAGAAGATGATGCCAGGTCACAAGTCGGACAACTCTAAGGTAGAGACCTCTCTGATTGAGGAATTCTGGTATCCAAAGCTGGGTCCTGGTCAGTTATGGGAGACGGTTGAAGAGAATTCCGTAGCACATGGTGTGCATGTCATTACTGGTGCACGCGTTACTGCGATTCACTCTGAAGGCGGTAAGATTTCGTCCCTTGACTATACTGCTGAAGACGGTCGTGTCGTCAATGTAAAAGCAGATGAGTTTATTTCCTCCATGCCATTAAACGATTTGGTAGCAGCGACAGTTGCTGGCGATGTAGACGTTCCTGACCAAGTCAATGAAGTAGCACGGGGGCTTCCATTCCGTGATTTTGTCACTGTAGGTCTTCTCGTCAAGAAGCTTCGTGTGAAGAACATGACGGACGTACCTACGTTGGGTAATCCACCTATTGTTCCGGATAATTGGATTTATGTACAAGATCCTGGTTACAAGGTGGGACGTATTCAAATCTTCAATAACTGGAGTCCATACCTCGTCGCTCAGCCGGATGATACTGTGTGGATTGGTCTGGAGTACTTCTGCGAAGAGGGCGATGATTTCTGGAACATGTCCGACGATGAAGCGCGTAAGCTTGCTATTGCTGAGATGATTCGCATGCGCATCATCGAATCCGCTGATGACGTTCTCGACACTCATCGCGAGAAGGTTCAGAAGGCTTACCCTGCATACTTCGATACGTATGATCGCATTGGTGAGCTGACCGAGTGGCTTGATTCCTTCGGCAACTTGTACTGTGTCGGTCGTAATGGTCAGCACCATTACAATAACCAAGACCATTCCATGGCTACTGCGATTGAAGCTGTAGAAAATATTAAGACTGGCAGAGCAGACAAGAAGAATGTCTGGGAAGTCAACACAGAAAAGTCGTATCACGAATCGAAGTAGGTCATCGCCGAAGCGCTTGTCGTTAATGTGAGAACGGGGGCAGACACGGCGTAGAGAAGCACTGAAGAAACTGTTACAGGCATAGTTGATGCCATGATGGAGATTCTTCAGTGTTTCTTGTATACTAGAGATTTGTATGTGTCGGGTGAAGCATTGCCACATAGATGAATCACTCTTAAGGTCTAGTCTCAGGCGCGACATGCTTGAGTTGCTATATTTAAACAGGTCGCGTGAGTTTGAGCAGACTGGCTCCTTTGTAGGCAAACCTACAAAGATACGTATCGGAAACGTTATGTTTCCCCTATTTTGACGCTGATATGTGGCGGCGTTGAGGTGTAGCATGAACGCTATTGAAGCATTTGAAGCTGCTCAGCTTAAGGCAGAGGACTCTATTCCACAGTTCCGTCCTGGCGATACCGTAAAGGTAAACGTCAAGATTCAGGAAGGAAATAACTCTCGTATCCAGGCATTCCAGGGTGTAGTTATCGCACGCCAGGGTACTGGTTTGCGCGAGACCTTCATGGTTCGTAAGGTTTCCTTCGGTGTCGGTGTAGAGCGTCGCTTCCCAGTACATTCCCCATCCATTGATTCCATCGAATTAGTACGTATGGGTAAGGTACGCCGTGCAAAGCTTTACTACTTGCGTAACCTGCGCGGTAAGGCAGCACGTATTGCCGAGCGTCGCGACAACTCTGCAAACAACTAAAGCTTTGCTTTGTACCCGAGGCGTTTCTTAGAGTTTTATAGAAGTTCTCGTTGAGAATTTACAAGAAACTTGAGAGGACGTCTCGGGTTTTTATTGAAAATTCTTCTTTAATTGCGTCGTTAATTGTGGCAATGGTAAGAGTCGAGTCTTTTACACGGCATACGACGTCAAGATAGCGTGAGGTGAGCAGTACGAATAAGCCAGAGCATAGTACGGGTACAAAGTTACTCAGTAAGCATGATGAGCGTGTGGCAGGATTTACAGATGTTGCTCTTTATTTTGTACTGCCATTGAGTATTATGCTCATCTTGCGTTTCTTCGTATTTGGTCTGTTCGTTATCCCCTCTGGCTCGATGGAAGACACCCTTGCCATCGGATCGCGCATTGTCACACGTAATGTGGGAATCAATCGTGATACTTTAAAACGTGGGGATGTCGTTGTATTTTCTGATGATGCCGGCTGGCTTGGCTCGTCAAGTGCTAGCGCGACCTTAGAGTCGGGTTCGGCATCTCACACACTTGGTTTTGGCGGGAATAAACAGTACCTTGTGAAACGTCTTATTGGCATGCCGGGCGATGTTGTGGCTTCGAAGGGCAATGGTGCGCCAGTCACCGTTAACGGTAAAGCGATAGATGAGACAAGCTATATTAAGCGAGGTGTAGAGCCATCTACCCAAGCTTTCTCGGTTACTGTCCCTGAGAATAGTATTTTCGTCATGGGGGATAACCGTTCTAATTCCGCTGATTCCCGCTATCATTTCGATGATGGTAATTCTGGTTGTGTCAGAATAAGTTCCGTAACGGGCGTTGGTTTGGCGGTATTTTGGCCTATCAGTCAATGGCATGGACTGGGTAATGGCCGCGCAGCTTTTGAAAAGGTTGGCATGTAATGACGCATGCACATACCAGTTCGACGGCAACCCTTCCTACGTGGGAAGTAGAATCATCTATTGTGGATGAAGGCGGCGAATGGATTATCGGACTTGACGAGGTGGGGCGTGGATGTCTCGCCGGGCCGGTGACTTTAGGTGCTGCTGCATTTTCGGCGGCTCTTGTGGGGACAGATACTATCCCGGAAGGCTTGAAAGATTCCAAACTCCTTACGGAACGTAAACGTGAAGCTCTTATCGAACCTATACAAGTGTGGGCGAGTGCTGTCGGTACGGGGTCATGCACAAATCACAATATTGATACGTGGGGGATAGGTCGCTGCCTTGGACTTGCTGCACTCAAAGCTATCGCTGAGGTAGAGAATCAACTTCATACATTATTTCCAGAAAGTTTTACACAGCGATCAAAAGTTGCAGTTATTTTGGATGGACCGCACGACTATATAACTCCAGTCATCGGTTCGCTCGACGCTGTGGATATGCCTGTAGTCCCGCGTATATATACTCTCATCAAAGGCGATCAGAAGTGTGCAAGTGTGGCGGCCGCCTCTGTGTATGCAAAGGTGTGCAGAGATCATTACATGAAAGAACTTGCCGAGCAACATCGCGAATGGGAAGCCTATGAGTGGGCAAAAAATAAGGGATACGGCTCTGCTGCGCATAGAGAAGCTATAAAAAGATATGGGGTCACACCGTATCATCGGATAAGTTGGAAGTTAGTGTAATTATATGAGTGAGCGACAAGTTTCGATTGTCGATGTGGCACAGGCAGCAGGAGTTTCTTATCAGACTGTTTCTCGTGTGATTAACAAGTCTGGCCCGGTCCGCGACAAGACACGACAGAAGGTACTTGAGGCAATTGACAGGCTTCATTACCATCCGTCATGGTCAGCAAAAGCGTTGAAAACTCAGCGTACTCGTACCATCGGTGTCATCGCCTCTCAAATAAATTTTTCAGGGCCGTTGCTGACGCTAGGATCTCTTGAAAGTATGGCGCGTGAGCACGGTCTTTTTGTGTCTCTCGCTACTCTTGATGAAAATAAACTTACGCCGCTTGACTTTAATGAAGTCACAGAAAGTTTTACACGTTTGGGTGTGGAAGCAATTATCATCGTCGCACCTACAGAAGCGATTTTGACTCTTGCACTAGAAAATTCTCCACATATTCCGCTCGTTATCGTTACGGCGCAGGAAGGACTCCAGTCAATCGATACACGTACTTTCGACGAACAGAAGGTAAAATTCGTATTTACTGATGTTGATGGTGTCTCTCGAGATATCGCACAACGAATGGTAAAGCGTGGTACAAAGACCGTCTACTTTCTCTCCGGGCCGCATCAGTGGCGCGATGCCGTGTTGCGAGAGAATGCTGCAAGGCGCGCATGTGCTGCATATGATATGGAATTTAGCGTTATTGATGTCAATGACTGGGCAAGTAACGCCGCATATGACCGTGTGACGACATACATACGACATCATGGTAAGGCACGTTTTGCGAAAAGCGCCATTTGGGCGGTTAACGATGCGCTCGCAGTCGGTGCATTGCGGGCGTTCTATGAGAATGGCCTTTACGCACCGCGTGATATGACAATAGTGGGCTATGACAACATGCAAGCAACGGAAAGCCTTGTGCCTTCACTGACGACGGTGGATCCGAATTACACCGAAGTAGGATCGAGCGCGATGCGAATGGTTCTCGATATGCTGGGATATACGAATGGTTCAGATACCAGTGAGGTGGCTGACGCAGTACAAATTGCCGAAGATACTCCTCGTGCGCAGATTATTAAGCCACGACTTATTGTGCGCGAGTCATTGTAACGAGTACAGATTACTTATTAATTTTGCGTAGCGGTGTTTTGCGGTGTATTATCGTATATGTAAGAAAATGTGAACGTTCACATTCGTAAGCAAAGTAGCTTATAAATGTGTGTTACTGACCACTCAATGAAGCGAGGCAAGATGATTAGCAGTATCGAAGCAAAGAATGCTATAGAAAAGGGTCAAATTTCTTTAGGGGTGGAGTTTGGCTCTACCCGTATCAAAGCAATTCTCATCGATGAAAAGTACCAGACACTCGCTTCGGGAGATCATGAATGGGAAAATCACCTCGATAATGGTTTGTGGACGTACTCTCTTGAAGAAGTGTGGAGCGGCGTGCAAGATGCCTATGCGCGTTTAGCTGCACAAGTGCGTGATATGTACGGTGTTACGCTGACGCATATCGCTCGCATGGGTTTCTCTGCTATGATGCATGGTTATCTAGCTTTTGATAAAGACGGCAATCTTCTTGTCCCATTTAGGACATGGCGGAATACGAATACTCATCAGGCACATGAAGAGTTAAGTAAGCTTTTCCAGTTCAATATCCCTGAGCGTTGGTCTATCGCGCATCTCTATCAAGCAATTTTGAACCGTGAAGCGCATGTGTCAGACATTGACTTTATGACAACTCTGTCAGGATACGTCCATTGGCAGCTTACGGGTGAGAAGGTTCTGGGAGTTGGTGACGCTTCGGGTATGTTCCCTATAGATCCGCATACTCGAAATTATGATGAGGCATACCTTACGCAGTTTGAACAGCTGGATAATGTGGCGGCTCAGCCATGGAAGATTCGCCAGATTTTGCCTCACGTCCTTGTGGCAGGGCAGAATGCGGGAGAGCTCACTGAACGTGGCGCAAAGCTTCTCGACCCAACTGGTACCTTGCGACCAGGTGCAGTGCTTGCTCCACCAGAAGGTGATGCTGGAACCGGTATGGTTGCGACAAATTCCGTACGAGTGCGTACAGGTAATGTCTCTGCGGGCACATCAATATTCGCTATGGTGGTCCTTGAAGATAAGCTCAAAGGTTTGCATCCTGAGGTAGATGTTGTAACCACGCCGGCTGGCGACTTAGCTGGTATGTCGCACGCGAATAATTTCACTTCTGACCTCAATGCGTGGGTGGGGTTATTCCGTCAATTTGCGGCAGCTTCGGGGGTTGAGCTTACTGATGGGCAGATTTTCTCTACCCTCTTTAACGTGGCAATTGCTGATGATGGATCCGTTGACTCTAATGCAGGTGGATTACTGAATTATTGTTTCTATTCTGGTGAGTTCCTTGTAGGGCTTGAGCAGGGACGCCCACTCTTTGCACGCGGTCCTCAGTCTCGTATGACTTTGGGCAACTTTATGCGTGCGCAGCTCTTCTCTGCATTCTCGCCAGTGAAGGTGGGTATGGACGTTATGACTAAGGATGAGGGAGTACGTGTGGATTCCCTCGTCGGGCATGGCGGCATCTTTACCACGCCGGTTGTCGCTCAGCGAATTTTGGCTGCAGCGTTTAATACTCCTATTCGCGTGATGAGCACAGCTGCAGAAGGCGGTGCATGGGGTATGGCAGTGCTTGCTGACTACACAGCTCATGCGAGTACCGCACTTGACGACTACCTTGATAAGACAGTATTTGCCGGTGCTCAGTACACTACTGAGAATCCACGTGCTGACGACGTCGAAGGCTTTGAAGACTTCTTCGCTCGGTTTAAAGCAGGTCTGCCGATGGAGAAGGTGGCAGTAGAAACTATTAGTCTTGAATCCAAATAATATTTCACTATCTCAAAGAAAGGTTTGGTGTGTTATGGTGTCGTTGTCTGATTTTTCGCAGGAGACGCTCGCTGAGGTGAAGCAGG
>NZ_JBHTHQ010000004.1:0-623 GCF_042676605.1 Alloscardovia venturai | reverse complement strand
TACCCTGCATCAATGTGGAAACGTGCTTCTTTGAGTTCGCCATGTATGGTTTTCACGTCTCCGAAAACCATACTCTCATTTTTCCACTGGAAGAGTCGCGAGCCGATAGCTAGTTGAGCTCGTCTATTTTTAAGCTTTTCTAGCCATTTCGTAAATTCTTCTGTTTCAATTATTCTCACATATATATTGTAAGATATTTCTTACAGTCTGTCAATCTGAAGCAATAAAAGTGCGGGTCTCTCTACCCTTCCTTCTTGGTAGAGGAACCCGCACTTTTGTCTGAAACTATAGCTTTTTTAGAATGGCATGTCATCCATCGTAATGTCGCTCATCCAGTCGTCTTCTGGTGGGGTTGGCTGTCCTGGAATAGTTGCAGGTGTTTGACGGTTTTGACGCAGCGCGAGGAGTACAAGGTTGGTAGTGAGGGTTTCAGCGTTGAAGCTGACTTGGGCGTGGGCTTTGCCGTCTTTTCCTATCCAAGCGGATGGGCGTGGGTCAAAGCGTCCGATTGCAATGACTGGCATGCCTTTACCGATTTGACCGTTTGCCCAGAGGGTTTCGAGGATTTCCGCAGACCTACCGAATATTTTGACTTGGATGAAGTCTGCTGGGGCATCGACCCA
>NZ_JBHTHQ010000003.1:0-623 GCF_042676605.1 Alloscardovia venturai | reverse complement strand
TACCCTGCATCAATGTGGAAACGTGCTTCTTTGAGTTCGCCATGTATGGTTTTCACGTCTCCGAAAACCATGCTCTCATTTTTCCACTGGAAGAGTCGCGAGCCGATAGCTAGTTGAGCTCGTCTATTTTTAAGCTTTTCTAGCCATTTCGTAAATTCTTCTGTTTCAATTATTCTCACATATATATTGTAAGATATTTCTTACAGTCTGTCAATCTGAAGCAATAAAAGTGCGGGTCTCTCTATCCTTCCTTTTTTGGTAGAGATACCCGCACTTTTGTCTGAAACTATAGCTTTTTAGTATGGCATGTCATCCATCGTAATGTCGCTCATCCAGTCGTCTTCTGGTGGGGTTGGCTGTCCTGGAATAGTTGCAGGTGTTTGACGGTTTTGACGCAGCGCGAGGAGTACAAGGTTGGTAGTGAGGGTTTCAGCGTTGAAGCTGACTTGGGCGTGGGCTTTGCCGTCTTTTCCTATCCATGCGGATGGGCGTGGGTCGAACCGGCCTATAGCGATGACGGGCATGCCTTTACCCAGCTGGCCACTATTCCACAGGGTTTCGAGGATTTCCGCAGACCTACCGAATATTTTGACTTGGATGAAGTCTGCTGGGGCATCGACCCA
>NZ_JBHTHQ010000002.1:0-649 GCF_042676605.1 Alloscardovia venturai | reverse complement strand
GGTATTCTGTTCGGTGGTTGGGTGCAGGAGTCAACTTTGATTATGGCGCCTATTGTTGCGGCTGTTTCTTTGTTTGCTTTCTTGCTTATTTTCTTTTTGGATAAGAAGGATTATTTTGGTTGGATTGAGTCGGCGAAACTTGCAAGCTTTGTGGGAGTAGCAGTTGTTCCTGTTTCGCTTATCGCTTTGCTCTTCGGGCGTGTATCGGTTTGGGGAATGATTGCGGCTGTGGTCATTCTTATTGTGGGGGTATTAGCGTTTGATGCTGATTTGTGTTTGATTCAAAATCTTTCTGATATGGGTGATGTTAGTTCGGAGTATGAGTGGTTCTTTGCGGGTACGTTAATGATTGAGTTATTCGTTATTATCGCGGCGATAGGTCACGGCGCTGACCGGAAAGACGAAAACTAAGGATTTTCCAATGCTGTCTCGTTTTATTGCTTTATGCGAAGCTGAGGGTCGAGAGTATCGTGTTGCTGAGGACATGCTTGTCTTGCCACTGGAATCTTCACAAGTTGCGATACGGCTTGAGGAACATTCCATGACTATTACTGGAGCGTGGGAGAAGTATTTTCCCAGTATGGGTTTGTCTTCTGATTTTGGTGTGGGTGCGGTGAAGTATCGTAACGTGTCTGACACGATACAAGCT
>NZ_JBHTHQ010000001.1:0-32291 GCF_042676605.1 Alloscardovia venturai | reverse complement strand
ATAATAACGTTGTTTACCGCTACTAGTTGTGCCGTTTTTCTTAACGTTTTTACTATGGCATGTGGTGCATTACGTAATTCTCATACTTCTTAGAATGCATAATTTTTAAAACACCTCGGACTTACTAGAAAATAAGGCTTCCACGGTGTTTCTAGCAACACTTTTTGTCCTATAAGTAAAAATCATTGAGAAATTTAAAACATGGTTCATCCCAATAAATACAAGGGGTAAACAAGCATAACAGCAACACAAAATGTCCTATAAGCCCAAATGGGATAATTCAGCCTCAAGCAATTTTTTCTTGCAATTTTCCATGAAAAGGAAGAACTCTCCTCTTTATGCAGTTAAATGAAGTATAAGCTTAACAAAAGGGGAGAAGTATGCCTTTTAACAGGACGTGGATAACACTTAAACGATTGGTCGCAACGAGCGCGACTAGTATCCTTGTCGTAGCTTTGGCAGCTTGCGGCTCGTTGAGTTCAAGTAACTCTACTAATGCGAAAGAATCTGTTGATAAGAACGCAACAATTACCGTAAATTCTGTAGAACCTACTGGAGAATTAACACCAGGTAATGTATCAGATACAGCGAGCTGGAAGATAGCATCTCAACTTTTTGATGGTCTCGTCACTTTTACAAATAAGGGTGAATTGGTTATGGATGAGGCTCAGTCTATAACTCCTAATGAGGATGCCTCTGTGTACACCATCAAGCTTAAAAAAGGGCTTAAATTCTCGAACGGGGAGAGCATTACCGCACAGACGTATGCTCAAGCTTGGTCTTACGCAGCCAACGCAGCTCATGGGCAGGTTGGAGCTTCAATCTTCGCCACAATTCAGGGTTATGAGGACTTACAGAGAAAGGATGTTTCTCCTGATGCACAACTCTCAGGTCTCAAGGTGCTTGATAATCAGACCTTGCAAGTCACTCTTAATGCGCCAGATTCATCATTCTCGTATAAGGTCGGAGATATAGCTTTTCTCCCCATACCTTCAATAGCGTACAAGGACATGCATAAGTTTGGCACAAATCCGACTGTGTCAAATGGACCATATGTCCTTGACAAGTGGAATGTGAATAAGGACATTAAAATTAAGCGGAATGCGGCTTATACCGGTATTCGTAAGGCAAAGAATGCAGCAATTGATTTTGTTGTTTACGATTCACTTGATACTGCATATGCAGATTTGCAGTCAGGCAACTTGGACGTGCTTGATACTATTCCTACATCGGCGTTGGAAAACTATAAGACTGACAGTACTATTCAGGCATTTTCTGATGGTTCATCCGCATTTAAATCGATAACGATTCCACAGTTCATAGAGCATTTTAGCGGAGAAGAAGGGAATCTCCGTCGTCAAGCAATTTCGTATGCGATTGACCGAGATTCTATCGTGAAGAAAATTCTCATTGGTGCTGCCACACCTGCCACTGATTTCTTGGCTCCTGTCATCGCCGGCTACTCCAAGAATTTGAATGGAACTGACGTTTTGAAATATAACCCTGCCAAGGCTCAAAAGCTATGGGCACAAGCGGATGCAATTTCGCCATGGAGCGGAACATTCACTATAGGATACAATGCT
Source organism: Alloscardovia venturai (assembly GCF_042676605.1). Taxonomy (NCBI): domain Bacteria; kingdom Bacillati; phylum Actinomycetota; class Actinomycetes; order Bifidobacteriales; family Bifidobacteriaceae; genus Alloscardovia; species Alloscardovia venturai. Next base: position 30,708 of record NZ_JBHTHQ010000001.1, on the reverse strand, counting down.
GACGGCTCGTATAAGACGTGGGTGGATGCAATCGCAAACTCTATCTCGAATGTGCTGGGCATCAAGGCCGAAGGTGATGCTTATGCGACGAGTAAAGATTTCTCTACAGCTGTCAATCAGCGTCAAATAAAAGGGGCATTCCGCTCCGGTTTGCAGTCAGACTACCCGCATCCTGAAGGCTATCTTTTCCAAGCATATGACTCTGCATCCGCTGATGGCAAGGGGCTCAACAACGGCGATTACAAATCTACGCAGTTTGACTCTTATATGTCTGAAGCTGCAAAGCAGACGGATTTGAAAGAAGCGATAAAGACATATCAGCGCTCTGAGGAGCTCTTGCTGAAAGATTTGCCTGTGATTCCGTTATGGTATGACAATGTCAATGCAGGTGCGGGACAAAAGATGAAGACCGTTAAATTTAACTATATGGGTCTTCCTTCTTACTATGAGTTACAAAAGGTGCGTTAAAAGCTATGCTGTGAAATGCGCTAGCTTGCGTATTCCTGTGTTTTCGCTAGAATAAACTACGTGACTTCACGCATAAGGCTTTGACCCTCTGTGCGTGGCATAAGTTACGAGGTTTGGGGCCATAGCTCAGTCGGTTAGAGCGGGCGACTCATAATCGTTATGTCCAGGGTTCAAGTCCCTGTGGCCCTACAACAATGAGGGGCGTCAGCTGCTAGAAATTACATGCAGTTAACGCCCCTCATGCTATGTTTGGTAATTAAATTTCACCTAGCTTGCGTGGATGGGTAGCTAGATAAATGAGGTAGCATGCCGGCACAACGAGCACGAGTGCTGCGCCGAGCTGACCTCCAACTAGACCGGATACCGCACCCATAATCGGTGGGAGAATTGCTCCTCCAATCAATCCCATAATCATGAGACCAGAAATTTCGTTCTGTCTCTCAGGCATATGAAGTCCTGCGATGGAGAACATCAGAGAGAAGACATTGGAGTTACCAAAACCCACTAATGCAAGACCAATATAAAGAACCCAATTCTGAGGTGCAATGGTGGTAAAGAGAAGGAAGAACACGACAGACAAAGCCACACATGTAGAGCAAATTGCTACTGTGACCTTGTTGGAGAACTTCAATAACGCCCACATGCCTACAGCAAACCCGATAGTACGGAATGCGAAGTAGATAGACGTTGTATATGCTGCGGCAGATGCGGCAAGACCTTCATGCGCGTCCATGAGGAATTGCGGAGCGTACGTGTTTACACCGGCATCAATTCCAACATGGCATATGATTCCAATGAAACACAGCAAGATAACTGAATCTTTGAGAAGCCCAAGAGTATCGCCGAAGGAGATATCAGGAGCAGTGCGTTCTTCTTCCTCAATTTTGTCATTATATAGCCATACGAATGCGACAACGGAGATAACTAGGAAAATCACATACATAACCCACCATGCTCCAAAAGCTGAGCCGAGCCAAGCCGCGACGAGTGGGGCAGAGAAGGAGGAAATGGCTTTCACGAATTGTCCTGCTGATATAGTGCTGGAATATCGCTCACCAGATACTAAGTTTGCTATTAATGGATTTAACGATACTTGCATGAATGCATTACCTATACCGAGCAGTATGAAGGAAAGGACCATAAGTACGAGTTTGCCGCCCTTTGGCATGCCTGTAATAGCGTACGCAATGATAGGAAATACGCATGCGGAAACAGTAATTGCTATAGAAATCAATACTGTGGCACGTCGACCGTATTTATTCATACAGTAGCTTGCGGGAAGCGAGAAAATGAAGAACCACAGAAAGACCATGGTTGTAAAGAGACTCGCTTGCCAAGACTGTAAGGTGAGATCCTCTTTGACAAAATTTGTGGCAGTTCCGACAAAATCGACAAACCCCATAGTGAAGAATGTGACGAAAATCGGGATAATCATAGCTGCAGATACTTTTTTATGGACTGACATAAGTCCTCCCTCCCTATCTGCTCTTATCATGTTTTATTTTTTACTCAAGTCCCTGTTCGGTGACGTAATCTGGGATTTCATCAGGATATGTAGGCCATGCGCCAGCAGCTGTGCACACGTACGCTGCTACATTAACTGCACGCTTATGAGCCTCATGAAGTGGTGTACCCTTGAGAATTTCGATGCAGAACACGCCAGAGAAGGAATCTCCCGCTCCTACAGTGTCATTTACTGTAACTCGTGGAGTATTGACTCGTGATACTTCGCCGCTGCGAGCAAATACTTGAGAATAATCTCCACCAGCTGTCAAGATGACATAATCCAAATCAAACTCGCTCAGGAACCACTGTGCAACTTCTTCAGCAGTGCCAGGAACGCTGAACATAGTTTGAAGCTGGGCAATTTCATCATCGTTAATTTTGAAAACTGTCGCAGCGTTGAGCTGCTCTGTAATCAAATCTTTCGAATAGAAGTCCCCGCGTAGATTGATGTCGAAATACTTCATAGCGCCTGGCTTCACTCCGCTCAGCAGCCGCATGATGCTGTCATGTGACTCAGGGCGTCGGCATGCGAGTGTCCCGTAGCATACGGCATCTGCTCGCTTAATAAGGTCTACCATATCTTGGGTATACGGGATGTGATCCCACGCGACATTTTGGACGATATCGTATGTAGGGATACCGTCGCTTAAATGAACTTCTACAGTGCCAGTAGGATAAGCATTGCGCTTAATGATGTGCTTAATTCCAGCTTTATTGACTTCGTCTTCAAGCTCGTTCCCTAAGGCATCCTCACCCAAAGCGCTGACAGCATATCCATCCGCGCCATTCATCATAGAGTGATAGCAGAAGTTTGCTGGTGCTCCACCTGCGCGTTTGCCGGTAGGGAGCATGTCCCACAGAAGCTCTCCCAGTGCTACGACTACAGGCTTTTCACTAGTTTGTGATGCGTTATTCATTAGAATCCTTCCTCCTCGAAGATAACAACTCTTGCTTTGTATCTATGCTATATCAAACAAGAGTTATGGTTGAGAAGGTAACCCCTCTCACTGTCTATGTTAGTCACCTTTTCAGTGAAACGCTAAAATTCTGTATCTCGTCTGTTATGGTGCGTATAATATCCACTGGTTCGCCGGTTCACGATTGAGCACAAGGCTAAGTCGACCCGGGTTCCTTGATTCCCTAGGAGATAATAATTATGAAGCAGGGTATTCATCCTGAATATGTAGCAACTGAAGTTGTATGCTCTTGTGGCAACACTTTCGTTACTCGTTCTACCGTAAAGAGCGGTCATATTACCGCTGACGTGTGCTCTAATTGCCATCCTTTCTACACCGGTAAGCAGAAGATTCTCGATACTGGTGGTCGCGTGGCACGCTTCGAAGCACGTTACGGCAAGAAGAAGTAGCTCTTGTATCATTCGCCAGTTATACGTGGCAACTTATAAAAGTTGTGCGTTAGCTGGCGTTTTTATATCTTTACATCTTTCAGATAGCAATCTTTTAAAAATTATTTGAAACTTTTACCATAGTCACATTTGCGACATAATGACAAGGAAGGCACCCAGTGGCATCCGAAAACAAGTTCCCCGCAGCTGCTACGGCTCTTGAAGAATACAAGAACGTTGAAGCTGAAATGAGCCAACCAGAAGTTGCTTCTGACCCAAATAAGATGCGCAAACTTGGACGGCGTCATGCAGAACTTGCTCAGATCGTAACCATCTATCAGCAGTATCTTCAGATGAATGAAGATATGGAAGCTGCGAAAGAACTCGCTGATGAGGATCCAGATTTTGCAGCTGAAGCAAAGCGGCTTGAAGGTGAACTTCCAGCAGTTGAAGATAAACTTCGTATGGCGCTTATCCCACGCGATCCTGATGATGCATCAGATACCATCATGGAAATTAAAGCGGGTGCTGGCGGTGAAGAAGCGGCACTTTTCGCGGGTGACCTCCTGCGTATGTATATGCGTTATGCGGAAAAACGTGGCTGGACATATGAGATTCAGTCTCAGAATGCGACTGAGCTTGGCGGTGTCAAGGACGTTCAGATTGCATTTCGTACGAAGGGCACCGTAGCTCCTGCTGATGGTGTATGGGCTTCTCTCAAGTATGAGGGTGGAGTACATCGTGTGCAGCGTATCCCTGTGACAGAATCCAATGGTCGCATTCAGACTTCCGCAGCAGGTGTGATTGTATTCCCTGAAGCTGAAGATGACAATGATGAAATTGAAATCGATCAGAAGGATTTAAAGATTGATATCTTTATGTCATCGGGGCCTGGCGGTCAGTCGGTAAATACAACGTATTCTGCAGTCCGAATGACACATATCCCAACGGGTATTGTCGTATCCATGCAAGATGAGAAGTCGCAGATTCAAAATCGTGCAGCAGCACTCCGCGTGTTGAAGTCTCGCTTGCTTGCGATGAAACATGAAGAAGAGGCGGCTGCAGCAGCGGATATGAGGCATTCTCAGGTACGCACGTTGGATCGTTCTGAGCGTATCCGAACCTACAACTTCCCAGAGAACCGCATTGTAGATCACCGTACTAATTACAAAGCGTATAACTTGGATGCTGTGCTTGATGGCGATTTACAGGCGGTTATCGACTCTGATATTCAAGCAGACGAAGCAGAACGTCTCGCACGCTCTAATAGTGCTGAGTAAGTAACTGAGTAGGTATCGGCTCGATTTTCGTGATTTTATGAGCTAAATCAATAGGGCTTGGAGAGTAGCTTAGGACAGACGTGAACTTCAGTTTAGATGCAGAAGTGCGCACTGTGATTGTGCAGTGCACATCGTTGCTTGTCGATGCTGGCATTGCGCGAGATGCTGGTATAACTGACGCTTTCCAAGCACGAGCTGTATGTGAGCATGAGGTGAAACTTCTTCTCACTGAAGCGTGTGGCATCGGCATGAACAAGCTCGATACTTCCATCCTTATGCGTGACAGAGTGGGTACTATAACGGATGAGGAGTCGCTTGTTCGATTTGGTCTATGGCTAGAGCGTCGTCTTGCACGTGAACCACTGCAACACATTACTGGGCACGCTCCATTTCGGTATCTTGACCTTGAAGTAGGGCCCGGAGTGTTTGTCCCTCGTCCTGAAACTGAGATTCTCATAGATGAGGTAATAAGCTATATTCAGCATAGATGCCTTCAACGTCCCCTTATCGTGGACTTATGCGCAGGATCAGGTGCGCTTGGACTCGCGGCTGCTACTGAAATCAATAGCTCCACTGTAAAGGCTGTCGAGATTTCTGAGGAAGCGATTGCTTATACTCGTCGTAATGCTGAGCGTGTAAGTGCAAAAAACTACGAAGTTATCCTTGGCGATGCTGCAGATGCTCAAACGTATGTAGGGCTGAACGGCTCGGTAGATGTAGTGATAAGTAACCCTCCCTATGTCCCTGAACGCGATATTCCTACACAGGTTGAAACGCGTGACTTCGATCCAGAGATAGCGCTTTATGGGGGAAGCTCTGACGGTATGCATATCCCTCGGCTGATTATTCAGCGTGCCAACACACTTCTCAAGCCTGGAGGTCTTCTTGTGATGGAGCATGACTGGCAGCAGGGGCAGCAGACATGTGAAGCAGCAAGCGTGACTGGTTTTAGTGTGACCATGACGAAGAAAGACTTGGCAGGAAAAGATCGGTACTTGTATGCGATAAAGTAAGCGTAAAACAGATATAACGGTAGCATAACGGTATCACGTACCTATTACACTTGAAAAACTATGACATCACATAAGCTTTCTAGCCGTATGAAGCTCTCGATTTTCGTGCTTATATGTTCGTTGATGCAAGTTGTCGCTTCCATCATTGCTCCAAATCCCAACGGTGAGATTGCGCAAGGCTTTGATTGGCTTTTATATAGTTCTATGATAGTTAATTGGCTATCGTGGATGGCAGTTCCTGTGATTGCATGGTTTGTAGCGCAACGTGTTAGGACGATTATGCGTCGTAGCAGGACGAGTGATGCGCGCACATATGGCATGCTTGCACAATATGCTGTATTTCTCTTACTTCTCGCGCTTATCTGCGAATCTCCTTTCGACTATGCACGCACGGGGGTATGGTGGTCATTAGAAATTCAAAATCCGTTGTGGGCACTTGTACTCAGCATTGTGGCAGTCATTGGGTGGAAAGCTGCAGAGTATTATGATAATGCAGCGCGTGTAACAGTGCGAGTAATTGTGCTTATTGTTGCTTTACTGGCTTGTATTGCCTTGAAAACATTTTATGGGTTACTCGTTATGGTTCTTATCTATACCTTGTGCCCGGTAGATTTTTCTGTGAAGTGGAAGAAGATTGCATGGAGTCGTCAGCTTATAGTAATCACAGGAGCGATAATATCAGGAGTGAGCGCTCTTGTGGGTGTAAGCATGGTGAATCGTGTAGAGCGTAGCCACCGGAAAAATACCCGTAACTTGGAGACAGGCAAACGAGTAGACCAAACAGGGCGAGTGACAACGCATGGGGCATATGGTCAATGGTTTCTATGGTGGGCGTACCCTGCTTTGCTTGTCATGTGTGTCCTCATTCGACTCGCTGTCGTGACTTGGATATTAAGGTAAACCGAATAAAACGGATAAAAGTTATATGACTAGAAGTTATGGCATCATGCCGATGAATGATAAAACTATTGCATTAGCTCAGCAACTTATTGCAGATGGCGAGACTGTAGTTATTCCGACAGATACCGTGTACGGAGTGGTAGCAAACCCTCTGAGCGCGGAAGCAGTACATGGGATTTTTGCTGTCAAGCATCGTCCACCTCAAAAAACCATTCAAATTTTGTGTGCAGTAATGAATGACGCGCGTGTGCTCGGTGTACATATCCCGCATGCGCTTGAACCTCTAGAGGTGGCATTTATGCCAGGCGCGTTGAGTCTCATCGGCGAAGTAAACGATGACAGCATCCTTGCTACCGTGCGTGAGGAGAATGACGGACGTCACACACAGGCAGTACGACTTCCAGCGCATGATGGAGCACTCAAAATTTTAAAGGTAACCGGCCCGCTCGCAGCATCGAGTGCGAACTTGAGCGGTCGTGAGGCAGCTCATACCGCACAAGAGGCCTACGATCAGCTTGGAGACACTGTCTCACTTTATCTTGATGATGGAGCAACTCCTGGTCCTGTAGCGAGCACAGTTGTTGCTTGGAACCAGCATGACAAAGTGGCAGTGTACTTGAGAGAAGGAGTAATTCCTCGCGCTCGCGTTGAAGCTGTCTTAAAATCTTCCATACCTACATACGAGGGTGTGCGCTAGCATAGAGACATTATGAGAGTGTACATTTTTATTGCCGCAATTGCAGGTGCTGTGACATGGTTCCTGACACCTGTAATTCGTCAGGTTGCTTTTCGCATAGGAGCAGTGGGCGAAGTGCGAGAAAGAGATGTGCACACAGTGCCTACTCCGCGGATCGGTGGTGTTGCTATGCTCATCGGCATAGTGGTGGCATTTATCGTCGCGAGCCGCACTCCGTGGGTTTCTGGACTATTTGTGGAAACCCAGCAATTGTGGGTAGTTTTACTTGGAGCGGTTCTCATTTGTTTGCTTGGCGTAGTAGATGATTTATGGGACTTAGACTGGATGCTCAAAATGTCTGGTCAACTCTTGATATCGCTGCTTGTATCGTGGGGCGGCATTCAAATTGTGTCTCTGCCATTGGGAAATCTGTACTCTGTGTCGACGAGCTGGTCTATCGCCATTTCAGCTTTTCTTCTTGTTGCGTCGATTAACGCTGTCAATTTCGTCGATGGGCTTGATGGCTTAGCTGCTGGAATTGTGGCAATTGGTGGCGTGGCGTTCGCGATTTACTCGTATATGCTGGCGCGTTCGACTGCAAGTTTTGCATCCGTTGCTATCATCATTGATGTCGTCATTGTTGGTGTGTGCATAGGTTTCCTCTTGCATAATTGGCATCCGGCGAGTATCTTCATGGGCGACTCTGGGTCGATGCTTTTGGGATATATGGTCACGTGCGCTTCCATTGTTATGACAGGACGACTTGATCCTAGCGCGCATCATGTCAATGTTTATCTACCAGTATTTATACCGATTTTACTTCCTATACTTGTGCTTTTCCTGCCTGTGCTTGATATGATACTTGCCATTGTGAGGAGAGTGTCAAAAGGGCTTTCGCCGATGCATCCGGACCGTATGCATCTGCATCATCGTATGCTTCGTATCGGGCATTCGGTACGCGGGGCTGTTGCAATACTGTGGTGCTGGGCTGCGCTCATTTCGTTCTCGTCGGTGTTGTTGCTGTTTTTCCGCATGAGGTATGTGTTTGCTGGGTTTATCGTGGCGGCCATAGTTTTGACAGTGCTTACATTACTGCCGTATTACCGTAAACGGTACGCCGAGATTCGAGGTGTGCAAAGCAGTGTACAAAGCGATGTGCAAGCGGTTAATGGAGAAGCTACTGCGTCGCAGTTAGATACAGATACGAAGGTTCGTTCAATCAATAAGGATTGGGTGGAAAAGTAATGACGGAAGCAAATCCACGTTTCCCATTTACTCTCGGCGGTGCTTTTTTTCGCCTTAAATGGGTGACACTCGGCGTTGATGCTGTACTTTTAACAGCGAGCATAGTGTGTGCTGCTGTGTATGTACCAAGTCATGGCGCAATTTCGGGACTATGTGGATGGACGTTGGCGATTATTTTCTCCGAATTTAACTCATTGATAGCGCGCATTCTTGACCACTATGGTGTGAAAGGTGCGCAATACACTATAGGGCTTATGCTGATGTGGGGGATGAAACTTCTCGTAGCTATCGGAGTAGGCACACTTATGTTAAGTTATGTGCCACTTCATATGAAAGCATTTTTAATAGTGCTTGTGGCAGTCGTAGCGGTCATTACTGTAAAGAATGTCATCATCACGGCAAAAGCGCGAGTACTTTAGAAATTTAGTGTCGGTGAACACTTTTAAGACAGTTCGACCGAACACTGAGATAAGTGACACGTTAGGCAATATACTTTGTCTTAATTGAGCCTTAACGTTGTGCTATGGCTCAAGAAACTTACAAACCACTTCCAAATCCTTTTGAGAAGCTTGGTCTCGCATATGACGATGTTTTGCTTCTTCCAAATGAAACTGATGTTATCCCCTCTGAGGTTGATACCACTACTCATCTGACACGTAACATCATTATGAAATCCCCAGTGCTTTCTGCGGCTATGGATACAGTTACAGAAGCTGATATGGCTGTAGCTATGGCACGCAATGGCGGTATTGGTGTCATTCATCGTAATCTTTCTATTGAAGATCAAGCGAAGGCAGTTGATACTGTAAAGCGTTCTGAATCAGGTATGATTTCCGATCCTGTCACGGTCAATCCTGAAGCGACTTTGACTGACTTAGACCGTTTATGTGGGCAGTATCGTGTGTCTGGTCTTCCTGTAGTAGATAAGGACAATACATTACTGGGCATTGTCACAAATCGTGATATGCGCTTTGTAGATCCTGCAGATTTCAGCACACTTCGTGTCAAAGATGTGATGACGAGTGAAAACCTCATTACAGGTCCATCAAATATTTCTAAAGAAGATGCGCATAAGCTTCTCGCAAAGCATAAGGTAGAGAAGCTTCCTCTGGTCGATGGCAATGGGAAGCTTACTGGCCTTATCACAGTGAAGGACTTTGTGAAGACAGAGCAGTATCCAGATGCGACTAAGGATGAGCAAGGACGTTTGCGCGTGGCTGCTGCTGTAGGTTTCTTTGGCGACGCATGGCAGCGTTGTGTAGCTTTGGCTGAGGCAGGAGTTGATGTACTCGTCGTAGATACAGCGCACGGTCATGCCAAGCTCATGCTCGATATGATTAAGCGTCTGAAGGCAGACCCTGCTTTCAAGAATATCGATATCATTGGTGGAAATATTGCTACTCGAGAAGGCGCTCAGGCGCTTATCGATGCTGGCGTCGATGCAGTGAAGGTTGGGGTTGGTCCAGGCTCTATCTGCACGACTCGCGTGGTGGCAGGTGTGGGCGTACCACAGCTCACAGCTGTGTATGAGGCGTCACTTGCTGCACGAGAGGCTGGTATCCCAGTAGTAGCTGACGGTGGCATTCATTACTCAGGTGATATCGCTAAGGCAATTGTTGCCGGTGCATCTACAGTTATGCTTGGTGGATTGCTTGCCGGTACTGAGGAAGCTCCTGGTGAGAAAGTTCTCCTTCATGGGAAGCAGTACAAGGTTTATCGAGGCATGGGCTCTATGGGAGCGATGGCTCCTCGTGGCAAGAAGAGCTACTCAAAGGATCGCTACTTCCAGGCAGACGTCACTTCTAACGATAAGGTCGTTCCGGAAGGTGTCGAAGGTCAAGTACCTTATCGCGGTCCACTTAACTATGTGCTCTATGAATTGGTAGGCGGCTTGCATCAGTCGATGTTCTACACGGGTGCTCGCACTCTTGCAGAGCTTCAGGAAAAGGGTCGTTTCATTCGTATCACTGATGCGGCTCTTCGTGAGTCGCACCCACACGACATTATGATGACCAAGGAAGCGCCAAACTACACCGGTTTTCACGAGTAGAGCGAGTAAGAATAGTATGAATAGGAGCTAATCAAGGAAATGACTACTACTTTGTGAGTGCTCCTGTGTTTATCTTTCTTCTATGGATGCTCTGCACAAGTTGACTATATAATAAGTTCTTCTTGTGTAGGGCATCTTGCTATATATATAGATTGTTCATTCTCGCTATTTACTATGATGGGGTTACGCCCATTAAGGCGTAATAGTCAGGAAGAGAAAGTTTATAGATATGGCTCAGCTTGGTAGCGTCGTAGGAAAACGTTATCGTATCGCCGCTCTCATCGGTGCTGGCGGTATGTCGACAGTGTATCTCGCTATCGACCAGACACTCAATAAACAATGGGCCGTCAAAGAGATTCGCTCTCTCACTGACCCTATACAAAAAGACTTAGTTATCAAAAGCCTGACCACCGAGGCAAATCTCATCAAGAAGTTTGATCATCCTGCCATTCCTCGCATCGTTGATTTGTTTGAAGAGAGTGGGCGACTTTATGTCGTCATGGACTATATCGAGGGTCGTACTCTTGCTGATGTCGTCAAAACTGATGGAGTTCAGTCTGAAGAAGATGTAGTTAATTGGGGAATCCAGCTGTGTGACATTTTGGAGTACCTCCACAGACGTAATCCACCTGTAATCTATCGTGATATTAAACCGTCAAACATCATGATTACGCCAGAAGGTGTGGTAAAACTTATTGATTTTGGAATTGCCCGTGAAGTGACGAATGGTAAGAGTTTAACGGCAGTCGGAGATAGTAGACGCTTAGGTACACTTGGTTTTGCAGCTCCCGAACAGCTTGATTACGATAAAACATATGATGATCGAGTCGACCAGTATGCGCTTGGTGCCTCGCTATATTATCTGCTCACGGCATCACATCCACGTTCGCATGGGATTCAGCCCCTTCGCCAGATAAATCCCTCGTACTCCGTGGGGCTAGAATCAGTAATTTCTCGTGCAACCGCAGAGAATCCTGAAGATCGCTTTGAATCTCAAGCTCATATGGCATATGCGCTTCGCCACTACAAAGAGCAGGACGAAGCTCATGTGATGCAATTGCATAAAACATATAATCGTTTTAGGACAGTAATTGGCGCAGGAATTGTCTTGACTATTCTTGCGGGGATTTTCTTTGGGCTGGCTTTTTGGGCGGAAAGTAGCGATTATAACTACTGGATGACTCGAGGTAGACAGTCAAGTGAGGAGAAATCCGCTGCAAAGGCATTCATTCGCGCTTCACAGATTCGTAGAAGTTCCATTGAGCCTTACGAGGAGCTTATCAAGCTCTACATTGGTGATCAGGTCTTTTCGAGCGCTGAGGAGACTCAACTCAATAACGCAATCAACGATAATCTAGAATTTCTTAAGCGCGATAGCAATAATTGGGCAAAGTTAAACTATGAGGTAGGCACTACATACTGGTACTACTTCGACGGTTTTAAAGACGAATATGCCGGTGGACAATTTAATACCGAACAAGCGCGAAGCGCTCGCATCCGCGCAGCAGCGCAATGGATGCGAAGCGCGGCAGCTGATAAGAAGTATGAAAATGCATCTTTGGCACAAGTGTATGCAGACACTGCTGAATTTAATAACTCAATCGTTCCCCTCATCGCTCAAGGTTCTGATCATGGTAAATATGCTCCGTATTTTAAGACGCTTCAAGACATTGTGTTAATTGCCAAGAAAAGCGGAAATATTGTAATTAAGCTAGACGTTGCTGACTTAGTAGATAATGCTGTGACCGTGTATGGGCGTAATTTTAAAGCTGATGGTGTAAAGAAAGCGGACATCGTCAAGCTCGCGAAAGATACATTTACCATGATTAAAGATGCACAGACAGTTACTTCTGCGCAAGATAAGACTAAAGAAGATATCCTTGGCGGTAGCGAGACAGTTCTCGAGTTGCTGAATCGCGCGTATACAGAGCAGAAGCAGGAAGGAAATTAAATGGGAGCAGATATTTTCCGTGTCCTTGCTACCGTGTGTATATCATTGGCGGTACTTACTTTTATCGTGGCGGTTGTGTTGTACTATGTATTGCGTATTCGTGAGGTAAAGCGCGTTCTTAGTGGACAGGCTCAGAGCGAAGAAATTGAAAGTATGCGCTCTGCGAGATGGGGTACATGGATTGAAAACTCTGATGCTTCTCATGGTGATGCATACGATGATTTTTATCACCGAGTACCGTCCCCATCGACTTTACAAAGAAATCAACAGCGCGATTTTTCACACTCGTCGAGCTCGTTAGGTTCATCCTCTCTGGCTAATTCGTTAAGCGCAATGCCACATTCATATGAACCGCAACTATCCTTCGTGGAAATTCGTGATAGTGACGAGGAACATAACGAGGATGAGACCACACTTGCTTACCGTGGTATCGAGGTTTCGGTTGGTTCATCACGTGTTTCATTCGATGATGTGGATGAAGAAGAAAGTAGTGATACAAGTGGTAGTGATGAAGGAGCTACTACACTTGTAAGCGATGAATTAGTAAAAAAGTCCAACATTTTACCTCATAATTAGTAGACGTTTACAATGTAGCAGAAATGTAAACACACATCTTTACACTAGATGGCAGAGTATGTTTGGTTAGACAGAGGAAAATGGGAATGAAGAACCATAAAATAGCACGTTTCATTGTGTTTGTTTCTATATGTGTAACATTTGCCGCATTGATTGTCCTAATGATGAGTGCAATGCTGAGTGGAACTCGTGCGGCATATGCTGATGAACCATCTTTTACTCACGATACATTGATAAAAAACTCTGCTGGAGTAAGCTTGACAGACACTCATGCTGTACTCATGCGAAGCATCGTCATTAATGACGATACTGATGCCCATTACAGTCATAAGGAGGCTGGGAAAGGTAACCATAGTACGGTCAACCCGACGGATGACATCACGTACTATGTCAATGAGGATGCTACGTTCACTTTCCAATGGAATGATTCTAGCCAGATTAAAAACGCATATTACTCTGCAGATGGCGGTGGTACCTACTATCAGTTTGACCCGAAAAAGCAGTCATTTACTGATTCTCACCCAAGTGCTGTAGACCAAGCAAGCTTTAAATTCCTTATTCAGTACACTGATGATGCTCACATGACGGAATTTACTATGGATCAAGTGACCACTGCAGACACGTCAACCGAGCAGAGCCACCAGATTCCGTGGGTCATTATCCCCGGCAAATCCAAACCGGCTTTGATTGTGAACGATGATTGGGATAATCCTATCGATTTGACAAAATCAAGCGCGACTCTCAATGAGAAGGTAAGTAAACTTTACCTCACTGCGGACCGCGACTATACGCAGCGTTTTCGGGCGGAAATTGCATACCTGGCGAATCACGGTATTGACGGGCAAGAATTAATACATATCAAGGATAGCAGTATTGGTATCAATAATACTGTTGACGTCACAGGTTCTGAGCCAGACCGTACCTATACGGATTACTCTTTTGTGGCGGATGCTCTAAATCAAAAAGTTGGCGTAGGCATCACGCTCGATAAATCGTTTGCTATTGAATACGGGCGATTTTTGAGAGGAAGGATGGACGCTTTTCCTCACGATAACCGAACCACTATTGTGAAGAACACTCTCAATACTGCTCAAGTTGACTCAATCGTTGCGAAACTCAATGGTACTGCTGGCGATACGCATGTCATGGATAATAAATCAAAGGCGTATGCGGGAAATGTAGATACCACTACTTTTACGCTGACTTTGAAAGTGAAGAAAACAAATGCTACAACTGGTCAAGATGAGCTTTCCCCAACATCAAACGTTGCTGTAACCCTTCAATTCCCTGATGGTAAGCGACCAGGAGACAGTGGTGCTCCATACACTCCAGCTCGATCTGTAGTGACAAGTAAGTCGGATAAAAATGGGCATATTACCTTTAGTTTCCCTGGCAAAGGTGTGTATGACTTCGATAAAGTGCAAGTCAATTTCCACCGTCCTAATGTCAATGCGATGCAAAGCGAAAGTCTCGGTAACCTTCTCAAACAAGGGTATGCAGCTGATTCTTCCGAAAATCCTCTTGCAGGTGTGAAAACGATTGCTATCATGCCTTCCGCATCAGAAATGCAAAAAGAGATTAAAGCCCCTGAAATTGTACTTCAAGATAACGGCGAGCATCTGATGAACGATAAAAACTTTAGTAAGACAGATGCATCCGTAATGATTACCATTCACGACGAATGGTTTATGTTCTACAAGTTCCAGAAGCGCAGTGTTATCAATGATTTTGTGAAACTCACTGGAGCTGATGGAAAAAAGATTGCACTTGATAGCACAAAACTTGACAAGCTCGTCGACGCTGAAGATACATCTTTGTGGCGAGCACAGACAGATGCAGATACGGGAAATGTCTATTATCGTTTAGTAAATCCAGTAAAGCTGTCAAGTTTGCTTCCACAACATCGCAGTGAACTTGCAGAAGATAAGTACACCGTCGACGTTAACTATTTATCAAAGAGCTCGACGCCGCATGTCACGTTTGGCATTGATCGTACTCCTGCACAAATTCGCTCCATTACGGTCGATACTGTTGAAAAGGATGGGAAGGTCGCTCCAATCACCTCATTAGATGGGCATAAATGGCTTGTATCAAATAAAACCATCCGAGTCACTCTTGGCAATTTGTACGATAAGATTTCAGGCACTGATGCACAGCATATTACGGTGAAGTATGCTGGCGAGGGGGGCGACACTGCCTATACCGTCACACCAGATGACTCAGGTAAGGCATATGTCATTACTCTCGCTCATCCTTCTGAACAGTTCGATTTATCTCAGTTTACGGTAACGATTAAAGATAAAGCTGATAATGAGTCCGAGCCAGTAGCATTGAACGCACTCAAGGCAAGCGCAAAGGATGATGTGAGTGGAATCGATTTGCTCGTTACTGATGCAGATGCGCCACACATTCACGTCTACTACGACAATGACAAGGTTAAGAATGATAAGTATTTCAATGCGGCCCAAACTGGTCATATTGAAGTAACGGAGGCAAATCTCAATTTGCTTCAGCAGGCGTATGGGGACGATGCGCATCATGCAGTAGCTGAGCTAACAGTTGACGGCAAGGTCACGCAGACTATTACCGTAGATCAGCTCAAGAAAGATAATTCAAAGCCGAACGTGTGGAATGCATCATTTGCGACGAATGCTGACGGCAATTGGAACCTTGATACTCATCTCACAGATATTGCAGGAAATACAGCGACCATCGATGAGTACCAAAAAGACTTTGTCGTCGATACGATTGCGCCGGTTTTGTCATATTCATGGGACAAAACAGATGCTGCACATGGTATGTATTTCAACCATGGACGTCTCTTGACTGTAACACAAGTAGAGCGGAACTTCTCGCAAGAAGATACTAAAGTCAGCTCTACATGGCGTTCGGATAGCCATTCTCCTCAAGTGTCTGGTCCTCAAGGCGGACTATGGTCTGCACCTAATGACACCTATAGCTACAGTACTACCATCCACTTCACGTCAGATGGTCGCTATACCGCCAAGATTACTGCTATGGATTTGGCAGGAAATGTAGCTGAAAAGACCATCGATATACCTGAATTTGTCATCGACACAACGAAGCCAGATATTCAGTTCGACAATGTCAAAGATAAGACTGCTTACAAGGATAAAGTCAGCCCATCTATTCTCGTCAGTGATGCTGATATCGATGGAACTAAGACTACATACAAACTCACTGCAACTCGTCTGAAAGACGCAAGTAAAGCAGTAGACGTGTCGAGCAAAGAGACAGATATGTCTCGTACCTTTACTTTCAGTGATTTTAAGCA
This sequence comes from Alloscardovia venturai, assembly GCF_042676605.1. Classification (NCBI taxonomy): domain Bacteria; kingdom Bacillati; phylum Actinomycetota; class Actinomycetes; order Bifidobacteriales; family Bifidobacteriaceae; genus Alloscardovia; species Alloscardovia venturai. The sequence goes on along the minus strand of NZ_JBHTHQ010000001.1, from coordinate 14,403 downwards.
CAAGGTAGAGAATGATGACGTCTACACCTTGCAAGTCCAAGCGACTGACCTTGCGGGAAATACTTTCTCTAAAACGATTACTTTCTCTGTAAATCGCTATGGTTCCACGTATAAACTCTCAGGATCTACAGCAGCCTTGCGCGGTAAGTTTGTGAAGTCCAGTGGCAACATTGTCGTCGACGAGATTAATGTATCAGGTTTGCAGATGGATCAATCTAAAGTGCTCGTTGCGCATGGCGAAGATTCACAGATTCTGAATACGCAACAGTATTCGGCTGTTGAATCTGATGATAAAGGATGGTCCCGCACACGCTACACCATTCCGGAGCGCAATTTCCGCGAAGACGGATACTATCGCGTCATTCTCTCGTCGAAGGATAAAGCGGGTAACGTCAATGAAAACACCATGGATAAGAAGGACTCTACACGTACAAAGGCAGTAAACATTAACTTTGCTGTAGACAATACTTCTCCAGCAGTGAAAGCAATCGGTGCTAAATCTCATGCTGTGTACTACAGCGCACACGGGCGTACAGTCACTGTCCAAGCTCAAGATAATTTGAAACTTGATACTGTGACGTTGAAGGTGGACGGTAAGCGTATCGGTGAGTGGACAGGCGATGAACTTAATGCAAAGGTTCGCTCGTATAAGCTTGACTCTGATGCTAAAGATCACGACATCACACTTACTGCTGTAGATGAGGCCGGCAATAAGACGGTAGCATCATATTCTCAGATGGTAGTAGCTACGAACTGGTGGCAGTACATGAAAGAGCATGCAGTGATGACACTGATCTTCATGTTTACCAGTCTTCTTTCACTGCTGGTACTCATTGTCGTGGCTGTGACACTTGTCATTCGTCATCGCCAATTGAAGTATCGTCGAAACCCGTTTGAGCAGTAGGTAAGGGCTAGAGATAAGTACTGCATAAGTTCGTCGATATGTGTATGTGCAGATATGCGGCAATGCGTACTTGTGCATACACGTTTGTATAGGGGAAAGATATGAAGGGTCTAGTCACTGTCCATAACCCGTCGCTTGGTACTCGTTTTAGCGTCTATATGGATGCTGCTGACTCGAGCACGCTGCGCGAAGTACTGCCATCGTTTGCCACTATTGCATCAGTAAATCAGATAGATACTTATCGCTTAAGTATAGACGGCGTTGTGGTTGACTGGGATGCAACCGTCAAACAATGTGGTATGCATGAAGGTTCGTGGATATCTTTTCTTACTTCTGACGATATTCCCTTCACTCCTCGTCCGCGCGTAGAAGGGCAGCCAGAAAGTGTGCAGCTCCGTTTCATCAGTGGTATTCACGCAGGGGAAGTATACGACATTTCGCATGGAATCTTCTCGATGAGTTCTCTGCTTACTTCAGATGAATTTTCGATGACTGCCGATTTTATGGTGGATATCGATGGTGACGATATTACGATTTACCCTCACATTGATGAAGAATCCGGTAAATCTCAAATAGGCAAGGCCTCGAAGAGAAGGAAGGAGACAAAGAAAAAGAAGTCTCAAAAAGCGGCGCGAGGGAAGACGCAGAAAAAATCGCATAAGAATCGCCCTGTAGAGGATATTCACTCTGGAATTTATATAGACGGTGAGGAAATTATTGAGTCCGCGAAAGTTGATTTTGGTGACAACATCGTGCTTCCTGAGTGCATTGTAGAAATTACGCAAGGTGTCTTAGATGAAGTGCCGCTCGATAAGAAAACGCAGAGCGGCAAGTGGCTTTTTGCTCGTCCCCCTAAGATTCACACCTATGCTGAGAGTACGAAGTTCACTATGCCACGAGAGCCTCAAAAGCCAACGAAGGCTCCGATTCCGTTCTTGAGCACTCTGATACCACTGGCTATGAGCTTGGCGATGGCATACTTCATGAAGAGTCCTACGTATCTCATGTTTGGGCTCATGAGCCCTGTCATGATGGTTTTCTCTTATATTTCAGGAAATAAGAATGGTAATCGTCGTTTCAAAGATGAGTCTAAAAAGTATAAAAAAGATAAACAAAGCGTTACCGAGAAAGCTGAAGCTGCTGTAGATAAAGAACGTCGTGATGCTCAACGTGAGTATCCTGACCCTACACAGCTGATGGATTTAGTCGTCAGACACGATAATCGCTTGTGGAACCGTCGTGTTACTGATAAAGCTTGGCTTGGATTACGTGTAGGAACGGGCAGTGTTCCTTCTCAAGTCATGATTGAGCAAACGAGTAACGTATTCGAGCAGGAGAGAGTGAAGGCGTGGGAGCTCCACCATCATCCGGTCACAGTGTCTATCCCGCAGTCGCGTTGTCTAGGGGTGACGGGGCAGATTGAAATTGTGCGTTCATTGGCACAGTACTTTACTGTACAACTTGCTTCCTTACACTCAAGTAGAGATTTAAGTTTATACATACTCTCGCCGAACTTGCGTGCTGACATGGGCACGCAACTTGATTGGGGATTTGCGCAGTGGCTTCCGCAGACTCGTCCTCAATTTGGGCAGGATACCATTCGTACTATTGCTACGACGACGCAGTCTATCGCGGCTCGCTTATCTGAAATTACGCAGCTCCTCGATGCGCGTCAGGAAGATAAGCGCAACTCGGCGCAAAAGGAGTGGATGGGCTCAAGTATCGTCATTATGATGGATAACGCCCACGTGATTCGTACCTTGCCTGGCTCTATTCGTATCTTGCAGGAAGGGCCAGAAGTAGGTATTTACAGTGTGTGCATTGATACCGATGAACGTTTGCTTCCTGAAGAGTGCCAGACTGTTGTCACAGTAGAAGAGGCCACAGCTTTTATCAAATCAAATGTCAGCAAAGATGTGCACGACATTATGCCCGATATCGTATCGAGTAATTGGGTCGAGTCTGTATCTCTTGCATTGGCACCAATCGAAGATGGTACTCCTGATGAGACAGCATCCGCTATCCCAGCCTCTTCGAATCTGCTGCGTTTGCTGAAACTGACGCCGACATCTGAAGAGATTCTGCAACGGTGGAATATTTCTCCGCGCAATACTCGATTCGTCATTGGAGAGTCTGTAGATGGTGTCTTTGAGCTTGACATATCTAAGGACGGTCCTCATGGTCTTGTGGGCGGTACGACTGGTTCGGGTAAATCAGAGCTTTTGCAATCCCTCGTGGCGTCTCTCGCTGTAGCAAATACGCCTGATGCGATGAATTTTGTGCTTGTCGATTACAAGGGTGGAGCAGCATTTAAGGATTGCGTAAATTTGCCACACACTGTCGGCATGGTTACTGATTTGGATAATCATTTAGTATCTCGCGCTCTGACATCACTTGGAGCAGAGCTTAACTATCGTGAGCACATTTTGGCACAAGCTGGCGCGAAGGATATCGAAGACTACATTGATATGATGAAAACGCAGCCTAGCCTCAAACCTATGCCACGGTTACTTATAGTCATCGATGAGTTTGCCTCATTAGCGCGCGAACTTCCAGACTTCGTCACTGGTTTGGTAAACATTGCCCAGAGGGGTCGCTCGTTGGGTATCCATTTGCTTCTTGCTACTCAAAGACCGGGTGGCGTGGTCTCTCCTGAGATTCGTGCAAACACTAATTTACGTATTGCTCTACGCATGACAGATGCGACTGAGTCTCAAGATGTCATCGATGCTAAGGATGCGGGACTTATCTCTAAGTCCACACCGGGACGTGCTGTGGTGCGCTTAGGGTCGAGTTCACTCGTTCCTTTCCAATCCGCGCGTGTGGGTGGTCGTTATGTCAGTCCAGATATCGCTGCAAATACCCATAAGGCGGCCCCGCTTGTGGTGGCAGTGTCTCATAGTAATCTTGGTGGTTCTATCCCAAAGCGCAAGAAGAAAGATGAGCATAGCACAGATGTCGCCGTTACTGATTTGAAGATGCTTGTATCTGCTATCAGTGACGCGACGAAGCAGGCTGGTTTTGCTCCTCAGCGTCAGCCGTGGCTTCCTGCATTAAGCAACCAGGTTGATCTAGCTGAGATTGCAGATATTGCTGCACAATCGGGAGAGAACTTTAGCGGGGAAAATCCGCCCATTCCATTTGGGCTGGGAGATTTCCCTGATTTGCAAAAGCAGCTTGTCGAAAACATTAATTTAAGCGAATTTGGCAATATGTTTATCGTAGGCACTACGAGAAGTGGCAAATCTACTGCGCTTCGTACCATAGCATACTCTGCCTCACAATTGTATTCTGCAGAAAATCTTCATATCTACTGTATAGATGCAGGCAATGGTGCTCTTACTCCGCTGGTTGCTCTTCCAAATGTAGGTGTAGTAGCGCTCAGAAGTGAAACGCAGAAGATAGAACGTTTACTCTCGAAGATAGATCGAGTCATTAAGCACCGTGCGCAGTTGCTATCTTCCGGTGGATACTCCAGCATTGATGAATACAATGATGACCCTACTCATGCGGGCGATACTATTCCTCATGTGCTTGTGCTCCTTGATTCATGGGAAGGGTATTCTTCTGCATTGCTGTCCTACGATAACGGCACATTACTTGATAAGGTTCAGCTTCTCATGCGTGAGGGGACATCATCAGGTGTTCACTTCGTCGTGTCTGGAGATAGACAATTACTTTCCGGGCGCATGTCGATGCTCGCTGATTCGAAGATTCTGCTCCGTCTTATCGAAAAGATGGACTATTCTGTAGCTGGCATGCACTCTAAGGACGTCCCTGATGGCATCGCTGATGGTCGCGGTTTCCGTGGGGAAGACGGCGGTGAACTTCAGATAGCCCTGATAAATAAAGGAATGATAGGTCAGTCAGAGTCTATCTATATCCGAGAGGCCGGAAAGCAGCTTGCTGCCACACGGGATGCTACTATCCCACGTAGTCGCATGCCGCTGAGCGTAGAAGAGATACCGGAAAGTATTACGACTCAGGCTGTAAACGCCATGATCTACGGCGAAAAGGGCATAGCGCTTGGAGTCGGAGGTGAGGATAACTTACCAGTCATGTGGGATCCTGCTCAGGTGCCTATCCTGACGATATATGGTTCTCGCGGCTCAGGCAAGACTACGGCTGCATACGCTATCGCGACTCAGGCTGCTGACGCAGGATATCGGGTCATTGTGGTGAGTCCGCGTTCCAATAAGCTCAACTCACTTGAAGGTCTACCTCATATTGAGCGCATAGTACATTCTCCAGCGGAGATGACAGATCAGTTCTTCGCTCAGTATTATGGTGAAAGCTCGACCGATGGGGAGGGGAATGCTGTTGATGCGCAAGCGAGTGTATCAACTAATGTTTCAAACTATTCTTTTGCTCAGTATGGCGAAGGTAAGACCATCATTGTGATGGATGATGCGCATCTTTTACGCAATATTCCAGCGAGCGTGTGGCTTGATGCGCGACTTTCGGCATGGGATACTGACAAGCTTGCACTAGTCGTAGTAGGTGATGTCAATGATTTGCCAAGTGGCTTCGGCTCGTGGACAGTGAAGTTGAAAGCACTGCGAGAAGGGATTGTACTCAAACCGGATGAGGTCGTCTATCAAGAGCTGATAGGTGCAAGATTTAAGCGCGCAGATACACAATCGGAAAAGCCACATGGCCGCGGTTTTGCACATATTGGCAGTGTAGCAGTTCCATTCCAGATGGCTTATGTAGATGACGAGCAGGAGGAGTAAAGATGCTGGCATGGTTAAAAAAGCTACTCGGTATCGGTCGAGGTTTGGAACCTATCCGACAGAATGCGCTTATCGTTCCTCAGCTCGTGCAGATTCCGCCTCAGACAAACGCGCTGAACAGTGGTGAGATGCATAACCGTGATGCTCAATTAGCTGCAGTGCAGGATGCCCGGTTGAAGGCACAACAGCATCAAGAATCTGAAGAAAGAGCAAAGGTCGCATTAAAAGTTCAGCTTGTCTTTTCAGATGGGCAGATATATGAATTTGGTAGTGGGCAGGGTAACACGGAAAGTAATGAAGAGATAGTCGTGGGGCGAAGGACTACCCAATCTCTTGCTCTGTCTCACCGGGTTAACATCGCGGACTCAACGGGGCAGACGTCCCGAAATCACTTTAAATGCGGTCTTGACGCCTTTGGACGTGTGTGGGTAGAGGATTTGCATAGTGCGAATGGAACGTGGCTGCGCACCCCATCAGGTGATAACCGTATAGAGCCAGACGTGCGTGTCACTGTACCCCAGGGGGCAACGGTCGCATTCTCAATGAATACGATGGTAGTGCGAACTATCTCTTAATTTTTTGTTTGTTTTTTCAAGTTTTGGTGGGTTTGGGTGTGTGGTTTTGTGTGTGTCGTGAATGTTGTTTTTGGTTTATATACTGGGGTTTTAAGGAGTCGTTGGAAGGCTCTTTGAGGTTATTGTTTTTTCTTCGTGTGAAGGAGTCTTGTTATGGCTAATGTTTCTGTGTCTTATGCTGATTTGCAGCAGGTGGCGTCTCAGCTTACTGCTGGTCAGTCTAATTTGAATCAGGAGTTGCAGCGTTTGAAGAGTGTTGTGGATGGTCTTGTGTCTTCTGGTTTTGTTACTGATGCTGCGTCGAGTAGTTTTGAGCAGTCGTATGCTCAGTTTACTTCTGGTGCTACTTCGACGATTAGTGGTATTGAGGGTATGGTGTCGTTCTTGAAGAATGCTGAGCAGTCTTTGTCTGAGTTGGATTCTTCTTTGGCACGCTCCATCGCAAAGTAAGCTATCAGCTTTAAGACCATCGAGTCAGTCGCTAAGATTGGCTCCTTAATCGGTTATCAACCGGGGTTGCTATCGTAGCGACCCCATATCTGTTTTTAGTGGTGAGTTTGAAGAGCGGGCAGCAGGGAAATTTTATCGGCAAATCATGCGATATTTGGCGAACTTGTTACAGCGATTGAAAAACATGGAAAATATATTATTGGTGGCGTTGCCAAGTTATCTATAGACGGCTCTGCATGAGTTGATAAAGGCGTTACTGACGCTGTGAATGACTTCCATATTGGTTTGGTATTGGATAAAAGAAACTCACAAAATGAGCAAAATCTAGCGAATAAAACGCAGGCAATTTAGAGTAGGTGGACTGTGTGAACTAGTAATTTATCAAATTACTGGCTGATTATGGTTTGCTGTTGCATTAAGAAGAGTTATGTAGCAATCCTAGTATCCATATTCGGTGATAACCATTAATGAATGGGTAGCTGGAAAGATTTATCTATTGATTATCGCACGTTCGAGGATTTTCAAAATGCTCTGGGAAATATTGGAAAAACAATAGATGGAATTACATCTATTGAAGTCGATGAGACTGCATTGGGTTCGAGATTAATTAGCGACGCTGTCAATAACTTCAAAACGGGTTTTTGAAGTGCATAAGCACGAGTTCACGAAGAATGCGCAGAAGATGGCAGATGCTGCTGGCAATATTGTTGAGGTCATGCAAAATGAGGATATGACTTTATCTCAAGCACTTTCTGTAGAGAACGAAGCTGGAACTGCAGCAGCAAGTAAGGACTGAGCGCGTGCAGTATAGTTATTTACTTCCAGATGATTGGACGGACATATCATTAAACTCGGAGACTCTACCAGAGTTAGCACAGAGGATGGCAGAGAGAACGATTGCAGTTGCACCGCACTTTAAAGATATGCATGCTATATATAAAAAGAAGTTTGAAGCACAACTTCAACGTGCTCTTGATACAGGTACATCTCATATTGCAAGCTTTGCTAAATCTTCTCGAGAAGGAACTGTTGCTGCGTATATGATTACGCAAGTAATTCCACAGTTGATACCTGAAAAGGGCGAAAGTGAATTTTGATGCTTTGACGCGTGTGCTATCGGAGCCAGACGAGGACTATCCTAGCGGCTTAGATGTGTCCCTTGCATATCTACCTCATACAGGTAAAGCAATACAGACGTATGGAGTAGCCAGGACAATCGGCAGTCATAATGATATTGCAGAACACTTTGAAATGCAGTATTTCATTCCATTAAGACGAAATATATTCTCATTAGTATTTATCACACCAAATGTTGATGTAAAAAAATCAGTTGGGTCAGCTTTTTGCGCTCATTGCTGACACACTTGTACTTTCAGAGGATGAGGAAGAGTAATCATGCGAGATGAGCAGTGGAATCTAATCGGTTTTTATAGTGATCCTACTCCGGGAGATCCTGATAAGATTGCGGATCTTAAGGATGATTTTACAAGAAAATATCAAACGCATGCGGACTTGACAGCGTTCCTTAATACAATTGCGCAGGCAGATAATACTGATTTAGCGGGTAAAGCTGTCGAAGCATATCTCAAAAAACTGGGTGAGCTACCAAAGAAATTAAATATCCTCACTACACATACTGAAGGTATGATTGGGCATCTTGGCATGTGGGAGAACGAAGTTCGAAGTAGCCAGGAAGGGATAAAAAGAGTTCTCAGCCTGAGCAAAGACGCGCAACAAGACCAAATTGATGCTGTTAATGCACTTTCTCCTGTGCCATTCAATAAGTACTCTATCTTGCAAAGCATTCGTCAATCTCCTAACAGCGTATACACAAATCAAATGCTAGATTGTGTGGGAATAAACGAGACGGAAACTTTGGAGAGTAATAAAGAAATTTCTGAATCGGCATTAGTAAGTTTCAGACAGAAAGTAGCTTTTGCGTGTGATGACTTTGATCAAGCGCATAGAGAAGCGGATAGAATACGACAGCATTTTGAAGATAAAGCAAGAGAAATTGCCGAAAAAATTAACAACGACCAAGAGGCTGCTGGACTGCACACTGATGACTGGCAGAAATTTTTCTATAGTAATGGTTGGAAGACAGTAGTAAAGATTTCTAAATGGGTGGGTACTGCTGTAGCAGTTGCGAGCTTATTTGTCTCCGGAGGATGCCTAGCGTTAGCTTTGCTTGGGGTAGCAGTAGCTCTTGTAGATTTTGCAGATTCATCAGCTAAATTTGCGAATGGCGATATGGGACTAGGTGAATGGGTATTTTCCAGTGTTATTGATGCTCTATCTATTATTCCTGTAAATACAGCTTTCAAAGAGCTAAAGAATCTTGGTGAAAATACAAGTGTTGTAAAAGCAGTATGCGGATTAAATAATCCTTTTGCTGAGAATATTATCGGTACATTTAAGGCAGGTGCAAAAGGCGGCGTGAGCGGCATCGCGGGGGCGCTCGCTGATAATACATACTCAATAGCACATAAAGGGATTACGAGTATTGCTGAAAAGTTCAGCAATACCGCGAGAAAACTTGTGCCAGGTGGAGATAACACCGTTGCAATCGTGAAGAAAGGTCTCCGAATGGTTCATAATAATGAGGAAGGTGCGAGCAAGATGTTCAAGCTTGCTGGTGTATAGGCGAAGTCGTCGATTGTTGATGGCGTTCACGACACTGTTCAAGGTTTGAAGGATTTACCGGGACATACGAAGAATATTGGTAAGCTATTAAGAGGTGGAGATTTTTCTGGAGCTGTATTGGATGCTAAGCTCACACAGAAATCGATTCTGAATATTGATGTGAGCGCAAAAAATATTGTGAAATTCGGTAAGGAACTATCGCATGCGGTTGAACAACAGCCTTATCAAAATCATCAACAAAATATTGCAGGATGGGAAAAATTTGCGCTCCATCAGGTAACGGAAAAAATTGATATTAAACCTTTCTCTACTCAAATGACAAAGCATATTGATACATATATTGATAATTTTAATGAGACTAGTAGTGTCTCTTTTAATTTTGCGGGAGTGGGGAAATAGACAATGGTAACATGCGAAATTTGGAGGGGATTTTATGAGGCGACAGAGTGATAGAAGGTTAATGCCGAAAATAGTGGTTGACAATGATATAAGCTATTTCTCCAATTGTTTTACTAATCAGATTCGGAAACGTAAAGGGAAACTCGCGTTTTCTGTTTCTGGAGTACAGAGAAAGAGCTACGTATTATTCGCTATTTATACTGTGAGTCTAGTGCTTGGAATGACTATTTTTTCTCCTGATTCTTCACGAATTCCTATAGTAATAGCTGCTGTAATATTTGTCGCAAATTTTATGATATTTTTCCTTTACGGGGGGCTCAGCGATAGCCCTAAGAAGTTTATATACATCCCAACGCTATTTGCCATAGTAGCCGCTATCGGATTGATTTTTGGCGCATTGACAAGAGATAATATGCAAATTTTTCTTCCGATAATTGCGCTAATTTACTTCGGGGCAATATCGATGATTATAATGCTTAATAAAATAGATTTTACAAATCTAAAGTATCCTATTATTATCTTTTGCAGCTTGAGTGGAATTTTACTTCCAATCTGGATTTTCGCGTGTATTCTCAATCATATGTCTTTTTGGGGTATGTGGTAGCTGTGATTGTGCTTGCTATCGGAATTTTTTCCTTTTTGAAAGACGTAATCTTGGTCCAGAAACTCTCGAAGCGTCAAGATGTTGCCCCTGATTTTGAGTGGTTTATGGCTGGGATTTTGATGATTGAGATGTTTGTAGTTGTTGCTGCACTAGGACGTACAGCCGATGATGAGAAACGGTGATGTGTATGATTTACGAATTTGCGGCATTGTGTGAGGCGAGTGGTAGAGAATATAAGTCTTTGAATGAGCATCTTATTTTATCCCTTAAAAGCTCACAGCTAGCAATCGGAATTGATGATGGTATCTTAACCGCCGTAGCAGTATGGGACAAGGTACTGCCGATGGAAAATTATGAACTTGCTGAAGATATTGTTAATGCTTGGAACCGTGATAACAGAATACTGAAGGCGTATATCGATGAATACGATATTTCTGAACGTGAGAATATTCATTTTTATGCTTCTATAGAAGTGGATGTAGAGGGACAGTTAGCAGAAACTCTATGGCGATACATTCTCGAAATGGAACGCTTTTTGAAATTTATATGGACTGGCTCGCTCATGTTTTCTATCAGTGTGGAGCTACTGAGTTTTACGATGATATTAAAGATTTACCGCCCAAGAATCAGTTGCTTACTTTGGATGAATTTGACGATAAAGCCTATTTGGAGCGCTTAGCACTAGAATTGAAGAGTCATCATTTCCCATTCATCATGGGTGAAGATGGACAGTTAACTTTAGTTGATGATGACTCGGAAACTGTTTACTACGTCAATGTTTTCAAGGCAGATCATGTCTTTATAGATTTATCTGTGGTATTAGCGAAAGCCTACAATCAAGGACTGCGCGGACAATTGCTTGATTACGTTTCGCTCATAAGCCGAACTGTGAATTTCGTTAAGGCATTTCTTATCGAGGAGAACAACGAGATTCATATTGCGTTTGGAGCTACTGTGTTTCAACAGTTTGAAAAAGACACTGTAGCTGGAATTATTGGTGCGTTAAGTAATATCCATGCTGTGATTGAGACGGCAAATAAGAGCGCATGATGCTTTTAATACCTTTTAAACTTGAGCAGTATTTTTAAGCAGCTAAGTTTTCGCTCGTTATTGTTAATCTTTAGATTTTTATGAAAGTTAATGGTAATCATGAGTAATGAAAAGTCCAAAGATTAAAGACTCGAAATTCTGCGGATTCAGTCACAAGAACGGTACATTAAGAATTTAAGCGCTGTAGCGGCAGTATACGAGTATGTGAGCAGTATTGCAAGGGCAATAGCTATCTCTATTATATTTTGCGTATGCGTGGATAGAGGCGATGTATGTACTACACATATAACTAGTATCGCCCAATGGAGAAGATTTAACGTTTGCGGGAGAATAGACGTAAAACTATAAGTAACTGTTGCAGTTTTACCTACTATGGCAGGGAAATGGTTGCTATCAATGAACCCTGATTCTTTCTTTTTGCAGTGTATTCTCTTCTTCTTAGCTTGTTATACTTGGACGAAAGGTTAGATTAAAGTCAATGTACTGGTGGAGGGGTTGATTCGTTTGACAGATTTACAGATTAATTATCAAACTTTATATGGGTTACAGTCTGCATTGGTAAATATTGGAAGTACTATTGATGGCATAGCTAAGGTCAATGTGGATCATGACGGTTTAGGTCATGAGGATGTAGCGCAGGCTATGGAGGATTTTCTTCAAGGTTTTGAAGTACACAAGCATGAGTTTACGAAGAACGCTCAAAAAATGGCTGACGAAGCTGGAAATATAGCTGAAGCATTCCAAAAGCTTGACCAGGATATGAGTCACTTTGATCAAGAAGGCTAGTAACTTGAAAAATTATTCTTTGCTCATGCCTGACGGCTGGAATCATATCACATTGACGGATGAAAGTTTGTCTCGTGTAGCCGTGCAAATTGCTGACAATATTGTTTCTGCTCTGCCAAGCTTTCAAGAGTATAGAGGTCATTTGGAAAATGGTCTGCGTTCGCAGCTTGAGGTAGCGTATAAGGGTGGGACTAGGGAAGTAATTAACTTTTCTGCCCCTACCAGTGAGGGTGGAATCGTTGCTTTTGGTGTCGTTCAGGTGCTGCCAAAGGTACCGGCAGAAAAGGATGAATCTGACGTTAGTGCAATTGCAAGGATACTTTCTGAACTAGATGAAGATGAGCCTATAGCTCCTGATATCACTCTTATCAGGCTTCCGCACGCGGGTAAGGCAATTCAAGCTATATCTCATGAGTTATACGGAGGAGCTGCCCAAAATCCCATCAAGCTTTTTAGTTTTAGGACTTACGTACCTACGTCTCAGGGGACTCTTCTTGTCGGTTTTGAAACTCCAAATATAGATATTGAGATTGAAATGGCACAGCTTTTTGAACTAATTACATCAAGCTTAGTTATTGAGGAAAAGTAGGAGGAACTATGTCTCGTCGTGGTGATTGGGCGTTGATTGGTTTTTATACTGATCCAACACCGGGAGACCCTCAGCTCATTGACAATCTACGGGTAGATTTGCTGAATAAGTCATATACGATTACGCAGATGGCATCGTATCTTTCTACGATGAAAGAAACTGGCGACAGTCTAGGAGTTAGTATTAACGAGTTTTATGTCAAGCTTGGTAGTCTTCCTCAACGATTAACTCGGTTAAGTATTAACACGAGTAACGTAGCAGGCTATTTACTATCTTGGATGCAGACCGTGCAAAACGATCAAAGTGAAGTAAGGGCTGCTCTCGAGCAAGCTCAAACAGCTCAGTCGGATGCGAGTAAAGCAGTAAAGGCTCTGGGCAGTGACGTGCTACAAGGCTCGTGGCGTGATGTAGACGGTCTTCTTCATTTTGATTTGAATCGTATGAGCACAAATGAGGATACTGCTCGTGAGCAGATTGCTTTGTACCAGCGTAGGATAGCGGATGCTGCTAGTGATCGTGAGCAGGCGGTTCGTCGTGCTCGCCTAGCACATGAGGATTACACGAGACAGGCAAGTCTTATTAAAGGGCGGATTAATGCTGCTCAGGAAGCTGCTGGATTGCAGACGAGTGCGTGGCAGAAAGTTCTTTATAGTAAAGCATGGAAAAGTATCGTTTCTGTTGCGAAGGGCGTTGGGACTGTCGTCGGCGTTATCAGTTTATTTGTACCTGGCGGGTGTTTTGTCCTCGCGTTGATTGGAGCTGTGGCTGCAGGTATCGACCTTATCGATTCTGCGGGTAAGTATTTCAATGGTGATATGGGGTTCGGTGAGCTTGCCTTTACTGTCCTGCTGGATGGGCTTGCCTTTCTTGGCGCGTTGAAGGCTTTTCATGAGTTGGGAGAAGTTGCGGCAGGTACGAGTAAACTGCGTGCGGCATTTGGTGTGGACGGGGCACTGTTCGACAATCTTGCAGTGACTATGAAAGCTGGTGCGCGTGGGGGTGCACGAGGATTGGCAAACGCTGTTATGGATGAGTCTCAGGCTTTCTTACATCAGGGTATAAGTAGCATAGCGGACAAGTTCGGTGACGTCACGCGTAAAATACTTCCCGGCGGTGAAAACACGGCAGGTCATTTAAAGAACGCGTTTGCTGCATTGAAAAATGGGGATAAGCAGTCTGCTCGAGATATTCTTGCATATACGAGACAGGAACGTGGTGCCCTCAAGAATTCTTCTCATACTCTTAGTGATATGAAAGATAAAGTCTCTAATGTTGTAAAAACAACTTCTTCACACATGAAGCATATGCAGGAGCTTTATCGTTCTGGTGATCGTGAGGGTGCTAGCTTAGTAAAGCATCTGATGGCTCGTGAGGTGGAGTCTCATGTGGATTACAAGATGCTAAAGAATGTGGCTAAGACGGGTAAGGATGTGATGCACATAAAAGAGCAGTGGAATAGCCAAACTACTGCACAGAATGTTGCAGGTGTAGAAAAGTTTGTAGCACATAGGATTACGGGGAGTTTATTGCCTGATATACCTATAGCGCATGATGCTTTTAATGCTCATGTGGATAGTTTTATTGATGACGCGAATCCTGGTATGGGTTTGTCTTCTGATTTTGGTGTGGGTGCGGTGAAGTATCGTAACGTGTCTGACACGATACAAGCT